>NZ_DATLWX010000012.1:0-1570 GCF_035576065.1 Nocardioides sp.
CCACGTCTTTTCCTTCGATGCTTCGTCCCAGTACGCCTTGACCTCAGCCTGAAGCCGCGCCATGTCGCCGCTGCCGGAGGGCATCTGCATACCCGTCGCCCAGCGGCGGGGGGTCGTGTAGAACTCGGCCGTGACCAGGAGATCGGTGGCGAGCTTGTTGATCCCGTCCGCTATCGGCGCGATCGAGGCCAACTCGGACCGGCCGGAGCGGTTCAGCAGCCGGCCCTTGTTGACCATCGGGACGATCGGAACGGCCCGCAGCGGATTCGCCAGCACCTGATCGATCTCGTACCGCGGTCGCACACCGAGCGCCGTCGTGCGGGCGGCGTAGCGGATCACCTCGTCGCGGGTGTAGTACGTCGCGTAACTCGTCGCGCCGTCCTGCCAGCGCTTCAACGCCGACCGGACCGCCCGTCCACCCGGCTCGTAATCGACCGTCACCTGATGCGCGGACTCGAACGCCATGCGAGGTGTCAGCGGGTCGTCGTCGTTGCCCCATACCGACAGGTAGGTGACCCCGTGCACGAGCATGTCCACCAGCCCGAGCGGGGACTCCTCGTCGAGGTCGTTCGCGGTGAAGATGCGCCACAGCTCGTCGTCAGCCGTCGCGCCCTGCCCCAGCCGGAAGCCCTCCGGGTTCAGCCGGCGAGCCACCGAGTCAACGATCGTCTCCGGCCAGTTGATGACCAGCGGAGTGAGCCGGCCGCCGATCTGAGCCTCGACCTCCGGCGACATGAACGCCAGCGGCTGGTCCCCGGAGTAGTACCGGTCCAGCCGGTCGTATTCGATGTTCGCCTTGTCCAGCCTCGCCGACAGGACATCCACAACGGCCAGGTTCGGGTCGGTCCGCGACAGGGAGAGAGTCGGGGTCGTCACACGCCCACCATCTTGTCGGTTAGTTGACCCAGCACTAGACCCCCACCATCCAACCGCCGCTAGTAGGAACGCTGCTCAGGCCGTGCAGGGCGAGCGCCGCGGCGATCAGCGGGGAGATCCGCGGGTCCTTCCGGGACAGGACCCGCTGCCCGGCCTCACCCGAAGACGACCAGCGGGCGACCGCGACAGCGGCCTTGAGTTCGTCCTGCCCGCCGTGCCGGACGGACCGACCGACGACCGCGGCGTCAAGAGTGGAGCAGGCATCGGCGAAGAAGCGACGGGACACACCCTCGGCGACCAGGTGCGGCAACAGGAACGCAGCCGTGCCCGTCTGCTCCACCAGCAGCCGGCCGCCCCACGTCCGGAGCAGTTCGGCGGCACGATCAGCGACCCACTCGACACCAGGCCGGTGATCGGCGAGCTGCAACCAGGAGCCGTCCGGGGTGCTCCACGCCGCCGCGATCGTCGCCGTCGAATGATCTGGGGCGACGTCGAGGGCGAAGGTAGGGGTGGCCTTCGGTGGGGTCGAGCCGTGCAGGTTGGCCCAGGAGGTCGGGTCGATGGCGGTAGCGGACTGCGGCCGGGCCCACTGGTTCAGATACGCACGGCGGAAGCCGTCATCGTTGCCGCCCATCGACATCGCCCGGTACTCCTCAGCGATGTCACGCTCGATCAGTCCCGTGCCGTTCGCCCG
>NZ_DATLWX010000013.1:0-83659 GCF_035576065.1 Nocardioides sp.
ATCAGCTCTTGGGCTCACCACCCCATCATCAAGCCGGGCGGCGTCAGCAGTGGTCATCGTCATCAGGTGTCTCGCCTCTCGCCCCGTGCAGAGGGATCGAACTCAGAAGTGGTGTCTCACCTCAGCCTGACGCACAGGGGAGTCGCCGGGTCCGCCGCAGTCTCTGCCGCACGGTGGCCCCTACTGACCGGAGACGACGAGTCCCCCCGGTGGTGTTGACCTCCGACCCCGGTGACCTGTCCAAACTGGTGGACGGGTCAGACGTGTCATCCTCAAAGTGTGAGCGCAGGGCGGGGGACACACTTTCGTCCGCGCCCCGGCGAACACCTGCCTGCCGGGTCACCCCTACGCTCGCTCGATGGCCACCACAACGCCCGCAGACCTCGCCGCTGCCCGGTACGCCCTCGCTAACGGTTGGGACATCCTTGACGACGAACACGAAGACTTCGCAATGGGCAACCACGGCTCCGTCGCTCGGGAGTCCTATGACCTACTCATCGGAGAGGTCAACTGGGAGTACGCGAAAGAGAGTCACGACGAAGACATCTCTGACGGACGCGCTTGCGGCATCTCGTCAGACCCGGCGTGGTGCCCCCACTGCACCCCCGGTGGAACCGAAGCGGGAACCATTGCCGCCATCGTCGAGATACTGGACGCGGACCAAACCCGCCCGCCTCTTGCTGATTACCCACGCCCTGGTCGTTAGGTAAGCCGCCAGACCCGCGCACCTACTGGTGGGCGTGTGCGCGTATACATTCGTGTAAGCAGGCCGGTACTGGGGAGAGGGCACCAAGTGAGGGACAGATTCCCTGAGTTCTACGCGCCATCGAACGACGACCTGAAACGGTACGTGACCTCGGGCGTCATCATTCCTGACGCCAACATCCTCCTTGGTCTCTACCGGCTCAGCACGCCTGAGCGTGACGAGGTGTTCACGGCGATGGAGGCGGTCAAGGACCGCCTGTGGCTGACCTACCAAGCCGGGCTTGAGTACCAACGCAACCGGATGGGTGTCATCCGGCAGCAAGCGGCGCACTACGAAGCCTTGACGCGGTTGCACGGACTCAAAACCCCTGACGAAATGGGCGCGGCGCTGAACGGCAAGGCACTGCCAGACGACGTCAAGGAGGCAGTGTCTCCACTCCTGACTGGCCTGCACGCCAAGTTGAGCGAGGCAGCACGGGACTACACCGCTGAAGTTGAAGCGGTGACAGCCCGACACGTCGTCACGGTCGAACAGGGACAGTCCAACGACCCCGTACGAGCACGACTCGACGCCCTCTTCGCCGGACGGGTCGGGGAGGCACCTCGTGCAGAGGACCGAGCGAAGAGTGTCAAGGAAGCGCAGCGCAGATACGCCGAAGGCATCCCGCCCGGGTACAAGGACTCCGGCAAGGAAACTGCCGAGAGCGCCGCGGGGGACTACCTCATCTGGGCAGAAATTCTCGACCACGCTTCGACAGTCCAAGATGCAGGCAAGCCGGTGCTCTTCGTGACCAACGACGCTAAGGAGGACTGGTTTGAGCGGTCGGGTGGGGAACCCACCGGCCCACAGCCCGCCCTGGTGCGCGAATTCGCCGCGAGAAACACCCACGGGTATCACCAAGTGACCCTGTCGACGTTCCTAAGGCTCACCAATGAGCACCTAAACACATCAGTGCTGGAAGCAACCATTGAACGGACCTCCGAACTCGACGACACCAATGGGCAGTTCGAGCGCAACGCATCCGTACAGGAAAGACGCTTCGGGGAGTGGCTCGCCACCGAGTCGTTGACGGCACACCCCAACGGTCTTGCGGGCCTCATCGACCCAGACGACGTCAAGAGGGCTGCGGGTCTCTGGCGGTTTGACCCGGAGGCGTTCAAGGCGGCTGCTGGTTTAGGGCGCATCGACCCTGAGACGTTCGGGGCGGCGGCGGGCCTACGCGGCATCGACCCGGAGACGTTCAAGGCCGCTGCGAACCTCTGGCGAATCGACCCGGACACAATTAGAGCGGCTCAGGGTTTAGGCCGAATTGACCCCGAAATGCTGCGGGCGGCGCGAAGAGCGATTTCAGAGGTCGACCCGGAAACCATTCGTCGCGCCAACAAGGCCCGTGACGACGCTGAAAGGTCTTGGGCTCCTGAGGCCGACGACGCGGACGAGGGTGAGAACGAAGAGTCACCCGAGCCAACCGACGACTAAGGACACATTCGCGCCCCTCTCTTGTTCACGACGACCTGTCAGTGGCGCGGTCTACCGTTACACCGATTGGGATAGATGTAGCAGTGCAGGTCAGAGCGTCGGGACACTGGAAACGGTCCGCAAAGTCGACTTGGCGGAATTGCTGGTCTCGAATGTCCGTGGCAGCACGGAGCGGCAGGTCGACGAGAGCAGTGCACCGGTAGCAGGACCCGACCTGCGAGTCGCTCGAACAGGCGTTCTAACATCCTCACATGGTGTCAGAAGGGCGGGGTCATGCCACGCCCGTCCCGGCTGGACCTGCGCTGACCCGGCCCCAACACGTGTGGGTGTGCGTCACCGGCGTCTGGGGAGACACGAGGAATCCCGGACTGCTGTTGGAGTGGCGGCGAAGAAAGGACCAAGGCTGGGAGGGCCTGGTCATCTGGGTAGCCACGTACTCCGGTGGGTGGGACCTCAAACAGGGCTGGATGCTGGCGGAGCACGTCCGGCGTCGAGACTGAACTGAACCGACACCTGAGCGGACTATTCGGACACGTCCCCGACGTGGCGGTCCGCGCGGCGTTTCTGGAACGTTAAGATTGACTGCCGTGTTGACCTCGTCATAGAGACTCACCGCTACGACGCGCTGAGGTGCTGCATCTGTGCCGCGAACTCATCGGTCCTGTCGATGTAGGGCGACGCCGATGGCCTAGAACAGGTCTTCGGGGACACCGCCGACTTCGGTGACTTGTCCGAGTTCCTGTCCGCCCTTGGTCTGCGTATCGACTACGACTCCCAGACGCGTGCCGCTGTCGCCTCCGTGAGCCTCACCGGAGAAGCAGGTAACCCCCACAGCGGGGAAGCCGTGGGGGTTAACGGTGGTGTCCGAGGGGGGACTTGAACCCCCACGCCCTAATACGGGCACTAGCACCTCAAGCTAGCGCGTCTGCCAATTCCGCCACCCGGACGAGTGCTGGGGAACAGTAGCAAAGTGAGCGACGAACTTCCGCATCGGGGGAGGCCGGCAACAGCCTCCGAATCCGGGGCAGGATGGGGGTATGTCGCAGTCCTCGGAACCACGCCCGCACGGTGCCGCCTACGACCCCGCAGCGGAGGTCGTCGACGTCTGCCGCGACCTGATCCGGATCGACACCTCCAACTACGGCGACGACTCCGGACCGGGGGAGCGCAAGGCCGTCGAGCATGTCGCCGCACTGCTCGACGACGTCGGCATCGACTCCAACGTCTACGAGTCCGAGCCCGGTCGGACCTCGCTCATCGCCCGTTGGGGAGGGGGCGACGGGCGACCACCGCTGCTCGTGCACGGACACCTCGACGTCGTGCCGGCCGCTGCCGAGGACTGGCAGGTCGACCCGTTCTCGGGCGAGGTCCGCGACGGCTTCGTCTGGGGCCGCGGCGCCGTCGACATGAAGGACTTCGACGCGATGCTCCTCAGCGTCGTCCGGGCGCGTGCTCGCGCTGACCGTGCCCCCCAGCGCGAGATCGTCATCTGCCTGACCGCCGACGAGGAGGCGGGCGGCCACAAGGGCGCAGAGTTCCTGATGGACCACCATCGTGACGAGCTGGCCGACTGCACCGAGGCCGTCGGTGAGGTGGGCGGCTTCAGCGCCACCATCCGCGGTCGACGGGTCTACCTCATCGAGGCGGCGGAGAAGGGCATGGCCTGGATGAAGCTGACCGCGCGTGGGCGAGCAGGCCACGGCTCGATGATCAACGACGACAACGCGGTCACCAGGCTGGCCCAGGCGGTGGCCAGGATCGGTGCGCACCAGTGGCCGGTGCGGCTCACGCCCACCATGGAGGTGCTCCTGGCAGCGGTCGCGGAGATCGCAGGCACCGAGGCGACACCGGAGAACGCGGAGTCGTTGATCGACGAGTTCGGCAGCGCCGCCCGGATGCTGGGCGCCGTCATCCGCAACACCGCCAACCCCACGCAGCTGGGCGCCGGCTACAAGGTCAACGTGATCCCGACCGAGGCCACGGCCCACATCGACGGTCGCTTCCTGCCGGGCTACGAGGACGAGTTCTTCGAAACCCTGCGGGCGCTCGCCGGCGACGGGATCGAGTTCGACTACGTCTCCCACCAGCAGCCGTGGGAGACGCCCTACGACGGCGACCTGGTCGCGGCGATGACGCGGTCGTTGCTCGCGGAGGACCCGCAGGCCGTCGTGGCGCCGTACCTCATGAGCGGTGGCACGGACGCCAAGCACTTCAACAAGCTCGGGGTGCGCTCCTACGGCTTCGCCCCGCTGCGGCTGCCCGCCGACCTGGACTTCACCGCGCTGTTCCACGGCGTGGACGAGCGGGTGCCGGTCGACGCGCTGGAGTTCGGGGCCCGCGTCTTCGACCGGTTCCTCGAGGACGCCTGACCCGGCAGCAGGTCGTCTGTGGGTCGGGTGTCGCCGGGTGACACCAATCCCACCATCAGTCGAGGACGGTGACCCTGTCGCCGACCCGGATGAGTCCTGGGCGGGTGACGTCCGCATAGACCCCGAGCGCGAGGTCGCGCTCCGCACCGAGGCGCTTGAGCAGTCGGTCTCCGGGAGTGAACCCGTCCTGCGCGATGTCGACCATCCGGCAGCGTGGTGTGCGCGACACGACGTTCAGGGCGACGGGTCCCAGGGAGAGCGCCTTCCCCAACCAGGACTCCTCGATGAAGGGCTCCGTCGTGGCGACGACCGCGTTGACCCGCAGCCGTCGCGGATCGGCGTCGATGCCCCACTGGTCGGCGCACCACTGCAACGTCGCGGTGCCGACCAACGAGAAGGCGCCGGCGTCCTGGTGTGGCACCGAGCGTTCCGGGACGACGCGAACCGGCGCCCCCATGTCGACACCGAGCTGTGTGTCGAGCTCCGTCGACCCCGCGGTCCAGGCCCCAGCAGGCCCCGTCACTGACACCGCCCCGTCCGGACGTGTCTTCGCGGTGTAGCTGAAGACCGCGTCTCGGCGACGGAACCGCCGCGTGTCCTTGCCGGACGCGAAGTGACCACTGGAGTCCTCGACCGCGAACCACCGATCGCCGACCAGTCCCCGCGCGTCGATCTCGACGGCGCCCAAGCGCTCACCACCCATGGACTTCACGGGGTAGCGGCGAAGGGCAATGAGGTGCACGACGCTCAGCCGGCGAAGAGCGTCAACCGCTGGCGGATGATCTTGCGGCGCAGCACGACGCGGCGGACACCGTCACTGTGGATCCGCACCCGGTCGAGCTCCCATCCGCCGTGCTCGGCGCGCTCGACGAGCATCCTCGTCACGACGTTGCGGGAGTAGTCGCGGGGGAGCGTCAGGGTGTCGAACTCCCACTCCACCCCGGGTCGCGGCGGGCGGCGGAGCTCGCGTGGCATGGTCAGTCCCCGCTCACGTCGTCGAGGGCGTCGATGATCTCGGCCGGCAGCGTGAGGTCCTCGACCCCGAGGGCGCTGTCGAGCTGGGCTGCGGTACGGGCGCCGACGAGGGGGGCCGTGACCCCCGGCCGGTCGCGGACCCAGACGAGTGCCACCTCGAGCGGGGTCCAGCCGAGGCCTTCCGCCGCCCGAACGACGCTCTCCACGATGCCGCGGCCACGCTCGTCGAGGTAGAAGTTGGCGAACCCGGCGAAGTGCGGCGTCGCGGCCCGTGAGTCGGACGGGGTGCCGGTGCGGTACTTGCCGGTCAGCACGCCCCGCCCGAGCGGTGACCACGGGAGCACGCCGAGGCCGAGCGCGGCGGCTGCGGGGAGCACCTCGTGCTCGACCCCGCGTGCCAGCAGTGAGTACTCCACCTGGGTCGAGGCCAGCGTCGCGCGGCCGGGCACGGCGCGCTGCCACGTCGCGGCCTGAGCGGTCTGCCAGCCGGTGTAGTTGGAGATCCCGACGTACGACGCACGGCCGGACGACACGGCACGGTCGAGCGCTGTCAGGGTCTCCTCGAGCGGGGCCTCGTCAGTCCAGACATGCACCTGCCAGAGGTCGACGTGGTCGACGCGCAGCCGCTTCAGCGAGGCATCGAGGGCAGTCAGCAGGTGGCCGCGCGAGGTGTCCAGCACGCGTTCGCCCGACCGGCGGGAGATGCCGGCCTTCGTCGCCAGCACGATGTCGTCGCGGCCGACGACGTCACCGATCAGCGTGCCGATGAGCTCCTCGCTGGCGCCGTCTCCGTAACCGGCGGCCGTGTCGAGGAGGGTGCCGCCCTTCTCCGAGAAGGCGATGAGCTGGTCGCGTGCCTCGTGCTCGTCGGTGTCACGACCCCAGGTCATGGTCCCGAGGCCGAGGCGCGAGACCTTCAGGCCGGTCGAGCCGAGCGTGCGCTGCTGCATGCGCCGAGATTAGCCACGCCAGTCGAGCGCGCCCACGCGGCTCGCCGTGATCGCCCCGCGTAGGCTCCTGCGACGTGTCAGATCTCCTCAAGGCCGTGGTGCTGGGCACCATCCAGGGCCTGACCGAGTTCCTGCCGATCTCCAGCAGCGCTCACCTGCGCATCTTCCCTGAGCTCTTCGGCTGGGGTGACCCGGGAGCGGCCTTCACAGCCGTCATCCAGATCGGCACCGAGCTCGCCGTCCTCATCTACTTCCGTCACGACATCTGGCGCATCGGCAAGGCGTGGGTGCTGTCGCTGGTCAAGCCCGAGTGGCGAGGACACCTCGACGCCCGGATGGGGTGGTTCATCATCATCGGCTCGCTGCCGATCGTGATCCTGGGCGTGCTGCTCAAGGACGTGATCGAGAACGACTTCCGCAACCTGTGGATCATCGGCTCGACCCTGATCGTGATGGGCGTCGTGCTAGGCATCGCCGACCGCTTCTCCCGCAACGACAAGACGATCAAGAACATCACCCTCCGCGACGCCGTGCTGATGGGTATGGCGCAGGCGCTGGCCCTCGTCCCCGGTGTCTCCCGCAGCGGCGCGACCATCTCGATGGGCCGGGCCCTCGGCTACGAGCGGGAGGCCGCCACCCGCTACGCGTTCCTGCTCGCGATCCCAGCGGTCGTCGGCGCCGGGCTCTTCGAGCTCAAGGAGATCCCGGGTGGCGACAACTCCTACGGCTGGGGCCCGACCCTGGTCGCCACGGTCGTCAGCTTCGTCGTCGGATACGCCGCCATCGCCTGGTTGCTGCGCTACGTGTCGACCAGGTCCTACACGCCGTTCGTCGTCTATCGCATCGCGCTCGGCACGGCCACGCTCGTCCTGGTCAGCGCGGGCGTCCTCAACCCGTGAGCGGGCGCCTGACTGACGTCAGTCAGGCGCGTGCAGGGTGCTCACCAGCAGCCCGAGCGCCACGATCTGGCTGACGGCGACCGCGACGACCAGGGCTGGCAGGGAGCGGTCGTAGAGCCAGCCCGCGCCGGCGCCGCCGACGATGGCCAGCGCGCCCTGGATGCCCGCGAACACGCCGTACGCCGTCGCGCGACGGTGCGCCGGCACGAGGTCGGCGACCGCGGCCTTGATCGTGGAGTCCTGCACGCCGTGCGCGAAGCCCCACACGGCGACTCCGACCAGGACGAGCCCGACCGATCCTCCGAGCGCGAGCGCCGGGACACCGGCGACCAGCACCGGCACGACGAGCAACACCCGGGCGCCCGTGCGGTCGTAGACCGCGCCGACCACCAGCGCCGCCACCGCCTCGACCGCCATCGCCCCCGCATAGATCAGTGGCACGGCCGCCACCGGCACCAACCCGTCGACGGTCAGGTGGTAGCCGATGATGCCGAAGGTCACCAGGGCACCTGTGGTCAGCGAGCATGCCAGCGCATAGCGGAAGAAGACCGGTGGCAGGCCGGCACCCATCGCGTCCGCCAGCCAGGCTCGCGGGGGCTCGGCCGTCGCCGGCCGCGGTGAGTCGTCGTACACCGAAGGATCCGGCACGCGCCAGCACAGGACCACCAGGAGGGCCATGGCCAGGGCCCCTGGGATCGCGAGCACGGCCATGCCGGCCCAGATGGAGGTCCCGGTGACGACGGCGGCCACCAGCAACGGCCCGGCGAACGCCCCGACCTGGTCCAGCGCCTTGTGCACCCCGAACCCGCGGCCACGTCCCACCGCCCCGGCAGCGTGCGCGAGCAGCGCCGACTTCGAAGGCGACCGCACGGCCTTGCCGAGACGCTCGAGCAGGATCATCGCGACGGCGAAGGCCAGCCCGGCGGCACCGAGACGGGGAGCGAACCAGAGCAGTGGGACGCACAGGGCGGTGAGCGCGTAGCCGGCGATCGTCAGCGACCAGTAGCGACCGGTGCGATCGGCGACCGGTCCGAAGACCAGCCGCAGCACCAGCGCCATCGCCTCACCCGCACCGGTCACCAGGCCGACGACGAGGCCGGACGCGCCGAGCGCCGCCAGGAGTGGGCCGTACATCGACCGTGCGCCCTCGTAGACCATGTCGGCGGCCAGGCTGACGAAGCCGAACCACCACACGACCTGCCACGCGCTCAACCGCCGCCCGGGAGGCGCCAGGGGAGCGCTCACAACCACCCGGACTTCTTGAACAGCGCGACGAGCGACAGGGCGGTGCCGATCATCAGGGCCCAGGCGAAGCCGTAGCCGTACTTCCAGTGCAGCTCGGGCATGTGGTCGAAGTTCATCCCGTAGATGCCGGCGATCATGGTCGGCACGACGACGATGGCGGCGCCGGCGGAGATCTTGCGCATGTCGTCGTTCTGCTGCACGGAGATCCGCGCGAGGTGGGCGTCGAACGCCGTGGAGAGCAGCGTGTCGAGGTTGTCGACGACCTCCGAGACGCGGTGGAGGTGGTCGGCGACGTCACGGAAGTAGGTGGCCGTCTGCTCGTCGATCCCCTCGAGCTGGCCCGCGGCGAAGCGGCGCATGGGCTCCCGGAGCGGCATCACCGCGCGGCGCACTTCCGCGATCTCCCGCTTGAGCGCGTAGATCCGGACCGAGTCGTCGCTGCGAGCAGGGGAGAAGACCGACTCCTCGACCTCGTCCACGTCGATCTCCAGCGCGGCGCCCACGCGTTCGTACTCGTCCACGACCCGGTCGCAGATGGCATACATCACGGCCATCGGACCGTGCTGGAGCACCTTCGCACGGTGCTCCAGATCGCGGCGTGAGGTGGCCAGGTCGATCCCCTCACCGTGGCGCACGGTCACCACGAAGTCGGGGCCTACGAAGAGGTTGATCTCCCCGGTCTCGACGGCGTCCTCCTCGTCGATGTACCAGAGCGTCTTGAGCACGAGGAACAGCGTGTCGCCGTAGCGCTCGACCTTGGGTCGCTGATGGGAGTCGCCGGCGTCCTCGACCGCGAGCGGGTGCAGGCCGAACGTGGTCGCGATCTGCTTGAGCTCCGCTGGGGTCGGATCGTGGATCCCGATCCACTGGAAGTCCCCGGACGCGCACGGCACCCGGGCGTCCCCGAGGCTTGCGCCGTCCCCGTCCACGGGGACACGCACGCCCTTGCGGTACAACGCGTTGTCGACGATCACCGCCTCAGGCTAGTGCCACTAGGGTCGCGGGCATGGCAACCGTGATCCTGGTCCGGCACGGCCGAACCACCGCCAACGCCACCGGTGTGCTGGCGGGCCGGCTCGCCGGTGTGCGGCTGGACGAGCGCGGCGCCGAGCAGGCGACGGCGACCGGCATGCGACTGGCGCCCGTGCGGCTCGCAGCGGTGGTCTCCAGTCCCCTCGAGCGGTGCAAGCAGACCGCGCGGGCGATCGGCAGCCACCAGCCCCAAGCGCCGACGATCACGACCGACCGCCGGCTGAGCGAGTGCGACTACGGCGAGTGGCAGGGTCGTGCCCTCAAGGACCTCGCCAAGGAGCCCCTGTGGAAGGTCGTGCAGTCACAGCCCTCGGCCGTGGTGTTTCCCGGCGGCGAGTCGATGCGGGCCATGCAGGACCGCGCTGTGGAGGCCGTACGCCGCCACGACCGACTCGTCCAGAAGGAGCACGGCGACGACGCGGTCTGGGTGGCGGTGAGCCACGGCGACGTGATCAAGGCGATCCTCGCCGACGCGCTGGGCACCCATCTCGACCTGTTCCAGCGGATCCAGGTGGACCCGGCGTCCGTGTCGATCGTCCGCTTCACCGAGGCCCGGCCCTACGTGCTCGGGATCAACACCACCGGAGGCGACCTGTCGTGGCTCACGCCCGCGCCGTCGCCGCGCAAGCGTCGCAGGAAGGTGGGCCAGGACGCGGTGCTCGGCGGGGGAGCCGGACCCGCGGCGGCTGGGACGCCGTCCTAGGGTGAGTGACATGCCTCTGGTTCACGCCTTCGACCCGCCTGAGCGATTCGTCGTGGGCACGGTCGGCCCTCCGGGCGCCCGCACCTTCTTCCTCCAGGCGCGCGCAGGTGCCCGGATCACCAGCATCGCGTTGGAGAAGCAGCAGGTCGAGGTGCTCTCCGAGCGCGTGGACGAGTTGTTGGACGAGGTGATGCGCGCCGAGGAGACCACCACCCTGATCCCGGCGGTCGCGCCCTTCGACCAGATCGACAACGACCCGCTCGAGCAGCCGATCGAGGAGGAGTTCCGGGCTGGGACCATGACCTTGTCGTGGGACGTGTCGTCCGAGCGTCTCGTGATCGAGGTCTTCCCGTTCACCGAGGCCGCTGTGGTCTCCCCTGACCAGCTCGACGAGGAGCTGGCGGAGCCCGAGCCAGACGAGATCTTCATGGTCCGGCTGACCGCGGGGTGGGCTCGCGCCTTCGTCGCGCGGGCGCGCAACGTGGTGAGCGCCGGCCGTCCGGACTGCCCGTTCTGCGGCACGCCCGTCGATCCCGACGGCCACCTCTGTGTGCGTGCCAACGGGTTCCGGCGTCGGGAGCCGCAGTAGCCGTGGACGATCCGCTCGTCGGCGAGCTCACGCTGCACGGCCGGGTGATGCCTGCCTCCAACGCGACGTTCGTGGGCGAGGTCGGTGCCCATCGGGTGGTCTACAAGCCGATTGCGGGAGAGCGCCCTCTGTGGGACTTCCCCGACGGCACCCTGGCGGGGCGCGAGGTGGCGGCCTACCTCGTGAGCGAGTCCCTCGGCTGGAACATCGTGCCGCGGACCATCCTGCGCGACGGGCCGCACGGCCCCGGCATGGTGCAGGTCTGGCAGGAGCCCGATCCCGAACAGGCGGCAGTGGCGATCGTCCCCGCCGACAGCACCCCTGACGGGTTCCGTCACGTGTTCGACGGCGTGGACGCGCAGGACCGCGAGGTCTCACTCGTCCACGAGGACACGACAGTCCTGCGGTTGATGGCCGTCTTCGACGTCCTGGTCAACAACGCCGACCGCAAGGGCGGACACGTGCTCGCGATGGCCGACGGACACCGCTACGGCGTCGACCACGGCCTGACCTTCCATGTCGAGCACAAGCTGCGCACCGTGCTGTGGGGCTGGCTGGGGGAGCGTCTCAGCGAGCAGGAGCAGGACGGTGTACGCCGCGTGCTGGCAGACACCGAGCTCCGCGAGGCGCTCGCCGAGCACGTGACCCGCCTCGAGGTCGCGGAGTTCGTCCGGCGCTGTCACGCGCTGCTCGAAGCAGACGAGCTGCCGTCACCGCGTGACGAGTGGCCGGTCATTCCCTGGCCTCCCTTCTGAGCCGGATAGGCTGCCCGCCATGCGTGCGTGGTCATCTCCTGACGTCCCCCGACTGACCGCCAGCGGTCCAGCCGTTCGGATCTACGACACCACCACGGGTGGCCCGGTCCTGACCAGGCCGGAGGGCCCGGCCCGTCTCTACGTCTGCGGGATCACTCCCTACGACGCGACGCACATGGGCCATGCGGCGACGTACCTCGCCTTCGACCTGCTCAACCGCGCGTGGCGCAACGCGGGTCACGAGGTGGCCTACGTCCAGAACGTCACCGACGTCGACGACCCCCTGCTGGAGCGCGCCGACAAGGTGAACATCGACTGGGTCGAGCTGGCGGAGCGTGAGACCGAGCTCTTCCGACAAGACATGCAGGCGCTGCGGGTCCTGGCGCCCGACCACTACATCGGTGCGGTGGAGTCCATCCCGCTCGTCATCGAACTCATCACCCGGTTGCAGGAGCGTGGCGCGGTCTATCGCGTCGAGACCGACCTCTACTACTCGGTGACGGCCGACCCCGACTTCGGTGCCGTCTCAGGCTGGACCCGTGACGAGATGCTGCGCGTGTTCGGCGAGCGTGGGGGAGACCCCGACCGCGAGGGGAAGCGTGACCCCCTCGACTGCATCGTGTGGCGCGGCGAGCGCGAGGGCGAGCCCTCGTGGGACAGCCCCTTCGGGCCGGGCCGCCCCGGGTGGCACATCGAGTGCGCCGCGATCGCCACCGAGCACCTCGGTGCCGGGTTCGACGTGCAGGGCGGCGGCAGCGACCTGATCTTCCCGCACCACGAGATGTGCGCCGGTGAGGCCCAGGTCGCGGACCCCGGGCAGAGGTTCGCGCGCGCCTACGCCCACGCCGGGATGGTGGCCTACGACGGGGAAAAGATGTCGAAGTCGAAGGGCAACCTCGTCTTCGTCTCGGCGCTGCGCCACAGCGACGTGGACCCGATGGCGATCCGGCTGGTGCTGCTCCGCCACCACTACCGCAGCGACTGGGAATGGACCGACGACCAGCTCTGGGACGCGGTGGACACCGTCGACCTGTGGCGCAAGGCACTGTCCTTGGGCGCGGGTGCTCCCGCCGCGCCGGTCGTCACCGCTGTGCTCACGGCTCTTGCCGACGACCTCGACGCGCCCACCGCCCTGGTCGCGGTCCAGGAGTGGGTGGCGTCCACTCTCGGGGACACCCAGCACGGGCTGGCGGACGCCAGCGACCCGGACGCCGCAGCGGCGGTGCGCCAAGTCCTGGACGCAGCGCTGGGCCTGGCACTCTGAGCCGGCGGCTCAGTCCTCCGTACGCCGCTTGAGGTAGCGCTCGAACTCCCGGGCGATGGCCTCGCCACTGGCCTCCGGCAGGTCGGCGGTGTCGCGCGACTCCTCCAGCGAGCGGATGTATTCGGCGACATCCTCGTCCTCCTCGGCGAGCTCGTCGACGCCGCGCTCCCAGGCACGCGCGTCGTCGGGCAGCTCTCCGAGGGGGATCGAGCAGTCGAGCAGGTCCTCCAGCTGGCCGACCAGGGCCAGCGTCGCCTTCGGGCAGGGCGGCTGCGCCACGTAGTGGGGGACTGCGGCCCAGTAGGAGACTGCAGGGATGTCGAGCTGCACGCAGGCGTCCTGGAAGACGCCGACGATGCCGGTAGGTCCCTCGTAGGTCGACTGCTCGAGCTTGAGCCGGTCGACGAGGTCGGGCTCGGTCGCGGAGCCGGTGACGGGGATCGGCCGGGTGTGGGGCGAGTCGGCCAGCAGCGCTCCCAGGGTGATGACGAGCTGGCTGCCCAGGTCGTCGCACGCCGCCAGCAGCTCGGCGCAGAACTGTCGCCACCGCATGTTGGGCTCGATGCCGCGGATGAGGATCACGTCGCGGTCCATGTCAGGAGGCGACGCAACAGCGATGCGGGTCGTCGGCCAGGTGAGACGTCGGTAGCCGAACTCGTCGGAGGCGACCACCGGGCGGTTGACCTGGAAGTCATAGAACTCCTCCGGGTCGATCGCGCCGACCACCCGGGCCTGCCACACCTCCATGAGGTGGTCGACCACCCCCGAGGCCGCGTCGGCTGCATCGTTCCAGCCCTCGAATGCCGCAATGACCACCGGGGAGGTGAGCTCCTGGACGCCGTCGAACTCGATCACTCATCCACCCTAGGACCCGCAACCACCTCCGCGGCGATTTCGCGGTCCCTCTGGCGCGGTGGAACCATCGTGGCCTGCGTCCAACCCGTGGAAACGCCGTCCGCACTGTGGACGGCGATCCGTAGGCTGGGCACCCCGAGAGGAGCTCAAGACCCTGTGACTGCCACGCCCTCGACCCCCGTCGACGCTCTCGCTGCGCCCCATCACCGTCCGGACGCCACCGAGACGCTGTCACGGCTGCTCGGCGAACGGATCATGGTGCTCGACGGAGCCATGGGCACGGCCATCCAGCGCGACCGCCCAGACGAGTCGGGCTATCGCGGGGAGCGGTTCAAGGACTGGCCGAGCGACGTCCAGGGCAACAACGACCTGCTGACCCTGACGCAGCCCGAGATCGTCGCCGGCATCCACCGCGAATACCTCGTCGCCGGCGCGGACATCCTTGAGACCAACACCTTCAACGCCAACTCCATCTCGCTGTCGGACTACGGCATGGAGGAGCTCGCCTACGAGCTCAACTACGAGTCCGCCCGACTGGCGCGTCGGGAGTGTGACGCCGTCACCGCGGAGCAGCCCGACCGGCCGCGGTTCGTCGCGGGTGCGCTCGGGCCCACGACCCGGACGGCGTCCATCTCTCCCGACGTCAACGACCCGGCCGCCCGCAACGTCTCCTACGACCAGCTCGTCGAGGCCTACATGGAGGCCGGTCGTGGGCTGCTCGACGGCGGCGCCGACCTGCTGATGATCGAGACGATCTTCGACACCCTCAACGCCAAGGCCGCCATCTTCGCGGTCGAGACCCTCTTCGAGGACTACGGCCGCCGCTGGCCGGTGATCATCTCCGGCACCATCACCGACGCGTCCGGGCGCACGCTGTCCGGCCAGGTGACCGAGGCGTTCTGGAACTCCGTGCGCCACGCGAAGCCGCTCGCCGTGGGCCTCAACTGCGCGCTGGGCGCCAAGGAGATGCGGCCCTACATCGAGGAGATGAGTCGCATCGCCGACACGTTCGTGTCGTGCTACCCCAACGCGGGCCTGCCGAACGCCTTCGGTGAGTACGACGAGGCGCCGGCCGAGACCGCGGCGATCATCAGCGAGTTCGCCGGAGCCGGGTTCGTCAACCTCGTCGGGGGTTGCTGCGGCACCACCCCGGCCCACATCGCCGAGATCGCGCAAGCCGTCGAGGGCAAGCCCCGACGCGAGGTCCCCGAGGTCCCGGTCGCGATGCGGCTGGCCGGGCTGGAGCCGTTCACGATCGACGACGACAGTCTCTTCGTCAACGTCGGCGAGCGCACCAACATCACGGGCTCGGCCAAGTTCCGCAACCTGATCAAGGCGGGCGACTACGACATGGCGTTGAGCGTCGCCCTGCAACAGGTCGAGAACGGCGCTCAGGTCATCGACGTCAACATGGACGAGGGCATGATCGACGGCGTCGCGGCCATGGACCGGTTCCTGAAGCTGATCGCCAGTGAGCCCGACATCAGCCGCGTCCCGGTGATGGTCGACTCGTCGAAGTTCGAGATCATCGAGGCCGGCCTCAAGTGCGTCCAGGGGAAGGCGATCGTCAACTCGATCTCCATGAAGGAGGGCGAGGACACCTTCCGACAGCACGCGCGTCTGTGCCGCAAGTACGGCGCCGCGGTGGTCGTGATGGCGTTCGACGAGGAGGGACAGGCCGCCGACCTCGAGAGCCGCAAGCGCATCTGCGAGCGGGCCTACAAGATCTTGGTGGACGAGGTCGGGTTCCCGGCCGAGGACATCATCTTCGACCCCAACGTGTTCGCCGTGGCGACGGGCATCGAGGAGCACGCCAACTACGGCGTCGACTTCATCGAGGCGGCTCGCTGGATCACCGAGCATCTCCCGGGCGCCCAGGTCTCCGGGGGCATCTCCAACGTCTCCTTCTCCTTCCGCGGCAACAACGCCGTCCGCGAGGCCATCCACGCCGTCTTCCTCTACTACGGCATCCAGGCCGGTCTCTCGATGGGCATCGTCAACGCCGGCGCTCTGGTGACGTACGACAGCATCGACACCGAGCTTCGCGAGGCGATCGAGGACGTGATCCTCAACCGCCTGTCCGACCCGATGGCCGCGACCGAGCGCCTCCTCGAGATCGCCGAGAAGTACCGCCAGACCGACGCCGTCGAGGAGAAGGCGGCGGCCGAGTGGCGCTCGCTGCCGATCCGCGAGCGGATCACGCACGCCCTGGTCAAGGGCATCGACGCGCACGTCACCGAGGACACCGAGGAGCTCCGCGCCGAGATCTCGACGGCCGGCGGCCGCCCGATCGAGGTGATCGAGGGGCCGTTGATGGACGGCATGAACGTCGTCGGCGACCTCTTCGGCGCCGGCAAGATGTTCCTTCCCCAGGTCGTCAAGAGCGCCCGGGTGATGAAGAAGGCCGTGGCCTACCTCCTGCCCTACATCGAGGCGGAAAAACTGGCGTCGGGGGACCTCGATTCTGGAGAGACGAAGAACGGCACCATCGTGATGGCCACGGTGAAGGGCGACGTCCACGACATCGGCAAGAACATCGTCGGCGTCGTGCTGCAGTGCAACAACTACGAAGTCATCGACCTCGGCGTCATGGTGCCTGCCCAGAAGATCCTCGACGCCGCGAAGGAGCACGACGCAGACATCATCGGGTTGTCCGGCCTGATCACCCCTTCGCTCGACGAGATGGTGCACTTCGCGGCCGAGATGCAGCGCACCGGACTGACCATCCCGCTGATGATCGGCGGCGCGACGACGTCCCGCGCCCATACGGCGGTCAAGGTCGACAAGAAGTACGACGGCCCGGTCATCTGGGTCAAGGACGCCTCCCGGTCCGTGCCGACCGCGGCCGCGCTGCTAAGCGACGAGCTGCGGCCGAAGCTGATGGCGGACATCAAGAGCGACTACGACTCACTGCGCGAACGTCACGCAGGGAAGAACGACCGGCCGATGCTGTCCCTCGAGGCGGCCCGCGCCAACCGGACGTCGATCGACTGGGACGGCTACACCCCGCCGGCGCCCAGGTCACCCGGAGTGCAGATGTTCGAGGGCTACGACATCGCCGAGCTGCGCGACTACATCGACTGGCAGCCGTTCTTCAACGCCTGGGAGATGAAGGGCAAGTTCCCCGACATCCTCAACAGCCCGACGGCCGGCGAGACCGCGCGCAAGCTCTACGACGACGCGCAGGTCATGCTCGACCGCATCATCGCCGAGAAGTGGCTGACCGCCAACGGCGTGATCGGGTTCTTCCCTGCTGCGGCGTACGGCGACGACACGCTCGTCTACACCGATGAGTCGCGCACCGAGGTGCTGACGACGCTGCACCACCTCCGCCAGCAGGGGCAGCACCGCGACGGCATCCCCAACCGCTCCTTGGGCGACTTCATCGCGCCCGCTGACACCGGGCTCCAGGACTACGTGGGCGGCTTCGCCGTCACCGCCGGGCTGGGCAGCACGGACAAGATCCTGGAGTTCAAGCAGGACCTCGACGACTACTCGGCGATCCTGCTGGAGTCGCTGGCCGATCGTCTGGCCGAGGCCTTCGCCGAGCGGCTGCACCAACGCGTCCGCACGGAGTTCTGGGGCCACCAGCCCGACGAGGACCTCGACCACGAGGCGCTGATCCGGGAGAAGTACGTCGGGATCCGGCCGGCTCCGGGCTACCCGGCCTGCCCCGAGCACACCGAGAAGACCACCCTCTGGGAGCTCCTCGGCGTGGACAAGATCGGCATCGAGCTGACTGAGTCGATGGCGATGTGGCCGGGGGCCTCTGTCAGCGGGTGGTACTTCTCGCACCCGCAGGCGCAGTACTTCGTCGTGGGCCGCCTCGGCCGCGACCAGGTCGCCGACTACGCCGAGCGCAAGGGCTGGGACCTCGCGACGGCCGAGCGCTGGCTGTCCTCCAACTTGGGCTACGACCCGGAGGACTGAGTCCCCCCCGGCCCGGCCCCTACAGCTCGTCGCCGGTCGGGTCGGGCGCGGTCACGTCGTCGAGCCGGGCGCCGCCGATCGGCTCGCGCTGCCAGGACACGATCACCCACCCGTCCTCGGGGCTGCCGTCCAGGGTGACGCACCCGGTGTTGTGGAGGCCCTCGTGGACCGGCGCGTGCTCACCTGTCGCCCGATGGGTGACCCACGTGCGGATCGCGGCTCCGTGGCTGACGACCAGCGCTGAAGCAGGATTGCCGGTGCAGATCTCGGCGATCGCTTCGTCATACCGCGCGAGGAACCCCGTGCCGGTCTCGCCGCCGGGCATCACGCGGTCCAGGTCCCCGTCGAGCCAGGCGCCGATCGTCTCGAGGAATGCGTGGACCGAGACCTGGTCGCTGCACATCTCGAAGTCACCGGCGGAGATCTCGCGCAGCCCGTCGTGCACGGTGGGCGTCAGGCCCGACACGTCGGCCAGCGGGCGCGCTGTCTGGCTCGTGCGCGTCAGGGTGGAGACCGCGATCGCGTCGATGCCCGCTCCGTCGAGCTCCCTGGCGGCTGCCCGAGCTTGCTGCTGGCCGAGGTCGGTGAGCTCCAGACCGGGGTGGGCGGTGTCGAGGGCACCCGAGACGTTGGCGTGGGTCTGGCCGTGGCGCAGCAGGTACAGACGCATGGGGAGCAGCCTAGGGTCGGTCGGGTGACGATCGGACGGGACCGTCCGCCGTGTGCTCGATCCTCGGAAGTCAGGGCTGGTGCATGTATGTTCCCGCCATGTCTGGACATCGGATCACGCCGGTTGCCGCCACGCCGCCGCCCGCGGAGGATCGGTGACCGCGATGATGCGTCGGAGCCGCGGGCTGGCCGCCAGGGCCGTCGAGCGTGTGCGTCCGGGCAGCCTGCCACGCGAGGCCGTCGAGCTCCTCGAGGACGACGCCTTCGACCTTGAGCTCGCCGAGGTGGCGCGTGAGCAGGGCACCGACGTGGGTGCCGCTCGGGCCGAGGCCACCGCCTACCTGCGCGAGATGGCCGCAGATCACGGCGACCGGATGACCGAGCAGTGGGCCAGGCTCGGCGCCTGGTTCATGCGGGCCTACGACATCGTGGTCGACGAGGAGCAGATCCAGCGGCTCCGCAAGCTCGACAGCCAGCACAGCCTGGGCATCGCCTTCAGCCACCGCTCCTACCTCGACGGTATGGCGATCCCCAACGTCCTGGGTGCACGCCGGTTCAGCCCCACGTTCACCTTCGGCGGCGCCAACCTCAACCTTCCCGTCCTGGGCGCCGTCGCCAGCCGGACCGGGATCATCTTCATCCGGCGGGCGACCACCGACCTGCCGGTCTACCGGCTCACGCTTCGCTCCTACGTCCGACAGCTCGTGAGGAACCGGCGCAACGTCGCCTGGTCGATCGAAGGCGGACGGACCCGTACCGGCAAGCTCAGGCCGCCGGTCCACGGGATCTTGAAGTATCTCGTCGACGCGGTCGAGGGTCCCGGCTCGCCCGACACGCAGGTGGTGCCGATCTCGATCGTCTACGACCAGCTGCATGAGGTCTCCGGCATGACGGCCGAGGCCCGCGGCGCTCGCAAGCGACCCGAGGACCTCCGGTTCGTGGTGCGCTTCGCTCGACTCCAGCGAACCCGGATGGGCCGTGCCTACCTCACCGTGGGGGAACCCTTCTCACTGCGCGAGCGGCTCGACCAGCTCCATGGCCACGGTCTGTCGTCCCACCAGGCGATCGAGCGGATCGCGCTCGACATCTCCCACCGGCTCAACCGGGCCACTCCGGTGACGGTCACGGCCATCGTGTCCCTCGCGCTGCTGGGGGCTGACCGGGCGCTCACCCTGGACGAGGTCCTCGAAACAGTGGAGCCGCTCGCGGTCTACATCGACGAGCGCGAGTGGCCCGTTGCCGGTGGTGCCAACCTGCAGGACCGGGCGACCGTCCGGAGGGTGTTGCAGGAGCTGTCCACCAGCGGTGTTCTTCGCCAGTACGAGGGGGGCACCGAGCCGGTGTGGAGCATCCTCGACGATCAGCACCTCGTCGCGGCCTTCTATCGCAACACCGTCATCCACATCCTCGTCGACCGGGCGATCGGGGAGCTGGCGCTGCTCACGATCGCGGAGCTCAGGTCGGACGCCACCCTGCCGGCGGGTGGCGCCGTGGAGGTGGGCTGGGACGAAGCCAAGCGGATCCGCGACCTGCTCAAGTTCGAGTTCTTCTTCCCGGGCCGCGTCCAGTTCGAGGAGGACCTCCGCACGGAGCTGCGCATCCTGGCGGGCGAGGAGCTGCTCGACATCACCCCCGAGCGGGCCGCCGATCTGTTGCGTCAGGCTCGGCCGCACCTGGCCCACCTGGTCCTGCGTCCCTTCCTGGACGCCTACCTCGTGCTCGCCGACCGTCTTGCGGAGCAGGGGGACGCCGAGATCGACGACGACACGCTGCTGGCAGACGCCCTGGCGGTGGGTCAGCAGTGGCAGCTCCAGCGCAAGGTCGGCTCGGCGGAGTCGGTCTCCCTCGAGCTCTACCGGACCGCCCTGGCCCTGGCTCGACACCGTGGCCTGCTCGACGCGGGACCGGAGCTGGCCACCCGGCGCGAGGCGTTCCTGGTCGAGATCCAGGACTCGCTGCGTCGGCTGGCCGTGATCTCCACCCTCAGCACCCCCGACCGCGCTGACGTCCCCGTCAGTGCGTCGGACTCCGTCCGGTGACCGCACTCTCGCCGGCGGTCGATGCTGCCATCGAGGAGATCGAGGCCGGCGAGAGCGGGCCACACGTGGGGGCCTTCTTCGACCTCGACGGCACCTTGGTGGCCGGCTACACCGCTGCGACCTTCTACGGCGACCGACTGCGCAAGGGTGAGGTCTCCGCAGCCGAGTTCGTGCGCACGGTCGTCACCGCCTTCGACGGGGAGATCCTGGGCGGCGATCCCACCCGGGTCGCCGACGTGGCGTTCGCAGCGCTGCGCGGGATCAGTGAGGAGACGTTCTCCGAGCTGGGGGAGCGCCTGTTCCTCCAGAAGATCGCCGGCACCATCCGGGCCGAGGCACGAGCGCTGGTCCGGGCACACCAACGGATGGGCCACACCGTGGCCGTGGCGTCCGCTGCCACGAGCTACCAGATCGCACCCGTGGCCCGCGACCTCGGGATCGAGCACCTGATCTGCACCCGGCTCGAGGTCGAGGACGGGGTGCTCACCGGGCAGCCCGTGGGCACCATGCTGTGGGGGCGGCACAAGGCCGCCGGTGTGCGCGCTTTCGCCCGCGAGCACCAGGTGTCGTTGGCGGACTCGCACGCCTACGGCAACGGCTACGAGGACGTGGCCTTCCTCTCCAGCGTGGGTCACCCGGTCGCCCTCAACCCGCACCGCGGCCTGCGGATGGCGGCCCAGCGCCTGGGCTGGACCGTCCTCGACCTCCGCGACCCCGTCACCCCGTCGCTCGCGGCCCTGGGCCGGACGGTGGCCGCGCTCGGCGCGATGAACGCCGGTGCCGGCGCCGGGCTGGCGGTCGGGCTGCTCACGCGGGACGGCCAGCGTGGCCGCAACACCGCAATCGGCCTGGGGAGCACGCTCCCGCTGGCTTTCGCGGGCGTGGAGCTCAACGTCCTCAACGCCGACCGCCTGTGGTCCCATCGGCCGGCTGTCTTCGTGGTCAACCACCAGAGCGCACTCGACGTCCTGGTGATGGGGTCGCTCCTCAAGGAGGACTTCACGGTCGTGGCGAAGAAGGAGGCCAGGTTCGACCCACGCGCGATGCTGGGCTCGCTGCTCATCGCCCCGGCCTTCGTCGACCGCTCCGACTCGGCGCAGGCGCTCGCGGCCCTCGACGCGCTCGTCGACCGGATCCGGGGCGGCACCTCGTTGCTGATCTTCCCCGAGGGCACCCGTTCCGCCACCCCGGTGCTGGGGCCCTTCCGCAAGGGTGCGTTCCATCTCGCGGTCCAGAGCGGAGTCCCGATCGTCCCCGTGGTGCTGCGCAACACCGGCGAGCTGATGTGGCGCCGCTCGAAGATCGTCAACCCCGGCGTCGTCGACGTGTGCGTGCTGGAGCCCGAGAATGATTGGACGGCTGACAACATGAACGACAAGGTCGCTCGCCTGCATGCCCGCTTCGCCGAGACGCTGGCCAGGTGGCCGCAGGTGGACGACGATGCCTGACGAGCCGAAGGCCACCGATCTCGAGCGCTGGGAGGCCGCCGCGGCGTGGTCCCGCCGGCCCGTGCTCGATCCGCTCGAGACCATGACGTGGCGCTCCGAACGCCACCCCGCGCGATCGGGGACCTCCTGCACCGTGATCCTGCTCGACCGCGAACCCGACTGGGAGCGGTTCCGTGCCGCCCACGAGTGGGGGACGTCCCTGGTGCGCCGGCTCCGACAACGGGTCCTCGACCCGACCGTTCCGACCACTGCGCCGATCTGGGTCGACGACACGCACTTTGCCCTGGACTACCACCTCCGGCGCCAGCCGGTCGGGGGCAGCGGCTCGATGGACGACGTGCTCGACGTGGCTCGCCAGCTCGCACTGCGCCCGTTCGACCGGTCCCGTCCGCTCTGGGAGGGGGTGCTGGTCACGGGGCTCGAGGGCGGCGGTGCGGCATACGTCCTCAAGATCCACCGCGTCCTCACCGACAGCGCCGGCACCGTGCAGCTCCTGTCGTTGCTGCAGTCACCGACCCGGCGGCACACGCCGAACAAGCCAGTCCTCCCGCCGGACGAGGACATGCCGGAGACCGATGCCCTCACACTGGCGCGGGCGGGCCTGCGCGACAACCTCGCCACCGCACCGACCCGGGCGGCACAGGCACTGGGTGCCGGCCTGTCGGCGTCGCTGCGTCCACAGACGGTCGTCGCGGAGGCGCTGCGGTACGGCGCCTCGGTCCGCCGTCTCGTGGCGGCACCCCCAGCTCCCAACTCACCGCTGCTCGCCGACCGTGACGGCCGCTCGTGGCGGTTCCTGGCGCTGTCGTGCTCGCTGGCCGAGCTGCGGGCCGCGGGCCGCGTCGGCGGGGGGTCGCTCCACGACGCGTTCGTCGCGGCCCTGGCCGGGGGCCTCCAGCGCTATCACGCAGCCCACGGCGTCCACGTGGACGAGATCCCGATCCGGTTGCGGGTCTCCCTCGACCGCGCCGAGGACCCGATGGGTGGCCTGCGCTTCGCGGGAGCAATGATCGCGGCCCCCGCCGGGATCGAGGATCCCGCCGACCGGATCGCGGCCGTGCGTGGCGAAGTGCTCGCCCTGCACACCGAGCGCGCGCTCGACGCCGTTCGGGCCTTCGCCCCCCTCGTGAGTCGGCTGCCCTCCGACATCGGGGCCGCGGTCCTGGGGGTCGGCGTGGCGGCGGACGCCTCCGCGGCGACGATGCAGGGGCCCGTGCGGGCCACCTACATGGCGGGGGCGAAGGTGCAGGGCATGTACCCCTTCGGGTCGCTGCCCGGGGTGGCGCTGGCCGCGACCCTTCTCGCCCACGGCGACCGGGCCTGCATCGGGGTGAACATCGACGAGATGGCGGTGCGGGACCCCGAGGTGCTCCGGGCGTCCCTGCAGGATGGACTGGACGAGGTGGCGGCGCTGGGAGGCTGAGCGCCAGCGACACCCCGGCTCAGGCTCCTCCCAGGATGGCTTCGTAGGGTGGACACGTCCTTCCCGACTAGCAGTTCGAGGTCTTCCCTTCATGCGTCGTTCCCTGGCAGCACTTCCGCTCACCGGTGTCCTCCTTGCAGGGTTGGTGGGCTGCGGCGACAACAGCTCCGAAGAAGCCAGTCCTGCTGAGCCCGTCCCCACAGTCGTCGACGGCGTCTCGGTGACCGGTGACTTCGGCGAGAAGCCGACGATCGAGGTCGACGGCCTCGACGTCGACGAGCCCGTCGATGGCGTCGTCATCGAGGGTGAGGGCGCTGAGGTGACCGAGACGACGATGCTCGACTACCGGTTCCACATGGTCTACGGCAGCAACGGTGAAGAGGTGGCGAGCAACTACGCCGAGCCAGCAGCGCAGCAGATGGACTTTGCCGAGCAGGCCGCCGCCATCACCGACGCCGTCGTCGGCACGACGGTGGGAAGTCGCGTCGTGATCGCCCTGCCGGTCGACGACCTCGTCGGGGAAGGCGGGGCCGAGCAGTTCGGGCTCCGCGCCGACGACGACCTCATCATGGTGCTGGACCTCGTCTCGGAGAGCGAGGAGCCGCTCGCGGGCCCCGACGGTGAGGCGGTGGAGGCCCCGGCGGATGCCCCGACGGTGGTCGAGTCGGACGGCGTCGTCACTGGCATCGACTTCAGCACCGCAGCACCGAAGCCGTCCGGCGAGCTCCAAGTCATCCCCCTCATCGAGGGCTCTGGCGATGCCATCAGTGAGGGCGACAGCGTGACCGTCGACTACTACGGCGCGGTGTACGGCGAGGACAAGGCGTTCGACGAGTCCTACTCGGGCGAACCCGCTTCCTTCACCCTGGCCGAGGGCAGCCTGATCGATGGATGGGTCACGGGCCTTGCGGGAGTGAAGGCCGGCAGCCGGGTCATGCTCATCATCCCGGCGGAGCAGGGATACGGGTCGGAGGGGACCGGGGGCATCCCGGGGGGCTCGACGCTCGTGTTCGTGATCGACGTGCTCGGCGTCAACCTCTAGGACGATTCGGGAGACACGCCCTAGGCCGAGGCGGTCGGCCGCGACAGGTGGCTGGCGATGCTGCTCTTGCGAGGAGCACTGGCCCACTCGGTGGTGGAGGCGCCGGCCAGGGCGCCGGAGATCAGGTCGTCCATGGCCGCCGACGGACGGACTCCGAGCTCGAGGTCGAGCAGGTCGGCATAGCCGCGATATTGGCGCAGGGCCTCGGCGAGGTTGCCCTCGCACAGGTGGGCTCGGACGAGGAGGCGGTGGGCGCTCTCGCGCAGTGGCTCGGAGGCGACCGCGAGCAGGCCGACCTGGACGGCCTCGGAATATCGGTGGGCGCGCAGCAGGAGCTCGCCGCACTGGTCGAGGACGTGCAGTCGAAGCTGGCGGAAACGCTCGCGTTCGAGCAGCAGCCAGTCGTCATACCACCCGACGAGGATGTCCTCGGTGAACCACGACAGCTCGTGGTCTAGGTCGATCATCGTCGGATCGAGGGCGGGGGCATCGAGCATGCTGCGCGCGAGGCCGATGGCCGTGTGCAGATCGACCTGGACGTCCTCACGGAGCCAGACGTGAGTGTTGGAGGCGAGGACCAGCGGACCGTCGGCGAGGACCGGGCTGCGCCAGATCGCCGAGCGGAGACTGGCGTTGGCGCGCGTCTCTGTTGCGTCGAGCCACAGGGTCCCGCTGACCAGGCTGCGGCGCACCGACCGGGGCCCCTGCAGGGCGAGGAAGCCGATCAGGCGCTGTGCGGTCGGTGGCACGTCGATGAAGGCGTTGCTGTTGCGGAGCTCGAAGTCGCGCACCAGCGACAACGTCAAGCAGTTGCTCGTTCCCGCTGTTCCAGCTGACATGGGCCGTCCCCGAGTTGACTCAAGTGGTCTGCCCTCACCTGCACCACTCCCTAGCGCACGTCCGCGACGAGGACTGATCGATCGTGATGCATCCGACTCGGCGCTGTCCATAGTCAATATGGGCGTAGACATCGGACCCCTCGTTTCCGGCTCTCCCGAGCACCCCCCTGGTGCAGATCCAACGTGACGGGCGCCGGTCACTGCCGTGTGGGCCGTTGCGTCACGCCTGCGGTGCCGCCGCGTGACGGCTCCGTCGCAGCATCGTCACGGTGCCGTCACGAGAGCGTCACCGTCTCGAACGCGACGTCGCCCGATGGTGACGGCGCGGTGACTGGGCGGGCCGAGAGTGGTCGGGTGGCCGTCGAACCGCTCATGGCTCCGCCGGCACCGGAGGCCCAGCCCATGGAGCGGGCACGTGCGGTGGTGGAAGCAGGCTGCCTGCGTGACCTGCCGGCCTGGGTCGCCTCCGTCGGGGCCGAGGATCCCGACTGGGTCACCAGCCATGACGACGCCGACGAGCGGCTGGCCGAGAGCGTGGCCGATGCGCTACTCGCCGTACCGCCGCCGGGAGCCGACCCGCCCGACGACCCGGAGCCGCGTGACGAGGTGCCGGACCGGCCGCACGTCGAGATCCCGGAGGCCTTCCGGCCGCAGGGTGGACGCCCGCTCCCCGATGCCGTACGGCGCTGGGCGGAACCGGCGACGGGACGTGACCTCTCCCAGGTGCGGGTCCACGACTCCCCGAGCGCCCAGCGGCAGGCCGACGCGATGCACGCCCACGCCTACACCCTGGGCCGCGACATCGTCCTCGGCAGTGCCGTCGGGCGGGTCGAGACCGCACTCACCGACCCGGTCGGCCGGCACACCATCGCCCACGAGATCGGGCACGTCGTGGCGCCCCCGCGCGGCGGAAGAGTGGGGCGCGACGAGTCCGAGAAGCCCGTCGACAAGAGCACGACCTGGAGGCCCTACGTGCCGCCGCAGGACGTGGAGAAGGTCATCGGCGAGGTGCGTGCCTACATGGAGACCCTCGGCGGGGTCGAGTGGGACAAGACGGTGCGCGACGCCTTCGGCGAGGAAGAGGTGGCCAACGGGACACCGGCTCAGGTGCTGGAGCCGGTGTCGATCACGATCCTGTGTGACAACTACGAGATCGTCGTCGACGGGAAGGGCTCAGTCATGTCCGTCCGGCCCCAGGAGGAGGCGAAGCTCCCGCCCGGAGACGCCACGGGGATCGCTCTTGCCTATCCGGCACTGGGATTGGTGTGGCAGGTAGGGGTGCAGACCCGGGCTGACAAGTCCCAGGCGTTGCTGCTGCGCCCCACCGCCAAGAGGCCGGCAGTCACCGGCGCGACGCCGGGCCAGAGCTTCCTGGTCGTCTACCTGCCCGGTGTCTCGGCCCCTCAGGAGCTGATCGACAAGCTCCGCAGGCCGAAGTCGAACACGTCCGACACCCCGGGCTGGACCAAGGACCAGCTTGCGCAGATCAAGAAGCGCAAGGCACAGAAGGCGGCCCAGAAGTCGTCCGAACCTCCGCCGGGCAGCAAGGAAGGAAGCGAGCAGGGGGAGGGCAAGGGCGACACCGGCGAGGGCAAGGGGGCCGGCCACGGCCAAGGGGAGGGAATAGGTGACGGGACAGGCCCCGGCGAACAGGGTGGCGGCGGCGAGGCGCCGGCTGCGGAGAAGGAGGACCCACTCCGGGGTCCGGTGAAGTACAGCTCGTGGCAGGGAGAGAAAGGCCCGCCCCAGCTGGTGATGGAGATCGACCGAGCCTGGACCTCGGTCCCGCTCAAGGAGGGGGAGAGCACCGAGGACCTCGAGGCTCGCGCTGACGCGGCGCTCACTGCGCTCCAGGCATCCCGGGACCCCGCCAACTCGACCCGGATCGAGAAGGGGGTCACCGAGACGGGGATCGTCCAGCCCAAGGGCAGCACCGAGGGCGTCATGCAGACCAAGGCCCAGGCCGAGGCGCAGGCCAGTTCGACCCCGACCCACGCAACGCCCGGCGAGATGGGCACCCCGGGCAAGGGCGGCATAGCGAACGCTCCGGAATATCCATCCAAGATCATCATGACCGGACGCGACGAACGCTTCCCGGCAGTGACCACGTCGGGCGCGACCAACGAGTTCACGATGGACGTGAACTACGCAGCCCGGTCGATGGGCACCATGGACGAGGTCTTCAACCGGATGCAGCGCATCCAGTTCTACTGGGAGGTCATCGACGTCACCGGGCTCACCGTCGCCAAGGCGAAGGAGATGAGCGAGGGCGAGGACAAGAAGCGCCAGGAGGAGGCGGAGAAGCTCGCCGCGCAGACCGCGATCGGGAAGGGCGAGCAGGAGACCAGCCTCGGCGCGACGGGCACCAACCTCGAACGCGACCTCGACGCCATCGCCGAGGACCAGGCCAACGACATCGAGATGATGTCGGAGGAGGACTGGCCCTGGGAGGCGCGGGCGGCCTACCTCGGAGTCATCGGGATCTCCAACGTGATCCGCACGATCGGCTCGATCGTCGGCAGCTTCATCGACGTCCTCACCCAGCCGCTCGACGCACAGTCGATCGGGTTCGACCACGACGGCGACTACATCGTGCGCTGCGTGGCGACGCCGGTGGTCTCCGACGAGGCACGTGAGGACCCCGATCACCACGTGATCCGCAAGTCGAGCATCTCCGTCCTGCCGATCCGGGTCTCCCAGGTCAAGGCCCGTGCGGTCGAAGCGCTGAACCGCGAGGACGACGTGATCGCCGCGAAGGAACGCAAGCTCGAGGAGGCGAAGGCCAAGGGCGAGCAGTGGGCCATCGACAACGCCCAGGCCGAGGTGGACGCGCTGAAGAAGGCCAAGGGGCGCAGCGCGAGCGAGGAGTTCAGGACTCGCGTCGACTACCTGCGCGACCAGGTGCGCGTCGCGGAGTCGCTGCAGAAGCGCCGGACCGCGCCGCTGCCGACGACCCCAGCCGGCGAGAAGCATTCGCCGTACGCCGATTGGGACGACGCCGAGGTCGACCTCGCCTTTCGCCTGCACGGGATGGGCAAACCGCTCCAGGCCTATCTCCAGGAGATGAAGACGGCGCTCGAGCAGATGACCAAGAGCGGTCACGCAGCGTGGGTCAAGGAGCACGCCACCTTCGAGCCGGTCGGCTCGGTGAAGGCAGAGTTCCGGCCCCGGTTGGTGCTGGCCAGCGAAGTCACCGGTCAGGTGACCGACGTGCTGTGCATGCTCGGCCAGGTATCGAAGGGTGACAACGCGCCCTGGAAGTGGAAGCTCGTCGACATCACGAGTCCCGGCAGCCGAGACGAATATGTCGGCACCAGCTCGAAGCCGGGCGAGGAGGGACGCGCCGAAGCGATCCGGGACTGCTTCAGGAGATTTGCGGAGAAGTCGGGCTACGGCAGAGGCACGCTGGCCATCCGACTGTCCGACGACCTCCGCGCGGCCGTGCCTACCGCCTCGGTCGAGGCGACAATGAGGTCCGCCCCGGGCGGCGCCGATCGGGGACTTTCCCGGCTGGGTGACCTCGCCAAGGCAGCGATGATCGCGGGCCTGTTCGTCACCGGCCCGGCCGGCCTTGTCATCGGGGCCGTCGGCGGCGTCGCCGGGGCCGTCGTCGCGGCCAACTCGCTCGTGAAGCGGGCACGCACCGGTCACCTGCTCGAGATCGGCACCGTCTTCGACGCACTCGGGGTCATCGGCAGCGCTGCTGCCTTCCTCAACTCAGGTGTGGCGCTGATCAGGGGCAGCGCCGAGTGGAGCAAGCGCCTCCAGAACGCACCGAAGTGGCTGTCGCGACTGGAGAAGCTCGAGAACCGGCTGCACATCTACGGCAAGTTCGACAACGTGCAGCAGCTGTTCTCGATCCCGGTGCAGCTCGCCGTGGAGTGGCACGAAATCGAGGAGAGCGGTGGTAGCGAGGGCCAGAAACGCTCGCGCAAGATGAAGGCGCTCCTGCACGCGATCGAGACCGGCGCCATCACGGTGACCATGATGGGAGGCGGGCTCCGAGCCAAGGACGAGCACGCCGTCAATCCCCCGGACAGCACCGCACCGCTGCCGAAGGGCACCGGCGAGGCCGACGCTCACGCCCGCGCTGACGGAACCGGGCCGGCCAAGCCGCCGACCGTGCACCCGGACGAGGGGAAGGGGGCTGCGCAGTCCGAGGAGTCCGCGCCGCCCGCGAAGCCGATCACCCCCGACGATGCCAAGGCGCTCGCCAAGAGCAAGCTGGAGGCGACGGCGCAGGCCGAACGCAAGGCGGCGCACGACAAGACCGACGCGACGAGCAAGCCCAAGGGAGACGAGAAGGTCACACCCGACGAGGACAGTCGGACCACTACCGGCACGGCGAAGCCCACCCCGGAGCGCCCGTTCGAGCCGATCGCGGACAAGAACGTGGCCGAGAAGCAGAAGGTCGTTGAGACGCTCCAGGGTCGGCTCGGCAAGGAGGTCGCACAGCCGAGCAGTCAGGGCAAGCCCGCACCACAGGGCGAGTACGGCGCGAGGACCATGAACTCCAAGGAAGCCGTCGAGAACTACGACAAGGCAGTTGCCGAGTCGGCCGGGCGTGAGGTCGGGTTGTTCTTCAACCCGAACACCGGCGAGTTCCAGGTCATGGTCGGCACCGAGAACTCGGTCCGTGGCCCACGCGGCGACGGCTGGCAGGCCCTCGTCCACCTGCACCCCAACCCCGAGAACGTGATCACCTTGCGGCTCCCCGCGCCGGCCGACGTCTGGGGCGCGGTCAAGGCGGCCATGCGCACCGGCAGCCACACCGAGTTCGTGCAGTCGACGCGTCCAGACGGCAGCACCGGTCTCGCGAAGGTCACGGTCACCACGCCGCCGCTCAAGATCCTGGTCGAGCTGCCCGCCTCGCCGGGTGAGCCGGCCCGGACGATCGTGGCCAAGACGCCCGATGAGTACGTCGCGGAGTATGGCCGCGACTCGTCCTACATGGAGCCGGGGTCCGACCTCTACAACTGGGTGATGAGGGACCTCGACGACTACTACGACCTCAAGCGCAAGGACGCAGACGAGCGCACCGCCGCCGGCGTCGCCGGGAAGCCGACGCAGACCGAGCCGGGACCGGCAGAGCAGAAGGGCGCTCACAGCAAGGCCATCGAGGCGTTGCGACGCGAGGTCCTGCGTCAGCAGGAGCAGGCCGACCCGGCCACCAAGAAGATGTATGACGACGTCCTGGCCGACCTAGCCAAGCTGGCTGACGACGATGCGGCCGGCACGTTGCCGAGCGAGGTCAGGAAGCGGATCAAGGAGAAGCAGGACGACCTCGCGCAATATCACGACAAGTTCAAGCCGGTGCCCCTGCATGCCGTCGAGTCCAAGGCGCAGCGCATGCGCACCGAGGCCAGCGAGACCAAGAAGTCCGACCTCAAGCCGAAGCTCATCGACCTGGCGACGAGGTTCGACAAGCTCGCCGAGAAGATCAAGAAGAACCCGAAGTTCGACCCCCGGCTGGAGTACGCAGCGCTGGTCAGCGAATGGGCAGGGCTCAGGGCACGGGAGGGCGACGTCGTCTTCGACCTCCGCGACCCCGTGCTCCGCAAGCAGACCGTGGACTGGTTCACCGCCAACGCCGCGAAGCTGACGACGGACAGCATCGGTGAGCTGGTGCTCAAGCGCCTGGTCGAGCACCTGGGCTCGACCGACCTGCTGGTCCTCGGCCAGTCCCCGAGGAGTGCGGCGCGTGGACAGGGGCTCGAGAGCGACCTGCAAGGCGCGGTCAAGGCAGCAGTCAAGGGCGGCCGCTTCCCCGACTGGTATCTCGCCGAGTTCGCGAAGGGGGTGGACCGCGGCAGGGAGGACGGGCGCACCGACGGCTGGCCCAACGACGAGGTGGGCGTGGCCTGGGAGGTCGACCACGTGATCGAGCTGTGGCTCTCCGGCGCCGACGACGTGTCGAATTTCCTGGCGATCCCGAAGCGGGTGCACAACGACAAGAACGCCATGATGGCGAAGTTCCGTGCCGAGTACCGTGCCAGGGCGGTCGCGGGTGAGTCGACCGATGTGCGCGCCACCGATCCGAGGGAGCAGGGGCAATGAGCCCTGCCGGGGAGCGCGACCGACGGCCAACGCCCGGGACTGCATCGACCACATCGGGCACCAGCGGCAGGGCCGAGGAGAGTGCCGCCGAGCCGACTGCCACGACGCCGCTGTGGGCGCGCACCCCTCGACGTGTCGATCGCGAGGTCGAGGCGGACTCACTGGCGGCGCATGCGCTGCGATCGACGCCGGAGCCAGGGCGTGCGCTGCGCAACCTCCACCCGGCACCTGCCCCCGCGGAGGTCGAGAGTGGTGCTGATCGGTTGCCTGTGAGAGAGCGCGCGGACTTCTCCGCGCGTTTCGGCTACGACCTGTCGGAGGTCCGGTTGCACGGTGCGTACGACGGTGCGCGCGACCTGGGTGCCGACGCCTTCGCTCTGGGCCGGGTGGTGGCGTTCGCCCCCGGCGCCTTTGACCCGACCACACCACGGGGCCGGGCCCTGCTCGCGCACGAGCTGGCCCACGTGGTGCTCGAACGGGGTGAACCGCCCGCCGTCTCGACGCAGAAGTCGCCCCCCACGCCGACGACCTTCTATCCCGAGGTGGAGGACGCGTTCCAGCGCAGCTGGGGGCACCATGAACTGGCGATCAGGCCGGTGCTCCAGCTGTGCCAGGTCGTGGAGTCCGAGCAGGGCGCGGAGGTGGAGAAGGCGCTCGTCGCAGTGGAGAAGACGAACGTCCACCTGTTGCCGACCTTCGTCCCACGCACCAGCACCGCGGCCGAGCTGATGGCCCGACTCATGCTCATGGGGCGTCCGGCCCAGGCAATGCGGTTCCGGACCTGGCAGGTGTCCCTGCTCGATGTCTATGGCAGATCTGGGACCGTAGCGACGACCTTCGACACCGAGGCCTGGCTCACCGAAGATGCTCTGGGCAGGCTTCGCACCAAGATCAGCTGGTCTGACCCGAAGGGTGCTCTGACGCTGCTCGACGCCGAGCTCGGTCTCATCCCGGTCCTGGTGCGAGAGCTCCAGGGCCTGGATCCGAAGCAGGTCGCAGAGGACCGCAAGCGGCTGGCCGCGAACACCGATCCGTTCACGCAGCCGGGCTTCGGCAACCAGAGCGGCGACCACCTCACGATCCATCTCTGGGAGCTCAAGCTGGCCGCGCTCGCGAGGGCGGCGTTCATCGACGCCCAGGCACCGGTGCAGGCGCTGATGGACCTCGCTGCCGCGGACCTGGCTGCCGGGCGAGGGGACGCGACGCTCGTAGCCCTCGAGCAACGCCTGGCCACGATGGCGGGTCTGTCCATGCCGCAGACCGGGCTGGAGAACAACACGACCGAATATCGCAGCAAGGGTCGCAAGGACGTGCTGGTGCAGGTGGACTCGTGGCTTGACCAGCCCGGAGCCAAGGACCGCAAGGCCCAGCTCGACTCCTATGACGTCGAGGACGAGCGGAGCAACATCTATCCGCGCCCGGACCAGCCCGTCGAGCCCGGGCGGATTCTCGCCCTGCGACAGCGGCAGATCAACGTGCTGAAGCTGATCCATGGGCAGGAGTTGGACAAGAGCGGCAAGAACAGGACGAGCGATACGCTGGAGAACGAAGCGGCGGCCAAGACGCTCGGCAAGGACGGGCTCAACCTGCACAGCGACGACGACTGGCGCAGGTTCCTGCTCGCGAAGTACACAGCTCGGCGCGCGACTTCCAGCGCCGAGGTGGCCTTCGAGTCGCTGCTCGACCTGCTCAAGGTCTATCTCAAGACCTTCACCACCCACTCGCCGTTCAACATGGACGACTTCGGCGACAGCTTCCTCACCATGCAGTTCCCGCGGGCCCTCACCGGGCAGCTCGTGCACGACTGCGGTGTCTACGCGTTGCGGATCGCCTACATGCTCTCGCTCGTCCGCGAGGAGCCCACCTTGAAGCTTCAAACGCGCTTCGTGCAGCTGCCGGTGCACATCGGGCTGATCATCACGAGCTCGACGGCTCCGATCGGCGCCTACCTCGTGCACAACGACGACGTGACCCACTACGACCAGACCGCCATCGACGCGATGCGTGCGAAGTTCGACGTCACCGACGAGCAGGGACAGCCGCGTCCCGCAGCCAAGCACAATGCCGCGACCGACGACGCGTTTCTGGGCGAGCTGGCGACTGATGCGTTCGTCCAGATCACCGACGCGCCCTATGCCGTGAGCGCCGTTCCGCACCTGTCGGGAGCGGCCGCCGCCGACAAGTCGAGCCTGTGGGCGGCGTACCAGCAAACCCTGAAGGCCAAGCTGTTCGGCAAGGTGGCCGAGGATCCGAAGAGTCCCTACTACCAGTTCCACCTCCGCTACCTCGACCTCCTGAAGGCCACGAAGACCCATCACAACGAGAAGCTGGTGCCGTTCTGGAAAGAGGGAGGGCACGCCGCCTGGAAGGCGCACAAGGACAAGCTGAAGGCAGCCGACGACGCGCGGACCAAGGCAAGCACTCCGGCCGAGAAGGGCCAGGCGGAGGCTAACTTCGCATCGGCTCGCAAGGCCTACCTCGAGGCAGAGACCGAGCGCGAGGAGCTCCCGGCGGGCAGTCAGGCGAAGGTGAAGGTGAAGCGCCAGCTCGAGGCGTGGTTCGACGAGGTGGATGCGGCCTACACGAGTCACGTGGTGCCGAAGTCGCACGCCATCAGCAACGACGTCGTGGCCGACCCGAGCGTCATCGGTCCCGGAGCTTCTCGTGCCTCGGCCCTGCGTCTGATGGAGGTGCTGGACCCGGACATCGACCCGGGGTGGAAGGTCGAGGTCGGTCGGCACTTCACGGCCCTGAAGGCGGGGTCGTTCGACGAGCCGAGATATGCCGACGAGAAGGAGTTGCTCGACCGGATCGACTGACCGCGACTACCAGCTCGGCAGACTCACTCGTCGGTCCCCGTTCGCTCGGTCCCCGTTCACGTCGTTCACCCCGCGCCCGCCGTCTGCACCCGAGTTGAGTGGGCAGGCCGCTCCTGCCCGACGATATTCGCGGCGCACGGCATCGGTCACGAAGAGACCGCCGATCACGGCCCCCTCGTCGAGAGCGAGCAGCAGGGCATGCAGCGACGCGTTGCGGATCTGACCGCCGGTGAGAGCGCAGCGCCGGGCGATGTCGCGCAGCACGGCGGGATCGACCTCGTGGTCGGCAGGCAGGTGGGTGTGCCACAGCTGGAGTCGCTGCTCGGCGTCGGGTGCGACGAAGTCGACGGTCACGTCGATGCGGCGCAGGAAGGCCGGGTCGATCCGGGCTGCGGCGTTGCTGGTCACCACGACGATGCCATCGAAGGTCTCGAGCCGCTGAAGCAGGAAGTTGGTCTCCAGGTTGGCGTAGCGGTCGTTGGCGGTGGACACCTCGGTCCGGCGGGTCATCAGGGCGTCGCCCTCGTCGAGGAGGAGCAGCACGTCGAGCTCCTCCGCCCGGCCGAGGACCCTGTCGAGGTTTCGCTCCGTCTCACCGATGTACTTGTTGACCACCGAGGCGAGGTCGACCCGGTAGACGTCGAGCTGCAGCAGCGCGGCGACATGACGCGCGGCGAGCGTCTTGCCTGTACCGCTCGGTCCGGCGAAGAGGGCCCGCACACCGCGATTGAGACCCCCGTGGCTGCCTCCCGTGACGACGGAGAGCCGCTCCCGGTTGCGGCAGCGACGCACCAGGGTCTTCAGCTCCTCCGCGGCGTGGTGGGGCAGGATCGGCCTGGACGCTTCGGGGAGCGGCTCCAGCAGGGTGGCGAGCGTCTCGAGGTCCTGCCGGCGCAGTGAGCGGGTGGCCGCTCGCACGTCGCCGACGGTCGGCACAGCACGCCCCTGCGCTCGCGCGGCCATCGAGGCGAGCGGGGCGGCGCGAACGATGTCACCGGGATTGAGCAGGAACCGCTCCACGATCTCGGGCAGGTCGGGTGCCTCCGCCGGCACCCCGGCAGAGCGCCAGAGGAGCCGACGGTCGTCGGGACCGCAGGGACCCAGGACGAGGGTGACGGCGCGCTCCAGGGCAGCCCCGGTCACGCTTCCCGAGCACCCCAGGACCACCCCGGGGGGACGAGAGCCCGGCGGGAGCGCTGGCAGCACGATCGTCTCGCCCGGACCGGGGTGGCAGCGCGCCACCAGGGTCAGGTCCGCCAGTCTTGCCAAGGCACCGGCCAGCTGCCATGCGGGGTCGCCGGGATCACCGTCGTAGACGAGAAGGTCAGGGCCCGCCAGAGCGGCGAGCACCGTGGTGCGGCCGCTGCCCGTCTGGCCGCGTACGACGACGGCCGACACCACACCGTCGGCAACGAGCTCCGGCAGGCGCACGGCTGCGGCGTACGAGGGTTCGCTCAGGGCGAGCTCGGACAGAGGCGGGAAGCCGCTGCGCAGCTTCAGCTGCTGCGGCAGAGCCGACCCGTCCAGAGAGCCCGTGGCCAATAGCTCCCAGACCGCGGCGGGGAGTCGCAGCGTCCACTCGGCCCGGGGGTCGCCAGGATTGTCCACCAGCAGGACGCCACGGGCGATCAGGTCGTGGCAGCCTCGGGCATAGGCCGCGGGTCCGCCAGAAGCAGGCGACCCGAGCACCCAGCCGACCAGGCCGACGCAGGGTCGACGACTGCGGAGCGGCTCCTGCAAGGTGGCGAAGAGACTGCCGAAGCGAATGTCGTCCTCGATGAGACCCGCCATCGTGACCACCAGAGCCTCGTCGAGGCTGAGGCGGCCGAGGGGTGTGCTGGGGTCTGTCGCGGACAGGGCCGCAGCGGTCCACCACGTGTCGGGGTCGGGGATGTCGTCGGGCGCGCACGTGGCGGCCCGGTCGTGGAGGGTCTCCAGCCAGGGGGCCTCGGTGCCGGCCTCGGCCAGCCGGTCCAGCAACCGGCGCTGGACGACAGCTCGGACCAGGGCTGCGTGTTCCATTCAGCCCACCTGCTCGAAGTGGAAGAGCACGACGCGGCCGAGACTGGGGACCCACCCCGGGTCCTGGTCCAGCCCCGCGGAGCGAGCGGCAAGGTCGATCCGGTCGAGGTCGAGGACCACGTCGACGTGCGTTCGCGACACCAGGATCTCGCCGGGCTGGGTGAAGGTGTCCACGCCGATCCGGCGTTCGGTGAGGAACTGCCGGACCGGTCGCACGGCCCCGAGTCGCACCGGAGTCCGCCGATCGGCTGGCCGGCCGTCCAGGTCGGCGAGCAGCTGCAGGAGCGGGTCGGCGAGGAGGGTCCTGCGACGAGGCGGGGGGACAGTGCGCAGCAGCCAGCGGCTCAGCGCCTCGACGACCGCCCAGCCGGTCGCGGCGTCGGCACTGGCAGGACTGAGTCGGTCGAGCCCGAACCTGCGCACGAGATTGACGGAAAAGAGCATCGTCGCCAACTCGCTGTGGATCGAGGGCCCGCTGCCGGCCCAGGGTGCGTGGCGCCACGATCGGTCGGCTGGTTCCGTCGGCGGCGTGCGTCGACGGGGCTTCCAGGCAACGACGGGTTCGCGCCCCGGCCCCGGCGGGCGTTCCTCGTCACGCGGGTCGGCTGCGGGGTGGGGCGGTTCCGGCGCGGAAGGCTGCAGGCGCAGGGTGGGCAGCGGATCCGGCGCCGGGACTGGGCGCACTGGGTCCGTTGGCGCCTCCGGCGATGTGGGTATGGCGGACGCCAGCCGGACCGCCTGCTCGACCCAGGTCCGCAGCCCTGAGACACTGGCCGGTCGTTCGTCGAGCAGGCGCACCAAACCCAGCAGCAGCCTGGTGGCAGGCGGCCCCGCCGGCAGGTCGGACTCGGGGACGCACGCCGGTGCCGGCTTGAGCGCGGTGTGTTCGCGGGCGGCCGTCGGCTCGGTGGTGCGGTCTTGAGCATCGACGGCATCTCCGGCATCGCCGGCATCGCCGACATAGGTGGTGACGATGGCGGCGACGACCCGCGCCACCTGCTCCGGGGTGAGCAACGAGACCATCGCCACGGCCAGCTCGGGGTGCTCGCGCAGCACTGGTCCGAGGGCGGCGGGCAGCCAGTGCGGTGATCGGAGCCAGGCGGTCGTGAGCGCCTCGCCGGCGTCACCTGCCGGCAGGCTGTCGCGCCACCACCAGCGATGGCGCGCCACCCCGTCGGCGAGGTCCTCAGACAGGCATCGGAGGGCTTCGGCCTCGTCGGAGAACTCCACCGCCTCGGCGCGCGGGTCCACCGGACCGAGGGCCGGTCGCGCTGCGCGACGGCGCAGCTCGTCGAGGGCCCGGCGGGCCTCGAGCGGGTCGTCTACCGACACCGAGAGTCGGCGTACGACGAGCACGCGCCGGTCGTCGCCTCGGACGAGGTCGAGGCGTCGCACGGTCGCCTCGGCGTCGAGTCGCGGACCCGAGACTCGAAGGACACCGATGCTGAGCTCAGCGGGCACCGGTCATACCCGTCGGGTGGTAGGACAGCCATGGTGGCCGCGACCGGGTCGCCCAGCGGCGGTTGGCGATGAACACGACGTACAACCTGGAGGCGGAGAAGCCGCCGTTCGCCCGTCGTTTGCGGCTGCTCATCTGCCGGTAGAGCGCCGTGTTGTCGGCGGCTGTCTCGAGGTTCTGGATGACGTAGTAGTAGGTGAAGGGCGTCGCCCGGCGCATGTCCGCGTGGTCGCGCCGCTCCCTGTTCGACTTGGCGTCGGCGATCGCGTCCGGGTCGTCGTCCTCGCGGGTCCGCGTGGCCACGGGCATGGCCCGCCATGACTGCTCGAGCGCCCACTCGGCCAGCTCCCAGTCGAGGAAGCCGCCGGAGCGCCCCAGGGACCCGAAGAAGCGCTCCGGGTCGTAGCCGTGGCCGACCGAGGCGTCCGCCACCGCCAACAACTGCTTGAAGGCGCTGATGTGCTCTTTGCGTAGCGTCTTGACGGCTTCCTTGACCCCGCTGACGATCTCGATCTGCTGGAGCTCATTCTCGGCGGACTCGCCGGGCACCGAGTCCGTCATCCGGTAGCGTCGCGAGGTCCAGGCATTCTCGGCCGCTTCCGCCGCCTCCTCATAGGTCGGATGGGCGGGTTGCTTCGCGAGGTCGCGCACGCCCTCCTCGGCGAGCTTGCGAAAGCCCGAGTTGTCGACCGGCAGGAAGCCGACGGGTGGCAGCTGGCCGAAGAACGTGTCGGCCCTGGCCGATCCGGCGAGCGCCCGCGACACCAGCTCCTCGGCCTGGTCCTGGAACTGCAGGAACCTCGCGATCCCGTCGGACTCACGCCGCTCCGAGACCGTCGCCGACCACGCCGAGGGCACTGCGTCCGGCTGGGTGACTCGGCGCCGCGCGGACCAGTTGTCGAGGTCGATGACCGCGTGGCCGTCCCAGTGCAGCACGGCCAGCGGCACGTCGTACGGCGTGAGGTCGGCCGCCGCGAGCCGGTCGAACCCGCCATAGGCGGGATCGAAGGCGAAGGGGTCGCGGCCGAACCGCAGCAGCTGCTCGGTGCCGAAGCACCAGTGCGCGACCAGGTTGCGGCGGTTGGTGTCGGTGACCGCCGCGCCGGCGACCACGCTACCGACGGGCAGCACGATGGCCCGAAACTCCACGCCCTCGACCTGCCACTGGGCGGCGCAGCACGACGACACCTGGGTCGTGGGTGGCGGCACCAGCGGGGCCTGGCCGTCGAGACGGCAGCTGGCTCGTGCGGTCAACAGCAACATCCCCTCGGTGAGGGCGGAGCCCTCTTCCCCGCCGGGTGCGCCGCCACAGCAGCTGAAGTCGGAGTCGTCGACCGGCTGCGCGGCCACGGCGTGGGTGAGCTTGAGTGTCACCGCACGCGGCACCACGACCGGGCCGCCCGCCCGGCACAGGGCGAGGCCGGGCTGGATCGTCAGCGTCGTCTGGCTCCCGGTGACCCACAGCCCGCGGACGGTGCCCGCACCCGCTGCCTCGCCGATCCGCGTGTCGCGGGTGCGCAGGCTCTGTTGGCTGGTGGCCAGGTCCTCGGCCACCAGCAGCCGGCCGTTGACGTAGTTGGGCAGGAGCGCGCCGTCGGTGAAGTCGGCACCGACGACCTGGCTGCTCATCGGGGACCGCCGCCCTTCTTGGCCGGCGTCTTCTTCGCGGGCGTCTTCTTGGCCACGGTCTTCTTGGCCACGGTCTTCTTGGCCACGGTCTTCGCCGCTGTCTTCTTGACTGCCGTGCGGGGCACCGTCTTCTTCGCCGCGAGCCTTCGCTCGTCAACGTCCGAGTGGATCGGGGAGCGGTCGGTCGGCGGGGAGGCGTCCCGGAAGGCGAACGGGCCGACCAGGATCCGGCCCGGCGCGGGGGGTTCGCGCCTTGGCCGGGGGAAGACCTGGCCGTCTTCGAAGAGGTTGGAGACCTCGACCTCGCGGAACGGCTCCGATCTGCTGAACGCGACCACCTCGGCACGAGTCTCGTCCCAGCCGAGGTAGAGGATGTCGGCGCGATCGATCCACTCGTCGAGCTGCACCTTGTTGCCGTCGGGGTCCTGCACGACCGCCTCATGGGTGAGGAAGAGATGGCGCAGCAGGATGGGCACGTTGCGACCGGGCTGGGGGTGCTTGAGCTCGAAATACCACAGGTTCGGCGACACCGACGACTGGACCTTCTGCCCGATGGAGACCTGGTTTCCCGTCGTCTCGTCGAACATCTTGACCTCGAAGTCGAGCATCGCGACGTTGTCCAGCCACTCTCGCGGCTGCAGGTGGAACCACATCTCCAGGATCAGCCGCTCACCGTCGTTGAGGATCGTGGTGATCTCGACGAACTCCTTGCTCGCCACGGCCGCGGCCTGCACCTGCTCGGGGCCGTGCACTGCGGCATACGCCGTGACGTCGCCCTGCGAGTCCTGGTCGAGGAACGGCACGCCGGTCGCGTCCTCGAAGTCGAGCAGGGTGGTGCCGAAGTCGGCGATACGGACGCTGGTCGCCGGGAACAAGGCCCGCAGCTGGAGTCCGGGACGGGCGCTGATCCTCGGCTCCTTGGCCGTGAGCGTCCACACGAACGCGAAGTCGACCGGGTTGCCCTGGTCGTCGAGCGCCGAGGTGACGAACTCGCTGTCGCCGCCGTCCTCGTCGGTGACGTTGATCGTCTCGGGCAGGTGCACCGGCTTCTCGAGCTGGAACCACGCGTCGATCTTGGTGGGGTCCTTGCTGGTGCCCCCGGTCGCGAAGAGCGTCACCAGCGTCACGGGCGGGTTGGGCTCCGACGGCGGGACCGTCTCGCTGCGCTCACCGAGCCAACGGAGCTCCTGGACGAGCTGGGTGTGCAGGAGGAACGGGCGTCCCTCGTCGACCGGGTCTTCGCAGGACACGATCTCCGGCGCGGCGGAGTCGAAGGGCTGGGCCGGCTCGAAGGTGATGGTGGCCAGCAGGATCGCGGGGTCCGAGGCAGGGTCGGGCTCGATCAGGTCGGGGGTGAGGCCGTCGGCGGGGCCGGGCCGCACCCGAGTCACCCACACGGTGAGCAGTCGGTCGAGGGTGGCCGCGGCAGTCTCCAGCGGGAGTTTCCAGGTGGTGCCGGGAGCCGGGTCGAGGTCGCCCGGCCCGTCATCGGCGCGCTGGGCGAGTTCGAGTACGGCGGCGAGGATGTCGTCCTCGTCGGAGCTAGCCGCCGGCAGCCCGGCCACGAAGTCCACCGAGCCGAGCAGCCGCGCCAGCCGGCGGTCGGTGTCCCACCGCGGCATCGGCGGCGGCTCCCAGCGCAGCTCGACGTCCCAGGCGTCGCGCACCCGAGACGGCACCATCGTCTGGTCGCTGCTCGAGCACGGCTGGCCCGGCAGCGGCACGAGCGCGTCGAGGCACTCGGCATAGGACGCCACGACATAGACGGTGGCCGTGCCGTCGGGCTGCAGGTGCCGGCCGAGGGTCCCGGGGTCGGCCTGCTCCTGGACGCCGAGCCAGGCTCCGAGCCGCGCGCACTGGTCGCAGCGGATGACGATCTCGCGTCCCCATTGGTCGACGGCTATGCCGGTGGTGACGCTGATCGTGTAGTCGGTGGTCCCGGTCGGCGCCACGGAGACGGCGAGCCCGGACACGGTGCCGAAGCCGTGCTGGCCGCGCTCGTGCAGCCCGTCCCTGGTGAGGCGGTGCAGCTGCTCCTGGAGGAACTCGTCGAGCCCGAGGACCATGCCATAGGCGTAGTTCACGCGCAGGTCGGGACCGAGGGTGCCGGTCGTCGGCGAGACGCACGGTTCGGTGACGGTCATGGTTGGCTCCTTGCGGTTGCTGGGAACGGTGGGAGGAAGGGTGGGTGTGTCACAGGACCGGCGCTCCTGAGCCGCGTGCCACCCGGTCGCGGTCGGAGACGATCCGGTCCGTGAGGTCGAAGGGGTGCGGATGGGCCAGGTGACCGGCCGCCAGCGGGGTGCTCCCGGTCTTCACCGGGACGTAGGACGGGGCGTGCCCGATCTCGGTGTCGAGCCCCAGCCGGGCCTGGCCGATCACGAACAGCTCGTAGTAGTGGCGCAGGCTGAACGCCGCGTGGGCTGGGCGAGCCAGCTCCACGATCCGTTGGACCATGGCGACGTCCTGATCGGACAGGCCTTGCGGGACGAGGACCTCGAAGCGGTGTGCCGCCGCACGCACCCGGGCGCGCAGGTCCGGGACGGGGGCGTCGGCTGCGGCGCCGTACGACACTCCGCCGGTGTCGCGGGTCAAGAACCGCTCCACGACCCGGATGCCGCCGGTGCCGAAGGCCGCGGAGCGGAACACGCCCTCGTCGACCACGGGCTCGAGATAGACCCGCAGGGTCGCGACCACCCCGAGGGCGGTGCCGCGGATCCGATAGAAGCGGTCGATGTGGCGGATCAGGAACCGTCGCCGCGACTCGTCCCACAGCGGGTCGAGGGCCAGACCGAACCAGGCGGACAGCCACGTCAGGTCGGGGCCGGGCGCGGTGCGGCTGTCGAGCAGGAGGTGGCTGTGCTCGATCTTCTCCTCGAGGGCGGTGAGCACCCCCTCGGGGTTTGCCAGGAACCGCTCCAGGAACCGGTCGGGGCCGTCGTGCTCGGCAAAGACCGCGGGGAGGTAGTGCTCGGGGTAGGAGAACCGCGGATACCACACTCGCAGCGAGCGCAGCCAGGGCGTTGCGCGACCGCTGCCGGTGAAGGTGAGCTCGAGCTGGACGTAGCGGCCGACGACGTTCTGGAAGAGCAGCTCGTGCGTACCCATCCCCTCGGGCAGGGGCGCCGGATCTCGGACGTCTCCGCGCCGGTCCGCCCAGGGGTCGGTCCAGGGCAGCTCGGAGCCGCCCGAGCGCAGGTAGGGCACCGGCTGGATGAGCCAGGTCTCCAGCCGCAGCAGCGTCGGGTCGTCGCCCGCGCGAGCCCGGACGGTGACCGAGGTGCCGGTCGGGACGTGCATGTCGAGCAGCAGCCGGTGCCAGACGCAGGCAGGGGTTCCGCTGTCGAAGCTGTCGCCGGGCAGTCCCGGCTCGTCGCCGAAGGTGATGGGAGTGAGCAGCGTCCCCGAGGCGACGAACCGGCACTCACTGAAGACCTGCAGACTGATCCACCGCTCGCCGAAGTCGTAGTGGACGCCGTCGGGCGTGCGCACGAGCGCGCGCTCGGCCCACCGGCGCAGCGGCAGGAACTCGTCGCGGGCGATGACCTCGCCGGTGTCGGGGTCGAGGGCGAAGGCGATCACCTGGTCGCCGGCGACGTCCGCGACATAGAGCATGGGCGGGTCGAGCGGGCCGCCGGCCCCGGCGTGCATGAGGTCGTAGGCGAAGTCGTGTGCGACGACTGAGAACAGGGTGGACTGCGCTTCGGGATCGTCCGGATCGACCACTTGGACGACGTCCTTCAGCGGCCTCTGCCACCGCAGGGTGACGCCGTCATAGCAAAAGAGCACCGAGTGATCGCGCGACGCCATACTGTCGATCACGAGCACGCTGCCCCCGGGCCCCGGCTCGATGCTGATCGGGTGGACCGGGTCGCCGTCCTTGTCCAGCAGCACCAGCGGTGCCGGGATCACGGTCCCGCTGATCACCACGGGATCCGAGCCGTCAGTCGGGGTGAATCCGATCGGGTGACTCGGCTGTTGGCCGCGGAGCCGGAGGTGCTCGTCGAGCCGCCAATAGCAGCCGGCCTCTCGGTCGAGCACCAACGCGCCACCGTCGGGGGTGTCGCTGAGGTCCCAAGGCTGGAAGCCAGGCGGCCAGAGCATCCGCAGCGGCGCCCCACCGGCCTGCAGGTCGAAGACGAGCAGCCCGGCCTCGGCCGCGCCAGCGTCGATCGGGGAGGTGTAGCCGACGAGCAGGTAGTGGTGGGTGGTGACGGCGAGCCCGCTCAGCTGCAGCTGCGAGGGAGGGCAAATGCAGACGCTCGTGAAGCCGCTCGTGACCGGGCTGTCGCTGCAGGTGCACGCGGCGTCGAGGTCGCTGACCGACCACCACGTCGCGGCCCACCGCTGGCCGGCCGGGAGCCAACAGATGCAGGTGCGCGTCTCGTCGATCCAGAACCAATTGCCATAGCCGTCCCGGCCTGCGCCACGACGACGCTCCACATCGAGCGACTCGCTGCCTCCCGCCCGCCGGAACAGCGGGGTCTCCCGGCGCAGCCGCAGCACCAGTCTGTCGTCGTCGTGCTCCCAGGCGGACGAACCGACGCCGGGTGTGCCTGCCCAGTGCGCGGCCAGGGTGTGCCCGGACACGTCGTCGACGCACCTGGCCCAGTCGGGCCGGTCGTGCAGCAGGTGGAACTGCGATCCCTGGACATCCATGGCGGCCTCAGCACGTGTCCGGGACGACAGGGACAGGGACAATGTGCGTGCTGATCGCCTGGCTGCCGGCGATCAGGGTCGCCGGGTCGACGGCGGGTGGCGGGCCGCAGAAGACTGTGGCCGCGGGCAACTCCAGACCGGACATCGCGATCGTGTCGACAGGCGACAGCACCGAGCCGTCCGGTCCGATCGTGGCCAGCAGCACCTTGTCGACGTACCGCACCCCGAGAACGCGGGTGGCGACCGCCTCGATGTCTTGTGCTCGCAGACTCACGCCCAGGGGCCAGCCGGTCCCACTGGACGGGCGGGTCGTCCGGATCAGCCCGTCGTCGACGGTCTCCTCGGGCAGGCCTCCGGTCAGCGGCGAGAGGAACTCCTCCACCGCCCGGGTCACGGCCTGCTCGACGATCGAGGGCACCTGGCCGGGGAGTGGCACGACCCCGATCGATGCCCACACCGGCATATACACCGGCCCGCGCACGTGCAGCTCGGTGGTGACCAGCCGCCGGGGGGCCAGCCAGGTGCACACCGCGTCGAGGAACAGCCGGTCGGGCAGTGGGGACTTCGGCCGGACCGGGTCGGACCGGGGGATCACCATCACGGTGACCATGCCCGGCCAGTCCTGGGGCGGCCCGCTGACCGTCGGGTTGAACAGCGGCAGGGTCTCGACCCGGCCCAGGTCGACCCCGGGGGTGCGTCGGGTCAGGTCGGTGAAGTCGTCCATGGTGACCAGACGGTCGCGGTGCCGCAGCCACCGGGTGATGGCGGCCTCGCCGTCCGCGACACTCTCGCCGGCGCTCGCACCCCACGTCGGCACCGGGTTGGCCACCGCGAACCCGCCGGGCAGGGCGACGCTCTTCTTGATCCCACCGATCGCGACCTGGCCCTGCGGCCCGCCGCCATACCAATAGGACGCCCGGATCCGGGCGCCGCGCGTCGGCCGCAGGCCGGAGAGGCCGCTGCCGAAGGTGATCGTGCCCGTTGCCGCGTCCACCGTGTAGGCACGTTCCTCGCGCCCGGCCGCAAAGATGTCGTCGATCTGGTGCCAGCTGACCCAGGTGCCGTCGATCTCCTGGACCTCGACGCTCACCCCCGTGACGTGGGGTACGGCGGGGAGAGGTGCCCCGATCACCGGCGTGTTCGCGAGCCGGACCACGTGGAAGGGCGTCCCCGGCGCTAGGCCGAGTGATTCTTGGCGCACCGCCACGGCCTGCACGACCCGGGTCGCGTTGACCCCGACCCAGGTGATCCGGCCGGTCGCGGTGGCCGTTGCGCTGGTCGGCGCGGACGGGAAGGGACTCCCGTCGCCGTCGCAGCAGCAGCCCGCCATCGACAGGTCGGGCATGGCGGGTGCGCTCTCGGCGACGACGACCTCTGCGACGGCGCCCGCCGCCGCGCTCGGGGCCGACCCGGCGCCCTGGCCGGCGCCGCACCCGCAGCCCGATGACCCGGAGCCCACGGCGTGGTGCCCGGCCGCGACGGCAGGCACAGGGGCCGCGGTGACCGCTGTCGCGACCTCCTCCGCCAGGGGTGGATAGCGCAGGCGCACCCAGGTGACCACCCGGCGAGCGACGGCGGCGTCGTCGATGCGGGGCGGGAAGTCCCCGGTGCCGTCCTCCTCCGGGTCGAATTCCCAGAGCAGGAGCTGCTCATAGGCCGGGAGCGTCACGTGGATCAGCCCGGGGGACTCGAGCACGGGCTCGGCATAGGTGACCGGGAGGCGCGTGTAGCGCGGGCCCCCCACCCCGAGGCCCTGACCCGCGACGTCCAGGGGGTCGGTCGGATCGGGTTCGGGTGCGGCGATCTCCACGACGAGCCCGGGGTCGAGGCTGCCGACGTCGGTGTGGAGCGGCGGGAGGACCTTCCCGGGCAGCGCCACTTCAGGATAGACGCCGATCGACAGCGTCTGGCCTGCGATCGCTCGGCGGACGTCCGCCGACTCCCGGCCGGCCTGGCCGAGCAGCGCCACCCACAGCGAGCGGTCGATCGTGCCGTTGAGCTGATCGCCGAGGTCGACGACCGGGTCCGGCTTGCCGGTCGCGGGCGGGTCCAGGGAGACCGACCGATAGAAGGTCAGGACGTCGGCGTCGGACTCGAGGAAGGTCTGATAGAGCAGTTGGTAGTGCGCCAGGGTCGCCGCGTCGAGCTGCTGCGGCTGCTTGTAGTAGGCCGCGGCCGTCACTGGCAAGACGGCGACCGGGTTGGCGGTCAGGAACGGCACCTGGCCGGCCCGCACCTCGCTCCCGACGGGCACGGGGAGCATCGGCAACGGCGCCTTGTCGTTGCTGATCGTGACCAGCCCGACGCCCGGCGAGGCCGGCTGGAGGCCGATGCCGAGCATGTTCAGGAACTTCAGCCGGTTGGCCTCGGGGATCCGATTGCCCCGATAGAGGAGGTTCTCGGTCAGGAAGGAGAACAGCTCCAGGATGGTGACACCGGGGTCGCTCTCGTTGAGGTTGGTCCACTCGGGCGTGTGCACCGGCACCCGAGCCCGCACCTCGCGCACGAGCTGGGCGTAGGACCGGTCGTCGAGGGCCGGGATGGGGATGGTCACGATGCCTCCAGTTCGCCTGAGCCGCTGACAGTGAGCTGCATGCGCTCGCGAATGCCGGTGGCGACGAGCGTGTAGGCGATGGTCACGTCGACGGCACGGGAATCGGCCGGGCTGACCGACGCGGTGACACCGTCGACGCGGATGCGCGGCTCCCAACGGGCGAGCGACTGCTGCACGTCCTCGCTGATCAGCCGCAGGGTTGCCACGTTGTTGGGTTCGTAGAGATAGCGGTCCAACCCACAGCCGAAGGCCGGCATCTCGACCCGCTCTCCGGGCCGGGTGCGCAGGATCGTGCAGATGCACTCGCGGACGTTGAGCTCGCCGGCCGACCACACCAGGCCGCCGTCGGGGCCGACCCGGGGTGGGAAGGAGATGCCGCGCCCATACAGGACGCCGTCGGCAGTCAGGCCGCTCATGGCGTGGGTCCGGGCGGAGTCTTGGTCGGCACCGGCACCGGGAAGCAGATCTTCAGGAAGGGCATCCAGAAGAACACGATGTTCAGCAGCAACAAGAAGATGAACATCACGATGAAGGCGACCAGGAAGATGATCTGCAGCGAGAACGAGCAGATCCACCCGAGGGCGATGCCGTTGTCGGGTCCCATCGGGTCGCCCTTGAGCATCTCCGGGGTCACCCGGTCGAGCGCTCGCTGCAGCCCCGGTGGCAGCTCGATGGCGACCCCGCGGTCGAACTGCCGCATGTTCGTCACATCCGGCATCTGCAGCAAGATCTTGCGCGCCGGGGCGTCCGCGTCGAGGGCTCGGGCCAGCTCGAACCGGTGCGTGGGTGCACTGATCACGGGTTCGCACGGCGCGTGGTCATAGACGACCCGGATCACATAGGTCGTCCCCGAACCTGCGGGTGCGCCGGGCAGTGGCTCCTCACGCTCCAGAATCATCCCCTCGAGCTCGGGCGGCACTACCGGCGCCTCGGGCGCCACCGCGAGTGCGGCCCGGGCCAGTCCGGACAGGCTGGTCGCCGAGGTGGGGCCGGCCAGCCAGGAGCCCAACCCGCTGACCTGGTCGAGGCGATACTTCGTGCTGGGTCCGGCGATCTCGGCGCCGGTCACCAGCGGGCGGAAGGGGACGGTGGCCGCCAAGGCCGCGCGCAGGGTGACACTGCCGCCGCCCTGGAGCGGGACGTCGACGTCCTCGAGGGCGTCGAGCAGGTCGCCGACCGCCCCGGTAAGGCTGCCGCCGCCGACGATCGCCTGGTGCACGGTCGACAGGTGCTGAGCCAGCCAGTCGCCGAGGTCGAGCAGCAGGAAGAGCGAGGCATAGCTCGGGTTGGCCGGTGCTGGGAGCGGGGGAAGCATCCGCCGCCACGGGTCGATGACGCGCTGGTGGAGCCAGCTGTGGATCGGGTCGGGCCAGCCGCCCGGCGGCGCCGGGGTGGTGATCAGCTCGGCGAGCTTCTTGGCCGGGTCCGGCATCGGGCGCGCCAACGTCTCGCGAACCCCGACCGGGATGTAGCCATAGAACAACGTGCGGCCCGACCCCGACTCCAGGCCGAGACCCAGGGCGGCGGTCGTCGATCCGGCCGCGGCGTAGGGGGCCACGGGCGCCGGAAGCATCGGATGGCGCTGCTCGCCGTCGAGGAGGCCGGCTCCCGCGGGCAGCCAGCTGCCGGTCTTGCCCGAGCCCGGCACGAAGCCCTCCTCGGTGCCGTTGGCGCGGAGTCGTCGCATCACGAAGAACGCCGACTCACCCGCACCGACGACGTGGTCGGGGATCCCGGGGCGGCGGCACACGAGCTCGGCGGCGACGAAGTAGTAGCGCTGGCTGAGCGGCTGGAAGAGTCGGTATGGCGCCGTCGACACCCCGCCCACGGTCGTCTCTGGGGCCAGGTCGGCCAGGTCGGCGGGAGATCCCGCGGTGCCCGCGAGCAGGCCGAGGAAGTCGTCGACGAACGTGTCGGTCTTCAGCTCGGCGATCCAGGGGTTGAGCAGTCCGGCGGCAGCGGTCCCGACGGGTCCGCTGTCCCAGAGCGGGGAGGGCGCCAGCCATTGGACCACCTCGCGGCGGCCGAGTGGAGCGATCGCGACGGCGGTCACCAGACGTTCCCAGCGCCCGGGGTGTAGGCCGAGCTCACCACCGTGGTGGCGAGCAGGGTGTCCACCTTGACCACTCCGCTGAACGTCGACATCGGCACGTTGGCCGTGATCGTGGACGCGCTGATGTCGATGGTGCTGGCGCTCATGCTGAGCTTCCCGCTGGTCTGCACGGTGATCCCGCTCGAGGCGAGCTCCACCGAGTTGCCCAGCGGATCCTCGACCCGCAGCGTCTGGCCCGCGTCGGACAGGGTGACCTTGCGCCCACCCGGCGTCGACAGGGTCAGCACCTCGGCGCCGTCGTGGTCGTCGAAGACGATCCGGATGTCACCGCGCGAGACGATGGCGCGGATGTTGTTGTCGCTGTCGATGGCCTCGGGTGCCGCGTCCTGGCCGTTCCAGAGCGCCCCGACGACATAGGGGTGGTCGGGACTGCCCGCACCGAACCCGACCAGCACCTCGTCGTCGATCTCCGGGATGAACCAGGTGCCGCGCGCGTTGCCGGCCATCGTGGTCGCGAGCCGCGCCCACGCGTCATAGGACTCGGAGCCGTCGGGTGCCCAGGGCAGCACCACGCGGACCCGGCCCTGGCCGTCGGGGTCCTGGTTGTCGCTGACGGTGGCGGGATAGACGCCGTACCACCGCCCGGTGCCCGGGTTGTTGATCGGCGGCGTGAGTGCCGGCAGCAGGTGGATCGTCACGAGACCGCCCCGATCCCGACTCGCTCGACGTCGAACTCGGTGCCATAGCCGTTGACCAGGTCGAAGCGGTGGCTGGTGCGCACGACCCGGTATTCGCCCGAGAACAAGTCGCCCAGCCGGTCGATGGCCACGCGGGAGCCGACGCGGAGGCCCGGCGTCCCGTCGGTGACGCCGGTGCCGGTCACGAACCGGCGCGCCCGCTCGAGATAGGCCGCCTTGGCCCGGCCCCGGGCGTCCTCGGTGGTCAGCGGCTCGGCGAGGACGAGACGCTCGTGCCGTTCGCCCAGCGCCTCGGCCAGGACGTCGGAGCCCGACGAGTCGCCGCCGGCCAACTCCGCGCCCAGGTCTCCGGAGTCGGCGGTCTCCTCGATGACGTCCTTGTCGGCGACCGACCAGCCGGTCACCGCGACGTCGCTCACCTGGTGGGCCAGGTCGGCGGTGACGTGGAAGGCGCTCAGGCTGGCGCCATAGCTGAGGGTGACGGTGCCGACGTCGCGGTCCACGCGCCGCTGCAGGTGGAGGCCGCCGCCGTCCAGCCAAACCTCGGCGCCGTCGGCTCGGGCGAGGTCGCGCAGGAAGGCGAGGTCGCTGAGGTTGAGCTGGTTGACCACGCGACGCGTTGGGCCGTCGAGGTCGATCGAGGGAGTGAGGCCGTGGTCGGCGGCCAGGGATTCGGCGATGTCGGCGGTTGAGACGTCGCTGAAGGTGCGGGTGCGCCGAGCGAGCCGGAAGTCCTGGAGCCGGTCCTCGGCGCAGAAGCTGAAGGTGACCGCCTCGGCCTCCGTGAAACTGGCGCTGAGGGCGCTGATTCGGCCCGCGAAGAGCTCGGTCTCGTCGTGCGCCGGGCCGAGGCTCACCGTGACCTCGGCTCCGAAGTCGAAGGTCCCGCGGTCCAGGTAGGGATAGTTGCGCGAGGTGCGGTCTCGGGGGACGTTGATCAGCCGCGCCTCCAGGGAGCTCATGCCCCAGATGTCCTCATCGACACTCAGCGAGAGCAGGTCCTCTCGGGCGGCGAGCATCTCCTGCCCGCCGACGACCAGCTTGGGCGTGGACGAATACAACGACAGGGTCGGCATCAGTCGGCCCTCAGCCGATCGGCGCGTACGGCGAGTGCCCGCTGCCACGCCCCGAGCGACCGGGAGATGTCGGGACCGGGGGCTGCCTGCGGCTCGGCGGCCGGCGCCAGCGGCTCAGGCGCGATGCTCGTCACCTCGACCTCGTTGATGATCACCGGCATCGTCGACTCCTCATCCCACGTCGATTCGTGCGCTCGCGTCGAGCACGGTCCCCGTCGGCAGCAGCCGCGGGTTGTCGATGCCGTTGGCTGCGGCCACCGCCTGCCAGCTGGCGCCGGTGCGCGCCGCGATCGCCTGGAGGCTCTCGCCGGACGCGCTCATGGTGAGCGGCGTCGTCCCCACTCCTGCCGAGGCCCCGATGGAGGCCCCGATGGAGGCCCCGATGGAGGCCCCGACGGAGGCACCGACGGAGGCACCGGCCGACACCCCGGCCGAGGCGCTGGCGCCCACCGAGGCGCTGGCCCCGAAGGAGGCCGAGGCGCCGAACGAGGCCGACGCACCGACCGACGCACCGATTGAGGCGGAGGCCCCGATCGCGCCGCCGAAGCCGCCGCTGCCGTCGCCCGCGCTGGCGGGATCGGCGGGGGCGACCTCGCTGAGCGAGATCCGCACGTCCGCGCGCAGCGGGACGCCGACGTCGGAGAAGAAGTCGATGGTCTGGCTGAGCGAGGTGACCGTCCCGTAGTAGAGGAACGCGCCCCAACTGAAGCGGAGCACCTTGCGTGCGGGGGCGTTGTCGCTCTTGGGGGTGGGCTTCGTGAACATCACCAGCTGGTCGGTTCGGGCCTGCACCGACGACCCGTCCCGTGAGGTGTCGAAGGTGAGCTCGAACGACAGGCTGCTGCTCGAGCCCGTCTGCTGGGTCGGGGCCGAGCTGTAGGTGCCCGACGATGTGGGGGCAGTGCCCTGGGTGGGACCGGTCGGGGTGTGCGTCAACGACAGGCTCTTGGGGTCGAAGTCGACGACGAAGTCGATGCCGCCCGAGATGGCGGTGCCCTTGTCGAGGTCCCACTCGGTGATCTGCGCGGTGCCCATCAGCCGAACCCCCCGCCGATGCCCCCGCTGATCCCGGCGCTCGCACTGGCCCCGACGCCGAAGCCCGCGCCAGCGCTGACGCCCCCGCTGATCCCGGCGCTCGCGGAGACCGAGACGCCCGCGCTGAAGCCGACGGACGCACCGATCGAGAAGCCTGCGTTCGAGCCTGCCGGTCCGACCACCAGCTGCTCATAGACCAAGGTGAGCTCCTCCACCGCGACCAGGCCGTCGCGGGCGTTGAGGCTGGGTGCGCGCATCTTGACCGGGAGAGCGCCGAGCACGGTGAACTGCGTGGCGGCGTCACCGGCAGCGGTCCACAGGGTGATCTCCCCGTGTGCGGTGAGCACCGAGCCGGGCCGGGTGCCGTGGCTGAACCACGTCCACAGCTGGGTGTTGTGGGTCATGCCGCGTTTGAGCGTGAGCTGTCCGTTGGCGATCGGGCCGATCAGGTGCTGCTGCCGGTCGTTGACCCCGCCGGACTCGACGGTCTTGTGGGTCATGGTCAGGTCGAGCCCGTCGCACTCGGCGAAGGCCGCCTCGCACAGCGGGCTCTCGAGCCCTGCAGTGGGCTCGTCCAGGTCGAGCACCACCTCGAACCGGAAGGTGGTGAGCGGGTGCGTGTCGATCGCCATCTCAGCCCTCCAGGACGTCGAGGAGGCCCTCGCCGGTGCGGACGAGGGTCACGGTGATGAACTCGATCGGGCTGGTCGGGGCGATCCGGAGCACGACGATGAAGCGCCCGGCGTCCTGGTCCTCGGGGGTGTTGACCCCGCCCGCGACCTCGACCCGGAATCCGTGGATGGCACCGCGTTGGACCAGGGCGTTCAGGATCCGGTCGAACCGCATCCGGACCAGCTGGCGGAAGCGGTCGTTGTTGATCTCGAAGGTGTAGCGCACGCCGAGTCGCAGACAGATCTTCCGCAGCAGGATGAGGAGTCGGCGCACGCTCAGCTGGAGGACCTGCGGGTCTCCGGTCATCGTGTGCGCGCTGAGGGCGGTGAAGGTGCCGGGGTGTTGGGTGAACAGGTTGGCGTGCGCGTCGAAGAGCCGCTTCTGGTCCTGCTCGCTCAGCGGCTGCGGGCTGGCCAGCCGGACGACTCCCCGAAGGGGGATCCCGGCCGGCGCCAACCAGGCCCCGCGCGCCAGCTCGCGGGCCGCGACCATGCCGGCCGCGGCGCCGTCGGGAGCCACGTCGCGCAGCACCGAGCGGGTGCCCTGCTGGTCAGTGACGACCGAGACCCACGGATGCCAGTAGGCCGCATAGCCAAGTGGTGACGTGCCGGTGTTGTTGCCGTCGGCGATGCGCGACTCGGCCGACAGGCGGGCTCGCCAGGCGAGGGTGTCGACCACGTCGAAGTGCTTCGGCACGCTGAGGATCGCGACCCGGTCGGCGGTGGCCGCGCACAGGACCACCAGAGCCGCCTGGATGCTGCGGAGCCCGGCATCGTCATAGGACGCGACCGGGTCGAGCATCGGGAGCAGGTCGACCGGCGTCGGCGGCTCGGGCGGCTCCTCGGCCACCGGTTCGGGCCGATTGTCGGAGCAGCAGTGGAAGTCCGACCAGTTCTCCGGCTCCTGTTCAGGCTCCGGCGGTGGCTCCGGCGGCGGGGGTGCCGCGAAGGGGATCCAGCCCCGGTTGAGCGCGTCGGGGACCGAGATCATCGCCACCTCGTCGATGCCGACCAGGGCGTGGATGCCGCGCAGGCGCCGCGGGGTGTGACTCAGCACGGTCAGCTGCTCCGCGTGCGGCACCAGGCTGAACACCGTGTCCGTCGCCAGCTCCGGCTCGAGGAACCACGCCCAGTCCGCGGCCGGGTCGAAGGTGTCGAGGTCGTCGGTGCCGACCTGCAGCGGCGCCGGCAGGTCGTCGTCGGGAGGTGCGACCGACGCCGCCTGCGCCATCGCGACGGGTACCGCGACGCCGTTCGCCAACGCCGTGGTGGTGTCGGCGTCCTGGCGCAGGAACTGGGATCGGGTGAGGTCCGGACCGCCATCGCCGGCTGGTTGGAGGATCCCGGACCAGGACGGCCGGATCGCGAGGGTGGTCGGGACCGAGGCATCGCCGAAGGCCAGGTCGTCGTCCTTGGCCAGCACCCGGGACTCGTCGACGTGACCATGACCGACCACCAGGCACAGCCGGTGCAGGCGCACCTCGTCGAGCGCAACATCGTCGGGCAGCAGGGCGAGCAGGGCTGGCTGGGGCACCGTCGGATCCGAGAGGTCGAAGGTCACCTCGAAGTCGGTGGACACCGTGCCGGCCCCGGCGTCGACCGCGAGCACCCGCACATAGAGACCGGCACTTGACGCGTCGAGCCGGAGCAGGTCACCTGCCTGCACACTTGCGGTCGCCAGTCTGCCCACGGGCAGCAGGCCCGGCAGCTCCGCCGTACGCCGTGTGTAGTTGCCGACCACCGGCAGCGCCCGGGTGAGGAGCTCGGCCCGAACCGTCGTGCCCACCGACCAGGCTCCGGGCCACGCGGACTCGACGACTGCGTCCTTGGTCGTTCCGTCCGCCTGCCAGACCTGCAACCCGGGGACCTGCCAGCGTCCGGGAACCGCGGCCGGCCCCGCGACCCGGACGACGTGGCAGCGGCGCCCGCCATTGTCGAAGAAGGCCCGCACCGCGCTCGGGAGCTGCGCCTGCACGGGCGTGCGCTGCTCCTGGGCCAGCGCGAGGTCGCCACCGAAGACGGCGGCAAATTGCGTCGCGTCGGCCACGGCGATCGGCGTGTGCAGCGGCCCCTTCGCGGCGAAGCCCACAAACGCGGCCACGTCGAGGCGCACCGGCTCCTCGGCCGCAGGCAGCGCCGGGTCGCACGCGACTCCAGGGAGTCGCCCGCGGAAGGTCAGCGCGCCGGTGGGGGACCCGTCGAGATCGGGCAGGACGGTGGTCATCGGCGCCGGATCACTCGATCTCGATGTCCTCGATCGAGAGCACGAGCTCCTCGATCGCGACGTCGGTCCCCGTCTTGGCGTTCAGCGAGGGGGCTGTGTAGCGGATGGGCCGCGCGTTGGTGAGCTTCCAGGTCATGACCGGGCCCTCGTGCGCCTCGTCCTGCAGGCTGATCGTCACCGACCGCTGCACCTTCGCGCCCTTGCGCACGTCGTCGACCCATTGATAGAGGTCGAGACTGCCCATCACGCCGCGCTTGAAGGTCACGTCCCCGACTTTGTAGACGCCGTTGACCTTGACCGGTCGGTTCACCTTGGAGTTGCCGTTGCGATAGTCCGCCGAGGTGACCTCGATGTTCATCCCGCTGACCTCCTGGAAGCCCGCCAGCACGCTGGCGCTGTCGCCGTTGGAGAAGTCCACGAGGAAGTTGAAGCTGCCGTAGGGGTTGTCGCGGGTGGTTGCCATTGCTGCTCCTCGAACTCGTTGTGGTCTAGGCGGTGGTGGCCGTCAGTTGGCCGATCCGGAAGATCACGAACTCGGCCGGTCGGGCGGCGGCGATGCCGACGACGCAGATCAGGCGGCCTTGGTCGAGGTCGTCCGAGGTCATGGTCGAGGCGTCGCAGCGGACGAAGAACCCGTGCTCCGGCTTGGACCCGAGCAGTGCTCCGGAACGCCACTCGTTGAGGAGGAAGCCCTCGACCGTATGGCGGACGGCGTCCCAGAGCGCCGGGCCGTTGATCTCGAAGACGCACCACTGGGTGCCCTCGTCGATCGATTTCTCGACATAATTGAAATATCGACGAAGGTTGAGATATTTCCACTCGGGGTCGTCGGAGATGGTGCGCGCACCCCAGACCAAGAAGCCCGAGCCGGGGAAGTAACGCAGGCAGTTCACGCCCTGCGGGTTGAGCAGCTCCTGCTGCGGCTTGTTCAACCGGATCTCGAGGTCGAGGGCCGAGCGGACCGGCTCGTTGGCGGGCGCCTTGATCACGCCGCGGGCGTTGTCGCTGCGGGCCCAGATCCCCGTCATGAACGGCGCCGGGGGCACATTGATCCGGTTGCCGTCGACCGGATGCGCCACCGTGAGCCACGGGTAGTAGAGCGACGCGTGCGTCGAGGACCCGAGGTTGCGGAAGTCCAGGGCGTCACCCGGCAACAGGCCGGCGGGGGTGTCGAGCGCGGCGGTGCGATATTGCATCCGCTCGCAGTGCGTGACCACCTCGCTGTTGACGGCCTGGGTGTAGGCACCGACGGTGTTGGCGGCGGCTCCCCAGCCGCCGGCGGCGCCGGGGGCACAGACGGTGGAGATGTCCTCGATCGGCTCGAACGCCAGTAGCCCGTTGAGCAGGCTGTCGGCTGGGTTCGGATTGACGGTGTCGGCCGCCTGCAGGTCGACGAACATCGGGCTGCCCTCATAGGTCGTCGACGTCGGGCGGTCACCATCGCCGCCCCCAGCGAACACCAGGGTCACCTGCCGTTCCTCGACCGACGTCGCCGCTTCGGTGGCCGTCTTGAGGATCGCGTCGGTGAAGATCTCCCCGACGACCGCGACGGTCCACTTGGCGGGGTCGTTGGGCAGTGACGCCGCGGGCTCGAAGGCGATCGGCACCGTCATCGCCTGGCCGCGAGACGGCGGGTTGGCGGTGAGGACCGTCGTCACTCCGGTGCCGATGGCACGCTGGTCGAAGCCGAACTCGCCGACGGCCGTCCTGGGCCCATATGTCGCCTGGCCCTGCCGGTTGAGGGTGGGGGTCTGGGTCTCCACCAGGACCGTGAGCAGGTGGACGCCGACCCCGGCGACCAGGGTCGTCAGGTCCAGAGCGCCCGAGCCCTGGCCGACCAGCTCCATCGCGTCCGTGGCCGGGTTGTGAGCGACGACATAGACCTTGCCGGCCGCGCCGGGCGTCGCCGAGTTGGGCACCCACACGGTGTCGAAGGGTCGCACCCGGGTGAGCGCCGACGTGCTGCCCTGACCGACCTTGATGCTGTTGCCGACGCGGAGCGTGAAGGTCGCTCGAACCCGGCCCGCCTGTCCGGGGAAGCGGGCGATGGCGGGCAGCTTGGAGGTCGCGCCGAAGGTCGCAGTCGCGTGGTCCTTGCGCAGGTCGGCGTCGGCATACTCGAAGAGCCGGGCGACATAGAGGCTGCCGCCGCCCTCCTCGAAGAAGCCGCGGACCGCGATCGCCATGTGGTTGGTCGTCGGCGAGTCATCGAGGTCGAGGTCGACGGCGTCGCCATAGATCCGGACATAGTCGGCATACGACGTCAGCAGCCGTGGCCGGCCACTCGTCGGGCCATAGCGAGTCGGGCCGACGAAGGCAGCCGTGGTCGTGCTGACTCCGGCGATGGTGCGAGGCCCGGAGATCTCTTCGACGTACACACCTGGGGCTAGGTATTGGGGCATGGCGAGATCGCCTCCACATCTGGTCGGACCTGCGGGCTGGACGGGATAGAGGTCATGCGGGCACCGCCCTCAGAGCGAGGACGAGCGGGACACCGAACGCGAGGGGCGCGGTCAGCGTGGGATGCGGTCCACCGTCAATCAGTTGGGCCGCAGCTTGGGTCGTCACCGAGCCGAGCTCGGGCGGGTCGTGGGGTCGGGTCCCGGGTGAGCGCATGAGGGCGCTCGGCTTGCTGCGCACGGAGATCGTGACGTCCCAGGTGACCGCGCCCAGCCCGACCGGTGGCGATGCGAGGGGTGGGAGCGCCTCGGGATAGGGGAGCTGGAGCAGGAACCGGCCGTGGTCGTCGGCGACCGTCTGGAAGACCCCGGCGCCGGTGTCCACGCGCACCAGCGCCCAACCGAGCGAGCTGTCGTCGCTGTCGCGGTGCACCTCGCCCCGGACGGTGGCCATGCCGCTGCGCAGTGGACGTTGTGGCGCCGACGAGAGGGGTACGGCGACGGGGGCGTTCACCGGCACGGTCGTCCGGACGATGACCGGCAGATATCGGCCCGCGGTGTCCTCCACGCGCACGCAGAAGTCGATCGGGGTGGGTGTCGGGAACACCAGGTCCTCGCCGGGTGCGGCGACCGCGTGCGTGGAGCGCCCGGTGCCGGGGAGCCTGCCCCAGCCGAGGATGCCGGAGACAGGTGAGCGGCGCCCGGAATAGCTCCGAGTCGGATCGTCACGCCGCCAGGCGGTGGCCACCAGGTCGCCGGCGACGACCGCGTCGCTCACCCCGTCGCGACACAGCACGGCCAAGGGTGCGCGATAGCCGGTGCGCTCGAGCACCCGAATCGTCACGGCACCAGCACCCCGTAGTCGAGGTCACGCTCGACCACCGGCGGACCGACGGTCTCGACCAGGGTGGACTCGATGCGCAGCACTCGGGCGAGGTAAGGCATCGACAGCTGAAGGTCGCCGGGCAGCGACTGCCACAGCTGGAAGACCTCGTCGTTGGTGAGCGCCGCCGGCGACAGCTCGACGGTCTCGTCGTTGCGGAACACGCCGCTGGTCGCGGCGTTGAGGAAGCCGCTGTTCAACGCCGGATGGTCGGCCACGGCTCGCATCGCCCAGCCCAGCAGGGCGTGCTCGGTCGACGCGTCCTGAGCCCAGGCGGTCAGGAGCAGCCAGATCCGCACCGGGAGCGGTCGCTTGTGCTTCGGCTCGGCAGGCGGCAGCGTGCGCTGGACGTCGTCGATGCCGACCTGATAGACGAACACCGAGATCCCGGCCGCCATCGGAGTGGCGAAGTCCTTGCCGTGATAGACCTCGAAACTCGGCGTGATCCCCGGGATCAGCGCGGGCTTCCACGACTGGGCCAGCAGCCTGCTGACCGCCTCCGCGGTGGCTCCGATCGCTTGGTGGGTCGCCATGTCGGCAAGCCAACGGGGTCGGCATCATTCTTCGGTTGCGCCAGCGTCCTGGCGCCGTACCCGTCGCGTTCGCGGTGTGTCACCGGGGCGTCACCTCCGGCTGGACCGGACGGGGCCTGCCGCCAGCATCGACGCCCGGCGGCAGGGCAGGCTGGGCTTGGACAATCTGACGGTGAGGACTGCAGCGAATGGGCGGACATCACTCGCGACCTGCCGAGGTCGAGGATCGGACGCCGCGAATCGACTGGGCGGTGATCGTGCCGTTCGCGGTGGTCACGCTGGCCGCGATGATCTGGATGTGGCCCTCCGAGGACACCGACGTCGCCCCGCCGCAGGCACCCATGCAGCAATACGCCGCAACGATCATCGCGGTGGATCAGGTGGAGTGCCCTGACGAGTGGCGATGCAGAAGGTCTCCAGGAACGGACGTCGGGGGATGAGGACCCGGCGGCCGATGCGCACCGCGGGGATGGTGCCATCGTCGATCCCGTGGTCGACGGTGCGCGGGTCGATGGCCAGCAGGCGGGCGACCTCGACTCGGTTCAGAACCTCGAGGTCCGGCGTGCGTAGCTCGGCCCAGGTGGTGATCGCGGGTGCGATGGTGTGGTTGCTCATACCCAGCAGGTGTGCCGCGGCGCCACCCAATAGGGGTGTCGGCGTCTGGATGTCAGCCGTTCACCGGGATGCCCGCCCATGCGCCGCACCCCCGAACTAGGGTGGATAGTCGCATCGATACTCGCATGGAGCCCTGGGGAGAACATTCTGAACACCGCCGTATCACGAGAACCTGCAGGTCAGCGCCTGGAAGGCAGTCCGCGGCTCCCCAAGGCCGTGCTGTGGGACATGGACGGAACCCTCGTCGACACCGAGCCGTACTGGATCGAGACCGAGTACGCCATGGCCGAGAAGTACGGCGGCACGTGGTCGGAGGAGCACGCGCTCAACCTCGTCGGCAACGACCTGCTCGAGTCGGGCAACTACATCCGGGTGCACATGGACATCGACCGCACCCCGCAGCAGATCGTCGACGAGCTGCTGGACGGCGTCGTCGCGCGCGTGCAGCAGTCCGTGCCGTGGCGTCCGGGCGCCCTCGAGCTGCTCGCCGACCTCCGTGCCAACAACGTGCCGTGCGCGCTGGTCACGATGTCGTGGCAGCGCTTCGTCGAGCCGATCCTGGCGCACCTGTCCGCCGACAGCTTCGGGTCCATCGTCACCGGTGACCGGGTCGAGTTCGGCAAGCCGCACCCCGAGCCCTACCTCACCGCGGCGGCAGCGCTGGGGGTCGCGCCTGAGGACTGCGTGGCGATCGAGGACTCCAACACCGGCGCGAAGTCCGGGGTTGCCGCCGGTTGCCTCGTGCTGTGCGTGCCCCACCACGTGCCGATCCTGGCGGGCGAGCGCCGCGTCTTCCGCGACACCCTGCTCGGGATGACGGCGACGGACCTGGGGCAGCTCTAGCGGCGTCACAGCGGTAGTCCGGTGCCACCGGGTGGCACCGAATCACCGCCATCCTCGTCAGGGCACCGTGAGGCCCTCGACGGTGTCGAGGTCGCCTGCCGGGTCAGGCACCGGGAGACGCGCGGGCAGCGGGAGGATGGTGCCGCCGAACTCGGGGCAGTGCTCCTGGAAGGAGCACCACGAGCACAGGCGGGACCTGCGGGGGCGCCAGTCGCCCGACTCCTTGCACTCGGAGACGGCGCGCCAGATCGCCTCGACCTTGCGCTCGGTGGCGAGCAGGTCGGCCTCGTCGGGCTCGTAGCGGAGGATCTCTCCGTTGCCGAGGTAGACGAGCTGCAGCATTGCCGGGACCACACCGCGGGTGCGCCAGATCACCAGGGCGTAGAACTTCATCTGGAACAAGGCCTTGGCCTCGAACTCGGGGCCGGGGCTTCGGCCCGTCTTGTAGTCCACCACCCGGATGCGGCCGTCGGCGGAGATGTCGATGCGGTCCACGAAGCCGCGCAGCAGCAGCTTGCTGCTCAGCAGCGCCTCGACGTACAGCTCACGCTCCGCGGGCTCGAGGCGAGCAGGGTCCTCCAGCGTGAAGTAGCGGGTGAGCACCTCCCGGCAGCTGGTGAGCCAGGAGGCGACGTCCGGGCCATCACCGCCGAACATCTCGGCGAGCTCCGGAGACTGCTCGAGCAGAGCGCTCCACGACGGCACGAGCAGGTCAGCCGCCCGGTCGGAGGTCCGCTCGGTCGACGGCAGGTCGAAGAGGTCCTCGAGGACCTTGTGCACGAGGGTGCCGCGCACAGCGTCGGCTGACGGCTGGTCCGGAAGCTTGTCGATGGTGCGGTAGCGATACATCAACGGGCACGTCATGAAGTCGGCAGCCCGGCTCGGCGAGAGCGCGCCGAGCACCTCGACGCCGTCCACGGGCGTGGAGACGATCTCGGCGGGCGACGTCCTGGGCATGGCGGCACCCTAGGCCGCGGCACCGACAACGGCTTGCGACGTCGTCCCGGCTAGGCTCCGGTGGTGACGCAGACGCCTCCCGCGAGCCCGAACCGGCCTCCCGGGACGCTCCGGATCGGCTCCGTGGCCGGCATCGACGTGCTGGTCAACAGCTCGTGGTTCATCATCGCCGGGTTGATCGCCTTCGCCATCGAGCCCCGGATCGAGCAGGTCGAGCCCGGCCTGGGGCCGCTCAAGTACGTCGTCGGGCTCGTCTTCGCGATCGTGCTGTACCTCTCGATCCTGCTCCACGAGGCGTCGCACGCCATCATGGCGCAGCGGTTCGGTTTCCACGTCAACTCGATCACGTTGCACTTCCTCGGCGGCCAGACGGAGATCGACAACACCGCGCAGCGGCCCCGCCAGGAGTTCTGGATCGCTGTCGTCGGTCCGCTCACCTCGATCGCCGTCGGAGCAGCCGCGGTGGGGTTGTGGTTCCTGCTCCCGGAAGGGCTGGTCCGGGTCGCGGTCGAAGGCCTCGCCGGGGCCAACCTCCTGATCGGTGTTCTCAACCTGGTCCCGGGGCTCCCGCTCGACGGTGGGCGCGTGCTGAAGGCACTGGTCTGGGGTGCCTCCGGCAATGCCACCCTCGGCACCATCGTCGCCGGCTGGGGCGGGCGCCTGACAGCCGTGCTCGTGCTCGCCTGGCCGATGATCCAGCGAGAGGTCTTCGACGTCCGGGCCACGCTGTTCGACTACCTGCTCGTGGTCGTGCTGGGCCTGTTCCTGTGGACCGGGGCCACCGCCGCGATGGCGCAGGCGCGACTGCGCAGCCGCATCCCGCTCCTCGTGGCCCGGGGGCTTGCCCGTCGTACGCTCGCAGTGCCCGGCGACACCCCGCTGGCCGAAGCCCTGCGCCGGGCGCAGGGGGTGGACGCCAGCAGCATCGTGACGGTCAGCCCGACCGGGACACCCACCGGGATCGTCAGCGAGTCGGCCGTCCGGGCGACCCCGGAGGAACGCCGGCCGTGGGTCACGACCAGCACGGTTTCCCGGCCCCTGGAGGAGGGACTCACCCTCGCCGCGACGATCGCAGGGGAGGACCTGATCACGGCGATCAGCCGGCGACCGGCCGAGGAGTACCTCCTCCTCGAGGAGGACGGCTCGGTGCTGGGCGTGCTCTCCACCGCCGACGTGGACAAGGCGTTCCGGGAATCACGCGCCTGACTGTGGCCCAACTAGGGTTCCGCGCATGCCTGAGAGTTCAGTACAGCCCAGTCCCGACGTGCCCGCAGAGGCGTGGTCGGGGGTCCACCGCGGTCCGCTGCGCGAAGGCGAGTGGGTGCGTCTCAAGGACCAGAAGGGCCGCAAGCACAACTTCGAGCTGACCGCCGGCAAGCGCTTCTTCTCCAACAAGGGCCACCTCGACCATGACGAGATGATCGGCCGCGACGAGGGGTTCACGGTCGTCTCGTCCGCCGGCGGGGAGTACCTCGTCTTCCGTCCGCTGCTCTCGGAGTTCGTGGTCTCGATGCCCCGTGGGGCGGCGGTCGTCTATCCGAAGGACGCCGCCCAGATCGTCGCGCTCGTCGACATCTACCCCGGTGCCCGGGTGGTCGAGGCCGGAGCCGGTTCTGGAGCGCTGACCTGCTCGCTCCTGCGGGCGGTGGGTCCGTGGGGCCGGGTCACGTCCTACGAGCTGCGTGAGGAGTTCGCGGAGGTCGCCAAGCGCAACGTCGACCAGTTCTTCAACGCGCCCCCCGGTGCCACGCACCCCGCCTGGGACCTCCGACTGGGCGACCTCAAGCTCCTGCTGCCCGAGCTGGACGGGCAGGTCGACCGGATCATCCTCGACATGCTGGACCCGTGGAACTGTGTGGACGTCGTCGCCGACAAGCTCGTCCCCGGCGGCATCGTCTGCGCCTACGTCGCCACCACGACCCAGCTGTCGCGGGTGGTGGAGACCCTGCGCGCTCACGGCGGCTTCACCGAACCCCACCCCTGGGAGTCGCTCGTCCGGGACTGGCACGTCGAGGGCCTGGCCGTGCGACCCGACCACAAGATGATCGGGCACACCGCGTTCCTGGTCACCGCCCGGAGGATGTCGCCGGGGGAGAAGCCGCCACGCAAGACCCGCCGGCCCGCACCGGGCGCGTACGGCCCCGACTACACCGGTCCTCGACCGGCCGACCTCCCGCCCGCGACCGAGGCCGCCGCCGAGTCCGTGGAGTGAACATCGAGGTGGTCCCGTGGTCGGACGCCTGGGCACGGGACTTCGACGAGGTCGCCTCGGTCCTTCGTACGGCGCTCGCGACCCTTCCGCACGCGCGGGTCGAGCACGTGGGCTCGACCTCGGTGCCGGGGCTCGCGGCCAAGCCGATCCTCGACATCGACGTGATCGTGCCGGGACCTGACGTGCCGGCCGCGGTCCGGGCACTCGAGTCCGTCGGCTACGTCCACCGCGGCGACCTCGGAGTGGTCGGTCGTGAGGCGTTCCGGGCCCCGGACGACCACCCGCGCCGGCACGTCTACGCCTGCGCGGAGGGGACGATGAACGTCCGCAACCACCTGGCCGTCCGCGACGTGCTCAGGGCGCGCGACGACCTTCGCGACGAGTACGCCGACGTGAAACTTTCCCTGGCGTCCGACCCGACGATGGACATCGACACCTACATCGCCCGCAAGTCAGCGGTGGTCCAGCGGGTGCTGGTCGCGTCCGGGGAGTTCACCGAGGACGAGCTGCTGGACATCCGGCGGCTCAACGACCCTGACTCGTGACCACGGCGGGCCGCCGGCCCTCGGCGGGTCCTGGGCGGCGTACTGCGTCGAAATCGTGATCAACACGATCCGATATTCACTGCCGTCCCATCGGGCGGTGGGTAATGTCAAGGACAACAGGAGGTGACGCACATGTCCGATTCGACAGAAGCTTCCTCGGGTGCCGGGATGAGTCCCGAGGAGCTCGCCACGCAGGTCCGCTTCCTGGAGGCCGAGGTCTCCGACCTTCGGCGCCGGCTGACCGAGGGGCCCGGCCACTCGCGCGGCCTGGACCTACGACTCGCCGACACGCAACGCTCGCTCGCTGCGGTCACCAGCCAGAACGAGCGGCTGGCCCAGACCCTGCGTGAGGCCCGCGACCAGATCATGAAGCTCAAGGAGGAGGTCGACCGGCTGGCGCAGCCGCCGGCTGGCTTCGGCACCTTCCTGGCTCGCAACGAGGACGACTCCGTCGACGTCTTCACCGGCGGGCGCAAGCTCCGCGTCAACGTCAGCCCGGCTGTCGACCTCGACGAGCTGGTCAAGGGCCAGGAAGTCATGCTCAACGAGGCGCTCAACGTGGTGGCCGCGCTCGACTTCGAGAAGGTCGGCGAGGTGGTGATGTTCAAGGAGCTCCTCGAAGACGGGCAGCGCGCCCTGGTGATCGCCAACGCGGACGAGGAACGCGTCGTCCGCCTCGCGGCGCCGCTCCTGGCCGCCCTGCCCAAGGCCGGTGACTCGCTGCTGCTCGACGCGCGGGCGGGCTACGCCTACGAGCGGGTGCCCAAGTCGGAGGTCGAGGAGCTCGTCCTCGAAGAAGTGCCTGACATCGACTACTCCCGCATCGGCGGCCTGGTCACGCAGATCGACGCCATTCGCGACGCGGTCGAGCTGCCGTACCTCTATCCCGAACTCTTCAAGGACCACAAGCTCAAGCCGCCGAAGGGCGTGCTGCTCTACGGCCCTCCCGGCTGCGGCAAGACGCTGATCGCCAAGGCCGTGGCCAACTCGCTGGCCAAGAAGGTGAGCGAGAAGACGGGAAGCTCGGGCAAGTCCTACTTCTTGAACATCAAGGGCCCCGAGCTCTTGAACAAGTACGTCGGCGAGACCGAGCGCCACATCCGGCTCGTCTTCCAGCGCGCCCGGGAGAAGGCCTCGGAGGGGACCCCGGTGATCGTGTTCTTCGACGAGATGGACTCCCTGTTCCGCACCCGCGGCTCGGGGGTGTCCTCCGACGTGGAAAACACCATCGTCCCGCAGCTGCTGAGCGAGATCGACGGTGTCGAGACGCTGGAGAACGTCCTGGTGATCGGCGCCTCCAACCGCGAGGACATGATCGATCCGGCGATCCTGCGCCCGGGGCGCCTCGACGTGAAGATCAAGATCGAGCGGCCCGACGCGGAGTCGGCGCGCGACATCTTCACCAAGTACCTCACCGCCGACCTGCCCCTGCACGCGGTGGACCTCGCCGAGTTCGGGGGAGACGCCGAGGCCTGCGTGGGCGGGATGATCCAGGCCACCGTCGAGCGGATGTACACCGAGTCCGAGGAGAACCGCTTCCTCGAGGTCACCTACGCCAACGGCGACAAGGAGGTCCTCTACTTCAAGGACTTCAACTCCGGCGCGATGATCCAGAACATCGTCGACCGCGCCAAGAAGATGGCGATCAAGGACTTCCTCGACCAGCAGCAGCGGGGCATCCGCGTCCAGCACATGCTCCAGGCGTGTGTCGACGAGTTCAAGGAGAACGAGGACCTGCCCAACACGACCAACCCCGACGACTGGGCGCGGATCTCCGGCAAGAAGGGCGAGCGGATCGTCTTCATCCGCACACTCGTCACCGGCAAGCAGGGGACCGAGCCGGGCCGGTCCATCGACACGGTCGCCAACACCGGCCAATATCTGTGACACCCGGCGACGAGCTGGAGCGATCAGAGATCGAGGCGGTGCTGGAGACCCGCCGCGAGCTCGGGCTGCGCTATGACACCGAGCTCGTCGACGGGTTCGCCGACCGGATCCAGGCGGAGGTCGAGCGTCGCGTCGGCGCCGAGGTGCAGATCCGAGATCGCCGCCAGGCCGCGCAGAAGTCGGCCGGCGCCCGTCAGCTCGCCCTCGGCATCGTCTCGGTGCTGGCGGGCATCCCGATGACGGCCATCTGTCTGGCTGTGCCCGAGAACGGGGAACTCTCGCTCTTCAGCTTGATCTTCGCGTGGGGTGGCATGAGCGCCGTCAACATCGCCCACGCCCTCCAGGCGCGTCAGTCCCGCTCCTAGCGCCTGACGAGGGCTAGAGTGCCCAGACCGGGCACAACGCAGTGCCCCACACCCCCGGGAGCTCCCATGCTGCGCACCATCATCATCATCGCCGTGATCGTCGTCGTCGTGCTGCTGGTCATGGGCCTGCTGCGCGGACGCCGCTGACTCAGCGAGGCGCTCGCGCCACGCCGAAATAGACATAGCTCCACGGCCGCGACACGCGCGGGCCGGGAGCGTAGACCTTCTCGAGCGTCTCGATCTCGAAGCCTGCCTCGCGCACCAGGCCCGGGATGTCTCGAGTGAGGTGACAGCCTCCTGCCATCCGGCGCTGCATCGGTTCCAGTCGCCGCTGCCACTTCTCGACCCCGGCATCGGGAGCCAGTCCGTGCTCGAGGAAGTGCAGAGCCGCGCCCGGCGCGATGACGCGGCGCACCTCCGCGAGCGCACGCCTGGGGTCAGGGATCGTGCAGAGGCTGAAGGTGCTGAGCGCGGCGTCGTGCGAGCCGTCCGGCTCCGTGAGGCGCTGTCCGTCCAGGCCTGACCTGTGGACAGGCGCGCTGGAGGCCGACCGACGCTTCTCCGAGAGCTGCCACCCGACGTCGGAGGGCTCCACGGCGCTGACGCTGGTGACCTCATCGGGGTAGCAGGTCACGTTGAGACCGCTGCCGAAGCCGATCTCGAGCACCTTGCCGTACAGGCCCGGACACACACGCGCCCGCAGCTCCATCACCTCAGGTGTCTTCAGCGACGCATCGGCCAGGCGTGGGACGACCCGGTCGGTCCAGAGCGACATCTCGCCTCCCGTGGCGAACTTGTGGTGCTGTGCTCGTAGGCTCGGACCATGAGCGTACGGCGCGTGATGGGCACCGAGGTCGAATACGGCATCTCGGTCCAGGGCCTGCCCCTGGCCAATCCGATGGTCGCGTCCTCGCAGGTGGTCAACGCCTATGCCTCGAGCACCGTCAAGGCCAGGCGCGCCCGCTGGGACTTCGAGGAGGAGTCCCCGCTGCGTGACGCGCGAGGCTTCGACATGGCACGGCAGATCGCAGACCCGAGCCAGCTCACCGACGAGGACCTCGGGCTCGCCAACGTGATCCTCACCAACGGCGCGCGGCTCTACGTCGACCACGCCCACCCCGAATACTCCACCCCCGAGGTGACGACGCCGTTGGACATCGTCATCTGGGACAAGGCGGGGGAGCAGGTGATGCTCGACGCCCAGCGGCTCGCCTCCCAGGCCCAGAGCACGACGCCGATCGTGCTCTACAAGAACAACACCGACAACAAGGGCGCCTCCTACGGCTCCCACGAGAACTACCTGATGCGCCGTTCGACCCCGTTCGGCGACATCGTCCGCCACCTCATCCCGTTCTTCGTCAGCCGTCAGGTCGTGACCGGAGCGGGCCGGGTGGGCATCGGCCAGGACGGGCGCGAGCACGGGTTCCAGATCAGCCAGCGGGCCGACTTCTTCGAGGTCGAGGTGGGCCTCGAGACGACGCTCAAGCGGCCCATCATCAACACGCGCGACGAGCCGCACGCCGACCCGGAGAAATACCGCCGGCTCCATGTGATCCTCGGTGACGCCAATCTCGCCGAGGTGTCGACCTACCTCAAGGTCGGCACGACGGCCCTCGTGCTGTCGATGATCGAGGACCGCTTCATCACCATCGACCTCGCCGTCTCGTCGCCGGTGGCTTCGCTGCGTGCGGTGTCCCACGACCCGACGCTCCAGCACCTGTTGACCATGCACGACGGCCGCACCATCACCGCCGTCCAGCTCCAGCTCGAATACCTCGACCTGGCCAGCAAGTACGTCGCCGAGCGACTCGGCGACGACGCGGACCCCCAGACGCGCGACGTGCTCGCGCGGTGGGAGTCCGTGCTCACCCGGCTCGAGCAGGACCCCATGCTGTGCGCGGGGGAGCTCGACTGGGTCGCGAAGCTCAAGCTCCTCACGCAGTACCGCGATCGCGACAACCTCGACTGGGACGACGCCAAGCTGCACCTGATCGACCTCCAGTACAGCGACATCCGGCCGGAGAAGGGCCTCTACTACAAGCTGGCGGCAGCCGGCCGGATCGAACGGCTGGTCGACGACGCCACGATCGAGCGCGCCATGCACGACCCGCCCACCGACACCCGAGCCTACTTCCGGGGCCGGTGCCTGGAGAAGTTCGCCGGCGACGTGGCGGCCGCCTCGTGGGACTCGGTGATCTTCGACCTTCCCGGCCGGGAGTCGCTGCAGCGGGTGCCCACGATCGACCCGCTCCGCGGCAGCAAGGAGCACGTCGGCGACCTGCTCGACGAGTGCGACACCGCACTGGAGCTGGTGTCGCGACTCACCGCCCGCTGAGGGCCGCGAGCGCCGGATCCAGGCCGGCGTCCCGGCTCAGGATGCCGGTGGTGTCGCAACTGGCGGCCCGCGACATCGTGTCGACCATTTCTGCTGTCGTCCGCCACCAGTTTGGCAGGCTCGCCCCGGCCCGGTCGGCGATCCGGCGGGCCATCCCCGCCCTCTTCCCGTGCGCGCTTTCCTTTTCTGGATAGGGTCAGGACATGGCCCAGGAGCAGAAGCAACCGCGCAAGTCCACCCAGGACGAGACGTCGACCGAAGAGGTCGTCGAGACCGACGTCGCGGAGCGCAAGGAGGTCATCGACGATGACGTCGACGCGATCCTCGACGAGATCGACGAGGTGCTCGAGACCAACGCCGAGGACTTCGTGAAGTCCTTCATCCAGAAGGGCGGCCAGTGAGGTGAGCGAGCCTCGACTGCCGTTGGCCTACCTCATGCCGGGGTCCGCGTCCTTCAGCGAGTTCCTCGCCGGCCAGGCCCCCGACCTGTTGCCGTCGCGGCGAGCAGTCCCCGCCGGCAACGCAGGCGACCTCGCCCCGCACGCCACCACCATCGTCGCCGCCACCTTCCCGCACGGGGTCGTGATGGCCGGTGACCGGCGCGCCACCATGGGCAACATCATCGCCCAGCGCGACATCGAGAAGGTCTTCCCGGCCGACGAATACTCCGTGGTCGGCATCGCCGGGACCGCCGGTCTCGCTGTCGAGATGGTGCGGCTGTTCCAGACCGAGCTCGAGCACTACGAGAAGATCGAGGGCACGACGCTGTCCATGGACGGCAAGGCCAACCGGCTCGCAGCGCTCATCCGCGCCAACCTCGGGCTCGCCATGCAGGGCCTCGCGGTCGTCCCCCTGTTCGCGGGTTTCGACCTCGCGGCGGACCAGGGCCGCATCTTCAGCTACGACGTGACCGGCGGACGCTACGAGGAGCAGGCCTTCCACAGCGTCGGATCGGGCTCGCTGTTCGCTCGCGGTTCGCTGAAGAAGCTCTATCGCGAGGACTTCTCGGCCGAGGAGTGCGTGATGGCCGTGATCCAGGCGCTCTACGACGCCGCCGACGACGACTCCGCGACGGGCGGTCCCGACCTGACGCGCCGGATCTTCCCGGTCGTGCACGTGGTGACGGCCGAGGGCGGTCACCGAGTCCCCGAGGCCGAGGTCGCCGAGATCGCCGACCGCATGCTCGCGTCCCGCATGCAGCGCCCCGACGGCCCGGCCGCGGCCCTGATCTGAGGATGGTCATGAACTCAACCAGCAGTTCCACGCCCCCCACCCACGCCGCCCGCCCTGCCAAGGAGGCGTCAAGATGAGCACACCGTTCTATGTCTCGCCCGAGCAGATGATGAAGGACCGTGCCGACTTCGCCCGCAAGGGCATCGCGCGGGGGCGGTCGGTCGTGGCGATCCAGTACGCCGACGGCATCCTCTTCGTCTCCGAGAACCCGTCGCAGGCCCTGCACAAGGTCTCCGAGATCTACGACCGCATCGCCTTCGCCGCCGTGGGTCGCTACAACGAGTTCGAGAACCTCAGGATCGCCGGCGTACGCCTCGCGGACATGCGCGGCTACGCCTACGACCGGCGCGACGTCACGGGGCGTGGGTTGGCGAACGCCTACGCCCAGACGCTCGGCTCGATCTTCTCCAGCGGCGGTGAGAAGCCCTACGAGGTCGAAATCTTCGTCGCAGAGGTGGGCGACGCGGCAGCCGGCGACCAGGTCTACCGGCTCACCTACGACGGCCAGGTCGCCGACGAGCACGGCTTCGCGGTCATGGGCGGCAACGCCGAGTCCACGGCCAGCCACCTCAAGGAGCACTACACGGAAGGCGCCACCCTCGAGGATGCGCTGCACGTCGCAGTGGCTGCTCTGGGCCACACGGATGCCGGCGACCGCGTGATCCCGGTGGCCGACCTCGAGGTCGCCGCCCTGGACAGGACGCGGACCAAGCCCCGGAAGTTCGTCCGGCTGCGAGAGGAGCGCCTGGCCGCGATCCTCGGCGACCGCGGACCGGAGGAGGCCGACACCCCGCTGACCGAGGACAACGGTGGCGCGACGCCGCCCTCGTCCGGAGCGACCGACGACCCGAGCGACCCGACCGACCAGGTCAGTGGGGGAGTGCCGCCGTTGGAGCACCCGACGTCCGGAGAGCCGCTGGAGCACCCGGTGGCCCCACCGACCGGCCCGCCCAGCACGTCGCCGGTGCCGCAGCCGACCGATCCGGTCCAACCTGGGCAGGCGCCACCGCCCGCGCCACAGCCGCCCGTCCCTGACCCGACCCAGCCCCCGAGCCCGGCCACCCCTCCTGCCGACCCCACAGGCCCGTCGGACCCGTCGGACCCGCTGCCCTGAGGGGAAGCGTCAGAGGGGGGAGAGCGGCTGCGTCGCCGGTCCCTCCAGCACGTGCCCGTCCGGGGTGAAGCGGGAGCCATGCAGCGGGCAGTCCCATGACTGCTCCGCATCGTTCCAGGACACGATCCCGTGCAGGTGGGGGCACACGGCCGAGACCTCGCGGGTGACTCCGCCGACCGTGCAGACCGCCACCGGTCGTCCCGCGCGCTGCGCGACCGTGCCTGTGCCCTCAGCCGGCTGGGGAGGCTGGCCCCCGGCGAAGGCTCGCAACCAGCCCTGCGCCATGCGGTAGCCCACGGCGCCGTTCGCCAGCAAGGCCCGGGGGATGCCGGTCGCCTCCCAGGGCGACCAGCTGCGCATCGCCTCGGAGTCGAGCTCGCGCCCGGTCATCCTCGCCGTCAGCAGCTCGGCGGCGCCCGCGGCGTTCGTGAAGCCCCACTTGTCGAAACCGGTGGCCACGAGCACCCGGTCGTCCCCCGGGAGCAGCGGCCCGACGTAGGGCAGCTCGTCCACGGGGCTCTGGTCCTGGGCCGACCACGTGTGCGTGACCTCGCCGGCACCCAGGTCCGACTGCGCCCAGTCGAGCAGGTCGGCCAGGTGGCCTGCCTCCGAGTCGACCCGGCCGGTGACGTGGCCGTGGCCCCCGACCAGCAACACGGGTTCGCCCTGCCACTCAGCGCGCCTGATGGACCGGGACGGCGCCTCCGCCGACAGGTACATCGCGTCAGGGAGCCACCCCGGTCGGAGTGTTGCGGCGTAGGAGCGTTGAGGTGTCTGGCGGGCGAAGAAGCCGCCGCGGTCCAGGATCGGCATGCTGGTGGCGACCACGAGGTGACGCGCCGTGATCGTCCCGGTCTCGGTCCGGGCCTCGACCCCGTCGTCGATGCTCGAGACGCCCTGCACACGGGAGTGCTCGTGAAGCACTCCGCCGTTGGCCTGCAGGTCTGCGGCCAGTGCCTCCACCATCTCGATCGGATGGAGCTGGAACTGGTTCGCCAGCCGCACGCCGCCGATCACGGGGAAGGGCAGCTCGGACGCATCGGTCCACTCGGCGTCGAGACCCACCTCCCGCGCCACCTCCAGCTCGGCACGGACCCTCGCCTCACCGGCAGGGGAGGTCGCGTAGGTGACGGCGGCCTGGCTCTCGGCGGCGACGCCGGAGGCTCGGCAGAAGTCCCACAGCCATTCCTGGCCGCGACTGTTGGCGTCGACGTACGACCTCACGATCGAGAGGGGGTGCGTGCGTCGGATCCGCCGCAGCTTCGTGCCCTGGAGCAGGCTCACCTTGGCGGTGGTGTTGCCGGTCGTCGCTGCCCCGGCCGTCCGGGCCTCCAGGACGATCACGGACAGCCCGGCGCGCGCCGCCTGGACAGCGGTCACCAGGCCGGTGACCCCCGCCCCCACGATGACGACGTCGCAGACGGCGTCGTCCGGCAAGACGGCGTGCGCGGCCTGGGGTGCTCGAGCCACAAGGAGGTCATGCCCCCTGTCTACCCACTTCCGCGTCCGGGTGCGCCAATCCCTCACCCGAATGAGCGGGACCCGCGACCGTGTGCGGCCTAGGGTGGAGACATGGACCGACGCATCTTCGGGATCGAGAACGAGTACGGCGTCACCTGCACGTTCAAGGGGCAGCGACGACTCAGTCCCGACGAGGTGGCGCGCTACCTCTTCCGCAAGGTGGTCAGCTGGGGGCGCTCGAGCAACGTCTTCCTCCGCAACGGCGCGCGGCTCTACCTCGACGTCGGCAGCCATCCTGAATACGCGACGCCCGAGTGCGACGACATCGCCGAGCTCGTCGCCCACGACAAGGCCGGCGAGCGGATCCTCGAGGGACTGCTCCTCGATGCCGAGCAGCGCCTGCACGACGAGGGCATCGCCGGCGACATCTACCTCTTCAAGAACAACACCGACTCGGCCGGCAACTCCTACGGCTGTCACGAGAACTACCTCGTCGGCCGGGCGGGGGAGTTCAGCAAGCTCGCCGACGTGCTCATCCCCTTCCTGGTGACGCGGCAGATCGTCGTGGGGGCGGGCAAGGTCACCCAGACCCCTCGAGGGGCGTCCTACAGCGTGTCCCAGCGCGCCGAGCACATCTGGGAGGGTGTCTCCAGCGCCACCACCCGCAGCCGGCCCATCATCAACACCCGCGACGAGCCGCACGCGGACGCGGAGAAGTACCGCCGCCTGCACGTGATCGTCGGCGACTCCAACATGAGCGAGACCACCACCATGCTCAAGGTCGCCTCCTGCGACCTGGTGCTGCGGATGATCGAGGAGGGCGTGGTGATGCGCGACCTCACGATGGAGAACCCCATCCGCGCGATCCGGGAGATCTCCCACGACGTCACCGGGCGCCGCAAGGTCCGCCTGGCCAACGGTCGTGAGGCGAGCGCGCTGGAGATCCAGGGCGAATACCTCGGCAAGGCCCGCGACTTCGTCGATCGTCGGCAGATCAGCACCCCCCTCATCGAGCAGGCCCTGGACCTGTGGGAGCGCGGGCTCAAGGCAGTCGAGTCCGATGACCTCGGGCTCGTCGACCGGGAGATCGACTGGGTGATCAAGTGGAAGCTCATCGACCGCTATCGCGCCAAGCACGGGCTGCCGATGGGCCACCCTCGCATCGCGCAGCTCGACCTGGCCTACCACGACATCCACCGTGGTCGCGGGCTCTACTACCTGCTGGAGAAGCGCGGGGCCGTCGCGCGGGTGACCACTGACCTGAAGATCTTCGAGGCCAAGAGCGTCCCCCCGCAGAACACCCGAGCCCGGCTGCGCGGGGAGTTCATCCGCAAGGCCCAGGAGCGCCGTCGCGACTTCACCGTCGACTGGGTGCACCTCAAGCTCAACGACCAGGCGCAACGCACTGTGCTGTGCAAGGACCCGTTCAAGGCGTACGACGAGCGCGTACAGCGCCTCATCGACGGCATGTGAGGCGTTTCTGGCGGTCGCGACAGCGGAGCATTCACATGGCCCAGCGGTCGCGACACCGGAGCACCCGACTACTCCGCGCAGCCCTGGGGGGCGGCCGGATAGGGTGGCGCCGCTGTCCTGCACACCAACCGATTAGGTGACTCCATCGTGTCTCGCTCCGCCGCCACCAGCGCCCGCCCTCGCACCCGACTCGCTGCGGTGGGTGGTGCGCTTCTGCTGTCCGCCCTCACCCTCACGGCCTGCGGCGACGACGACGGCTCCGACGCCGACGCGGCCGGCGGGCTGGACACCATCAAGGTCTCCGGCGAGCTGGGCAAGGCGCCCAAGGTCGAGTTCGACGGGGAGGTGCTTCCTGACGAGATGGAGACCGACGTCGTCAGCGAGGGCGATGGCGAGGAGCTCGCTGCCGGGAGCAACGCGCTCGCGCACATCTGGATCGGCAACGGCTTCACCCAGGAGAAGGTGTACGACACCTACGAGACCGACTCCCCCCAGCTCCTGATCTCGAGCGAGATCTCCGAGCCGTTCAAGAAGGCCATCGACGGCAACACCGTCGGTTCCCGTGTCGCCGTCGCGAGTTCGGCGGAGGACGCGTTCGGTGAGGTCGGCAACCCCGAGCTCGGCATCGGCAACAAGGACGGCGTCGTCTTCGTTATCGACCTGCTCGGCGCGGTCGCAGCCGAACCGACCGGTGAGGAGCGCCCTGCCGCCAAGTGGGCGCCGACCCTGATCGAGGCCGACGGCATCATCACCGGGTTCGACTTCGCTGAGGCCAACAAGCCGAGCAAGAACCTCCTCGACACCACCCTGATCAAGGGCGAGGGCGCAGTGGTCGAGAAGGGGCAGACCATCGCCGTCGACTACCTGGGCCAGGTCTACGACGCCAAGAAGTCCTTCGACGAGTCCTACACCAAGGACCCGACGTCCTTCCCGATCGGCATCGGCAGCGTCGTGCCCGGCTGGGACAAGGCGCTCGTCGGCAAGACCGTCGGATCGCGGGTCATCCTCTCCATCCCGCCTGCCGACGGCTATGGCGAAGAGGGCAACGAGAGCGCGGGCATCAAGGGCACCGACACGCTCTTCTTCGTCATCGACATCCTCGGCGTGGCCTGAGCGGACTCGTCCGGAGCGGAAGGGAGGGCGGGTCATGGCTGAGAAGTCCGAGCGGTTGCTCAACCTCTACATCATGCTGCTCGCCCAGACCCGCTTCGTCTCCAAGCAGGACATCCGCCGGGCGCACTACGGCGAATACGCCGACAACCCTCGTGGCGACGAGGCCTTCGAGAAGGCCTTCGAACGCGACAAGGAGGACCTGCGCGAGCTGGGGGTCGTGATCGAGATCGGCTCCCTCGACCACTACTTCGACGACGAGCAGGGCTATCGCATCTCACCCGACACGTCGTCCCTGCCGGAGATCCGGTTCGAGGCCGACGAGGCTGCGGTGCTCGGCATCGCTGCGCGGGCGTGGGAGCAGCACACGCTGGCTCGTGCCACGACGGAGGCCATGCGCAAGCTCGCTGCCCAGGGTGTCGAGATCGACACCAGCAGGCTCGACCTCGTGCCGCCGAGCCTGCGCGCCGAGGAGCCGGCCTTCGACGCGTGCTGGGACGCCACCCAGAAGCGCCGCGTCATCGCCTTCGACTACCGACGACCTGGGCAAGCGGCCACGAGGCGCCAGCTGCAACCCTGGGGCGTCGTCCGGTCCTCGGGGCGCTGGTACGTCGTCGGACACGACGTGGACCGCGAGGCCGAGCGGGTCTTCCGCCTCTCCCGGGTCCAGGGCAAGGTGACGGCTCTGGGCAAGTCCGGGGCGTACGCCGTCCCGCCCGGCACCGACGTGAAGGCCATCGCCGACCGCCTCGTCCACAGCACCCCGGACATCGATGCGACGGTCCTGGTCCGACAGCGAGCGGGCGTCGCGCTGCGCCGGTCGGCCACGTCGATCGAGGAGGACGTGACCGGACCCGACGCTCTGTCCGCCTGGGACCGTCTGGGCGTAACCGGTCAGTTCCGCGACCTGGTCAACGCGGTCCTCTCGCTCGGGCCCAGCGCACTGGTCGAGGGTCCTCACGAGCTTCGCTCCGACGTGCTCGCGCGGCTCGCTGAGGTGGCGCGATGACGACCCCCCGTCCGGTGGTCCACGCGGCCCGGGAGCAGGTCGGCCGGCTCCTTGCGCTGGTGCCCTACCTCCACCAGCGGGGGGAGGTCCGCATCTCCGAGGCGGCCGCGGCCCTCGGGGTCGATGCGGCCCAGCTCGACAAGGACCTGCGGGTGCTCTTCATGTGCGGTCTGCCGGGCGGATTCCCCGACGACCTGATCAACGTCGACCTCGATGCCCTCGAAGGGGAGGGCATCATCCGGGTCGACAACGCCGACTACCTCGCCCGTCCGGTCCGGTTCGGCCCCTCCGAGGCGGCCGCCCTCGTGGTGGCGTTGCGCGCGATCGAGCAGAACGCGTCAGCGGAGACTCGCGAGGTCGTCGAACGGACGCTGGCCAAGCTCGAGGCGGCGGGGGCTGCGTCAGCGGCGCAACAGATCCACGTCGCTGCCGAGGACAACCCCGGCGAAGAGCTGTTGCCGGTGTTGCAGGGGGCGCTGGAGCGTGCCCGTCAGCTCGAGATCTCCTACTACGTGCCGAGCCGCGACGAGCAGTCGACCCGCGTCGTGGACCCGCGCGCCATCACGCGGGTCGGCGATGCGACCTATCTCGACGCGTGGTGCCATACGGCCCAGGGCGACCGCGCCTTCCGGTTGGACCGCATCCTGACGGCCACGGAGCTCCCCGATGCCGTCTCCGAGCTGGCGGCGCAGCCTCGGGACCTGTCGGCGGGTTGGTTCCGCGGGGAGGGGGAGACGGTGGCAGTGACCCTGCGGCTGTCCCCGGAGGCCCAGTGGATCCCGGAGTACTACCCCGTGGTCGACACTGCGTCCGGTCCCGGCGGCACCCTCGATGTCGCCCTCGACGTCGCGAGCGAGGCCTGGCTCCAGCAGCTGCTCTTCCGGGTGGCGCCGCACGCCCGGGTCGTGGCTCCCCAAGAATTCGCCGAATCGTTCACGGCCAACGCGCAGGCAACGCTGCGCCTCTACGAGGGCACCGCGTAGGATGAGGCAGACAGCCGTCCCCGACTTTTGGAGCACCTCATGATCAACCCGTTGATTGGCATGCCGCAGGGCGCCGAATGGCTGATCATCCTCGCGATCGTCGTGCTCGTGTTCGGCGCCGCCAAGCTCCCCGAGCTTGCCCGCGGGACCGGTCAGGCGCTGCGGATCTTCAAGACCGAGACCAAGGGCCTCAAGGACGACGAGGACAAGGACGAGAAGTCTCCCGCCCCCGCCGCCGAGCTGCCTTCCACGTCGACCGCTCGAGTTGAGCCCACGGTGCAGTCGGACGTCGAGCCGGAGATCCCCACCCACAAGAACCTTGGCTGAGCGCGGCCGCGTCACCACCCCAGGTCTATGAGCTTCGTCGGGCGCTTCGCCCGTCTCTACTCGACCAAGCCGTCGAGCCCCGTCGGTCCCGACGGCCGGATGGCGCTGGGCGACCACCTGCGGGAGGCGCGCGGGCGCATCCTGCGCACGGTCACCGTCATGATCGTCGCGTTCGGCTTGGCGCTGTATTTCTTCGAGCCCCTCAACGAGATCGTCTACGGCCCCTACTACTCGGCCAGGGAGCGGCTCCCCGAGGGCTCCTCGTTTCCCGCCACAGCCGGGGCTTCCGGTGGAATCATGCTCTACCTGAAGCAGTCCGGCTTCACGGCGCTGGTGGTGACGGCGCCCTACTGGCTCTACCAGGTGTGGGCCTTCATCGTGCCCGGCCTGCACGCGAGCGAGCGGAAGTGGTCACGGATCTTCGCGGCGATCGCGGGCCCGCTGTTCCTGATCGGCATCGCCCTCGGCTACTTCACGCTGCCCAAGGGCCTCGAGGTCTTGATCGGACTCAACCCCGAGGGCGTCACCAACATCCTTGACGTCAACGAATACCTCCAGTTCTTCACCCGCACCCTGTTCGTGTTCGGCCTCGCCTTCGAGATCCCGGTGTTCGTGGTGATGCTCAACCTCGCCGGCGTCGTCTCCGGCAAGACGTTGGGCGCCCACCGCCCCTGGATCATCGTCGGGATGTTCATCTTCGCCGCGGTCGCCACCCCGTCGGCCGACCCCTTCACGATGACCTTCATGGCCGTGCCGATGGTGTTCCTCTACTTCATCTCCGAGATCATCGCGCGCTGGAACGACCGCCGGAAGGCGTCGCGTGGCCTCAACGCGGACCTCGCGCCCGATGAGCTCTCGACCATCTGAGCGCGTCTGACACAGTGGCGATCATGGAGTCCACGCCGATCATCGACGTCGATCCCTTCGACCTGCCCGACTGGCTGGGCGTCGGTCAGGTGGTCTGGCACGCCGACCGGGGACTGCGCACCGGCCATCTGGTGGCCGGCCGCCTCGTCTCCGGGGACGACGTCCTCGCCTGCGACCTGTTGGCCGTCGACGAGGCCTTCCCTGCACCGGTGACCGACGACGACTCCCGCCACCGCGCACACCAGGCGTGGCGGCACGGACAGGTCCTTCTGGGGCAGTACGCCGACCGGCTGACCATCGCGGTGCCCGGGACCCGGTTCGACGCCGAGCGTGTCCTCGACAGCCTCTCGCGCTTGGCACGAGCCGTCGGCGGGTCGCCCGAGAACATGGCGGCGCTTCTCCGCATCGGATCCGACAGGACCGATCGCCGCTGAGAGCCGTCCCCGTGTCTCCACGGCGCCGACCACGGTGGTCGATAGGGTCGACGCCATGGCCCGCGAGATCGCTTTCCTCACCAACCCGACCTCGGGCAGGGGCAGAGGCGCGCGCTACGGCGCCGTGGCAGCCGCCAGGTTGCGCGACAGCGGGCTGGTGGTCCGCAACCTCCAGGGGCGCGACGCGGACGAGGCGGAGGACCTCGCCCGGGCGAGCGTCGCCGACGGGGTCGACGCCGTGGTCGTGTGCGGCGGTGACGGCCTCGTGCACCTCGCAACCCAGGTCCTGGCCAACACCGGCATCCCGCTCGGGATCATCCCGGCGGGATCCGGCAACGACGTGTCGCGATACTTCGACCTCCCACGCAAGGACCCAGTCGCCGCGGCGGATCGGGTCATCGCGTCCCGGCTGCGCACGATCGACCTGGCGCGGTGCGGTTCGCGCTCCTACGTCACCGTGCTGGCCGCGGGTTTCGACGCGGTCGTCAACGAACGCGCCAACAGCCTGACGTGGCCGCGCGGCCAGATGCGCTACAACGTCGCGACACTGGCGGAGCTGAGGACCTTCCGGCCGCTGCCGTTCACCCTCGACCTCGACGGCACCTCGCTCCGCGTGGACGCGATGCTCGTCGCGGTGGGCAACGGCCCGTCCTACGGGGGTGGGCTCCGCATCACCGAGGGTGCCCTGCTCGATGACGGCTTGCTCGATGTCGTCATCATCAAGGAGATGACGAAGACCAAATTGATCCGCACCTATCCGAAGCTGTTCTCGGGCACGCACGTGCACGAAGCCGAATACGTCCACCACCGCGTCCGGTCGGTCACCGTCGCTGCACCCGGAGTCGTGTCGTACGCCGACGGCGAACGGTTCGGTGAGCTGCCGCTGACGGTCACGTGCGAGCCTGACGCCCTGGCGGTGTACGCATGAGTCTCACCGCCGCCTTCTCGGACCTCTACGACTTCCCGCTCGACGACTTCCAGGTCCGCGCGTGCCAGGAGATCGAGGCGGGCCGGGGTGTCCTCGTCGCAGCGCCGACCGGATCGGGCAAGACGATCGTCGGCGAGTTCGCCGTACACCTTGCGCTCGAGACCGGCCGCAAGTGCTTCTACACGACTCCGATCAAGGCGCTGAGCAACCAGAAGTTCAACGACCTCGTCGCCCGCTACGGGCCTGACAAGGTGGGTCTGCTGACGGGCGACAACGTCGTCAACGGCGAGGCCCCGATCGTCGTGATGACCACCGAGGTGCTGCGCAACATGCTCTATGCCGGGTCCCGCACCCTGCTGGGCCTGGGCTACGTGGTGATGGACGAGGTGCACTACCTCGCGGACCGGATGCGTGGCGCAGTCTGGGAAGAGGTGATCATCCACCTCCCGGAGTCCGTCACCCTGGTCTCGCTGTCGGCGACCGTCTCCAACGCCGAGGAGTTCGGTGAGTGGCTGGCCACGGTGCGTGGGGAGACGACCACGATCGTCGAGGAGCGGCGCCCGGTGCCGCTCTTCCAGCACGTCATGGTCGGACGCAGGCTGTTCGACCTGTTCGCCTCCTCCGACGTCGATGCGAGCGCCGGGTTCGTCAAGGAGGGGGCACCGGTCAACGACGAGCTCGTCCGCATCGCCCGTGACGACTGGGCGAGCTCGCGACTGATGCGCGACCGGCGGTCGCCGCGCAAGGGCAAGCCCGGCTCTTCGAAGAACAGCCGCAGCGTCGGCAACGGCCGCCGGGTCTGGATCCCGAGCCGGGTGGAGGTCCTCGAGCGGCTGGACAGCGAGGGACTGCTGCCCGCAATCTTGTTCGTCTTCAGCCGGGTCGGCTGCGACGCGGCGGTGACCCAGTGCTTGTCGGCCAACGTCCGGCTGACCTCCATCGAGGACCGCGACACGATCCGTGACTTCGTCGAGGAGCGCTGCCAGCACCTGCCCCCCGACGATCTGGAGGTGCTCGGCTACCACGAGTTCCTGGAGGGCCTGACACGTGGCGTCGCCGCACACCACGCCGGGATGCTGCCGACCTTCAAGCAGTGCGTCGAGGAGCTGTTCGTCCGCGGGCTGGTCAAGGCGGTCTTCGCCACCGAGACGTTGGCGCTGGGCATCAACATGCCGGCGCGCACCGTGGTGATCGAGAAGCTCTCGAAGTGGAACGGCGAGACCCATGCCAACATCACGCCGGGGGAGTACACCCAGCTGACGGGTCGCGCCGGTCGCCGCGGGCTCGACGTCGAGGGCCACGGTGTCGTGCTGTGGCAGCCCGGCATGAATCCCACCGAGGTCGCCGGCCTCGCCTCGACCCGCACCTATCCGCTCCGCAGCTCCTTCCGGCCGTCCTACAACATGGCCGTCAACCTGGTGCACCAGTTCGGGCGGGAGCGCTCGCGCGAGCTCCTCGAGCAGTCCTTCGCCCAGTTCCAGGCCGACAAGGCCGTCGTCGGGCTGGCCCGACAGCTGCACAAGGCCCAGGAGGCGCTGGACGGCTACGCCGAGTCCGCGACGTGCCACGTGGGCGACTTCATGGAATACGCAGGCTTGAGGCGTCGGATCACCGACGTCGAGAAGGGCGCTGCGCGTGATCGTCGGACCGACCGTCGCAGCGAGGCGGTCGAGTCGCTGACCAAGCTGAAGCCCGGCGACGTCATTATGGTGCCGAGCGGGAAGTTCTCCGGCTTCGCCGTGGTCATCGATGCGGGGCTCGGCGGCCACGAGCCGCGGCCCTACGTGCTCACCGCCGATCGTCAGGCGCGACGACTCGCCGCCATGGACTTCCCGACCCCGGTGGAGGCGATCGCCCGGATGCGGCTACCCAAGTCCTTCAACGGCCGCAACCCCGCGATGCGGCGCGACCTGGCGTCGGCACTGCGGACCAAGACCCATAACCTGACGCCGCCTCCTCCGCGGCGTACGCCGAAGGGTGAGTCGTTCTCCGACTCGCCGATCGACCGCGAGATCGCCGAGCTGCGCACCCGCCTCAAGGCGCACCCGTGCCACCAGTGCCCCGAGCGGGAGGACCACGCACGATGGGCCGAGCGGTGGTTCAAGCTCTCCCGGGACGCGGAGACGCTGAAGCGCCGCGTCGAGGGTCGCACCAACACCGTGGCGCGGACCTTCGACCGCGTGTGCACCGTCCTCACCACCCTGGGATATCTGGACGGCGACACGGTGACCGAGCGGGGCAAGCACCTCAGGCGGATCTACACCGACATGGACCTGGTTGCAGCGGAGTCGCTGCGCGACGGGCTCTGGGACGACCTGACGGCCTCCGAGCTGGCGGCGGTGCTGTCCTCGCTGGTCTACGAGGCGCGCCGGGCCGACGACGCGTCTGCGCCTCGGGTCCCCGGTGGCCGCGTGCAGCCGGCGCTCGTGGAGACGGTGCGGGTGTGGGGACAGCTGGATGCCCTGGAGCGTGAGAACAAGCTCGACTTCCTGCGCGAGCCGGACCTCGGGTTCGCCTGGGCGGCCTACCGCTGGGCCGAGGGCGACGACCTCGACGAGGTGCTCGGCGGGACCGACCTGGCTGCTGGCGACTTCGTGCGCTGGATGAAGCAGCTGCTCGACCTGACCGGACAGGTGGCGGACGCAGCCGGCGACGCGCCGCTGCGCAAGACCGCCCGTGAGACCGTGCACGCGCTCAAGCGGGGGGTCGTGGCCTACTCGTCGCTGACCGAGTGACCGGCGCCCACGAGCCTCAGCTGGGGCTGGTGGGCGCGGAGCCAGGCTGCGACGTCATGCGCGTCCGGGCTCGATCCGGGTAGCTCGAGCCAGGTCAGGAGTCCCTCGGCCGCCGGGACCTCGAGGATCTCCGCCCGGACGTCCGAGCGCCACACCTCGCGGTGGGTCTCCACCCGGTCTTCGGCCACCGGCAGAAACTGGACGTAGCGGACAGGTTGGACGGGCCATTCGGTGCGCCTGGGTGCGGCGCTGACCACCACCGCGGCGCAGTCGGCCCAGGGCAGGCTGGCGCCGTCCAGGTTCATCGTCACGTCGCGGACCCGCACACCGACCTCGTCGAGCTGGAGCGTCGGGAGCCCCAGGGAGAGCATCTGGTGCCTCGTCCTCGCGTGCGGCACGAGCCGCCAGAGTCCCCAACCGGACCAGCCGACCAGGATCGCCCCGATCACCAGCAGCGCTGGCGAACCGGGGTCCGAGAGGACCAGCAGGACGGCCCAGACGATCAGCGCGACGCACCACACCAGGTGGAGGGCGATGCTCCCGAACGCGGCCCGGCGCAGCCGGTTGTTCATCGTCACCCGCACGACCAGCGTCGCCGGGGCGTCCACTGTCATCGGCCGGCCAGCACAGCGGTGAGCCGCTCCACCGGGCTTCGCAGGCCCCAGCGCTCCGCGAGTGCTCCGAGAGCCTCGGGGTCCTTGGGTTCGCGGGGGAGGGTGGCGTCGGGGGTCCCGAGGTCGACGTCGCGCGCCACGGCCACGACAGTCGGGGCGACGTCGAGGTAGTCGGCCGCGGCCACGATCTTGCCCCGCGGGCCGGGTCCCAGGTCTGACGCCGGGTCCGCCGCGGCGGCGCGGACGCCTGCCAGGTCGCCGTACTTCAGCAGCAGGGTCGCGGCCGTCTTGTCGCCGACCCCGGCCACACCGGGCAGGCCGTCGGATGCGTCACCGCGCAGGGTGGCGAAGTCGGCGTACTGCTGCGGCAGCACGGAGTACTTCTCCACGATGGTGTGCTCGGTGATCCGCTCGTGCTTGCCGACCCCGCGGGCGGTGTAGAGCACGCGGACGCCCGCTTGGTCGTCCACCAGCTGGAAGAGGTCGCGATCACCCGTCACGATGTCGACGGGCATGCCAGCACCCGTGGCGAGGGTGCCGATGACGTCGTCCGCCTCATAGTGGTCGGCACCGACGATGCACAGTCCGAAGGCGTCGAGCACGTCGACGATCACCGGGATCTGGACCTCCAGCGGGTCCGGGACCTCTTCGACATCGGGCACGTCGCCGGGGCGTACGGCGACGACGCGGTGCTGCTTGTAGGAGGGGATCAGGTCCACCCGCCACTGAGGGCGCCAGTCGTTGTCCCAGCAGCACACGAGGTGCGTCGGCTGGTAGTCCTCGACCAGTCTGCTGATGAAGTCGAGCAGCCCGCGGACGGCGTTCACGGGCGTGCCGTCGGGGGCCTGCACGGAGTCCGGGACGCCGAAGAACGCGCGGAAGTAGAGCGAGGCCGTGTCGAGGAGCATCAGTCGCTGTTCGGTCACGTCGGGATCCTTGCACGAGTCACCCGCCGGACATCGCTACCCTGAGCGCGTGACGAGCCCTGCAGTGGAGACCACCGACCGCCTGATCCTCTCGCTCCTCGCGACGGACGGGCGGATGTCCTTCACCGATCTGGGCAAGGCGACGGGACTCTCGACGTCCGCGGTGCACCAGCGGGTCAAGCGACTCGAGTCACGCGGCCTGATCCAGGGGTACGCCGCCCTTGTCGACCACGAGCAGCTGGGCCGGCCGCTCACAGCCTTCATCTCCATCACGCCGATCGACGCCTCGCAGCCCGACGACTACCCCGAGCGGCTGATCGACATCCCCGAGATCGAGGCCTGCTGGTCGGTGGCGGGCGAGGAGTCGTACATCCTCAAGATTCGGGTCGCCACGCCCCGCGCCCTCGAGGACCTCCTCGGCCGCGTCCGCTCCGCTGCCAACGTCTCGACCCGGACCACGATCGTGCTCTCGACGCCGTACGAGAACCGTCCCCTCGGCTGAGTAGGGGCAGTGATGCGCTGTCGGAGTCCCCGCCTAAGCGGGGACTCCTGCACTTACTGACCGGGCGGAGTCCATCGGTCTAAGCAACGCTGACTGAGGAGCGTTGTGATGCCGAAGTGGATCTCGTTCGAGATGCAGGAGGAGTTCTTCGATCTGGTGTGTGGGGGTGCGCCGATCACGCATGCCGCTGATTGGTCTGGCG
>NZ_DATLWX010000014.1:0-181149 GCF_035576065.1 Nocardioides sp.
GGTCCCGACCGTGTTCGCCTCCAGATATGCCGGCCACTGTTCGGGCAACTCCTCGACGGGAGACAGGGACATCCGCGCAGCGACGATCGAGCCTCACTTGAAGCAGCGCGGGCAGGGGGAGCCCGTGATCGACGTCTACCTGCGCTGCTGGCCCAAGCACAACGACCTCAAGTTCGAGAAGCGCCTCTCGCTCTCGGTCCAGGATGCGCAGGATCTCATCGTGGCGCTCGAGTTCCTTGTCGATACGGCAGAGGGTCGGGAATGAGCATCGCGGACGCATGGGCCGTAGTTCTCCTCGCTGCCCTGCGCGTCCACCTCACGAAGCAACCCGTGAAGATGGACGATCTCGCAGCGCTCTGCAACGTGCTCGACGTCAAGCCCTCGGAGATCGCACGGCGCGCGGACGCTCTGCTCAAGGAGTAGCCTCACGACAAGCCAGCCGCCCCGCTGGAAATCGGCGCAAGAAAGAACCGCCCACGGTCTCGAGACCGTGGGCGGTTCCAATTTCTGAAACTAGCCGAGTGGGCGGTCCGACTCGCTTTCGATTTTGTCGACTAGTCCCTCGATCGTTACCCGCCAGCAAGCGAGTCGGACGAACTCGAAGACTAGCCATGCGAAAGAGATGGCTAGGGACAGCACGAAGCCTGTCTGCCACTGCGCAGCAGAGATGCCCCACCGATCTTGGAAATCCGCCGTGACCAACGTCAGTAGCAAGCCAGCAACCAACCCGACGAGACTAACGACGAGCTCGACTCGAAGCAGGCGGCTCCGGTTCCGGTTAAGCACTAGCGTGAGCCGATCTCGCCCTATGACGATAATGCGCTGGTGAACGTTGTAGACCATCGTTGAATCGGTCTTAATTCGCCTTGAAACGTCTGCTGTGAGCGCTGCTTCCGTAGTGGTGGATGCCCGCGGTTCCGGTAAGGCTGCGGGGGGCTCGCTCACCTCGAGTCTCCTCGACCAAAAACGGCGTGCTCCATCAGACCCAAGGAACCCATGGCGTGAAAGTCCAGCCACCCGCAGTGGTTACACGCGAGAATGACGGCGGGAATCGTCTGCCCACCGAGCACCACAGCACCAACCTCCGGAGCAAGCGAGAACGCCACCAGCGAATCAATCAAGGCCATACGGCCTGGTCGACATCGCATGCATGAGGCGTTGACACCCCGTTCATTGAGGGTCGAAGCGACTACCTCGAGTGCCTCTCGACTGAGTTTCGGCGGGGGTTCTGGATGTTGCTGCGGTTCGGACACGCAAGGACTCTTGCACGACGAACGACACTTGCGGAACCAAGCCGCCCAGTATCGCCATCGCGCACCGCACTGCCTCACGCCGCTCCCACCGTGCAGCACTCGCGGTCCTGTTGCCCGTCCGCACTCATCGGAGCGGCGGGCCCCAGAAGCCCATGTTCACCGTTCGCCGCGTGCCGGCCGTCACGGTCGAGACGTCGTGGACCAACCAGGGCTGGAAGACAACGACCGTCCCCCGAGTCCGCGGGATGACGTACTCGCCGACCTCGGGGATCGCACGGATCGTCAGGTCGCCGCCCTCGTAGTCGGCGGGGTCGGAGATCAGCGCGACGGCGCTGAGCTTGCGGGACTGGCCGGGGCTGTTGTCCTGGTGAGCGTGGTAGTCGCCACCTTGGGTGTAGGTCTGCAGCCACGCGGCCGGATCGTGGTCGACGACGTAGTTCCATCGGCTGTCGTTGACGCGACGAACCAGTCGAGCCATTTCCTCGAGGGCAGCAGCGTGGCTGGACTGCTCCCGCTCGTACTGGCGGGTCTGCGCTCCGCACCGCTGCACGCTGTAGGTCTCGTCGTCCTCGATGCACGACACCATCTCGTCGCAAGTTTCGTCAGTCAGGTAGCCCTCGAAGACCATCCCGAACGGATTCTGAGCTGGGTGCATCCAGTCGGGCAGCATCCGCATCGTCTGGTTCACGAGCCCTTCGTCGGGAAGCATGACGGAGGGAATCGGTGTCGGGTCGTCTGCGCGATAGCGATAGGTCATGGTTGGTTCCCTTCGGTTGCCCGGTGCGCGGAACCGGATGGGGTGTACGTGTCGAGGACTTCGCTGAACCTGTCTTGCGGAAAGGCGGCGTCGTCCCATCGGTAGTTGGCTGGCTTGCCTCGTCGCAGCCAGTAGCGGGCGCGGATCGCGTCGAGCGGGTCATAGCCGTGTTCTCCAAGCGCAAGGCGCAGGGCGTGGTTGCGGACCTCGAGCGATGCGCCGGCGTACTGCGACACCGTGCGGACGTAAAGGTCGCTGAGCTGCTCAGCGGACAGGGTGCGACCTCCCCGCAGTCGGCGCCTCATCGAGCGATCCCGTAGACGCCACGGACCCCGCGGTGCTGAGTCCGACCCTGGTCCTCCCCGGTTGGAATGTGCATCGCAGCAAAGAGGCGGGCCAGTGCAATCCGTTGCTGACGGAGCTCGACCAAGGCCGGGTGCACGCGGACACCTTGAGAAGACTCGGACATGTGCCCCTCCTGCTCGATGAGCATTTGCAGGGCGTCGAGGGAGTCGGCGGTTCGGCATGCCTCGCGGAGCACGACCGTCTCGTGCTCGGTCAGCTCGAAGTCGCCTAGGACAGCCGCCCACAGAGCACGGCCGGACTGACCGAGTCCCTTGGGCGGCTTGGGAGCAGAAGGGCCGTTAGAAGCCATCCCAGGCACCCCCAAGGGCCGTTGGTTTCAGGCTTGTGTGCAAGAAAGCCCTAGGCCGAGGGTGGCTGCGCGAAAAGACATCGAGGGTTAGGGCCCACCCCAGCGACGACGAGGACGTGTCCGAGCTAGCGTCCCGGTCATGGCACTTACCTGGAAGCAACTCCGCGACACCGAAGACGCCAAGCTGATCGCGCTCCACGACGAGGTGGCTGCGAGCACATCGGTCGGCCTCAACTACTACTTGGAAGAGATCCAGCGCAGACAACAGGAGCGAGCGATCGAGGCAAGCCACAAGCTCGCCAAGACTTCGTTCTGGCTGACGGTGGCCAACACCGCTCTGGCATTGGCCGCTGTCGTCATCGCGCTGATGTCCCAGCAGTAACGCAGAGCCCGAACCAGAGTCTGCGTCCAGCTCGAAAGTCATACGCCAACCCGCTCGGTCTTCGGCTGCACCGCGGCCGCGGTGATGGTCTGCATCCGACGTGCAACCTCGGTCGGTCCTGCCCACTCGAACGTGGCGCCGAGGTGTGCGAGGGCTGTCGGCGCGAACACACCATCCGTGTTGAGGACACCAAGGTCCGACCCGGCGTGACGGATGCCGGCGAGGGCGCGAGCGAATCGGTATGCGTAGGTGTAGTCCGTGAACGTCTTGGGCGGTGCAGCGTAGGCCAAGGCGAGCAGTGCTTCGATGGTGAACAGGTTGTCGGGTGACACCCGGTAGAACATGGCGAGCGACTGCCGAGCGGACCTGAGCACGGCGTGGGCGTCGCGGGCTCGACTCCACGCCTCGAACAGGGCGGGGTCGAGGTCGGCTGCGTGCTCGGGCTTGAAGCCAGCAGGCAGTCTGCCGGCCTCGGTGTTGAGGATGTCGAGCTGCGGTGCGAGGGCGGTGGCGAACAGGGCGGTGATCTCGTCGCGTGCTTCTCGGACGCGCTGATGCACGACCTTGGCACATCGGTCGATGAGCGGGCCGGTGATCCGCTGGTGGGCATCGGCGGCGGCGAGGTCAAGGGCGGCTACCTTGCGAGCCTTGACCATCGCGGCACGATCACCGAGGTGGGTAGCCAGGTCGGTGGTGTAGCCGTTGAGGTCGGGGCGTGGCTGCTGGTCGGCCTGCATCTCGCGCAGGTGGTCGAGCATCGTGGTGATGCTGCCGGGGAGGGTGACGCCGAGACCGTCGGCGGCGGTGGTCAGCGTGCGGATGTCGTTGGACTGGTTGGCGATGAACATCAGTGCTCCTGAGTGTCGGTGTTGGCGGCGTCGAGCTGGTCGAAGGCGTCCTCGAGGGCGGCGGCGAACGCGGATGCGTTGCCGTGCTTGCGTGCTTCGAGGCGTAGGGCCTCGAGTCGATCTGTCTGTTGCTGCTTCTCGATGCGTCGGGCGTACTCCTGGCCGGCTGCCTCGAACTCGGACTGAATGCTCACCGGGTGGCTCCTTCGGTTGGGCGGAACTCAAGGGCGCCGGGTGGCGGGCCATCGGCTGGGGGCGGGCTCAGGCACTCGGCGAAGGTGCGCTGGACCGCGGCGACGCACACGAGCGACAGCCCGTCCATGCCCAGGACTTCGAGCCAGTGCATGAGCACGGTCGCCACCTCCTCGTCGTCGCCGTAGTGCTGCACGAGGGTGCGGAGCAAGTCGCCAGCCAGGTCTCTGGCTGAGTCGTAGGTGAGCGGGACGGATTGGGTCATCGGTCGTTCCCTTCGTCGTGGTTGCCGGTGCATGCCTCGCAGCAGCGCCGGCCACGGAGCCACTCGACAGAGCGGCAGCCGGACGCGGTGCCTTCGCAGGACGAACAGAGTTTGCGGTCGGTGCGCTTGGGTTCGGTGGGGATGGATGACAGGAAGCTCATTGCGTGCCTTTCTCGTCGCGCTGGTAGAGGTCGCCGATCGCAGCGAGGACGGCCGACACCTGGGCGAGTCGGACGTCGAGCGAGGCTGTGGGGATGAGGAGCACGCCCGCGGACTGGTCGCGGACCTCGGCAATCTGTGCCTGCACCCACGTGATTGCCTCCACGTCGTCCTCGAAGTGCAGCGGGTTTCGTCCCCGACGTTCGCGAGCGCTGATGAGGTCGTGCACGGTCGCGGTCATGCTGTTTCCTCTCGGTCGTGAGCAGAGCGGCGCCGGTGGTCGACGTCCGCCTGTCGTGACGCCTTTTCCTCGCTGCGCTCTTCGTCGCGGACGGTTCCCGAAAGGGACCAGACCGATAGAGGTTCTGTATCTATGGCGTCCCGTGGAGCGGTAACCATTCCCCGCTTAACTCCGTCTCCGGTGCGTCCAGCAGAGCGTGACGACAATGCGTCAGGTGGAGCGGTACCCATATGGATACCGCTCTGCTGGACGCATTCATCCGGCCAGAGCCTTCGATAGATCGCAGTGCACCCCGGATACCCCGCCTGGACCCGAGTGAGGTAGTCAGCGTCGATCGCCTTGGCGAGACGCTCGGCCACGCGAGCTTTGTGGATGCCGAGATCCTTGGCGATCGCATCCCGCGGGATGCTGACCTGACCGTCTGTCTTCATGTGGTCCGCCATGTAGATCAGCAGCACTTTGACCGCCGAAGTCATGCGCGCGTCACGACTGGCGAAGACATCACGGCGCCACTGGTCGTTGGTTCGGCGCTTCATGCGACCTCCCCGAGGGCAGCACGGCGAGCGACCGCGAGAGGGTGCGTCACGAGCTTGTCGAGTCCGGCCCACTGCTCTCGGTGCTCAGCGGCGTTGGCGGTGTACTCGACGTCCTCGGCGCGCTTGTTCGCCCGGGACAACGCTTCGCACTCCAGGCGTAGCCGCACCTCGAGATCGTCAGCGTCCCGTGCCCACGACTCAGCTGCGACCACCACGGCCGCGACCTTGCGGGCGTCACCCTCAGGCAGCGCAAGCCACTCGGCAGAGCCGTAGGTGGGTGCGGAAAATTCCGCGCGGGCGATGAGCCGGCGTGCCCATTCGGCACGCTCTGCGGCGCTCACCAGAGACCACCGCCCGGGTCAGGTGTCCCATCCGGGACGGGAGCCAAAACTCCAGATGGAGTTTTGGCAGGTCGTTCGCAGGTGACTTCGTCTGAATCTGGACGAGGTGGAAACCCGTTTCCCTGGGCAGCCGTAGCGCGCCGGCCGGTGATGACGATGTCGTAGTTCCGGATCTCGGCCGCCGCAACGACGTCGCGCGCGGTGACTTCCTTGACCGACCAGCCGCGGCGCAGTCCAGACCACACGGGCGGTCGACCAGTGATGAGGATGACGAGATCGCGTGAGCCGTGACCGCGCACCAGGGAGCCGTACCCGTCGAGCTCGACTTCCAGCACGCGGCGAGCCATTCAGGCCCCCACCCCTCGGGCCTCGGCGATGAACAGCTCCACGTCGACGGCTGCGTACAGCACGCGTCGACCGACCTTGAAGGACCTTGGTCCCTTGCCGATGTGGCGCCAGTAGCGCACGGTCTCGGGGGAGGTCCGCAGGGTCGCGGCGACTTCCTCGGTGGTGAGGTATTCAGCTATGTCAGTTCTCACGTCTAGGCCTTCCTGTCATCGGTGACTAGCCGGGGATATCCGCGGCTGGTATTGACAAGATTGTCAACAGTGTGACACTGTCGAGGAACTCGCACCGGACACAGAAACGAGAGCCCACTCGTGAATGCAGAAATCGTCACTGTCAGCAGCGACGTCATGGATCGCCGCACGGGACGCGTTGGATGGGCTGTGGTCGCGGCCTACGTAACGGGCGAGCATGGTGATCCCGTATGCGTGGAGTACCGCGTCCGTCAGGTGCGACGCGGCGAACGAAAGTTCGATGACGTTGTGAACTTGCATCGCACCATCCACGCGATGGAGGACCATGCCGAGCAGGGAATTGTCGGCGAGGGGCCGTTCGATCCTGTCGGGATTCCTCGGTATGTCTTTGAGGCGGCGTCGCAGGGCCGCCTGCTCGACCGAGCACGGGCGAACCTTGCCCGTGGAGGGCGCAGCACTGAGGGGCTGTCCACGGAGGCGAAGGCGTTGCTGACGCCACCGGCACACAAGCCAGGACGCCCGCCGCAGCGGTCGATGTTAGTGAAGCTCCAGATCTTGCAGGCGGCAGAGAAGGCACATGCAGCCGGGCAGACGCTCGAGGACGTTGCGCAGCAGTTCCACATGAGCCGGTCGGCGGTCAGGGACCTGCTCTCCTGGGCGCGACGTGACGCAAGTCCCCGATTGTTCACTGGCGCCGGCCAAGGCCGAAGGGGCGGCGAGATGACCCCTGAGGCACGCGCCATGCTCAGCCAGATTGAGGGACAGTAGATGGCCAGCATCCAACCCCTCGCCAACGGCAAGCGCCGAGCCCGCTACCGAGACGCGGCAGGCAAGGAGCACGCGCGCCACTTTGACACCAAGCGCGAGGCGCAGCAGTGGCTCGACCAGGTGACAGCCTCGGTAGTGCGCGGTGACTACGTCGACCCGCAGGCCGGGCGAACCACCGTCGCGGTGTACGCCGCTAGCTGGGAAGCGATCCAGGTGTCGAGTGAGGGCACGCGCCGGATCGTGGACAACGCCCTGCGCCTCCATGTCCTACCGGTGCTCGGCGGGCACAAGATCGCCACTGTGCGACGTAGCCACGTCCAGGCGCTCGTGAAGGAGCTCGAGGGCAAGGGTCTGTCCGCGGGCTCCGTCCGCAATATCTACGAGGTGGTGGCTCGCCTGTTCGACGCGGCCGCAGAAGACAGGGTCATCGCGTCGACACCGTGCCGGCGGATCGCGCTACCGAAGGGCGATGGAGCGGAGGTGGTGCCACCCGCGCTCGAGCAGATCGAGGCCATTCGGTCGCACCTCGACGAGCGGTGGCAGGTCATCCCGCTCGTGCTAGCCGGGTCGGGGCTCCGCATCGGCGAGCTGCTCGGCCTGGGAATGTTCGACGTCGACTACCTGCGCCGCAGTGTCCGTGTCGAGAGGCAGCGTCTGCAATCGGGCGCGCTGGCGCCGTTGAAGTCGAAGACTTCGCGAAGGACCGTCCCGATTGGGGAGGTCGTCGTGGAGGCCCTCACCGCGCACTTGGCGGCCCACCCGGGCACCGACGAGGCGTTGTTCACAGACGAATGGGACGACCCGCTGACGTACCGGCGCTGGAAGTCGCTGTGGCGGGCGGCGGCGACCACGGCCGGCGTGGACGCGACGAGCCACGACCTGAGGCACTTCGCGGCCTCGGCGCTGATCTCTGGGGGCGCGTCCGTCAAGCAGGTCCAGACGTTCCTGGGGCACTCGTCCGCGGTGATCACGCTCCGGACCTACGCGCACATGTTCCCGGGGGACGAAGACCGCACCCGCAACGTGCTGGACGCCGCTCTCAGACCCGTTCTGAGCCCATCTGCGGACTCTGTGCGGACTGAGGCGGCGCCCAGGTAGTTCCGTTGCAGGTCAGAGGCCCGCGGCGATCGTCAGGCCTTCTTGGTCTCCCAGAAGATCTCGGCGATCTGGTCGATCTTGGCGAGGAGCTGCTCGACGACGTCGGCGTCGAGAGTGCCCTTCGCGCCCGAGGCGCCAGCGAGCTTGGTGGCCTCGTTGAAGAGGGTGTGCAGCTCCGGGTACTTCTCGAAGTGCGGGGCCTTGAAGTAGTCGGTCCACAGCACCCACAGGTGGTGCTTGACCAGCTCCGCGCGCTGCTCCTTGATCAGGACGGCTCGCGTGCGGAAGTCGGGGTCGTCGTTGTCGGCGACCTTGGCAATGATGCCCTTGATCGACTCGGCCTCGATGCGTGCCTGGGCGGGGTCGTAGACGCCGCAGGGCAGGTCGCAGTGGGCAGAGACATCGACGGTGGGAGCGAAGAGCTGGGGGAACATCGCAGTCCTCTCAGGTAGGTGAGATCTCACGTTCGCTGCGACACTACTCCGCGTGAAGAGGCCGAGACCGCGGGGTCCCGCTCGCTCGCAGGGCCGCTACGGCATGGCCGTCGTGCACGGGCGATCAATGGCGCCGGCGCTGCGGGAGGGCGACCGACTGCTCGTGTCGTACGCCGCACGGCCGGTCGTCGGCGACGCGGTGGTGGCCCGGTTCGCTGATGGCACGATCGCGGTGAAGCGGGCCGTCGAGCGGAGGACCACGCGTTCGGGCAGACCCGGGTGGTGGCTGCTCAGCGACAACCTCGACGACGGCGTCGACTCCCGCCACCGCGGACCGGTGTCAGAGGACGACGTGCTGGGCGTCGTACTCCTCCGATTGTGGCCTTCGCCACGCCTGGTCCGGGTGGGACGACCCGAATCGTGCCGCTGAGCTGTGGAAGGATCGCGCCCATGGAACCGGAGTCGCACCCCTTCGCCGGTGACCCCGTCTTCGACCTGCACGTCGGCGGCAAGATGGAGACCGTCTCGACGGTGGCGCTGACCGGGCGCGACGAGCTGTCATTGGCCTACACGCCGGGCGTGGCGCGAGTCTGTGAGGCGATCGCCGCCGACCCGAGCATGACCCAGCACTACACCTGGGTCCCCAACACCGTCGCGATCGTCACCGACGGCACGGCCGTCCTGGGGCTCGGGGACATCGGTCCCGCCGCCGCCATGCCGGTGATGGAGGGCAAGGCGGTCCTGTTCAAGCAGTTCGGCGGCGTCGATGCCGTGCCCATCTGCCTGGCCACCACCGACGTCGAAGAGATCATCGAGACGGTCCAGCGGCTCGCACCGAGCTTCGGCGGGATCAACCTCGAGGACATCTCCGCCCCACGCTGCTTCGAGATCGAGGAGCGCCTCAAGGCAAGCCTCGACATCCCGGTCTTCCACGACGACCAGCACGGTACGGCCGTGGTCGCGCTTGCTGCCCTGACCAATGCACTGCGCCTCACCGGTCGTAGCCCCGACGCCACGCGGGTGGTCATCTCGGGCGCAGGTGCCGCAGGCGTGGCGGTTGCTCGGATCCTGCTCGGCGCCGGGGTCCGCGACATCGCCGTCATCGATCGCCAGGGTGTCCTGAGCTCGACCCGTTCGGACCTCACGCCCGTCAAGGCATCGCTGGCGGCCGACACTGCCGACACCTTCGGCCGAAGCGGGTCCCTCGCCGACGCGATGGCAGGGGCCGATGTCTACATCGGGGTCTCCGGCGGCACGGTCCCCGAAGAGGTGGTGGCCTCGATGGCGCCGGACGCGATCATCTTCGGCCTCGCCAACCCGACGCCCGAGGTGCACCCGGACGTCGCTCACAAGTATGCCCGCGTCGTCGCGACCGGCCGCTCGGACTTCCCCAACCAGATCAACAACGTCCTGGCGTTCCCCGGGATCTTCCGGGGCGCCTTCGACGTCCACGCCTCCGCGATCACCGAGAACATGAAGCTCGCCGCCGCGAGCGCGCTCGCCGACCTCGTGGGTGACGACCTGGCGGAGGACCTGATCATCCCGTCGCCCTTCGACCCTCGCGTTCCCGGGGCAGTGCGCGAGGCCGTTGCTGCAGCGGCGCGTCGCGACGGGGTCGCTCGCCGCTAGTCGATCGAGTCGGCCGACCCGAGGGGGTCTCAGGGCCGGGGTGTGAAGAGCGACTCGTGTGTCTCGATCCAGCGGATCTCGGCCGCTTCATCGTCGAGACTGCCTTCCTCAACCCATGTCCGCTGGGGCTCCAGACCCTGCTCTGCCGAGGACCGGACGTGCTCGATGGTCGCGCGACGTCGGTCAGCGACTGCGCTGACGACCTCGAACGAGGGCAGTGCGTCGGTTCCGTAGGCGTCGAGGAAGGCCGTGATCCGGGCGCGCCGGTCGGGAACATCGGGGAAGTGGTGCCAATCGCGGCACGCGTCGTCGTCTCGCATCGGAGCGAACCACAGCAGGGCGTATGCGACGTCCCCCTGTCGCGGGCCGGGGTGCAGGTAGTCCCAGTCGAGGAGAGCCACCGCCTCGCCGTCGCGCCACACGAAGTTCCATGGGCCGGGGTCCCCGTGGCAGTAGACGTCTGCGCCGCCGTCCACGGGTGGGGCATCGAAAACAGCATCCGGGGGTGGTTGCCACCCTGCCGAAGCGTCGTGGATGCGGCGCAGCAAGCGCGCTGCTGATCGCAGACCTCGCTCATCGTGCTGGTGCTGCCAGGCGTCGCCGCCGCTCTCGCCCTCGATGAGTCGCAGGGTCTCGGTCTCCTCCTCCAAGGACAGCGGCTCCGGAACGCAGTCCAGACCCTGCTCGCGCAGATGCCGGAGGAACGACTGCACCGTCTTGCTCTGCGGCCCCGTTGGACGCGTGACCGTCCCTTCGGCAATCTCCACCGGCCGGAAGCGATCGTTCGCCTCAGCGGCGCGGTTCCTCAGCTCGTCATCGGCCATGCTGGCGACTGTTCCATGCCGGGGCTCTGCGGGTCACTCGACTTTGTGGCGTGATCAGCCCGCCAGGACGACGTCGAGTGTCTGCTTCGCCCTGTCGAGCTCCTCGGCGTCGTCGGGGTCCTCGGAGTTGGACCAGCAGGTGGCGACGGTCTTCCAGAGGGCCCAGCCGCGTCCTCGCTGCCAGGTCGGATCGTCCACGGCGAGGCGCTCGCGGAACGCGTGACGTCCGTCAGTTGTCAGGAGGGTCCAGGCGACGGCGAGGTCGCACGCCGGATCTCCGACTCCGCAGGTGCCGAAGTCGATGACGGCGCTGAGCCTTCCGGCGTCGTCGAGGAGCAGGTTGCCCGCGGCGACGTCGCCGTGGAACCAGCGGTCCACGCCGTCCCACGGTGCACTGAGCGCGTCGTCCCACGCCCTGGCAGCCAGGTCCACGTCGATGTGGCCCCTCAGGTCCCTCAGTGCGCGTCGGGTGTTCGCGTCGTACGTGCGGAGCGGACCGCCCCGGAACCAGTTGTGGAGCCCGGGTTGGGGGCCGGGGGTGGCGTCCACTGCCTGCAGCGCCAGCAGGAAGGTCGCCAGCTCTCCTGCGAAGGTGGCCGGGTCGCCCACCCGGTCGGCAGACGCGGCGTGACCGTCGAGCCACTGGTAGACCGACCACGGATACGGGTAGTCCGCGCTCGGCGCCCCTTGGGCAAGGGGGACCGGGATGGGGAGCGGCAGTGACGAGGCGAGCACCGGGAGCCACCGGTGCTCCTTCTCGACGGCTTGGGCGTACTCGGAGGCGCTGGGGAGGCGCAGCACCATGTCGGTGCCGAGATGGAAGGTGTAGTTGTCCCAGCCACCGTTCGCGACAGGCTCGATGGGCAGGTGTGCCCACCGTGGGAACTGGGTCCTGACCAGATCGCGGACCTGGCGAAGCTCGACGACCACTCGGTCCGGCGGGGCGCCGAGCTCATGCGTGTCACTCAAAGAGCCTCCTGATGCAGAGCGGGATGCGAAGGAGACTAGGAGGGCGCACTCGGTTGGTGAAACGATTTTTGTGGACTGCTTGATGGGACCGGCCACTATTCACCCAGAGTAGTCACTGTGTGTATAGTCGTCCTATGAGTATCGGTCACGTTCTGCTCGGCGTGCTTGCTGCCGGGCCTGCGCATGGCTACGACCTGAAACGGGAGCACGACTCCCGGTTCCCGAGCGCCAAACCCTTGGCGTACGGACAGGTCTATTCCACGCTGGCGCGCCTGGAGCGCGACGGACTCGTGGAGATGGTCGAGACGTCGCAGGACGGCGGCCCGGAGCGGACCACCTATGCCGTGACCTCCGCGGGGGAGAAGTCGCTGACGGGGTGGCTCGACGAGGCCGAGGAGGCGGGGCCGTATGCCGCTGACGACCTCGTCCGCAAGACAGTCACGTCGCTGCATCTGGGCGCTGACGCCAGCGACTTCCTGCGTCGACAACGGGCAGTTCACCTGGCCCGGATGCGCGAGCTCGTCGCGCTCCAGGCGAAGACCGCGGACACCGACGAGCAGATCGCGGTCGATCACACCATCTCTCATCTCGACGCAGACCTGCGTTGGTTGGAAACCGCGGCGGCCAGGGTGGCCGCCCGAGGAAAGGGTCGTTCATGAGTTCGGTAGTGGTGGAGGCTCGGGCCGTCCGCAAGGCGTTCGGTCGGACCGAGGCTCTTCGGGGGACGTCGCTGGCGGTGGATGAAGGCGAGGTCGTCGCCATCACCGGGCCGTCGGGCAGCGGCAAGTCCACCCTGCTCCTCTGCCTGGCAGGTGTGCTGCGGCCAGAGGCCGGCGAGATCTGGTACGCCGGGCGCAAGCTGGACGACCTCTCCGAGAGCGACCGCACCCGCTTGCGCAGGCGTGAGTTCGGACTCGTGCTCCAGTTCGGGCAGCTCGTGCCTGAGCTGAGCGGTGCGCAGAACGTCGCGCTGCCGCTGTTGCTCGAGAAGCACGACCGCGGCGCCGCAAACACGCTCGCGCACAGCTGGCTGGAGCGCCTCGACGCGCTGGAGGTGGCCGACGCGCTGCCCGGAGAGATGTCGGGCGGCGAGGCGCAGCGGGTCGCGATTGCGCGAGCCCTCGTGACCGGCCCGCGAGTGATCTTTGCCGACGAGCCCACCGGGGCTCTCGACACCGTGAGTGGCGAGCGCGTCCTCGGGGCGCTGATGACGACGGCCCGGGAGAGCGGCGCCACTGTGGTGCTGGTCACCCACGACAACCGGGTGGCCGCGAGTGCGGACCGCGAAGTCGTCATTCGCGACGGAGCAGTCTGCCCCGCACCGGTGATCCGATGATCCGGCTCGCGGTGACGCTGAACCGCGCCGGTGGGTGGCCGCGGATGGCGCTGTTGGGTTCCTGCACAGCTCTCGTGTGCACACTGTTGCTCCTCGTGGTGAGCCTGGCCCGACTCCCCGAGAGCCCTGACGAGCTGCTCTTCAACCTCGTCGCCGACCACGGCACCCGCGGCGGGACGGCGTTCGCGATGGGCCTGCTCACCCTGCCGCCGCTCCTGCTGCTCTACCAGGCGGTCCGCCTGGGAACGGCGGCCCGGGATCGGCGGCTGGCGGCGCTGCGCCTCGCTGGCGCGACTCCCGGAGAGGTGCGCCGCCTTGGGGCGTTCGAGGTCGGGATCCCCGCCCTTGCGGGCAGTCTCGGCGGGATCGCGCTCTACTGGCTGTTGCGGCAGGTCCTCGGCGGCACTCCCGTGGAGCAGAGCTTCGAGGGCAACGGATTCGTTGCCACCCCCGAGCTCAAGCTCGTGCCGACATCGGTGGCGCCGCTGTGGTGGGACGTGTTGGTCGTGGTCATCGGCACCACGCTCGTCGGTGTTGTCGTCGGCGCCCGCGCTTCCCGAGGCGTCATCGTGACTCCACTCGGGGTGTCGCGCCGCCAGGCCTCAGCACCGCCAAGGCCGTGGGGGCTGCTGCTCCTGCTCGGCGCGGTCGCGCTCCTGCCGGTCGCGATCACGTTCGCCGCCGATTCACCTCTGGCCCCCATCGGACTGATCGCTGTAGCCGTCCTGGGCGTGATCAGCCTCGCGCCGTGGGCGGCCTACCGGGCCGGCAGGTTCGCCGAGACCCGGACGGCCTCGCCCGCCGTGCTGCTTGCTGCCCGCCGACTCGTCGCCGAACCTCGACCGGCAGGTCGCGCCGCAGCGGCGGTGGGCGCCATCGCGCTGATCGCAGGCGGCGGAACCGCCCTGGTGGCAATCTTGGTTGCCACCGAGAACACGGACTCCTTCTACGTTGTCTCTCTCGCGCTGGCGGCCAGCGCGCTGCTGCTGGCCCTCCTGGTCGCCACCGGCAGCTTGGCTGTCCACTCGGTCGAGTCGCTGCTCGACCGGAAGCGCTCCGTTGCGTCGCTGGCGGCGATGGGCATGCCGCTCGACGTGCTCGAGAGTGCGCAGCGTTGGGAAGCTCGACTGGTGGCCATGCCGATGGCGACGGCCGGGGTGCTCCTGGGCTCGATCACGCTGGGGGCGCTCGGCGGCGACCTGGCGCCCGTGTCCCTGTCGATCCTCGCTGCCGGCGTGGTGGCCACCCTTGGCCTGGTGTGGTTGGCCATCAGCGTTGCCGTCCGCGTCACTCGACCTTGGGCGGTCCGGGCAGCCTCTGCAGGGAACCTTCGTACCGAGTAACCACCGCGTGAAGGTGCGGCGTCGGCGTTGTCCACGGCGGGAGCTTGAGACGCGCCATGAGGGCTACTCACTCGTTCATGTCTCGGATGGTCGTTGTCACGCCAGGGTTGGTCGTGGTGGGCGTGGGAGGCGGCCGGTGGGAGGTCACAGCCCTCAGCGGTGCACCCCTGGTCGTGGAGAGCACGAGAGTTCCAGAAGGAAGCGCGGCGCGGGTGCCTAGAGACGCGAGCCGGTCTGCGGCGATGCTCGATCCTCAGGCGTCCGCCCGAGCCAGTGGAGGGCGGTCTCGGCAACCTGGGCGGCAGCGAGATCCCGCGTGTCCAGACGCAGGAGCGGATGCCGGTTGAGGAAGGCGTCGGCCGGAGTCAGTGTGCACCCGGTCGGATCGGTGTTCAGCTGGTGGGCGTCCATGGCGCGCACGTTGCCGTCCGACCATTCCAGGTCCCGCTTCGTCGGCTTGGCGGCCAACCGACTCTCGCCCCTGTTGCGCGCCAAGCGCGTGTCGAGGTCAGCGGTCAGCTCGAGCACCCAGATCTCGCCGCCGGCCTCTTCGAACGGCGCCACCAGCTGATCCACGTAGGCGGCGTCCGCGGGGTCCTGGAGATTCCACACGAGGGTGAAGATCAGGTCCACGTTGTGGCGCGCGGCCTCCTCGATCACCCGCTGGCGGAACTCCTTGTTCAGGACGAGGAAAGGCGCGGTGCCATAGCCGAAGATCTCGACGAGCGGCTCGATCGTGTGGTGGTTGTGGAACAGCCCGAAGTTGCTGCGCGCCGCGATCTCTCGGCCCACGGACATCTTTCCGACCGCGGGCGGTCCGATGACGAGAAGCAGCCGCATGCTCGGCAGAGTCCCAGACGCTTCCGGCCGATGCAACCAGGTTCAGACCTCCGATTCGGTGACAGCCACGCTCACCCGGCGCCAGGTCGAGGCGCGTCCTGGTGGAGGGTGGCCTGATGGAGATCCATTGCGACTACTTCCGCGCGACGGGCGACGAGACTGCCCGGGAGACGCACGCACGGCCGGGAGGGCCGTTGCATCCCGACAGCGGCGCAGGCGTGGCCTTCGACGGTGTCGCCACCCAAGCGATCTTCGACTCTCTGCACCTCGAGCAGTTCGTCACGCTGGCGCGAGGAGTGTCCTTCGACCGTCGCCCGAAGAGCCACGGTCTGTGGCCGCCGTCGAACACGCCGCCATCGGTCGACGAGACGTCTTTGTGGCAGACGGACCCGAGCGTGGAGCGACTCGACACCCAGATCCGGGACGGTCTCGCTGACATCAACCCTGCGCGGGCCCCCGAGCTCGCCGACGTTTGGATCGTTGTGGCCGACATCGGCCTTGCCGTGCCCCGGGTCATCGACGCCGTGGTGGACCTGACCGCGTTGGCGCGCCGCGCTCGGGAGGGTCAGGAACAGGTGTATTGCTGGTCGATCCTTGCTCCCGGCTGAGCGGGGGAGTTCGCCGTACGCCACGTGAGCGGCGCGAGAGCCGATCGGTGCACTTGGGTACGTTGAACCCATGTTCGCCGTGTACGCCGATGCCTTCTCGTCCGACGCTCCGCTGTCCGGCCTCGTGGTCGGCGAGCGGCCCGATCCCACGCCGCCCGACGGCTGGACGACGATCACCGTCAAGGCCGCCAGCCTCAACCACCACGACCTGTGGTCGCTGCGCGGGGTGGGGCTCAAGCAGGAGCGGCTGCCCATGATCCTGGGCTGTGACGCTGCCGGACTCGACGAGGACGGCAACGAGGTCGTCGTCCACGCCGTGATCAGCGGCCCGGACTGGAGCGGGGACGAGACGCTCGACCCGAAGCGGTCGCTGCTCTCCGAGCGGCACCAGGGCACCTTCGCCGACAAGGTCGTCGTGCCGCGCGCCAACGTCATCGCGAAGCCGGCCTCGATGAGCTTCGAGGAGGCCGCCTGCCTGCCGACCGCGTGGCTCACGGCCTACCGCATGTTGTTCACCCAGGGCGGGCTGAAGGCGGGGGACACCGTGCTCGTGCAAGGTGCCGGTGGGGGAGTCGCGACCGCCCTGATCACGCTGGCCCGCGCCGGCGGGCTCAAGGTGCTGGCCACCAGCCGCGACGAGGCGAAGCGGTCCCGAGCGCTCGAGATCGGCGCGCACGGGGCCTTCGAGTCCGGCGCCCGCCTGCCGGCGAAGGTCGACGCCGTGATGGAGACCGTCGGTCGCGCGACGTGGTCGCACTCGGTGCGGTCGCTACGGCCGGGCGGCAAGATCGTGATCAGTGGCACGACGAGTGGGCCAAACCTGGATGACGCCGAGCTCACCCGGATCTTCTTCCTGCAGCTGCAGGTCATCGGTTCCACCATGGGCACGCGCGCCGAGCTGGCGTCGCTGGTCACCATGCTCGACGCCACGGGCACCCGCCCGCTGATCGACCGGGTCCTGCCGATGGAGCAGGCACCCGAGGCGTTCGCGGCGATGGCCGAGGGCGACGTCTTCGGCAAGATCGTCCTGACCCGGTGACTGAGCCGATGAGAGGGCCGATGACCAGGCACGTGCTGACGGGTGCCACGTCCGGCATCGGCGCCGCGCTGGCCCGCACCCTGGCGTCCCGGGACGACGAGCTGGTCCTCCTGGCGCGCAGCGAGTCGAGCGCCGCCGCGCTGACCACTGACTTCCCGCGGGCCCAGGTGCTGCTCGCCGACCTCGCGGATCCCGGCACCCTCAACGGCATCGGCCGCCAGGTGGACGGAGACGTCCACTCGGTGATCCACGTTGCCGGCGTCGTCGAGCTCGCGCCCGTGTCCCGGCTCCGGCTGCACGAGTGGGAGGAGCAGATCGCCGTCAACCTGACGTCGCCCGCTGTGCTCACCCGCGAGCTGCTGCCGCACCTACGCCGGAGCCGGGGGATCGCGGTGTTCGTGAACTCGTCAGCCGGCCTGACGGCGAACGCCGACTGGTCGGCGTACGCCGCGTCCAAGTTCGGCCTCCGTGCCTTCGCCGACGCGCTGCGCGCCGAGGAGATCGAGAACGGCGTCCGCGTGACCACCGTCTATCCGAGCCGGACCGCCACACCGATGCAGGAGAAGGTGCACGAACAGGAGGGGCGGACCTACGACTCCTCGCGCTGGATCAGTCCGCAGACGGTCGTCTCGACGATCCTGCACGTGCTCGACCTGCCGCCCGACGCGACGATCCCGGACGTCACGGTCCGCCCCGTCACGCCGCGACCCGGCACCTGACTCAGCCGGCGCTCTCGAGCACGAAGATCCGAAGCTGGCGGCCGTTGATGCGCTGCTCGTACTTCTTGTAGCCGCTGTAGATGCCCGCCGAGCGAGCCATCACCTGGGCCCGCTCGTCCTCGCTCGCCGGTCGTGCCCGCACCGGCACCGTGACGTCGCGGTAGCGGACGGACGCGGTCGGGTCGACCTCGAGGTTGAGCACCCAGGCCGGTGTCTTCGGCTGTCCGAAGTTGGTGCCCAGCAGCGCCAGGTCCGCGCCGATGGGGATGGAGATCAGGTGGCTCGTGCGGGGTTGTCCGGACTTCCGTCCCGTCGTGGTCAGGTCGAGGACGGGCAGACCGGCGAGCAGCTCGGGAAGCGTGTGCCGGCCGTGCGTCATCCGGGTCACCGCGTCGTCGAGGTGCCTGATCGTCTTGGAGAAGGCCCAGGCGCCGGGTTTCGTGGACGCGAAGGCTTGGACGGCGCCCTGGGCCCGGTTGGGACGGCGGTGTTCGTACCCGAGGTCGTCAGCAACTCCCATGCCGGAGAACCTAGCCGAGAACCAGCCGAGATCTCAGCCCCAGGAATCAGCGTTGCGAGCGCCAGTTGAGCCCGCCGATGAGCAACATCCGCAGCTGGGTGCGGGTGGCGGCGATGATGCGCTCCTCCTGGTCAGGTCGGTCGACGAGGCGCTCGGCCGTGGTGACCACGGACGACACGATGAGGTCGGCCAGCAGGTTGAGGTGCTCGGTGGAGAAGGCCTCGCTGCCGGGCACGCGGGCCACGTCGGTCGCGAGCTCGCGGGTGATGAGCTCGATCTCGTGCCGGATCGCCTCGCGGACACGAGGAGGTCCGGCAACGCGCTCCCGGACGATGAACGCGTAGTGCTGGGGGTGGGCGCGCACGTGGGAGGCGACGAGCGGCAGCGAGCCGTCGATGAAGTCGCGGAACTCGGGGGCCTGTCGCCACACCTCACGAAGCATCCCGCGGAGCGCGACCACGCTCTCCTCCACCAGCGCCAGACCGAGGGACTCCACGGAGTCGAAGTGCCGGTAGAAGGCCGTCGGGACGATGCCGACCTCCTTGGCGACCTGTCGCAGCGAGACCGCCACCAGGCTGGAGTCGGCCGTCAGCGTCAGGGCGGCACCCAGGATCGACTGTCGAGTGCGCTCCTTGCGGTCGGCGCGCGACTCGGAGACCTCCACCATGATCGAGATCGTAGACCAACCGTTCGGGTGCACAGTTGTGCACGCGCGTGGGTCGGATCACAGGCAGGAAGGATTGACCGCTGCGCAGAGACCTGACACGGTTTGAGTGAACATACGTTCACTAAGCCGGAAGGAGGCGACATGGACATCTCCACCCTGCTGCGATCGCGGACGGTGGCGGCGCTCGCGTCGCCGCACGGGATCGATCACTACCTCTCGCACGTGAACCCGATGTGGGCTGCGCACGACGTGCGCGCCAGCGTCGTCGCCGTACACCGCGAGACCGACACTCCCGGCGCGCCGGTCGCCACGCTCACGCTCCAACCCACCGCCACCTGGCGTGGGCACCGCGCCGGCCAGTATGTCCAGGTGGGCGTCGACCTGCCTGGGTCCGCGCGTCGGATGACCCGGTGCTTCTCGATCTCCTCCGCAGCCTCCCTGCCGGGGGAGCAGATCACCTTGACCGTTCGGGCGCACGCCGAGGGACAGGTCAGCAAGTTCCTGGTGGACGCCCGACCGGGTCTGGTGCTCCACCTGAGCCAGGCGCAAGGCAGCTTCACGCTGCCGGTCAGTCCGGCCACCCCGGGGATCGACCCGCTGGTGTTCATCACCGGCGGCTCGGGCATCACCCCGGCCATGTCCATGGTGCGCACGCTGCTGCGCGACGGCTACTCGAGCGACGGTCGTGGCAAATGCGCCGGCCGTCCGGTGACCTTCCTGCACTACGCCCGCAGCGAGGCGGATCAGATCTTCGCCGAGGAGCTCTCCGAGATGGCAGCGGCGGACAATGACGTCACGGTGCACGTCCGCTACGGGACGGCCACCTTCAACGAGCTCGAGCTACGCCGGCTGGTGCCCGACCACCGCAACACCGACACCTTCGTCTGCGGTCCCAGCGGTCTGGTGGACCTCGTCACCACGGCGTACGGCGGGACGCCCGACTCCACGGCAGGGTCTCGTCTCCGGCTGGAGTTCTTCAAGCCACCCCGGACGTCGACCGGCGCGGGCGAGGGTGAGCTGTCCTTCACCCGAGCCGGCAAGTCCGTCGCCAACACCGGCGCGCCGATCCTCGAGCAGGCCGAGGCGCTCGGCCTCAGGCCCGAGTTCGGCTGTCGGATGGGGATCTGCTTCTCCTGCACGAAGCGCAAGACCGAGGGCACCGTCCGCAAGGTGCTCTCAGGTGCGGAGTCCTCGCTGCCCGACGAGGACATCCAGATCTGTGTCTCTGCCCCCGTCGGCGACTGTGTCGTCGACCTCTAGGAAGGACCACCCATGACCACCACCCTGACCCCTGAGGAGCTCGACGCGTTCGGCGCCGAGATGGACGCGCTTCGCCAGCGGACGCTGGCTGACCTCGGTGAGGCGGACGCGGACTACATCCGCGGAGTCGTCAAGCGTCAACAGCAGTTCGAGGTCGCCGGACGCGCGATGTTCTACCTCCCGCCATTGTGGCCGTTCGCCGTTGCCTCCCTGTCGATCTCCAAGATCCTCGAGAACATGGAGATCGGGCACAACGTCATGCACGGCCAGTACGACTGGATGGGCGACCCCACGCTCAACTCGCGCATCTACGACTGGGACAACGTCTGCCCGGGTGAGCAGTGGAAGCACAGCCACAACTACATCCACCACACCTTCACCAACATCCTCGGCAAGGATCGCGACATCGGCTACGGCGTGCTCCGGATGGACGAGGACCAACCGTGGCACCCGTACTACCTCGGCAACCCGGTCTACGCGCTGCTGCTGATGGTCTTCTTCGAGTGGGGCGTGGCGATGCACGACCTCGAGGTGGAGAACCTCGTCACCGGCAAGCGCAGGCTCTCGGAGAACCGTGCTCTCCATGCCGGGATCATGCGCAAGGTCAAGCGTCAGGCCCTCAAGGACTACCTTCTCTTCCCGGCCCTCACCGGTCCGCTGTTCCCGCTGACGTTTGCGGGGAACGCGAGTGCCAACCTGATCCGCAACATCTGGGCCTTCAACATCATCTTCTGCGGCCACTTCCCGGCCGGGGTGGCGACGTTCACCGAGGAGGAGTGTGAGGGCGAGTCCCGCGGGCACTGGTACTACCGCCAGCTCCTCGGTTCGGCCAACATCTCGGGCGGGCCCCTGCTGCACCTGATGAGTGGCAACCTCTCCCACCAGATCGAGCACCACCTCTTCCCCGACCTGCCGGCGCGCCGCTATCCCGAGCTCGCCGTCGAGGTCAGGGAGATCTGTCAGCGCTACGGACTCGACTACAACACCGGGCCCTTGCCCCAGCAGCTGATGAGCGTCGCGAAGAAGATCTGTCGTCTCGCGATGCCGACGCGGGCGAAGTCCCAGCCGGAGCCGACAGGGCGGACAGGCCCGGTTGCCGAGCCTGCCGTCGCCGCGTGAGACAGGCGTGATGACCCGGCTGAACAGATTCGAGATCACCAAGGACACCGTGCAGGACACGGTGACGGCGGCCGCGACGACCGTTGCTCAGGTGAGCACCGTCGTCACCGGGGCTGTCCGGGACATCGCCGGTGCGGTCGGGGGGTTCGCGACCGAGCTCTTCGAGATTCGCGAGTCCGCCCGCCGGGCCCGCGACGACAAGGAATGACCGGGGACGGAGGCGTTGTCCGGCGCCCGTCCCGCTCCTGTCCCGTGGTCCTGCTCAGTCCTCGGGGTCGTCAAGGCGAGCCAGCCAGGTCGCGAAGCGCTCGATCGGCGTCTCGAACTCGGGGAAGGTGTCGACGAAGACCTGGCACTGCTCCGCGAGCCACGCCAGGGTGACCTCCTCGTCACCCCGGCGCCGTACGAGCTCTTCGAGACCGCGATCGGTGAAGTACATCGTGTCGCCTCGGCTCAGTAGTCGCGGCCGGGGGCGTCCGCAGGTGCGGCGAACGCCGTGTCGAGGAGCGACTTCTGCTCCTCGGTGTGGCGCTTGATCGTGCCCACCGACGGCGAGGCCGACGCCGGACGCGTCACACCTTCGACCACCAGGTCGAGGCCGGGCCACACGTTGAGCTGGTAGTGCGGCCACGGACCCATGTTGACCGGCTCGTCCTGCACCCAGCGGATCGCCTTCAGGTTGGGGTACTTCGCGATCTCGGCGCGGATCTCCTGCTCGGGACGCGGGTAGAGACGCTCCACGCGGCCGATGGCGAAGGTCTCGCCCCGCTCACGCTTGGCGCGTTCGACCATCAGGTCCCAGGTCACGCGGCCCGAGCAGAGGAGCAGGGTCTCGACCGTGGCCGGGTCGGCGCTGTCGTCGCCGATGAACGGTCGGAAGGCCGTCTCACTGGTGAAGTCTCCGGGCTGGGAGGCCGCCTCCTTGCGCTTGAGCATCGACTTCGGCGTGAAGACGATGAGCGGGCGGTGCTCCTCACCCAGCGAGTGACGGCGGAGCAGGTGGAAGTACGACGCAGGCGTGGACGGCTGCGCGACCACCATCGCGTCCTCGGCACACATGGTCAGGAAGCGCTCGATGCGTGCCGACGAGTGGTCGGGACCCTGTCCTTCGTAGCCGTGGGGGAGCAGCAGGACGACGCCGGACTGCTGGCGCCACTTGGTCTCGCCGGCCGAGATGAACTCGTCGATGACCGTCTGGGCACCGTTGACGAAGTCACCGAACTGGGCCTCCCACAGCACCAGCGCGTCCGGCCTGGCCACGGAGTAGCCGTACTCGAAGCCGAGCGCGGCGTATTCGGAGAGCAGCGAGTCGTAGACGTGGAACTTCGCCTGGTCCTCGGTGAGGTTGGTCAGCGGCGTCCACTCGTCGGCGTTGGTCCGGTCGATGATCGTGGCGAAGCGGGACACGAACGTGCCGCGCCGGGAGTCCTGACCGGCCAGCCGCACTGGCCGGCCGTCCATCAGCAGAGATCCGAACGCCAGGATCTCGCCGGTGCCCCAGTCGATCGGGCCGTCCACGATCGCTGAGGCACGCCGCTGCAGCTGCGGCATGACCTTGGGGTGGACGGTGAATCCCTCCGGGGGACTGGTGTAGGCGTCGGCGATCCGCTTGAGGACCTCCGGGGTGACCGCGGTGGTGAACTCGCCGGCGGGCTTGTCCGGGTAGTCCGGCACGGTGGTCCACTCGGAGGGCTGGCCACTCGCCTCGCGCACCTCGGTGAAGACCCGCTCGAGCTGCTGCTGGTAGTCCTTCAGCACCTGCTCGGCCTCCTCGACGGTGATGTCGCCGCGGCCGATGAGGGACTCGGTGTAGAGCTTGCGCACCGAGCGCTTCTGCTCGATCAGGTCGTACATGAGCGGCTGGGTGTACGAGGGGTCGTCTCCCTCGTTGTGTCCGCGTCGGCGGTAGCACACGAGGTCGATGACGACGTCCTTGTTGAAGGCCTGGCGATATTCGAAGGCGAGCCGCGCCACCCGGATGCACGCCTCGGGGTCGTCGCCGTTGACGTGGAAGATCGGCGCCTGCACCATGCGTGCGACGTCCGTGCAGTAGAGCGAGGACCGCGACGATCCGGGCGACGTGGTGAAGCCGACCTGGTTGTTGACGACCACGTGGATCGTGCCGCCGGTGCGGTAGCCGCGGAGCTGCGAGAGGTTCAGCGTCTCGGCGACGACCCCCTGACCCGCGAAAGCAGCGTCGCCGTGCACGAGCAGCGGCAGGACCGGGTATTCCGCACCCTTGTTGAGGACGTCCTGCTTGGCGCGGGCGATGCCTTCCAGCACCGGGTCCACTGCCTCGAGGTGCGAGGGGTTGGCGGCGACCGAGACCTTGATCCGGTCGCCGGAGCCGGCGATGAACTCACCCTCGGCGCCGAGGTGGTACTTCACGTCGCCGGAGCCCTGGACCGTGCGCGGGTCGATGTTGCCCTCGAACTCACGGAAGATCTGGCTGTACTTCTTGCCGACGATGTTGGCCAACACGTTGAGGCGACCACGGTGGGCCATGCCCATGGCGACCTCGTCCAGACCGACTTCGGCCGCCGCCTCACAGATCTCGTCGATGAGCGGGATGGTGGTCTCGCCGCCCTCGAGGGAGAACCGCTTCTGTCCGACGAACTTCGTCTGCAGGAAGGTCTCGAACGCCTCCGCCTGGTTGAGCTTCAGCAGGATCCGAAGCTGCTCCTCGCGCGGGGGCTTGGTGTGCGGCTGCTCCACCCGCTCCTGGATCCACTGACGCTGGTCGGGATCCATGATGTGCATGTATTCGATGCCGGTCGTGCGGCAGTAGGAGTCGCGCAGGATCCCCAGGATGTTGCGCAGCTTCATGAACCGACGGCCCTCGCCACCGAAGGAGCCGGTCGCGAACTCGCGGTCGAGGTCCCACAGGGTCAGCCCGTGCGACTCGACCTCCAGGTCGGGGTGGCTGCGCTGGCGGTATTCGAGCGGGTCGGTGTCGGCCATCATGTGCCCGCGCACGCGATAGGCGTGGATGAGCTCGAGGATGCGCGCCTGCTTGACGATGTCGTCGTCGTGCGAGGCGACGATGTCCTTGGCCCAGCGGATGGGCTCGTAGGGGATGCGCAGCGAGCGGAAGATGTCGTCGTAGAAGTTCTCCTCGCCGAGCAGCAGCGCGTGCATGCGCTTGAGGAACTCACCCGACTGGGCGCCCTGGATCACGCGGTGGTCGTAGGTCGAGGTCAGGGTCATGACCTTGCTGATGCCGTTGCGGTTGACCGCCTCGTCCGAGGCTCCCTGCCACTCCGCGGGGAACTCCATGGCACCCACACCGAGGATGACCGACTGCCCGGGCATCAGGCGCGGCACCGGGTGGTTGGTGCCGAGGCCACCGACGTTGGTCAGGCTCAGGGTCGTGCCTGAGTAGTCCTCCATCGTCAGCTTGTTGTCGCGGGCCTTCTTGATGATCTCTTCGTACGCCGTCCAGAACCCGGCGAAGTCCATCGACTCGCAGCCCTTGATGGAGGGGACGACGAGCTGGCGCGTGCCGTCGGGCTTCTGCTGATCAACGGCCAGTCCCAGGTTGATGTGCGCCGGCGTCACCATGGTGGGCTTGCCGTCGACTTCTGCGAAGGAGTTGTTCATCTCCGGCATCGCCTTGAGCGCCTGGATGAGCGCGTAGCCGATCAGGTGCGTGAAGGAGACCTTGCCGCCGCGGGCGCGCGCGAGGTGGTTGTTGATGACGGTGCGGTTGTCCCACAGCAGCTTGACCGGCAGCGTCCGCACCGAGGTGGCGGTGGGCACGGTGAGGGAGAGGTCCATGTTCTTGGCGGTCGCCGCAGCGATGCCACGGAGGACCGTGTGCTTCGGCTCGTCACTGGCGGCGGTCGGCGCGGGAGGCGCCGGGTCCTTGGCGACGGGCTTCGTCGTGCCCTGGGCAGGCTCGGCGGCGGCTGCCGCCGGACGCGGCTTGGCCTGGGCTGGCGGGGCGGGCTTGGCCTCCGGCACGGGCTTGGCCTGCGCCTCCGGCGCGGTCTTGCCAGGGGATTCTGGCGCGGCCTGGGCCGGCTTCTCGCTCGGGGCCTTCGCCGTGGACTGCGCCTGGGCGGGAGCAGCCGTTGTCGCGGTGGTGGGGGTGCCGGAGGCCTGGCCGCTCTGGCCGTTGCCGTTGGCCGAGAAGTAGGCAGCCCACTCGGGCGCGACACTGCTCGGATCCTGGGCGAACTGCTCGCGCATCTCGTCCACGAGCCACGCGTTGGCTCCCATGTCGGAGGACGGGGCAACGCTGGTGTTGCCGGACTGAGGGGTGGGGGACTGCGGCACGGCGTGGTTCGCCTCTTCCGGATAGGCAGGTCGGGATTTGCGATCGGTTGTCAAGGCTAGTCCCACACGCGCACAAATGCAGGGCCGGAGGGGTGGTTTGCGGCAAGGTGTCCAGCACCACAGCGCCACCACTGGAGAGCCGATGACAACGTCCTTGCCGGGCCGCACCACGCACGCCCGGGCGCGGGCCTGCGTGCTGGCGCTGTGCCTGGTCCTGCTCGTGTCCTGCAGCCTCTCGGACCCCAGCAGCTCGGACGGCAACAACGCCGAGGCGACGGCGCAGGCGGGGCCGGGCGCCACCGCGAGCCACGTCGGTGCCACGACGCCGCCGGCCGAGCTGCGGACGACAACCGCCCTGGGCCGGCTGGTCGGGCGGCTCCCGGGTCCGCGACGGATCGCGGTGCGCAAGCAGGTCACGGCCGTCATCGACCGCTGGTGGGAGACCGCCTACCTCTCGACGGACGAGACGGCGGGCGCGGACGGCGCCTCGGCCTTCCCCGGGTTCACCGAGGGCGCTCGGGTGCGGGCCAGGGCCGACCGGGAGCTCATGACCAACAGTCGGCTCGGGGCTGCGTCCATCACTCCGCTCATGCGCAAGGTGCACCTCGACCTGTTGGCGGTCAACAAGCGGGCCCGATCGGTGACGGCACGCTTCGACCTGCGGCTCCGCGTCACCGGCACGCAGGGCAGCACCGAATCCCAGGCAGGACCGAGGCGGCTGCAGCTGCAAGGACGGTTGTTCCTCACGCGCGGGCCGCGGGGCTGGAAGGTCTTCGGCTACGACGTCTCGAAGGGGTGGCTGTGATGACTCGTCCCGGATCCTTGCTCACGCGCGCCGCGCGGACCGGCATCCTCGGCCTGGTCCTCGCGGCGGCGGTCTTCGTCGTGCCTCCGTCGTCCGTCCAGCCCGCGGACGTGGAGCTCGTCCGCATCAAGCGGGCCGGTGATGTGTCGGTGGGCTCCGACGTCATCTGGATCCTGGCGGTCGGCTCGGACGCGCGGGCGGGACAGGACATGATGCGCAGTCGCGGCGACGCGCTCCAGCTCGTGGGCATCAACACCAGGACGGACTCGGCCACTGCCATCGGCGTACCCCGGGACTCCTGGGTCTCCCTCCCCGGCCACGGCATGCAGAAGATCAACTCCGCCCTGTACTACGGGGGTCCGCAGGCGATGGCGGCTGCCATGGCCGACCTGATCGGCATCACGCCCGACTACGTCATGGTCACCCGGTTCCCCTTCTTCGAGGACATGGTCGACGACATCGGCGGCATCGAGGTGAGCAACCCGCGTGTCTTCAAGGACCCCAACCTCAAGAAGGAGGGGTTCAGGGCCGGTCGCATCCACCTCGGTGGCTACGACGCCATGGCGTTCTCGCGCATCCGTTACGAGCTCCAGGGCGGGGACTTCGATCGTTCCGCCAACCAGCAGCGGACGCTGCGAGGCATCCACGCGCGGATCAGGTCTCAGGCCGACCGGCCCGGCTTCATCGAGCGTGGCGTCATGACGGTGTTGCAGCACATGGCGACGAACCTCGGGCCCGCCGAGCTCTACGAGCTGGCACAGGCCGTCGCCCAGGTCGAGCCCGGCAAGATCACCACCTGCGTGATCCGCGGCCGCATCGGCTCGGCGGCAGGTCAGAGCGTGGTGTTCCCCGACGTCGCGCAGGCACGCCGGCTGGGCAACGCCGCCCGGAGCGACGCGACGCTGAGCGGCTGCTGACCGACCCATGACCGACCCGAGGGGACGCCGGGCGATCGTGGCGGCGATGCTGGTGGTGGTGGCGGCGATCGTGATCGCGGGCTGGGTGGTCGGCCGGGACGACGCCGCTTGGCGGATCAGCACCGACCCGGTCCCCACTGACGGGCTTGTCTGGGCGGCTGGGTCGACCGTCCACCTCTCAGACGGCCAGACGATCGACACAGGCGGCCCCATCACCGCGTTCGTCGTGGCCGGCGACGGGGTCTTCTTCGTCTCCGCCGAGAGCGAGGAGGATGTCGCATCGCCCAACCACGGCGGCCAGTTGAAGTTCGCTGCGCCGGGGAGGCCGCCAATCGGTACGGGGCTGGTGGCCGTGGTGCCGGGGCACGACCTGTACGCCTCGCCGAGTGGCCGGTACCTCGCCGTTCTGGACCAGTCGACCGGCGTCGAGGACGAGTTCGGAACGGCGCAGCCCTTCGTGGTGGCCTTCGACCTCAAGACCGGAGAGCAGACGATCGACTCCACGCTGGGCATGGGGGATCCCGACGACGAGGACTACGCGGGCTCCGAGACGGAGATCGGACTCTCGTCGGTGACGGACGAGAGCCTCTACGTCGAGGCGATGGACGGGAACTACGTCTTCGATCTCTCCACGGGCGAGCCCGAGAAGCTCTCGGGCTACGGGCCGAGCGACCCCGAACGGGACGACAACTCCGACATGCTGAGCAGCCCGGGCGGCCTGTGGCGCCTCGAGCTAGCTCCAGGAGGGCAGGTCCGAGTCGTGGGAGCCCAGGGCGAAGAGGTGACGCCCCGCACCGACGGGCCCCGGTGGAACCTCTCGTGGTGGATCGATGATCGAACGGTGGTCGGGACGTACAAGAGCGGAGACAAGACCGGGCGGGACTCTGTCGCACTGATGACCTGCCGCGTGCCGTCGGGTGAGTGCGAGGTCTACGAGGAGACCGCGGGGATTGACGTGGTCTTCCCGCTCGGTATCGGGCGGGTCAACGCCGACGGACAGGTCAGGCTCGCCGGGCCCGTCCTGCAGGGCCAGTGACGAGCCCTGATTGTTGAGCGCCTCCGGCAGGATTCGAACCTGCGGCACCTGGTACCGGAAACCAGTGCTCTATCCCCTGAGCTACGGAGGCTCGGGCGAAGCAGACCCTACAACGCCCTGCTGGCAGGGATGAAACCGGTTCGGGTCGGACGAGCGGCGCCGATAGGCTGGGTCAGTGACCCCGGACCAGCTCTCCTTGACCATCGTCGACGTCCTTGAAGCCCTGGTGGCCGACGGCTCCGTGACTCTGCCCGACGGAGTCCCGACGAATGTCACGGTGGAGCGCCCGCGGCAGAAGGGTCACGGTGACTACGCCACCAATGTCGCCATGCAGCTGGCGAAGCCGGCCGGCACCAATCCGCGCGCGTTCGCCGAGCTCGTGAGCAGCCGGCTGGTCGGGGCTCCTGGCATCGCCGCGGTCGAGGTGGCCGGCCCCGGCTTCCTCAACATCACCGTGGCCGCTGGCGCCCAGGGCCAGGTCGCAGCCGACATCGTGGCGACCGGTGCGTCGTACGGCAGCAACGACGACTTCGCGGGGGAGAAGATCAACCTCGAGTTCGTCTCGGCCAACCCCACCGGCCCGTTGCACATCGGGGGCGTCCGTTGGGCTGCCGTCGGCGATGCCCTCGGGCGGGTCTTCACCTTCTCCGGGGCCGACGTCACCCGGGAGTACTACTTCAACGACCACGGCGCCCAGCTCGACCGGTTCAGCTCCTCCCTGCTGGCGTGGTCCAAGGGCCGGCCGGTGCCTGAGGACGGCTACGGCGGCGCGTACATCGAGGAGATCGCGAAGGACGTCGTGGCCAAGCGGCCGGAGGTCCTCGACCTGCCCGAGGAGGAGGCGCAGGAGGTCTTCCGCGCCGAGGGCGTCGACCTGATGTTCGCCGAGATCAAGCAGTCGCTCCACGACTTCGGGGTCGACTTCGACGTCTACTTCCACGAGAACAACCTGCACGAGTCCGGCGCCGTCGAGCGGGCGATCGCGCGGCTCACCGAGATGGGCAACACCTACGAGGCCGACGGCGCCCTGTGGCTCAGGACCGAGCAGTACGGCGACGACAAGGACCGCGTCATCGTGCGGTCCAACGGCGCGGCTGCCTACATCTCGGGCGACCTCGCCTACTACCTCGACAAGAAGGAGCGGGGCTTCGACCGTTGCTTCATCATGCTCGGCGCCGACCACCACGGCTACGTCGGCCGGATGCATGCCATGTGCGCCGCCTTCGGCGACGAGCCCGGCAAGGACCTGGAGATCCTGATCGGCCAGATGGTCAACCTGCTCCGCGAGGGCACACCGCTGCGCATGTCCAAGCGGGCCGGAACCACCGTGTCCATCGGCGACCTGGTGGACGCCATCGGCGTCGACGCGGCGCGCTATGCGTTGGCGCGCTACACCAACGACACCACCATCGATCTCGACCTGGACCTGTGGGCCAAGGCGTCCAACGACAACCCGGTCTACTACGTGCAGTACGCCCATGCGCGCACCTGCCGGATGATGGAGAACGCCGCCGACCTCGAGATGTTGCTGCCCGGGGAGACGTTCGACCCGACGCTGCTGACCCACGAGCTGGACGGCACGCTGCTCCGGGCGCTCGCGGAGTTCCCGCGGGTCGTGACCGCCGCTGCCGAGCTGCGCGCCCCCCACCGGGTGGCTCGCTACCTCGAGGACACCGCCGCGGTCTTCAACAAGTGGTACGACACCAAGGAGTGCCGCATGCTGCCGCAGGGCGACGAGCCGGTCGCACCTGTCAACGAGGCGCGGCTCATGGTGGTCGCGTCCACCCGCACCGTCATCGCCAACGGCCTCGCGCTCCTGGGCGTCTCCGCCCCCGAGCGGATGTGAGTCGTGCCCACCTCCCACCCGTCCGGCTGGGCGCACGCTGACGGAGCGCTCAACCAGCTGCGGCCCGGCGGCCCCTCGTGGCTGAGCGAGCCCACCGACCCCAACGAGCTCGTCCCGCTGCTGTGGTCCGACACCGCTCGGAAGGTCGATGGTGTGCTCAGCGTCGGCGGGGTGAGGTTGCTCGACGTCGTCGCGCAGGAGGGCAGTCCCGCCTACGTCCTCGACGAGGTCGACTTCCGGGGTCGCGCCCGGGCCTTCAAGGAGGCGTTCGCCGCCTACGACGTCTTCTATGCCGGCAAGGCCTTCCTCTCCACGACCACCGTTCGGTGGCTGGCGGAGGAGGGCCTCAACCTCGACGTGTGCTCGGGGGGCGAGCTCACGGTCGCCGAGCGCGCCGGCTTCCCGATGGAGCGGGTGGGCTTCCACGGCAACAACAAGACCGAGGGCGAGCTGGCCCGGGCGCTCGAGCTCGGTGTCGGGCGGATCATCGTCGACTCGTTCCACGAGATCGACCGTCTCGAGCGGCTGACGTCGGAGCTCGATCGCACGACCAGGGTGATGGTGCGGGTGACCGCCGGGGTCGAGGCGCACACCCACGAATACATCGCCACCGCGCACGAGGACCAGAAGTTCGGGTTCTCGATCACGAGCGGTGACGCGCTCGACGCCGTACGCCGCGTGCACGACGCCCCCGGGCTCGACCTGTTGGGCCTGCACAGCCACATCGGCAGCCAGATCTTCGACTCGTCCGGGTTCGAGGTCGCGGCCCGCCGGGTGCTGGCGCTGCACGCACGGGTGAGCGAGGAGATCGGTGTCGCGATGCCCGAGATGGACCTCGGCGGCGGCTTCGGCATCGCCTACACGACCCAAGATGATCCAGCCGAACCGAGCGACCTCGCTGCCCAGATGAGCGAGATCGTCGCTCACGAGTGCCGCGCGCTCGGCATCGATGAGCCGCGGCTGAGCATCGAGCCCGGGCGCGCCATCGTCGGCCCGGCGATGTGCACCGTCTACACCGTCGGCACGGTCAAGGACGTCGCCCTCGACGGAGGAGCCCGCCGCACCTACGTCTCGGTCGACGGCGGGATGAGCGACAACATCCGCACCGCGTTGTACGACGCCGACTACTCAGCGACCTTGGCCAACCGCGCCTCCGCGGCCGCGCCCCGGCTGGCCCGGGTCGTCGGCAAGCACTGCGAGGCCGGCGACATCCTCGTCAAGGACGAGTTCCTCCCCGCAGACGTGGCTCCGGGGGACCTGGTCGCGGTCCCCGGCACCGGTGCCTACTGTCGGTCGATGGCTTCCAACTACAACCACGCGCTGCGTCCTCCGGTGATCGCTGTGCGGGACGGGAAGATCTCCGTGGTCCTACGCAGGGAGACTGTGGACGATTTGTTGGCTACTGACGTGGGTGCGTGATGGGTGAGGCAGACAAGCGACTGAAGGTCGCTGTGCTCGGGTGCGGTTCGGTGGGCTCGCAGGTGGTGCGGCTGCTGATGGAGCAGTCCGACGACCTGGCGGCTCGGGTGGGTGCTCGCGTCGAGCTGGTGGGCGTCGCCGTACGCCGCCTGGACGCCCACCGGGAGGTGGAGGTCCCAACCGACCTGCTGACCACCGACGCGGCCGGGCTGGCGGCCAGGGACGACGTGGACCTCGTGGTGGAGGTGATCGGCGGGATCGAGCCCGCTCGATCGCTGATCCTCAGCGCCCTGGAGAACGGCGCCAGCGTCGTCACGGCCAACAAGGCCCTCCTGGCCGAGGACGGACCGACCCTCTTCGAGGCCGCCGAAAAGGCGGAGCGAGACCTCTACTACGAAGCAGCAGTGGCGGGTGCGATCCCGATCCTGCGCCCGCTGCGCGAGTCGCTCGCGGGCGACAAAGTCACCCGGGTGCTCGGGATCGTCAACGGCACGACCAACTTCATCCTCGACAAGATGGACTCCTCCGGAGCGGGATTCTCCGAGGCACTCGAGGAGGCCCAGGACCTCGGATATGCCGAGGCCGACCCCACGGCCGACATCGAGGGCTTCGACGCGGCTGCGAAGGCAGCGATCCTGGCGAGCCTCGCCTTCCACTCCCGCGTGACTGCCTCCGACGTCTATCGCGAGGGCATCTCCGAGGTGACCGCCGCCGACGTGCAGTCGGCTCGTGAGATGGACTCGGTCGTCAAGCTCCTCGCCATCTGCGAGCTGCGCGACGACAAGGTCGCCGCCCGGGTGCACCCGGCCATGATCCCGCGCTCCCACCCGCTCGCCAGCGTGCGCGGGGCGTACAACGCCGTGTTCGTCGAGTCCGAGGCGGCCGGACAGCTGATGTTCTACGGCCCGGGTGCCGGCGGGTCCCCGACTGCCAGTGCGGTGCTGGGCGACCTCGTCACGGTCGCCCGCAACCGGCTCAGCAACACGCGTGGGGCCGGCGAGTCGGCGTACGCCGATCGTGCGGTGCTGCCGATGGGGGAGACCCGCACCCGCTACCACGTCGCGCTCGACGTCGACGACCGCTCGGGTGTGCTTGCCGCCGTGGCGATGGCCTTCGCCGACAACGACGTCTCGATCCAGACCGTGCGCCAGGAGGGTCGTGGTGCGGATGCCCAGCTCGTCGTGGTCAGTCACGCCGCGTCGGACGCGGCGCTCAGCGCCACCGTCTCGCACCTGCGCAGCATGGACATCGTCCGCGACGTCACCTCCGTCATGCGGGTCGAGGGTGGCCCGGAATGACCTTCACCAACGGTCAGTGGCGGGGGTTGATCGAGGAGTACCGCGAGCTCATCGACCTCCTTCCGGCCGACCTCGTGCCCGTCACGCTGCGTGAGGGCGGCACACCGCTGGTGCACTCCGACTGGCTCTCGTCCCTGACCGGCGGCCAGGTCTGGCTCAAGGTCGAGGGCAACAACCCGACGGGATCGTTCAAGGACCGCGGCATGACGACGGCGATCTCGGTGGCCAAGCACGACGGCGCCCAGGCCGTGGTCTGCGCATCCACCGGCAACACGTCAGCGTCGATGGCTGCCTATGCCGCCAAGGCGGGACTCAAGCCCCTCGTGCTCGTGCCGGAGGGCAAGATCGCCGCCGGCAAGATGGCCCAGGCGGTCGTGCACGGCGCCCAGATCATCATGGTGCGCGGCAACTTCGACCACTGCCTGCAGATGGCCAAGGGGTTGGCATGGAACTACCCGGTCGCGCTGGTCAACTCGGTCAACCCGGTCCGGCTCCAGGGCCAGAAGACGGCCGCCTTCGAGATCTGCGACTTCCTCGGTGACGCCCCCGACTTCCACCTCCTGCCGGTGGGCAACGCCGGCAACATCTCCGCCTACTGGATGGGCTACGAGCAGTACGCCGACCTCGGCCGCTCCTCCAAGCGGCCGGTCATGCGCGGCTTCCAGGCCGAGGGAGCCGCGCCCCTCGTGACCGGGGAGCCCTTTCCCGACCCGGAGACCAAGGCGACCGCCATCCGGATCGGCAACCCCGCGTCGTGGAAGCTCGCCGAGGCGGCCGCGACCGAGTCCGGGGGCCGGTTCGCGGCCCTGTCGGACGCGCAGATCCTGGCAGCGCAGGTGGAGCTCGCCCGGCACGACGGCGTCTTCGTCGAGCCCGCGTCAGCGGCGGGCATCGCCGGTCTGCTCAGTGAGCTGGCTGCCGGCGAGACCTACACCGGCAAGACCGTGGCGATCACCGTCACCGGCCACGGACTGAAGGACACCGCCACGGCGCTGGAGTCCTTCACCGACATCGTCGACACCATCGTCGATGCCGACGTGGACGCGGCTGCGGCCGCAGCCGGGCTTCGTTAGGTATGGCGACCTTCGTCCCCGGCACCGTGCGCGTCACCGTGCCGTCCACGTCGGCCAACCTCGGGCCCGGCTTCGACTCGCTCGGACTCGCCCTGTCGCTGCGCGACTCGCTCGAGGCAGAGATCATTGACGGCGGCCTCCACGTCGAGGTGACGGGTGCTGGGGCGGGCGACGTCCCACGCGACGAGACGCACCTCGTCGTCCGCTCGATGCGGGCGGCCTTCGCCGCGATGGGGGCAGAGCCGGCGGGCCTGTCCCTGCGATGCATCAACGTCATCCCGCACGGTCGAGGGCTCGGGTCGTCCTCGGCGGCCATCGTCGGCGGCGTCTCGCTCGCTCGCGCGCTCGTCGCGGGCGGCCAGCTGCTGCTCGACGACGAGGCGGTGTTCCGCCTCGCCGCGGACATCGAAGGACATCCCGACAACGTCGCCCCGGCCTTCTACGGCGGATTCGTGATCTCCGGTCGTGAGCACGAGCAGTGGTACGCCGTGCCGACCGGCGTCGACCCTCGAGTCACCGCGGTGGTGTTCGTGCCTCCGACGCCGGTCGAGACCAAGGTCGCCCGCGGCCTTCTGCCGGCCGTCGTGCCCCACGCCGATGCGGCAGCCAACAGCGGCCGGGCGGCTCTGCTCGTCGCGGCGCTCGCAGGCAGGCCCGAGCATCTCCTCGCCGCCACGCGCGACTACCTCCACCAGGACCAGCGTGAGCCGGCCATGCCCGAGTCGTTGGCGCTGATGCGCTCGCTACGGGCGGACGGGATCCCTGCGGTGATCAGCGGCGCCGGGCCCACGGTGCTCGCCTTCTCCAATGGAACGGACCACGACCTCGTGGTGCGGACCCCCGCCGGATGGACGTGCCACCAGCTCGACGTGGATCCCGCCGGCGCGCTCGTCGGGGAGTGAACCAGCGCGACGGCGCTGGTGTTAGCATCGCGCTGCGCCATACGGCGTGAAGAGGGCGTCCTGCACAGGACCGCCGCTCTTGCTGCTCCGGTGCGAGGCAACTCTCGCGTGCGGCCATCTGGTCGCCGGGGTTCGTCCTGACGACACGCGCTGCCGCCCACTCCGACAGGCCAGGGCCGCGGCGCCACAACCGAGTTGGACTCACGTGACCGAAACAACTGACGCCCCCGCAACCGCTGCGTCCGCGAAGAAGCGTGGCGGTGGGCTCAACTCCATGCTGCTCGCCGACCTGAAGTCGATGGCTGGTGGCATGGGCATCGCCGGTGCAGGGTCGATGAAGAAGGCCCAGCTCGTCGAGGCCATCAAGGCTGCCCAGGGTGGCACGGGTGGCGGCACCGCGAAGTCCGCGCCGGCGACCACGAAGCCCGCGCCGGCAACTGAGAAGGCTGCGCGGGCGACGGACAAGCCTGAGCCTGCGACCGAGAAGACCGCCCCCGCGACCGAGAAGACCGCGCCGGAGACGGACCGGGCCGCCCCCGCGACCCAGGAGCCCGCGCCGGCTCGCGTGGTGAAGACCACCCGCACCCGTGGCGGCGCATCCAGGACGACCGCGCCGAAGGCCGACGCCCAGCCCGAGTCGCAGCCGGAGACCGCTACGGACTCCGCACGCGACTCCGCACGCGACACCGGGTCCCGGTCCGACAACCGCGACCAGGACAACCGCGACCAGGACGGCCGCGCCGACGCAGGCGGCCCGGCCGGCGAGACGACCGGTCGCCAGCGGACTCGCAACCGCCAGGCCAACCAGCAGACCAACCAGCAGACCAGCGCCGAGAAGCAGCCCCCCGAGCAAGGAGGCCAGCAGAACGGCCAGCAGGGCGGCCAGCGCGAGAAGACCCAGCAGGCCGCCGAGGCGAGGTCCGAACCTCGACAGGCCCCCCAGCAGGAGAAGCAGGCCGCCGACCAGGGACAGGGCCGCAGTCAACAGGCCCAGCAGGGCCAGCAACAGGGCACCCAACAGGCGGGCGGCCAGCAGGGCGGCCAGCAGGGTCAGGCCGACGACCTGGACGACGACGGCGAGGGCGGCAGCCGGCGCAACCGCCGCCGCCGGGGCCGCGACCGTGATCGCGACCGTCAGGGCGTCCGTGCCACGGGCGGACGCAACGAGCCGGACACCACGGTGCTGGAGGACGACGTCCTGGTGCCGGCTGCCGGCATCCTCGACGTGCTGGACAACTACGCCTTCGTCCGCACCTCCGGCTACCTCCCCGGCACCGATGACGTCTATCTCTCGCTGTCGATGGTGCGGAAGTTCGGCCTGCGTCGCGGCGACGCCGTCATGGGTCAGGTGCGTCAGCCCCGTGAGGGCGAGCGCAAGGAGAAGTTCAATCCCATGGTGCGCATCGACAGCATCAACGGGACCGACCCGGAGGCTGCCCGTGAGCGGCTGGAGTTCGAGACGTTCACCCCGGTCCACCCCACCGAGCGGTTGCGTCTGGAGACCGATGCCGCCAACCTGACCGGACGGGTCATCGACATCGCGGCGCCTGTCGGCAAGGGCCAGCGCGGCATGATCGTCGCGCCGCCCAAGTCCGGCCGGACCACGATGCTGCAGTCCATCGCGGGCTCCGTCTCCCGCAACAACCCGGACGTGCACCTGATGGTGGTGCTCCTGGACGCCCGTCCGGAGGAGGTCACCGACTTCCAGCGTGCCGTGAAGGGCGAGGTCATCGCCTCGACCTTCGACCGGCCGGCGAGCGACCACACGATGGTGGCGGAGCTCGCGATCGAGCGAGCCAAGCGCCTGGTCGAGCTCGGCCACGACGTGCTGGTCCTGCTCGACTCGCTGACCAGCCTCGCCCGCGCCTACAACGTCTCCGCACCGGCCAGCGGCCGGACACTGGCCGGAGGCGTGGACGCAGCCGCGGTGCACCCTCCCAAGCAGCTGTTCGGGGCCGCCCGCAATGTGGAGGGCGGGGGCTCGTTGACCGTGCTCGCAACCGTCCTCGTCGAGACCGGTTCGGCCACCGACGAGGTGATCTTCGAGGAGCTGGGCGGCACGGCCAACATGGAGCTGCGGCTGCGTCGTGAGCTCGCGCGGGCACACACCTTCCCGGCCGTGGACATCGTGGCGTCAGGCACGCGTCAGGAGGCACTCCTGACGAGCGAGCAGGAGTCCGGGATCGTCCAGTCCCTGCGCTCGCGGATGGCCTCCGACCCGGTGGCCGCCGTGCCGGCCCTGCTGGAGCAGCTCGGCAAGGCTCAGAACAACATCGAGTTCCTGACGAAGCAGCAAAAACCCGGTCGCGCCATGTGAGGCGCGATCCACGGCTAGAGTCAGCGAACGACCAAAGGGGTAAATATGGCGCGCATCGTTGTCGCAGACGACGACATCGACATCCGTGAGCTTGTCGAGTTCAAGCTCTCGGCGATGGGGCACGACATCGTGGCCGTCGCTGACGGAGCGGCCGCGGTCGAAGCATGCCGGGCCCAGCGTCCCGACCTGGCCGTGCTTGACGTGATGATGCCGGGAATGTCCGGGTTGGAGGCCGTGCGGTTGATCCGGGCCGACCCGACGCTGGCGGACCTGCCGGTCGTGCTGCTGACGGCCCGTGCCCAGGAGTCCGATGTCGCGACAGGCTTCGAGTCGGGGGCCGACGACTACATCACCAAGCCGTTCAGCCCGCGCGAGCTGGCCAAGCGGGTGGACACGCTGCTGGCGCGGGAATCCCCTGATTCGCACTAGCGTTGATGGCAGTGGCACACTTGCGTGCTGGCTCCGGTTCACGCTCGGCGCATCCCGCGCAGGCGACCCGGCGCATCGTTTGAGAGGACGACACCCCATGAAGAAGGACATCCACCCCGCATACGTGGAGACCACGGTCACCTGCACCTGCGGCGCAAACTTCACCACCCGCAGCACCGCGACCTCCGGCGCTCTCAAGGCCGACGTCTGCTCGCAGTGCCACCCGTTCTACACCGGCAAGCAGAAGATCCTCGACACCGGCGGCCGCGTCGCCCGCTTCGAGGCTCGCTACGCCAAGAAGGCCGGCAAGGCCGAGCCCGCCGAGGCAGAGACCGCCGAGAGCAAGTAGCTTCCTTTCAGCGCCGACCTCCCGCAGCAGCGGGCGGTCGGCGCTGTGCATTTCGCCGTCCGCCCGTTTGAGTTCACTCTCCACCCACCGCCTGAGGAGACCAGAAGTGTTCGAGGCCGTTGAAGGGCTCGTCGCCGAGCACGCCGACCTCGAGGGTCGTCTCGCCGAGCCGGAGACGCACGCCGACCAGCGCCTGGCCAAGCGCCTCAACCAGCGGTACGCCGAGCTGTCGGCCATCGTCACCACCTGGCGTCGCTGGCAGGAGCTCGGAGACGACATCGAGGCCGCCCGCGAGCTGGCGAGCGAGGACCCCGCCTTCGCCGACGAGGCCGTGCAGCTGACGGCCGAGCGCGACAAGGCCAGCGAGCGGCTGCGGCACCTCCTGGTCCCGCGGGACGCCACGGACGCCAAGGACGCACTTCTCGAGGTCAGGGCAGGGGAGGGTGGCGAGGAGTCCGCTCTCTTCGCGGCCGACCTGCTGAGGATGTACACCCGCTACGCCGACCAGCGCGGCTGGAACACCGAGGTGTTGGACGCCACGGAGTCCGACCTGGGCGGCTACAAGTCCGTGACCGTCGCCGTGAAGGCCAAGGGCATCGCGGAGCCCGGCGAGGCGCCGTACGCCCTCCTCAAGTTCGAGGGCGGCGTGCACCGCGTGCAGCGGGTGCCGGTCACCGAGTCACAGGGGCGGATCCACACGAGTGCTGCCGGCGTCCTGGTCATGCCGGAGGCCGAAGACATCGACGTCGAGATCCACGACGCCGACCTGCGCATCGACGTCTATCGCTCGTCCGGTCCCGGCGGGCAGAGCGTCAACACCACCGACTCCGCGGTCCGGATCACGCACGTGCCGACCGGCATCGTGGCGAGCTGCCAGAACGAGAAGAGCCAGCTCCAGAACAAGGAGTCGGCGATGCGGATCCTGCGGGCCAGGTTGCTCGCTGCTGCGGAGGAGGAGGCCAACGCGCAGGCCAGCGCGGCGCGCAAGAGCCAGATCCGCACGGTGGACCGCTCCGAGCGCATCCGCACCTACAACTACGCCGAGAACCGGATCTCCGACCACCGCACCGGCTACAAGTCCTACAACCTCGACACCGTCCTGGACGGGGCACTGGGCCCGGTCCTGCAGTCGTGCGTGGAGGCCGATCTCGCCTCACGACTCGAGGCGATGGAGTCGTGAGCGAGGGTCTGCCACCGCGGACACTGCTGACTGCTGCGGCCAGACGGCTGGCGGCCGCCGGCGTCTCGAGCCCGGAGCACGACGCGGCGGAGCTGCTGGCACACGCGCACGGGGTCGAGCGCAAGGACCTGTTCCGCATCGACGTCGTGCCCGCCGCGCTGGCGGAGCGCTTCGAGGGTCTGGTGGGGCGCCGGGCCGCGCGTGAGCCCCTGCAGCACCTCACCGGGGCGGCCTACTTCCGCCACGTCGAGCTCGTCGTCGGACCCGGAGTCTTCGTGCCGCGGCCGGAGACCGAGCTCCTCGCTGGTTGGGCGATCGATGAGGCGCTCGCGGTCGCCTCGAGCGCTGGGCGTGCGCCGGTGGTGGTCGACCTGTGCACCGGGTCCGGCGCCATCGCCAAGGCGGTCGCCCACGAGGTCCTGGGCGCGGTAGTCCACGCCGTCGAGCTCGACGAGTCCGCCCATCGGTGGGCCGAAGGCAACCTGGCCGGGACCGGGGTGGACCTGCGACACGGGGACATGGCGAACGCCTTCGACGACCTGGTCGGCAACGTCGACGTGGTCGTCTGCAACCCGCCGTACATCCCGCTCGAGGCCTGGGAGTCGGTGGCGCCCGAGGCCCGCGACCACGACCCCCACCTCGCGCTGTTCTCCGGGGACGACGGGCTGGTCGCCCTGCGTGTCCTGGCAGACCGCGCAGCCGTGCTCCTGCGACGCGGGGGAGTGGTCGGTGCCGAGCACGCCGACGCCCAGGGCGAGTCGGCGCCGGCAGTCTTCAGGGCCACCGGCCGGTGGGCCGAGGTGACCGACCACCGCGATCTGGCAGGGCGTCCACGCTTCACCACGGCCCGACTGGCACGATAGGCGGGTGCAACGGCTTGGAGTGACCACCGACGACGAGCGTGAGGCGGCCATCGAGGCGGCGTCCATGGCGATCCGCCGCGGCGAGCTGGTGGTGCTTCCGACCGACACCGTCTACGGGATCGCCGCCGATGCCTTCTCGGCGGACGCCGTCCATGCCCTCCTCAACGCCAAGAACCGCGGCCGGGACATGCCACCGCCGGTCCTGGTGAGCGCTGCGACGACGCTGGACGCGCTGGCGGTCGGGGTCCCCGACTACGCACGCACCCTCATCGAGAAGTTCTGGCCCGGACCCCTCACCATCGTGTGCCGCCAGCAGGCATCGCTCCAGTGGGACCTCGGCGAGACCCGCGGCACGGTCGCGGTCCGCATGCCCGACCACGAGGTCACCCTCGCGGTCCTCGAGCGCACCGGCCCCCTCGCGGTCAGCTCCGCCAACCTGTCGGGGCGTCCCGCTGCCGTCGATGCCGACCAGGCGGAGTCGATGCTGGGGGACCGGGTCGAGGTGATCATCGATGGCGGCAGCTCCGAAGGCGGTGACGCCTCCACCATCGTCGACTGCACAGGCGACCAGGGACGGATCCTGCGGCGGGGTGCGCTGTCGGTGGAGGACCTCAACGCCGCGCTCGAACCGCTCGGAGTGCGTCTCACGGACGACGGCTGATGCGCGAATACCTCCTCGTCTTCCTGGTCGCCGGGACGGTCACCTATCTGCTGACGGTGGTCGCGCGCGAGATCGCGCTGCGGACCGGCGCCGTCGCCCAGGTCCGCGACCGGGACGTGCACGTCGAGCCCATTCCCTACCTGGGTGGCATCGCCATGCTCGGGGGGCTGGTGGCCGCCTACCTCGTCGCGCGTGAGCTGCCGTTCCTGTCGCTCAGCGACCCCTTCGTCTTCCGCGACGCCGGCGTCGTGCTGCTGGCCGGGGCCCTGGTGTGCGCGGTCGGGGTCCTGGACGACATCTTCGACATCGACGCGCTCACCAAGCTCGGGGGCCAGGTGCTCGCTGCCGCCCTGCTGGTGGTCTTCGGCGTCCGCTTCTACTTCTTCCCCCAGCTCGACGGGGAGCAGTTCTCGCTCGACCCCGCCCAAGGGGCGCTGCTCAGCGTGATCGTGGTGATCGCCACCATCAACGCGGTCAACTTCGTCGACGGCCTCGACGGCCTCGCCGCAGGGGTGGTGGGCATCGGCGCCGTGGCCTTCTTCCTCTTCTCCTACTTCCTGGCCAGCGAGAACGAGCTCACCCTGGCCACGACGGCCGCCCTGTTGACGGCGAGCCTCGCGGGGGCCTGTGCGGGGTTCCTTCCCCACAACTTCCACCCGGCCCGGCTCTTCATGGGCGACTCCGGCTCGATGCTGATCGGGCTGGTGCTGTCCGCAAGCACCCTGACGATCACCGGGCAGTTCGCCGGCAACGAGATCACGTCCGACGGCAACCCCATCTTCGTCACCATCCTGCCCCTGCTGCTACCTGCGTCGCTGTTGATGGTGCCGGTGGCAGATCTGGTGCTCGCGGTCGTACGCCGCACGCGGGCCGGCCGGTCGCCGTTCTCGCCCGACAAGCAGCACCTGCACCACCGGCTCCTCGAGATCGGTCACTCGCAGCGTCGGGCTGTCTACATCATGTGGATGTGGGCGGCCCTGGTCGCGGGCGGATCCGTGGTCGTGAGCCTCTTCGGCGGCCAGGCCACCTGGTGGGGGCTGGGCGCGGCCTTCGCCTTCGTGCTCGTCATGACCTTCGTGGTTCCCGTCCTGCACAGGCCCCGCTCGAGCAGTGCGAATTCGGGCCTGCCCGAGACTTTGTGATAGTTTTCACGAGCGCTCCCGAGGTCGCATCTGCGGGCTTGGAGAGCGGATTCTGACCCTCCACAGGACGGCCGCCGCCATGACGACCGAGTCGAAGCAGGACACCCGCCCCGGTGTGACCGTGCTCCTCGTCGCCGCTGGCGCCGCTCTCGTCGTCGGGCTGACGATGACTGCCGTCGCAGCGCTCGTCTCGGGTCCGGTCGCCGCCCTCAGCGTTGCCGCCGGCGTCGGTCTGGTGGTGTCGGTCCTCAGCTTCGGCGCCTTCTCGCTCAACATGGTGGCGTCGATCATGCCGAGCGCCACCGTGCTCGTCGCCCTGGTCACCTACGCCCTCCAGCTGGTCGTCATGGCGGCCGTGGTGCTGGCCCTGGTCCGCAGCGGAGCGATCGAGGAGACCCTGGACCGGCGCTGGCTCGGTGGGGGCGTGGCGATGGCCACCGCGGCCTGGATGATCGCCCAGATCGTCTCCGCGACCAAGGCCCGCATCCCGCTCTACGACCTCCCCGAGGCGGGTGCGCGATGACCCGGCACGCCTGCTATTGTCCGGGGCGCGATGGCTCAGCAGCAGGCCCCTTCGGAACACTCAGACGATCCTCCCCACGGCGACCCCTGGTTGGCGTTTTCCTACCTCGTCTCGGGTGCGACGATCTACGGCCTCATCGGCTGGGGTCTCGATCGATGGCTCGGTACGAAGTACCTCGTCGTCATCGGCATCCTGCTCGGTGTGGCGCTGGCGATCTACATGACTTTTGGCCGGTTCGGCGGGCTTCGGCCACGAGCGGACAAGCACAGCGAAGGCAGGAGAGAGAGTGAGCTTCCACGTGAGCCTGAGTGAGGGCATCCGCGCAGCCGAAGGCGAGGGCGATGGTTTCATCGCCCCCGGACCGGGCAGCTTCGAACTGCCCCCGGTCTTCGAGGTCGCCGGGTTCGGCGTCACCAAGCCGATGCTGCTGGTGGTCCTCTCGGCCGTGCTGATCCTGGCCTTCACGATCGCTGCCTCGCGCAAGCGCGCCATGGTCCCGGGCCGGCTGCAGTTCGTCGGCGAAGGGGTCTACGGCTTCGTCCGCAACACCCTGGCTCGCGACAACATCGGCAGCGAGCACTTCATGAAGTTCGTGCCCTACCTCTTCACGCTGTTCATGTTCATCCTGGTGAACAACTACTACGGCATCTTCCCGCTGCTGCAGTTCCCGAGCTTCTCGCGCATCGGCTTCGTGATCCCGCTCGCGATCATCTCGTGGCTCATCTACGTCGGCACGGGCATCTGGAAGCACGGGCCGCTGGGCTACCTCAAGCACGCCACGATGCCCGCCGGCGTCGGCGGCCCGATCCTGATCCTGCTGATCCCGCTGGAGTTCTTCTCCAACATCCTGGTGCGTCCGGTCACGCTCACGCTGCGTCTGTTCGGCAACATGTTCGCCGGCCACCTGCTGCTGATCCTGTTCGCCACCGGCGGTGCCGCGCTGCTGCAGAGCGGCAACGCCCTGTATGCCGGCGTCGGCGTCCTCTCCTTTGCCCTGGGCATCGGCGTCAGCTTCCTCGAGATGCTGGTCATGTTCCTCCAGGCGTACGTCTTCACCCTGCTCAGCTCGATGTACATCGGTGAAGCGCTCGCGGACGAGCACTGATCCAGCACCCACAAGTTTCGCCAAACAGCGGCGCGATGGTCGCGTCGCCGACGAAAGGAAAAGCCGTGGAAGGCTCCATCAACATGATCGGCCTCGGCCTGTCTGCCATCGGTCCCGGTATCGGTATCGGCCTCATCTTCGCTGCGTTCATCAGTGGCGTGGCCCGTCAGCCCGAGGCTCAGAGCCGCCTGCAGTCGATCGCCATCCTTGGCTTCGTTCTCGCTGAGGCTCTCTTCATCATCACCGTCGCGCTCGCGTTCGTCCTGCCCATCTGACGACCGTCCCGGCATTAGGGAGATCACCTGTGGAAACCACAATCCGAGCGGCCGAAGAGGCGCACAACCCTCTGATCCCGATCCTCTCGGAGATCGTGCTGGCGCTGATCGTCTTCGCCATCTTGTTCTTCGCGATCAAGAAGTTCGTCGTGCCGAACTTCGAGAAGACGTTCGCCGAGCGCACCCAGGCGATCGAAGGTGGCCTGAGTGCTGCCGAGACCAAGCAGGCCGAGGCCGACGCCAAGCTGGCCCAGCTCGAGAAGCAGCTCGCCGATGCCCGTCACGAGGCAGCGCGCATCCGTGAGGAAGCGCGTGAGCAGGGCGCCCAGATCGTTGCCGAGATGCGTGAGCAGGCCCAGACCGAGGCGACGCGCATCGTCGAGCACGGCAAGACGCAGATCGAGGCCGAGCGTCAGCAGGCGGTCACCTCGTTGCGTGCCGAGGTCGGCGCACTCGCCACGGGTCTGGCAGGTCGCATCGTCGGCGAGAGCCTCGACGACGAGGCTCGTCAGAGCCGCGTGGTGGAGCGGTTCCTTGCCGACCTCGAGGCCGACTCGCAGACGAGCGGAGTCAACTGATGCAGCTGCGTGGTGCCTCGGCTGATGCCCTGGCAGCCCTCTCCGACCTCTTGGGGAGCAAGCTGCAGGGCGGAGCGGACGCGGCCCGGGTCGGTGACGACCTCTTCACGGTCGCCGGCCTGTTCCGGGCCGAGCCCGGCCTGCGCCGGGTCGCCACGGATCTGTCGATCGACGCCAGCGCCAAGCAGGGCCTCGTCGGGGGCATCCTCACCGGCAAGATCGACCCGGCGTCGCTCGACATCGTCTCCGAGGCCGTCACCCGCCGCTGGACGTCGGCGCGCGACCTGGCCAACTCCCTCGAGCACCTGAGCGAGATGGCCACGGTCAAGTCGGCCGGCACCGAGTCAGCGCGTCTCTCCGACGAGCTGTTCGCGTTCGCCCAGGCCGTCAACGACAACCCGACGCTGCGCGACGCGTTGTCCGACCCGGCCCGGTCGGTGGACGACAAGGCCACCCTGGTCCGGTCGCTCCTCGACGGGAAGGCACTGCCGGCCACGATCACCCTGGCTCAGCAGGCGCTGGCCGGCACCTACCGCACCGTGGCAGTCGCCCTGACGACCTACCAGCAGGTCGCTGCCCAGGTCCATGACGAGCGAGTCGCCACCGTGCGGGTCGCTCACCCCCTGACGGACTCCGAGCGGCAGCGTCTCAGCGACGCCCTCTCTCGCCAGTACGACCGTCAGTTGCACCTCAACGTGCTGATCGACCCCGACGTCATCGGCGGCATCCGCGTCGAGATCGGCGACGATGTCATCGACGGCACCGTGGCCAGTCGTCTCGACGAGGCTCGGCGCAAGCTCGCCGGCTGACCGGCCGAGCGCAGCAGACACCCCAGAACTTCGAGCAGCTCAAGAAATCAGAGGTTAGGAAAATGACGGAGCTTTCGATTCGTCCAGACGAGATCCGCGACGCGCTCCAGCGCTTCGTGTCCGACTACAAGCCTGAGTCGGCCAGCAAGGAAGAGGTCGGCACCGTCGCCGAGGCGGCGGACGGCATCGCGCGCGTCAGCGGCCTGCCCTCGGTGATGGCCAACGAGCTGCTCGAGTTCGAGGACGGCACGCTCGGCATCGCCCTGAACCTGGACACCCGCGAGGTGGGTGTCGTGGTCCTGGGTGACTTCGACAAGATCGAAGAAGGCCAGACCGTTCGCCGTACCGGCGACATCCTGTCGGTCCCCGTGGGCGAGGGCTACCTCGGCCGCGTGGTCGACCCGCTCGGCACCCCCATCGACGGTCTCGGCGAGATCGCGTCCGACGAGCGGCGCGCCCTGGAGCTCCAGGCCCCCGATGTCATGATGCGCAAGTCGGTGCACGAGCCGCTCGCGACCGGCATCAAGGCCATCGACGCGATGACCCCGATCGGTCGCGGTCAGCGCCAGCTCATCATCGGTGACCGCGCGACCGGCAAGTCCACGATCGCCATCGACACGATCATCAACCAGAAGCAGAACTGGGAGTCCGGCGACCCGGACAAGCAGGTGCGCTGCATCTACGTCGCGATCGGTCAGAAGGGCTCGACCATCGCTGCCGTGCGCGGGGCCCTCGAGGAGGCCGGTGCTCTGGAATACACCACCATCGTCGCCTCGCCCGCCTCGGACTCGGCCGGCTTCAAGTACCTCGCCCCCTACACCGGCTCGGCCATCGGCCAGCACTGGATGTACGCCGGCAAGCACGTCCTGATCGTGTTCGACGACCTGACCAAGCAGGCCGAGGCCTACCGCGCCGTGTCGCTGCTACTGCGTCGCCCGCCGGGCCGCGAGGCCTACCCGGGTGACGTCTTCTACCTCCACAGCCGCCTGCTCGAGCGCTGCGCCAAGCTCTCCGACGAGCTGGGCAAGGGCTCGATGACCGGCCTGCCGATCATCGAGACCAAGGCCAACGACGTCTCGGCGTTCATCCCGACCAACGTCATCTCGATCACCGATGGCCAGATCTTCCTGCAGTCCGACCTGTTCGCGGCCAACCAGCGCCCGGCCATCGACGTGGGTGTCTCGGTCTCGCGCGTGGGTGGTGCGGCGATGACCAAGGCGATGAAGGCCGTCACCGGTTCGCTCAAGGTCGACCTGGCGCAGTTCCGCGCCATGGAGGCGTTCGCGATGTTCGCCTCCGACCTCGACGCCGCGTCGCGCCAGCAGCTCGACCGTGGCCAGCGCCTGATGGCCCTGCTGCGCCAGCCGCAGTACTCGCCGTACCCGCTCGAGGAGATGACTGCCTCGCTGTGGCTCGGCACGACCGGCCGCCTCGACAAGGTCCCGACCGACGACGTGCTGCGCTTCGAGCACGAGTTCCTCGACTACCTGCGCCGCAGCCACGAGGGCATCCTCGCCGGCATCCGCGAGACGCAGAAGTTCGAGGACTCGACCGGCACCGAGATGGAGCGCGCCTACGACTCCTTCCTCGACCAGTTCGAGACCTCCGACGGCCAGAGCATCAAGGCCGGCAAGGAAGAGCACGTCGCCCTCGAGGACGAGGACGTCGAGCAGGAGCAGATCGTCCGGCAGAAGCGGGGCTGAGGCAATGGCTCTCTCGGTACGTGAGTACCGCGCGCGGATCAAGTCGACGGAGTCGATGAAGAAGATCACGCGTGCCATGGAGCTCATTGCTGCGTCCCGGATCATCAAGGCGCAGCAGCGGGCCCAGGCGGCTGCGCCGTACGCCCGTGAGCTGACGCGTGCCGTCTCGGCCGTGGCGACGTTCTCCAACGTCGACCACGCCCTGACGGTCGAGCCCGAAGACCCGAAGAAGGCGGCGATCCTCGTGGTCACCTCCGACCGCGGGCTCGCCGGTGCCTACTCCTCCAACGTGCTCAAGGAGGCCGAACGCCTCGTCGAGAAGCTGAAGGGGGAAGGCAAGAAGGTCGACCTCTACGTCTCCGGACGCAAGGGCGAGGCCTACTTCAAGTTCCGTCAGCGTCCCGTCATCCAGAGCTGGACCGGCTTCTCCGACCAGCCGACCTATGACGTGGCCTCCGACATCGGCGCGACCCTGATCTCGGCGTTCCTCAACGACACCGACGCGGAGCCCGAGGAAGGCACTGCGCCGGGCGTCGACGAGGTTCACGTGGTCTACACGCGGTTCCGCTCCATGCTCCACCAGGAGCCGGCTGCCGTGCGCTTGCTGCCGCTGGAGGTCGTCGAGGGCGAGGAGAAGCCAGAAGACGAGGACCTGTTGCCGCTCTACGAGTTCGAGCCGTCGCCTTCCGAGGTGCTCGACTCGCTGCTGCCGCGCTACGTCCAGAGCCGGATCTTCTTCGCCCTCCTGCAGGCGGCCGCATCCGAGCTGGCCGCTCGCCAGAAGGCCATGAAGTCCGCGACGGACAACGCCGACGAGCTCATCAAGAAGTACAAGCGCATTGCCAACCAGGCACGCCAGGCTGGCATTACCCAGGAAATCAGCGAGATCGTCGGAGGCGTCAATGCCCTTGCCGACGCACAAGCCGGGAATGAGTGAACATGACTGCCACTGTTGAAGAGACCACCACGAAGAGCGAGGGCGGCGCTGTCGGCCGCATCGCCCGCATCATCGGCCCGGTCGTGGACATCGAGTTCCCGACTGATGGCATGCCGTCCATCTACAACGCGCTCAAGGTCGAGCTGACCCTGCTCGGCAAGACCGAGGAGATCACCCTCGAGGTCGCGATGCACATCGGCGACGGCATGGTCCGTGCCATCTCGATGCGCCCCACCGACGGTCTCGTGCGCGGCACCCAGGTGCGCGACACGGGCGGCCCGATCTCGGTGCCCGTCGGTGACGCCACCCTCGGCCGGGTGTTCAACACCACCGGCGACTGCCTCAACCTCGCCGAGGGCGAGACGCTCGACGTCAAGGAGCGCTGGGGCATCCACCGCAAGGCGCCCGCCTTCGACCAGCTCGAGGCGAAGACGCAGATGTTCGAGACCGGCATCAAGGTCATCGACCTGCTGACGCCGTATGTCCTCGGCGGCAAGATCGGGCTGTTCGGTGGTGCCGGTGTCGGCAAGACCGTGCTGATCCAGGAGATGATCGCCCGCGTCGCCAAGAACCACGGTGGCGTGTCCGTGTTCGCCGGCGTCGGCGAGCGCACCCGTGAGGGCAACGACCTCATCGAGGAGATGACCGAGGCCGGCGTCATCGGCCAGACCGCACTGGTCTTCGGTCAGATGGACGAGCCGCCGGGCACCCGCCTGCGGGTCGCCCTGTCGGCACTGACGATGGCGGAGTACTTCCGCGACGTGCAGAACCAGGACGTGCTGCTCTTCATCGACAACATCTTCCGCTTCACCCAGGCCGGCTCCGAGGTCTCCACGCTGCTGGGGCGCATGCCCTCCGCCGTGGGCTACCAGCCCAACCTCGCCGACGAGATGGGTCAGCTCCAGGAGCGGATCACCTCGACCCGCGGACACTCGATCACCTCGATGCAGGCGATCTACGTCCCGGCCGACGACTACACCGACCCCGCCCCGGCGGCGACGTTCGCCCACCTGGACGCCACGACCGAGCTCTCCCGTGACATCGCGTCGCAGGGGATCTACCCGGCCGTGGACCCGCTGACGTCGACCTCGCGAATCCTCGACCCGCAGTACATCGGGCAGGCTCATTACGACTGCGCGATCCGGATCAAGCAGATCCTGCAGCGCAACAAGGAGCTCCAGGACATCATCGCGATCCTCGGTGTCGACGAGCTCTCCGAAGAGGACAGGATCATCGTGTCCCGCGCTCGCCGCATCCAGCGGTTCCTGTCGCAGAACACCTACGTCGCCAAGCAGTTCACCGGCATCGAGGGTTCGACGGTCCCCGTGGCCGACACCATCGAGGCGTTCAACAAGATCGCCGACGGCGAATACGACCACGTGGCCGAGCAGGCGTTCTTCATGTGCGGTGGTCTCGACGACGTCGAGGCCAAGTGGGCTGAGATCCAAAAGGGTCTGTGATGTCTGACTCGACACTGCACGTGGAGCTCGTCGCGGCGGACCGGCTGGTCTGGTCCGGCGAGGCGAAGATGGTGATTGCCCGCACCACCGAAGGTGACGTGGGCATCCTCGCCGGTCACGCGCCGCTGCTCTCGGTGATCATCGAGGGTGTCGTCGACGTGCAGACCGCCGAGGGCGAGACGTGGGTGGCTGCAGTGGACGCCGGCTTCATGTCGGTGGCCAACAACCGGGTCTCCATCTTGTCCGAGCGCGCAGAGATGTCGCACGAGATCGACCTCGAGAAGGCTCGTCAGGACCTCGAACGGGCCCAGGCCTCGGGCGAGAACAGCGACGATGCCAAAGAGGCCGTACGCCGCGCAGAAGCCAGGATCCGGGCAGTGGAGCGGGCTTCCTGACTCCACGCAATCCAGGGCCGATAGGGTGAGCGCACGAACCGCAGGGTTCGTGCGCTCGTCACATTTGTCTCCTTCCTCATCACCCACGCGCGACCAGCAGGAGAGTGAATGCCCGACTGGCAACGGCTGCTCGAATCTGCTGGCCTACTGCTGCTCCTCCCCCTGCTCTACGGGATTGCGCTCATCGTGCGACGCCGGGTGCTCTCACGCCACGGAGGCACCTTCGAGCTCAGCTGCCGCCTGCACACACAGCATCCGGGGCGCGGCTGGCTGCTCGGGCTGGGCCGCTACAGCGGTGAGGAGCTCGAGTGGTTCAGGATCTTCTCCCTCTCCCCGAAACCGAGGAGGGTCTGGTCCCGTGCGTCCCTGTCCTTCTCGCGTCGGCGTGAGCCGGTGGGTGGAGAGCAGATGTCGCTGTACTCGGGGCACGTGGTCGTGGTGTGCGAGACGGGCCATGGCACCGTCGAGCTCGCGATGAGCGAAGCATCACTCACCGGGTTCCAGTCCTGGCTCGAGGCCGGACCGCCCGGCACCGACTGGGACCGCCACCGCAGCTGAGGAGCCTCAGGCCGGGCCGGTCGATCCCCCGATCCGCAGCTGTACCGAGAGCAGCACGTCGGAGACGGGCTCGCCGTTGATCCGCGCAAGCATGGCCCGCGCCGTTGCTCGACCCTTCTCGGCGAACGGCTGCACCACTGTCGTCAGCTCGAGGTCCAGCCATGGGGTGGCGACACCGTCGAACCCGCTGACGCTCAGGTCCTCAGGGACACGCAGATCTCGTCGCGTGGACTCGAGGATCACGGCCGCCGCCTGGACGTCGCTGTGACACACGACAGCAGTGACGTCGGGTGCTGTCTCGAGGTAGGTCGCAGCCATGATCTGGGCCGCAGAGAGGTCGCTCTCACAGGCGCCGATCACGTGGGCGTCGGGAAAGACCTCGCGCAGGCCGGCCAGCCGCTCACGCTCGGGGTGCGAGGGCTGCAAGGTCATCGTGGCAACGCGGCGATGCCCCAGGTCGCGCAGGTGCGCCGCCAGCGCGGCAACCCCTGCCCGGTGGTCGATGTCGACAAAGGTCGTCCCTGGCCAAGTCGGGCCCTCGACCACGACCATGGGCACGCCACGCGCGGCGAGGTCGGCTTGAGCGGCCCAGGTCTCGCGCCCGCAGATCATGTAGATGACGCCGTCGAGCGGAATCTGGGAATGGTCGACGTCCTCGTTGTCGCCCATCAGCAACAGACCCAGACCAGCCGACTCGAGCCCCTCGCATACGGCGTCGAGCAAGGGCAGCGCGGCCGGGTCACGGAAGGCGGTGCTGAGCGGTCCAAGAGCGATGCCGATCACCCCGCTGCGACCCTGGCGGAGGTTGCGCGCGAGAGCATTGGGACCGGCATACCCCAGGGCAGTGGCAGCGCTCAGCACACGCTGTCTGGTCGACTCCGAGACGGGCTTGTTGCGGGAGAAGGTCAGCGAGGCCGTGGACAACGACACCCCGGCGGCCGCGGCGACGTCGGCAAGCGTGGGGGTGCGAGTTGGACCAGCCATGCAGAGAAGCTACCATCGAATCGTTTCGATCGAAACGATTCGACACAGGAGTGCCCGTGCCTCAGCTGATCGCCGCACGCAATGCCGTTGGCCTGACCTTCTTCCTCAACGGGTTGGTCTTCGCCAGCTGGGTCTCACGCATCCCCGAGGTGCGTTCGCGCTTCGAGCTGAGCAACGGTCAGCTCGGCCTGCTGCTGCTGTCGATCGCCGTGGGCTCCCTCGTGGCGCTGCCCACGACCGGAGCCGCCATCAACGCAGTCGGGACCGTTCGGGTCGTACGCTTCGGGGCCGTCACAGCGACGGTCGGTCTGGCGATGGCGGCGGTCGGGCTCGGCGAGATCTTGGTGGTGACCACGGTCGGCCTCTTCCTCTACGGCATCGGGATCGGCGTGTGGGACGTCGCGATGAACGTCGAGGGCGCAGAGGTCGAGCGTGGCCTCGGCCGCACGATCATGCCGAGGTTCCACGCCGGGTTCAGCGGTGGCACGGTCCTCGGTGCGTTGCTGGGCGTCCTGCTGGTAGAGCTCGCGGTGCCTGCAGTTGTCCACCTCCTGGCTGTGATCACCGTCGCCGTCGTGGTGGTGTGGCTCACGTCGCCCAGCTTCTTGCCGGTCGTGCCCGCCCACGCGGAGGAGCGGACGTCAGCCGCGCGGGCATGGCTCGAGCCGCGCACGCTGTTGATCGGCGTGATGGTGATGGCCCTCGCCACGACTGAAGGGAGTGCCAACGACTGGCTCGCCATCGCGCTCGTTGACGGGCACGACACCTCCCACGCGGTCGGTGTGGCGGGCTTCGCCGTGTTCGTGACAGCGATGACCCTTGGTCGGTTGGCCGGCAGCGGCCTGATCGACCGCTTCGGCCGCGTGGTGATGTTGTGGGGGACCATGGCCGCGGCCGGCATCGGCGTGTTGCTCATCGTCTTCGGCACCCACCCGGTCGTCGTGGTGATCGGCGTCGTGCTGTGGGGCGCCGGCGCCTCTCTGGGCTTCCCCGTGGGCATGAGCGCCGCGGCGGACGACCCGGTGCGAGCTGCCGCCCGCGTCAGCGTCGTGTCAACCATCGGCTACGCCGCCTTCCTGGCCGGACCACCGTTGCTGGGGTTCGTGGGCGACGAGGTCGGCACGCTCAAGGCGCTGCTCGTGGTCGCCGTACTCCTGATCCCTGCCGCTCTGGTGGTGCCTGCCGCACGCGAAGGTCAGGTCGGCGAGGCACCTGTCAGGGCAACACCCGGCGCATGACGAGCCGCGGCAGCTTGCTCGCCACGGCGTCGGTCTCACCGACGACCGTGAAGCCGCGCCGCTCGAACATCGAGCGGGTGCCGACGAATGCCATGGTGAGGTCCATCCGCCCCGGCGGGTCGACGGGGTAGGTCTCGACGGCGGGAGCGCCCTGCGAGGCGGCGTACGCCACGGCACCCTCGATGAGGTGCTCGGTGACGCCCTGCCTGCGGTGGCCGCCGCGCACCACCACGCAGATGATGCTCCAGACGGCCAGGTCGTCGATCGGCCTGATGAGCGCGGAGGCGGCGAGCCGGGTGATGTCCTCGCGCGGCGCGATGTGGCACCAGCCGACCGGCACCGAGTCGCGGTAGGTCACGACTCCGAAGCTGGTCTCGCCGGCGGCGAGGGCCCGTGCCGCGCTCTCGCGGCTGCCGTCGCCCAGCTCGCCGATCTCCTTGACGCGCAGGCGGTGCGACAGGCACCAGCAATGGGACTCGCGACGGTGGGGGTTGATGACGTCGGCGAAGTCGTCGACGCGCTCCGCCGTGACCGGGTGGGTGGCCCAGTCGGTCACCTCACTCCGCCGCTTCCTTGTTCCCGCGCTCCCCGCTGACTGTCTGGTCGCCTCGCGTGTCCGCTCCTTCGTCGCTGCCGCGCTCGCCTCCGGGAACCCACAGCACATCGCCGTTCTCGCGATTTGCGTGGCGAGCCAGGATGAAGACCAGGTCGGAGAGGCGGTTGAGGTAGGTGATCGCCAAGATGTTCATCGAGTCGGTGTGCTCGGCGTACGCCGCCCAGGCGGACCGCTCCGCGCGCCGGATGACCGTGCGTGAGACGTGCAGGAGGGCCGCACCCTCCGTGCCGCCGTTGAGGATGAAGGACCGCAGGTTGGGCAGTTGCTCGTTGTACTGGTCGCACCACGCCTCGAGGCGATCGACGTAGTCCTGCTCGATCCGCAACGGGGGCCACTCGGGCTTCTCGACGACCGGGGTGCAGAAGTCCGCTCCGACGTCGAAGAGGTCGTTCTGCACGTGGACGAGCACCTTGACGACGTCCGGCTCGAGCTGGCCCCGAGCCACGGCCACACCGATCGTGGCGTTGGCCTCGTCGACGTCGGCATACGCATGCAGCCGAAGGTCGTTCTTGGTGGTCTCGCTCATGTCGCCGAGTCGGGTGGATCCGGCGTCGCCGGTGCGGGTGTAGATGCGGGTGAGGTTGACCATGGAGCGAGCCTAGCGGCCGAAGACACCCCAAAAAGGTGTGGTGCCAATGCAACGAATCGGTGGACCATGACGTCATAGTCGGTGACAGCGGTCACGTGCGCTATGTCAGGCCCGGGGGACTTGAGCAGGCGAACACAGGGGGCAACATCGATGGACATCACGAGCTACGGGCCAACGTTGGTCCTGCACGGCGACTTCGATGTGCGCAGCACCTTCCAGGTGCGGACGGCCATCTACGAGTTCCTCGAGGGACAGGACCAGGACGTCGTCGTCGACATGTCCCACGTCGAGACCATCGACGTGGTCGCCCTGCGCGTGCTTGCGGTGGCCACCCGCGAGGCCAGCCGTGCGGGACACCACCTGACCCTGCGCAACTGCGGGCCCTCGGTCCGCCGGATGATGCACCTTTCGCGCCTCGCGCACTCCTTCGAGGTCGAACGCGCCGCTGCCACCGCCTGAACGGGTGGGCTTCTTCACACATCCATCCGGTGACTCGCGGGTAACCCGGGCCATACCCTGTGCCCATGACGGACAAGCAGGTCGACGCTCCACCCGTTGAGGACGCCCGCCCCGAGAAGGACCGTCCGTGGGTGATGCGCACCTACGCCGGTCACTCCACCGCTGCCGCGTCCAACGCTCTCTACCGAGGCAACCTCGCCAAGGGGCAGACCGGCCTCAGCGTCGCCTTCGACCTGCCGACGCAGACCGGCTACGACCCGGACTCCCCGCTCAGCCGCGGCGAGGTCGGCAAGGTCGGCGTGCCGATCCCGCACCTGGGGGAGATGCGTCGGCTGTTCGAGGACATCCCGCTCACCGAGATGAACACCTCGATGACCATCAACGCCACCGCCATGTGGATGCTCGCGATGTATCAGGTGGCCGCGGAGGAGCAGAACCCCGGCGTCGACGTCCGCGAGGTCGCTGCCCAGCTCGCCGGGACGACCCAGAACGACATCATCAAGGAATACCTCTCCCGCGGGACCTACGTCTTCCCGCCGGAGCACTCGCTGCGCCTGATCAGCGACATGATCGCCTACACCGTCCACGAGATCCCCAAGTGGAACCCGATCAACATCTGCAGCTATCACCTGCAGGAGGCCGGTGCCACGCCGACGCAGGAGCTGGCCTACGCGCTGTGTACGGCGATCGCGGTGCTCGACCAGGTCAAGAACTCCGGGCAGGTGTCCGAGGACGACTTCGAGAAGGTCGTCGGTCGTATCTCCTTCTTCGTCAACGCCGGCGTGAGGTTCGTTGAGGAGACGTGCAAGATGCGCGCCTTCGTCCAGCTGTGGGACGAGATCACCCGCGAGCGCTACGGGGTGCAGGACGAGAAGATGCGCCGGTTCCGCTACGGCGTGCAGGTCAACTCACTCGGGCTCACCGAGGCCCAGCCCGAGAACAACGTCCAGCGGATCGTGCTGGAGATGCTCGGAGTGACCCTCTCGAAGAGTGCGCGTGCCCGCGCCGTACAACTGCCCGCCTGGAACGAGGCGCTGGGTCTGCCGCGCCCCTGGGACCAGCAGTGGTCGCTGCGCCTGCAGCAGGTGCTCGCCTTCGAGTCCGACCTGTTGGAGTACGACGACATCTTCGACGGCTCGCACGTGATCGAGGCCAAGGTCGCCTCGCTCGTCGAGAGCGCCAAGGCGGAGATCGACCGCGTGCAGGCCCTCGGCGGCGCGATCGCGGCCGTCGAGTCCGGCTACATGAAGCAGGCCCTCGTCAGCGCCCACGCCACGCGCCGGGGCCGCATCGAGTCCGGCGACGAGATCATCGTGGGCGTCAACAGGTTCACCACGACCGAGCCGTCGCCGCTGACGGCCAACCTCGACGAGGCGATCATGGCGGCCGACCCCCAGGCTGAGCAGACCGCTCTTGACTCGGTCTCCGCGTGGAAGGAGGCCCGGGACGAGGACGAGGTGGCCGCCGCGCTCGCCGCGCTGGCGGTCGATGCCAAGACCGACAAGAACCTGATGCACGCGACCCTGGCCGCGGCTCGCGCCGGGGCGACCACGGGGGAGTGGGCGGGGACGCTGCGGGAGGTCTTCGGCGAGTTCCGTGCACCCACCGGCGTCTCCGGCGCCGTCGGCGTCGCCGAGGCCGGCTCGGAGCTGACCGCAGTGCGCGAGCAGGTCCGGGCCACCGGCGAGGCTCTCGGCGGCCGACTGCGCCTGCTCGTCGGCAAGCCGGGTCTCGACGGTCACAGCAACGGGGCGGAGCAGGTCGCCGTACGCGCACGGGACGCCGGCTTCGAAGTGATCTATCAGGGGATCCGGCTCACGCCAGACCAGATCGTGGCCGCCGCCGTGGCCGAGGACGTGCACTGCGTCGGTCTCTCGATCCTGTCCGGTTCGCACATGGAGCTGGTGCCCGACGTCCTGGACGGGCTTCGCGCCGCGGGGCTGGACGACGTCCCGGTCATCGTCGGCGGCATCATCCCGGACTCCGACGGCAAGCGGCTGATCGAGCTCGGGGTCGCTGCTGTCTACACACCCAAGGACTTCGGACTGACCGAGATCATGGGAGGCATCGTCCAGGTGATCCGGAAGGCGAACGGCCTGGACTGATCACCAGCCGCGGCTGCCCGGGATGCCCTTGAACGGGCCGACCACGCGGTCGGTGATCCAGCCACCGTAGAAGCCGCCCTCCTGGGCGCGGACGACCTCGCCGTCGACGAGGCACGCCTCGACGAGGCCGGGCATGATCGACACGTGGTCGCGGATGGCCTCGAAGCCGGGCGTGGGCTGTGCGTAGGTCCAGCCCGCGCGGGACGCGGTGGCGCTGGGAGTCACGAGGTCGTAGTAGGTCGCCACGCCCTTCCACTCGCAGAACGACGTCCCATCGACCGCGCGGAGCACGCCGGGCTCGAAGGCGTCGAGCGGGAGGTAGTACGACGGCGGGTGGCTGGTCTCGAGCACGCGCACCGACGCCTGGGTGCGGGCCACGGCCACGCCACCGAGCCAGACCTCGATCGTCTCGTTGCTGGTCTCCACACGCGGCGGGCGCGGGTAGTCCCACACCGACTCCTGGCCGGGTCCGGGCGCGTCGGGCGTCACTGGTCGCATGCTGCCAACGTACGGGTACCTCGACTGCGACGGCTCCTCCCGCGGGCCTGCACCAGTCCTGCAAGACTCCCGGGCATGGGACGAGTGGTGGTGGTGGGCGCGGGCGTCATCGGGCTGTCCTGCGCCGTACGCCTGCTCGAGGCCGGCCATCGGGTCGACGTGGTCGCCCGAGACCTGCCGCTCGAGTCGACGTCGGCGGTGGCAGCCGCGATCTGGTATCCCTATCGCGCTCTCCCTCAGGACCTCGTCACCACGTGGGGCAAGGCGTCGTATGCCGCCTTTGAGGCGCTGGCCCGAGAGCCCGACACCGGTGTCTCCGTCGTGCTGGGCACCGAGGTGTTCCGGTCGCAGGCCCCCGACCCGTGGTGGCGGCAGGCTGTGCCCGACCTGGACCGCGAGACGGCCCTGCCGACGGGCTTCGTGGACGGGTGGACCTTCGCCACGCCCGTGATCGAGATGCCCATCTACCTGCCGTGGCTCGCCGGCCGGGTGGCGGCGCTGGGTGGGACGATCACCCGGCTCAGCCTCGCAGATCTCCCCGCTGGCCCTGACCTCGTGGTGAACGCCAGCGGCATCGGCTCTCGACGGCTCGCGGCGGACTTGAGCGTGGTGCCCGTCCGTGGGCAGGTGGTGCGGGTGTCGCAGGTGGGCCTCGAACGCTGGTGGCTGGACGGCGCCGGTCTGACCTACGTCGTCCCTCGCTCGACGGACATCGTGGTGGGCGGCACCGACATCGAGGGGGAGTGGAGCCGGACGCCCGACCCCGCAATAGCCGAGCAGATCTTGGCCCGCGCGCAGGCGCTGGTGCCGGAGCTGGTGGGCGCGCGGGTGCTCGGCCACAAGGTCGGGCTGCGACCCGCGCGTCCCTCGGTCCGCCTCGAGCGCGTGGGCGACGTCATCCACTGCTACGGCCACGGCGGAGCGGGCGTGACGCTGAGCTGGGGATGTGCGGACGCGGTGTGCGACCTGGCCGTGGGCCCGGACGGACACGGCACTGTCTAACGTGGCCCGATGAGCGATCCCCAGTGCGCAGCCAGGATCTTCGTCGCCCGCCACGGCGAGGCGGAGTACGAGACGGACGTGCTCGCCGACCGCGGGGGAAGCCTGACGGGGCTGGGCCGCAAGCAGGCAGCCGACCTGGCCGACGCGCTCTCCGGAGAGCGGGTCTCCCACGTCTACGTGAGCTCGATGTCGCGATCCGTGCAGACCGGCGAGATCGTGGCGGCCCGGCTTGGTGTCGGCGTGACCGTGCGTGAGGCGCTGCGGGAGTTCTCGGTCGGGTCGTACGCCGGGCAACCGGTGGAGCCGGACCCCTTCGGAGTCACCTACACGCGCTGGCTCGCCGGGGACCTGGCGGCGCGGGTCGACGGGGGAGAGTCCGGCGCCGAGGTGGTCGACCGGCTCAGTGCGGTGCTGCAGGAGGTTGCCGACGCGCACCGGGGGGAGGCGGTCCTGGTGATCAGTCACGGTGGGGTCATGTGCACCGCTCTGCCGCAGCTCGCGAGCAACCTGTCGGCGAGCCATTCCGCGGGCCGCACGCTGGCTAACTGTGCCGTGGTGCGCCTGGACGTGGACGACGACGGCTGGCTCGCGCGGTCCTGGGCGGGTGAACCCGTGCCCACGTGACCGGTCGCACATTTAGGTAAGGCATACCTTGCAGGTACTGTGCCTGCCATGGCCAAGGGCAAGGTCGCGAAGCTCCCCAAGAAGGAGTGCTGCGTCTCCAAGACGAAGTGCAACCGCTGTCCCTTGCGCATGCTCAAGGAGGGGACGCTGCCCCAGGGCTACACGGTCCACAAGCGCAAGCTGGTCAAGGTGAAGAAGGCCAAGGTCAAGAAGACCGGCAAGAAGAAAGCAGCCTGAGGCAATAGTTGCTCACGGTGCGGGGTGGGCAATCTGGCGCCGCGCAGGTGGGCCGGGCGAGGTGAACCAACGTTCATTCACTTCGCGAAGGGCCTCTCGGGCTCGCCGGCGGCCACAGCCCATCTCAGAAGAGCCGGTGGCTCGGGTCGTCCATGCCGCGGAGCGCGTCGTAGTCGACGACCGCGCAGGCGATGCCGCGGTCGGTGGCCAGCACTCGCGCCTGCGGCTTGATCTCCTGCGCGGCGAAGATCCCGCGGACCGGACCCTTGCTCGAGAGGAGCGGGTCGCGGTTGAGGAGCTCGAGGTAGCGAGTGAGCTGCTCGACGCCGTCGATGTCACCCCGGCGTTTGATCTCGACGGCGACGCTGAGTCCGGCGTCGTCGCGACACATCAGGTCGACCGGCCCGATGGCGGTCGGGAACTCGCGGCGTACGAGCGTCAGCCCGTCGGCCAGGGAGGCCGGGTGGTCCGCCAAGAGCTCCTGGAGGTGCTTCTCGACGCCGTCCTTCTGCAGGCCGGGATCGACGCCGAGGGAGTGGGAGGAGTCGTGCTGGATCTCCTCGATCAGGATGCGCAGCGTGTCGTCGGCCTTGGCCGCGGTCACGGTCCACTCGACCTGGCCGTCCTCGGTCGTCCCCTCCCGGAACGTGCACGGGGGAGACATCCAGTTGAGCGGCTTGTAGGAGCCGCCGTCGGAGTGCACGAGCACCGAGCCGTCGGCCTTGATCATCAGCACCCGGGTGGCCATGGGCAGGTGGGCGGTCAACCGACCGGCATAGTCGACCTGGCAGCGCGCAACGACGATCCTCACGAGCAGGGAATGTACCCGCGTCCCCTCAGCGGCCGACCGCCGCACGTCGCCTGCCGTGCAAGCATGGCGAGCGTGAGTGTCACTGACGATGCGACGACCTACGACGTGAAGCAGATCCGGCGGGCCTTCGGTGGCCTCCGCCCGGACCTGGCGCGTTTCGACGGCCCCGGAGGTTCATTGGTGCCCGAGGTGGTGGCCGATGCCGTTGCGGGCGCGCTGCGGGCGGGGCTGTGCCAACGAGGCGGGCCGAGCGCTCCCGGCCTGCTCACGGACGAGATCACCCTCACGGCGCGCGCGGCCATGGCTCGCTTCGTCGGACTGGGCGACCCACGAGGAATCGTGTTCGGCCGGTCGATGACCGCGCTCACCTTCGACATGGCCCGGACCCTGTCGGCGGACTGGGGTGCGGGCGACGAAGTCGTGGTCTCCCGCCTCGACCACGACGCCAACATCCGACCCTGGGTGTCGGCTGCCGAGCGCGCGGGCGCGACGGTCCGGTGGCTCGAGTTCGACCCGGTGACGGCCGAGCTGGGCGACGTGGGGCCGCTGCTCTCCGACCGCACCCGAGTCGTCGCGCTCACCGCCGCCTCCAACCTGTTCGGCACCAGGCCTGACGTTGCTGCCGTCTCCCGAGCAGCACGCCAGGTGGGCGCCCTGGTGTGCGTCGATGCCGTGCACCTGGCGGCCCACGCGCCCCTCGACTTCAGCGCACTCGGCGCCGACCTGCTCGTCTGCTCGCCCTACAAGTTCTTCGGGCCGCACCTCGGCGTCCTGGCCGCCGACCCGGCGCTGCTGGAGCGACTGCATCCCGACAAGCTGCTCCCGTCCAGCGACGCGGTGCCGGAGCGCTTCGAGCTCGGCACGCTGCCCTACGAGCTGCTGGCGGGGGTGACGGCCGCCGTCGAGTTCGCGGAGGAGTGCGACATGGCCGCGGTCGAGGTGCACGAGCAGGGACTGCTGACCCGGTTGCTCGAGGGGTTGGCCGCGCTGCCTGAGGTCACGGTTCACGGCCGCCCTCGTCGGCGCACCCCCACCGTGCTGCTCACCGTGGAGGGTCTGACCCCCCTCGAGCTCAGCCACCGGTTGCACGAGGCAGGCGTGGTCGCGCCACCGGGCAGCTTCTACGCCCTGGAGGCAGCACGGCACTCCACGGCCGGCGAGCAGGGCGGTGTCCGGGTCGGGATCTCGGCGTACACGAACGAGGAGGAGATCGACCGGCTGCTGACTGCTCTCGCGCACGTCGTGAGCACGTGAGGAACATCTCGGACGGCACCCAGCCTCGCGAGTGACGGCGCATGCCATCATGCGGGCATGACCTCTGGTGCGCCCGAGCGGGCAACTCGCAAGTTCTCCACCATCGGCGTGATCGGCCTCGGCACCATGGGCGCCGGGATCGCCGAGGTGTTCGCCCGCAACGGCTTCACCGTGATCGGGGTCGAGCTCAGCGATGATGCCGTCGAGCGCGGGCGCGAGCACCTGGCCCACTCCACCGGCCGGGCCGTCTCCCGCGGGAAGATGTCGGAGGCGGACCAGGCCGAGATCCTCGGCCACATCTCGTTCGCCACCGACCTGTCGGCACTGGCGGAGGCCGACTTCGTCATCGAGGCGGTCATCGAGTCGCTCGACATCAAGAAGGACCTCTTCCGTCGGCTCGACGACATTGTCAAGCCCGACGCGATCCTGGCCACCAACACCTCCTCGCTGCCGGTCACCGAGATCGCGACGGCCAACACGCGACCCGGTCGCGTCGTGGGGGTCCACTTCTTCAACCCCGCGCCGGTCCAGAACCTCGTCGAGATCGTCCGGACCGTGGTGACCGAGCCCGCAGTCCTCGCCGATGTCGAGGGCCTGGTGGGCACGCTCGGCAAGAACCCCGTGGTGTGTGGCGACAAGGCAGGCTTCATCGCCAACACCCTGCTGTTCGGCTACCTCAACCACGCCGTGTCGATGTTCGAGAGCAAGTACGCCACCCGTGAGGACATCGACGCAGCGATGCGCTTCGGCTGCGGCTACCCGATGGGGCCGCTCGCCCTGCTCGACCTGATCGGCCTCGACACGGCCTACGAGATCCTCGAGACGATGTATCGCCAGGGTCGCGACCGGCTGCACGCGCCCGCCCCGATGCTCAAGCAGATGGTCACGGCCGGCCTGCTGGGACGCAAGACAGGTCGCGGCTTCTACACCTACGAGCGCGCGGACAGCCCGGTCGTGGTCGCTGACGACAAGACGCCGTCGGCCGATGACCAGCCGAAGCTCAGGCGCCCCATCTCCACCGTGGGCGTCGTCGGGACCGGCACCATGGCCGCGGGCATCGTCGAGGTCTTTGCCAAGAGCGGCTTTGACGTGGTGTATGTCGGTCGCTCGGTCGACAAGGTCGAGGGCGTGCGCGCCACCATCGAGAAGTCGCTCGACAAGGCGATCCAGCGCGGCAAGCTCGAGGAGTCCGCGAAGGACGAGGTGCTGGGGCGTCTCACCGGGACCACCTCCCTCGACGACCTGGCCGGCGTCGACATCGTGGTGGAGGCGATCGCCGAGGACCTGCGGATCAAGTCCACGCTCTTCTCCAACCTCGACGAGATCTGCAAGCCGGGCGCGATCCTGGCCACCACCACCTCGTCGCTGCCGGTGATCGCTCTCGCCGGTGCGACCAACCGGCCCCAGGACGTCGTCGGGATGCACTTCTTCAACCCGGCCCCGATCATGAAGCTGGTCGAGGTCGTCTCGACCGTGTCCACGGCCGAGGACGTCACCGAGACGGTCCGCGCCCTGTGCGACCAGGTCGGCAAGGTCGCGGTGTCGTGCGGCGACCGGTCCGGCTTCATCGTCAACGCGCTGCTCTTCCCCTACCTCAACGACGCCGTGAAGATGCTCGAGGCGCACTACGCGACTGCGGACGACATCGACACCGCGATGAAGCAGGGTTGTGCCTTGCCGATGGGGCCCTTCGAGCTGCTCGACGTGGTCGGCAACGACGTCTCCCTCGCGATCCAGCGCGAGCTCTACCTCGAGTTCCGCGAGCCCGGGTTCGCCCCTGCGCCGCTGCTGGAGCACCTCGTCACGGCCGGCTACCTCGGTCGCAAGACGCAGCGCGGGTTCCGCGACTACACGTTGGTCTGATCGCGACGCCCCACCCCCGAACGATCAGCGGTGGACGGTCAGCTCGACGACGGGGGAGGGGCGGTCGTGGTCGTCCGCATCGACGGTCGCGATGAGGTGCACGGCAGAGCCCTCCTCGGCGACCAGGGCCAGGCCCTCGACCTTGGCGACCCGACCGTGCAGCGGGGGGATCTCGACCCGGCCCACCACCTCGTCGCGATCAAGCAGGACCAGCGCGGACCCCACCACCGGGCCGTCGTCGTAGGCGTTGGGCGAGTCCTCGGCTGCGGCGCTCACGAGGACGAGGCCGTCGGTGAGGGTCACGGCATCCGTGACGGCGAGACCGACCCCGTCCGCTGACCCCAGGTCGTAGCGCAGCACCTGTGTCGGCTGGGCCTGATGGAGAGCCTGCGCGAGGGGTACGCCGAGGGGCAGGTCGACACTGGCACTGGGCCAGCCTCCGGCGGGAAGGCCCCGGTGGAACCACCGGAGGTGGTCGCCGACGACACATGCCCCCTCGAGGTTGAGCACCTCCGCCGGCACCTCCAGGGCTGCACCCACACGCCGGTAGAGCTCGGTGAGGTCCTCGACCCGCCGAGCGTCCTCACCGAGCACGACGGCCCGGCAGCGGGCGGAGCTCGAGCCCGACCCCATGAGCGCGACGGTGCCGTCCGGCAGGACGCAGGCCGACTCGAGGTCGGGCTTGAGGTGCTTGGTCCCCTGCTCGGAGGAGAACGAGTCGAGGCCGTCGACCGGATCCAGGAGACGGAGCGGAACGACGCTGCCCGCACGCCAGTGGGCGGCGTACGTCGAGTCGTCCTGGGCGATCAGCCAGCCGTCGGCGTACGCGACGATCGCGGACGCGGCGCGGACCGGGCTCCCGTCATCGAAGGTGAGGCTGCGCGTCGCCGTGATCTCCAGCCGCACGACGTCACCTCTGGTCCGCGACGAGAGCGGCCAGCTTGGCGCGGCTGGTGATGTCGAGCTTGCGGTAGATGTGGGTCAGGTGCGCGTCGACGGTCCGCGGGGACAGGAAGAGCTCGGAGGCGATCTGCCGACTCGTCAGTCCCTGAGCGACGCGTTCGGCGACATGTCGCTCGGCCTTGGTGAGGAGCTTCAGTGGGCCCTCCTCCACGGTCTCCCCGCCGGTGCCGGAGAAGATCGCCGCCGCGGCCTGCACTCCGGCGGGGGTGAGCTCGTCATCGACGATCCAGCCCTCCGGCGTCGTACGGCCGACCACGAGCGGGCTGTCGGCGGCATAGCCCCAGGCCGCGGCCTGGCGCGGAGCCCGCAGCTCTGCGGCCGCAGCCGCCAGGGCGCGGGAGTCGCGCTGCCCGCGCTGTTGGGCGGTCCACGCGAGTCCGTCGAGGGCATCGGCCGCGCGCAACGGCATCTTCATCGTCGCGGCCCGGTCGAGCGCGGCCAGGAACGTCGTGACGGCCTGCCCTTCGTCGCCACCGGCGAGGAGGGCTCGGGCGAGCAGGAGCCGGCACTCGACGGCGTCGCGCCCGAGCCCGGTGCTGTCGGCGAGGACGACCGCGTCGGCCGCGAGACCGGCTGCATGCTGCTGGTCACCGGCGCGGAACAGGTCGCGCGCATCCTGGGTCAGCACGGGGATCCGGACCGCCCAGGGCAGGCTCTCGCGGTCGACATCCACTGGTTCGAAGTCAGGGTCCAGGTGGCGGAGCAGCGTCTCGGCGAGCAGGGCGACGCGGTCCTCGGCAATCGCCCGGGCGTCGCACGCGGCGGCACGGGCCGCCGAGGCCGCCTCGGTGGGGCGGCCCTGCTCGAGCGCGATCCTGGCCAGCAGCGTTCGCGCCGACAACGAGATCCAGCGCTCGTCCTTCTTCTCCCGCTCGGCGAGCAGCGACGTCAGGGTCGCCGTCGCCTCGCGGAACGCCCCGCGGGAGACCTGGACGTCCGCAAGCGTGCGAGCCGCCTGTCGCGTGATCTCGGTCTCGGTCCCGAGCTCGAGGGCGCGCCTCGCCTCCGCCTCGGCCTCGGTGAGCGCTCCCGCGTCGAGGTGCATCTCGGCGCGGATCGACGCGTTCTTGGCCAGCTCGCCGTGGGGGTCGTCTGCGCTGCGGGCGTGCTCGTCGGCCCGCTCGAGGAGCCAGAGACCCTCGTAGGTGCCTCGCACCTCCGACGCCGCGATCCCTGCCCGCCGGGCGACCTGGGCCCCGGTCGCTGCCGGGCCGTCGCCGCTGATCAGGGTGGCCTCCAGGATCTCGACCGCGTCCTTGGCCCGCATCGAGGTGTAGAGGGCGGAGAAGATCCGGTTGGCCAGGCCGTAGCCCAGCGCGCGGGTGTCCGCATCGGCGCATGCCGCCTCGATGGCGGTCCGCATGACGGGCAGGTCGCCCAGCCAGACGGCGTCGCCGGCACCGGTGTTGAGGTCGACCGGTGCCACCCTGTCGGCCCACCTGAGCAGGGCGCGTCTCGTCTGCACCCGGTCGTCGGTGGAGGCGGTGAGGAACTGGCCGTGGCGGCGGATCGGGGTGAGCATGTCGAAGCGGCCCTCGGGCGTGAGCTCGAGCAGGCTGCGGCGTACGAGACCGGTGGCGATCGCCGCGGCCTGGTCACGGTCCACGTCGGTGATCTCGGCCAGCACCTCGATCGAGACGGGGGAGCTCATCTGCGCCATGCGGCGGAAGCAGCGCTGCTGGTCCGCGTCCAGCAGCTCGTAGGAGCCGTGGACCGCTTCGGAGAGGGACGCGGTCGGGACCACGTTGGTGACGCCCACGAGGGCGATCTGCACGGCTATCTGCTCGATGAGCAGGGGCAGGCCTCCGGTGGCGTTCAGCAGGCGGCGTACGTCGTCACCGTGGGTCTGCAGGTCGATGGGATGACCGCCGGCCGACTCGACGCGGTGCAGGAACAGGTCGACGGCCGCGCCGGAGATCGGCTCGTGGTCACGGGGTACGGCGAACGGTGCCACCCGGACGACGCGCTCGGCGGGCTGACCGGCCATGGTCAGCGACGTGAGCGCGAGGCGACCCTCGGTGGTCGTGGAGACCATCAGCTGGAAGGTGGGTCCCAGCTCGTGGGGGTCCAGGTCGAGACCGTCGACCACGAGCAGGTTGTCGTGTCCGTCCATGGCCCGGCACAGGGCTCCCTCGGTGGAGTCACCCGGTGACGGGGACGCTTCGAGGGCATCGAGGCAGGCATCGAGGACCTCAGTGGGACCGCGCAGCCCTCGCGCGTTGACCCAGACGCTGTCTGCTGCGGCCGCGGCGTGACGGGCCAGCAGGGTCTTCCCGCTCCCGGGCGGCCCGACGATGCTGACCCACCGCGACGCGGTCAGCGCAGCCGCGAGGCGAGCCTGAGTCTGCTCGCGACCGAGACATGGGGTGAGCACAGGACGAACCTATCGCTCATTGGTCCTCGGGCCGATTAGGTATTACTACCGATGCCGCGTGATGCGTTCGCGCGAGACGGTAGTGCTGTCGCGCGTGGACCGAACAGGGGACAGCCCACTCGCCGACGCGTCGCGCGGCAGGCCATGGGGATCGCGGGGGTGACCTCATGGCCTGCAGCCGCCGCCCACGCGGACAGGAACTGTCCGCCTCCTCTGTCAACATGGGTCCATGAGCGACACCACCGCCCGGGTCCTGCGCCTGCTGTCCTTGCTCCAGCAGCGGCCGGTGTGGACCGGGCCCGAGCTCGCCGAGCGCCTGGGCGTGACCACCCGCAGCATCCGTCGCGACGTCGAGCGCCTGCGTGGTCTGGGCTACCCGGTACAGGCGACCCAAGGACTGGGCGGGGGATACCAGCTCGGGCGGGGCAAGGACCTGCCGCCGCTCCTGCTCGACGACGACGAAGCGGTCGCCATCGCTGTCTCGCTGAGACTGGCTGCCGGCGGGACGGTCACCGGCGCGAGCGAGGCCGCGTTGAGCACCCTGGCCAAGCTCGACCAGGTGATGCCGCCGCGACTGCGGTCCGAGGTCAAGGCGATCCACCAGTCCACGGAGACGTTGAGCAGCAACGCCGACCTCGTCGACGGCGACGTGCTGCTGACGCTCGCCAAGGCGTGTCGAGACCTGATGAGGGTCCGTTTCGGATACGTCGCCAGGGACGGCGTGGCGACCGAGCGATGGGTCGAGCCCGTCCGTCTCGTCGCGACCGGCCGGCGGTGGTACCTCATGGCGTGGTGTGTCGAACGGGAGGACTGGCGCACGTTCCGGCTCGACCGCATGCGCGACGCCACCGCGTCGACGTGGCGGTTCAAGGCGCGTGCGCACCCCGATCCCGCTGAGTACGTCCAGAACGCGATCAGCCGTGCGCCGTACAGCAACCAGGCACAGGTGCTGGTGAAGGCGCCGTTGGCGGACGTGGCCGACCGGATCGACACCCGCTGGGTGACCCTGACGCCGGTCGATGACGGCACGACCCTGCTGGAGGCGAGCGACGAGTCGCTGGAGCACCTGGCGTTCTACTGCGTGATGACCGGGCTGGAGTGCGAGTTCGTCCACCCGCCGGCGCTTGTCGCTTCTGCGTCCGAGCTCGCGGATCGACTGCGGCGATCGGCCGCCCGCGGAGCGCGGCCGACCTAGGGTGCCCGCGTAGGCTGGCTGCATGGAGATGGTGCTGCTGCTCGGGGTCCTCGGTGGTCTGGTCGCAGTGGCCGTGGGAGCCGGGCAGACGTCGAAGAAGCGTCAGGCCGAGAGGGCCGCGGCGGAGCTGGAGCCGGTCAAGCGACTGGCCGAGGAGGACGTCACAGCCCTCGGTGTCGAGCTGCAGGACCTCGACATCGACATGGCCGGCCGCGAGCTCGGGCCCGGCGAGAACGCCGACTACCAGCGTGCCCTCGACGCCTATGAAGCCTCCAAGACGGCTGCGGCCAGCATGAGCAAGCCCGACGACATCCGTCACGTCACCGAGATCCTGGAGGACGGCCGCTACGCAATGGCGTGCGTGCGCTCCCGGGTCGACGGGCTCCCGCTGCCGACGCGGCGACCGCCCTGCTTCTTCGACCCCCGCCACGGCATGTCCGTCGCCGACGTGGCCTACGTCCCGCCCGGCGGGACCCTGCGCGACGTCCCCGCCTGTCAGCTCGACGCCGAACGCGTCCGAGCCGGGGCGGAGCCCGACATCCGGAAGGTGATGGTCGGCTCGCAGCGCGTGCCCTACTGGCAGGGCGGTCGTGCCTACCAGCCCTATGCGCAGGGCTACTTCGGGACCTTCGGGCCGATGGACTGGATGTTCATGGGGATGATGTTCAACGGCGGCTTCGGTGGACTCGGTGACGGGCTCGGCGCCATGGGCGAAGGCATGGGCGACATGTTCGGCGGCATCGGCGACGGCATCGGTGGCATGTTCGACGGCTTCGACGGCTTCGACTTCTAAGCCCCCGGGAGCACGCCGCCGGCCAGCTCGACCAGCCGACGAGCGACAGCGTCGAGGTCGGACCGGGTGTCGCTGCGCGCGCGGGGCGGCAGGATCTCGTCCCACGACGCGAGGAACGAACCCCGGAGCTGCTCGGCACCGGTCGGCCTCCCCATCGCCCACCAGTGCAGGTGCTCCTGCCCGTCGCCCCAGCGCATGAACTGGACGCGAGGTACGTCGAGCACGTCGGTCACGGCCCGTTCGAGCAACACCATCAGCTCGCCCATGCGCGCAGCCTCGTGCGGCTCGAGGTCAGAGAGGTCGGCGTGCCGCCGGGGCATCAGGAACGCGGCGAACGGGAGGGCGATGTCCTCGTGCGGCTGGCCGATCATCGCCACCTCGTCGCGCCAGATCACGTAGTCGGCGTCATCGGTCGCCACAGCCGTGCACATGAAGCAGTCGACGCCGTCGGCGCCGTGGCGCGGGCGCTCGGTGCCGAGGGGCTGCAGGTCGTGCGGCTCGCCCGGCGCCGCCCGGAACGGCCAGGTGGACCACTCCGACCACCTCACCGTGCGGTAGCCGTCCGTGTGGATCCGGGCCGCCATCTCGTCGTACCACTCCTGCGCTGACTGAGGCCTCGACCGATGCATGGGACCGATGCTGACAGACTGGCCGGCGTGAGCGCGACCGGACTGTACACGACCGAGCACGGCGAAGACGGACCGCGCATCGTCTTCTGCCACGGCCTCTTCGGACAGGGTCGGAACTGGACGCAGGCCGCCAAGGCCCTCAGCCCCGACCATCGCGTGACGCTGGTCGACATGCCCAACCATGGTCGCTCGGAGTGGACCGAGGACTTCTCCTACCTCGACATGGCCGACTCGGTCGCGGGGCTCTTCTCCGCAGCCGACCCGGTCACCCTCGTCGGGCACTCGATGGGTGGCAAGGTCGCCATGGCCCTGGCGCTGCGCCACCCCGACCTCGTCGACCGGCTCGTCGTGGTGGACGTCTCGCCGGTCACCTACGACGCGGGGCGCCGCGAGTTCGCCGGCTACATCGAGGCGATGAAGGCGCTGGACCTCGCCAGCCTGGAAAGCCGAGCCGATGCCGACGCGGCACTGCGAGGCGCCGTACCCAACGCCACCGTGCGCTCCTTCCTGCTCCAGAACCTCAGGCGCGAGGGGGACCAGTGGCGCTGGCAGCTCAACCTCGCGCTGCTGGGCGACGAGCTCGAGGCGCTGGGCGGCTGGCCGGAGCTCGACGAGACGTCCGACGTGCCGGTGCTCTGGATCGGGGGAGCCAACTCGCCCTACGTCCTCGATGAGTACGCACCGGCCATGGAGCGGCTGTTCTCGCGGGTACGCCGCGTGCGGATCAAGGACGCCGGGCACTGGGTGCACTCCGAACGCCCCGACGTGTTCCTCGACGTGCTCAGAAGCTTCCTGGACTAGCCGCGCTGCCGCGCGTTCTGCCTTATCCGCGCTGCCGCGCGCGGTATGCAGCGACGGCTTCGCGGTTGCCACACGCCGTCGAGCAGTAGCGCCGCGAGCGGTTGCGGGACAGGTCGAGCACCAGACCGCCGCACTCGTCAGCGGCACAGATCGCCAGCCGGTTGAGCTCGTCGGCGCGAATCACGTCGATCATGGCCATGGCGGTCTCGACCATCACCCGGCGGGCCAGCGGCGCTTCGTCGTCGATGGCGTGGACGTGCCAGTCGAGGCGGTCGTGCCGCACGAGGCGGGGTACGGCGCTCGCCTCGGCCAGGATGGCGTTGACCCTCTCCACCGCGGTGTCGCGGTCTGCGGTCAGCAGTTCGCGGAGGGAGCTGCGGACGGCGCGCACCGCCTCGAGCTCCGACTCGTCGCGCTGATGGTCGCCGGAGTACTCGTGCTCGGCGTAGAACTCCGCCAGACCTTCCACCGTGGTGAGGGTGTCGGGCTCCTCCGCAGTGTTGGCGAGCGCGACCGCAGCTTGGAGGGAGGAGGCGGTGTCATGAGTGAAAACCACGTTGACACCTTACAGGTTCTTGATTAACGTCATGACCCATGGCGACGATGACTCATGACAGGCAGGTGCGATCCAACACCTCCACCGGACTGGCGCTGGCCTTCTTCTCAGCCACCGCGTTCGGTCTCTCCGGCGCACTCGCCCGAGGGTTGCTCGACGCCGGCTGGACAGCGGGTTCGGCGGTGGCCGCCCGCATCGGCATCGCTGCGCTCGTGCTGGCCGTGCCCGGACTCCTCGCCCTCCGTGGTCGTTGGCACCTCCTGCGCAGGAGCAGTCTCACCGTCACGGCGTACGGCGTCGTCGCCGTTGCCGGGGCTCAGCTCTGCTACTTCTACGCGGTGAGCTACATGGAGGTGGGCGTGGCGCTGCTGATCGAGTACACCGCGCCGGTCGCGGTCGTGATGTGGCTCTGGTTGCGCCACGGCAACCGGCCCAGCAGGCTGACCGTGGCCGGTGCTGTCATCGCCTCGCTGGGGCTCGTCCTGGTCCTTGACGTGATCTCTGGTGCCGAGCTCAGCACGACCGGCGTGCTGTGGGCGCTGGGGGCGATGGTGGGCGCTGCGACGTACTTCGTCATCGGAGCAGACACCGACAACGGCCTGCCGCCCATCGCGCTGGCCGCGTCGGGCCTCGTGGTCGGCGGAGCGATGCTGCTGACGGCCGGCTGGATCGGCGTCCTGCCCATGCGGATGACGAGGGGCGACGTGGACTACGACGGCCTCGTGGTGTCCTGGTGGATCCCGGTGCTCGCCCTGGGGCTGGTGACCGCTGCCTTCGCCTACGTCACCGGCATCGCGGCCGCCCGGAGGCTGGGGTCGCGGTTGTCGTCGTTCGTCGCGCTCTTCGAGGTGCTCACGGCGCTGGTCTTCGCCTGGTTGCTGCTGGGGCAGCTGCCTCGCGGGGTCCAGATGGTCGGCGGCCTGCTCGTGCTGACTGGCGTCGTGGTGGTCAAGCTGGGGGAGGGGTCCCAGACGCTGGCTGTCGAGCCGCTGCCCCACGAGCCTGAGATCAGCGCGCGTCCTGCCGCTTGAGGAGCACCTCTCGGTGCAGCAGCAGCAGTGCTGCCGCCACCGGGACCGCGAGCAGCGCTCCGATGACGCCCATCAGGCTGCCCCCGAGGAGGGCGGCGATGACGGTCACGGACCCGGGGATGTCGACCGAGCGCTTCATGATCTTGGGGTAGAGGTAGTAGGACTCGAACTGCTGGTAGAGGAGGTAGTAGATCGCCGTGATGAGGCCGATGGTCGGTGACACCGTCAGGGCCAGCAGGGTGATGATGATGCCGGAGATGACGGCGCCGGCGACCGGGATGAGCGAGAGCAGGCCGACGATGAACGCCAGGGCGAAGGCGTAGTCGCCCAGACCCACGGCGAAGGTGAAGATCAGCGTGCTGATCCCGGCGAACACCGACACCAGGAAGGCGCCTGAGACGTAGGACCCGGTGGAGCGGATGATCTTGTCGCCGAGCTCGCTGACCCTGGCCCGCTTCGACGCCGGAGCCAAGCTGTAGGCGGCGTGCTTGATGCTGGGCAGCGAGGCGAGGAAGTAGATCATCAGCACGACCACGATCAAGGTGTTGGCCAGGGCCGACAGCACTGCCAGACCGACGCCGAGGGCGCCACCGAAGACCCTCTGCCCGAACTCGCCCTTCTTGACGTATTCCTCGGCCTTGCTGATGATCGAGAACTGGTCGTCGACCTGCTGGACGGTCTTGTTGGCCTTGAGGTCCTTGAACCAGCCGGGAGAGTTCTCGCTGATCTGGGTGATCTGCTCGCTGATCACCGGCACCACCGCGACTCCGAAGAGGAGGAGCACGGTGATCACGACGAAGAGCACGAGCAGCACCGAGAGCCCACGCTTCATGCCGTGCTTCATGAACCACTCGACCGTCGGGTTCAGGCCGATGGCCAGGAACATCGCCATCACCAGCAGGATCAGCACCGAGGAGATGCTGAGGAGCTGCTGACTGAGGAACACCGCGACGAGCGCACCGAGGGCGCCGAAGAAACCGATGTTGAAGGGCGAGTGCCGCATCAGCGACGGGGTGGGCGCTGGCGCCGCCGGCGCTGCCTCGGCATACGCCTCCGGGGTCGCTGCCTCGGTGATCAGGTCCTTGGCGTCGTCGATGCGCTCGGCCAGCACCGCTGCCGGTGTCGCGCCGGTGTCGCCGGGCCTGTCCACCGCAGTGACCGCGCGAGCGGCCGGGGCAGACGGGACGTCGGCCCCGCGGGTTGCCTCGTCGCCGGCGCCTGTGTCAGCGGACTCGGCGGACGACCCCGACTGCGCCCGGGAGCGCAGCCGGTCGAGCCAGCTCAGGACTCATCCTCGGCGAACCCTGCGACCACGTCGCGCAGGGCACCGAGCTGGGCCGCGACGGCGTCGCGGCGCTTCTTCATCCGCTCCACCTCGGCACGCACCGCGGCGAGCTCGCGCTCGGCCTCGGAGACGCCACTGGCCGAGATGGACTCCGCCTGGGTCTTCGCCGACGCCACAGTCTGCTCGGCCTCACGGCGAGCACGGCTGAGCAGGCCCTCGGCCTCGCTCTGAGCCTGCTGCCGGTGGGCATTGGCCTGTGCGGTCGCCTCTCGGGCTCGCTGCTCGGCCGCGGCGGCACGCTCCTCGGCCTCCTGGACCAGTCTCTGGGTCTCGGTCGTGGCGCTGGCGTGGTAGTCGGTCGCCTCGCGGGCCAGTCGCTCCTTCTCCACGGCCAGCGTGCGGCGGGCCTCCTGGACCTCGCGATCGGCGGCGGCACGTGCCTGCTCCGCCTCGCGCTTGGCGGTCGTCAGGAGCTCGTTGGTCTCCTGCTGGGCAGCCAGACGCAGCTGGTCGGCCTCGCGCTTGGCGGCCGCCACCATGTCTCCTGCCTCGCCCCGGGCGAGGGTGCGCTCCTGCTCGGCGTCGGCGGTCGCGCGGCTGCGCATCTCCGCGAGCTCCTGCAGCTGCACCAGGCGGATGTCATCGGCCTCGTGGGCGGCTTCGGCGCGGACCGCCTTGGCGTCGTTGTTGGCCAGCGCGCGGATGTCCTCGGCGTCACGCGCCGCGGCGGCGCGCACGTCGGCGGCCTCATCCTCGGCGAGCTTGAGCATCGAGGTGGCGCGGCCTCCCAGACCGGCATAGGAGGGGTTCTTGTTCTCCTCGAGATCGGCACGCAGACTGGTCATCTCGGCCTCGAGGTCGAGGACGCGCTGCTCCGAGGCGCTCAGGCTGCTGCTGAGACCGGACTTCTCCGTGGTGAGCTGGGACAGTCGCTGGTCGACGGCCGCCTTGTCGTAGCCCCCGCGGCGCACCACGGGAAGTGGCTGCACGGGCGCGGGGCTGGCGCCGGCGGGCGAGGAGTATGAGGGGCGCGACGGTGTGGTGGGCGCGGCAGGGGTCGACATCTGGCGAGGCGCGGGACTGGCGACAGGCGCAGGCGGCTGGGTGGCGATCGACTGGGTGGGCGCCGCGTGCGTCGGCACCGGCTCGACGTCGGCCGGCTCCACGTCCTGGGGCTCGACGTCCTCGGGCGGACTGACGGGCACGCCTGTGGGCGTCGGCGCAGGGCTCGATCCGGTCGACTGCTGCTCGCTGGACCGCGGCGTCCGGGACCGCGACGAGGTGGACTTGGGGACGGGCGGCACCGTGGGGATCACCTGGGTCTTGGTGCTGTCGGGAGCCGGCGGGTCTGCGGCGGCTGGCGTCGAGGTGGAGTCGGTCGACGAGGCCTCGGCGTCGAGGTCGGGATCGGACTCCGGCTCCTCGTCGAAGATGGACAGGCCCTGGTCGCTGCTCATGGTGGAGCCCCACTCTCTGCGTCGTGCGGTGGTCGTGCGTTGGTCTGCAGGCCAGTCTGTATGACGGCCGCGAACAAACACACCCCGGCTCGCGGTCGAACCGCGAGCCGGGGTGTGAATGCACTGGTTCAGACTCCGCGGAACCTGTTGATGGCGTCCTCGTGCTTGGCCCGCATCTCGGGGTTGCGGACGCCGAGACCCTCTTCGGGAGCCAGGCAGAGCACCCCGACCTTGCCCTGATGGGCGTTCTTGTGGACGTCCAGGGTGGCCTGGCCGACCTCGTCGAGGGTGTACGTCTTGGACAGGGTCGGGTGGATCTTGCCCTGGGCGATCAGGCGGTTGGCCTCCCACGACTCGCGGTAGTTGGCGAAGTGCGAGGAGATGATGCGCTTGAGGTTCATCCACAGGTAGCGGTTGTCGTACTCGTGCATGTAGCCGCTGGTGGAGGCGCAGGTGGTGATGACGCCGCCCTTGCGGGTCACGAACACGGACGCGCCGAAGGTCTCCCGACCGGGGTGCTCGAAGACGATGTCGATGTCCTCGCCGCCGGTCAGCTCGCGGATCTTGGCGCCGAAGCGCTTCCACTCCTTGGGGTCCTGCTGGGTGTTCTCGTCGTTCCAGAACTTGTAGGCCTCTTCGGAGCGGTTGATGATGAGCTCGGCGCCCATGCTGCGGGCGATGGCTGCCTTCTCCTCGTTGGAGACCACGCAGATCGGGGTCCCGCCGCCGTTGAGGACGTACTGCGTCGCGAAGCCACCGAGACCGCCGGAGGCGCCCCAGACCAGGACGTTGTCGCCCTGCTTCATGTTGCCGCCGTTGGCGCTGACCAGCTGGCGGTAGGCGGTGGCGTTGACCAGGCCGGGCGCGGCGGCCTCCTCCCAGGTGAGGTGATCGGGCTTGGGCATGAGCTGGTTGGACTTGACCAGGGCGATGTGCGCCAGGCCGCCGAAGTTGGTCTCGAAGCCCCAGATCCGCTGCTCGGTGTCGAGCATCGAGTCGTTGTGACCGTCCGGGCCCTCGAGCTCGACCGAGAGGCAATGGGCGACGACCTCGTCACCGGGCTTCCACGCGTTGACCCCGAGGCCGGTCTTGAGCACGACCCCGGACAGGTCGGAGCCGACGATGTGGTGCGGCAGGTCGTGTCGCTTGGTCAGCTCGGAGACGCGGCCGTAGCGCTCGAGGAAGCCGAAGGTGGAGACGGGCTCGAAGATCGAGGTCCACACGGTGTTGTAGTTGATGGCCGAGGCCATCACGGCGACGTAGGCCTCGCCCGGGCCGAGCTCGGGCAGGGCCACGTCGCCGATGTGCAGCGACTTGCGCGGGTCCTTCTCCTTGGTGCTCAGACCCTCGAACATGTCCACGTCGTCCTTCGAGACGTAGGCAGCGCGGTAGTGGTCGGGCAGCTCGAGGTTGGCGAAGTCGTCAGAAGTGGCGGTGCCGCTCTGGATGGCGTCGAGGATGTTCTGCACGTGTGTCTCCTGGTGAGGCAGCGGTGTGTCGCGATCGAGGGTCAACTTACCGGTGAGTAACCGCGCGTGGGGCAGGGTGTGACCTACTTCCCACCACGATGTCACTGGGTCTCAGTGGGTCTCAGTGGCCGGCTCCACCAGCTCCACGAGCACTCCGCCGGCGTCCTTGGGGTGGATGAAGTTGATCCTGCTGCCGGAGGTGCCGCGCTTGGGTGCGTCGTACAGCAGGCGCACGCCGCGCTCACGCAGGACCCGAGAGACCGCCTCGACGTCGGTGACGCGGTAGGCCAGCTGCTGCATGCCCGGTCCGGAGCGCTGGATGAACTTGGCGATCGTGGACTCCTCGTTGAGCGGCGCGAGCAGCTGGATGTGCGAGCCGGACTCACCGACGGCCAGCATCGCCTCGCGCACGCCTTGCTCCTCGTTGGTCTCCTCGTGCGCGACCTGGAGGCCGAAGGTGTCGCGGTAGTACGCGATGGCCTCGTCCAGGTCCGCGACGGCGATGCCGACGTGGTCGATGGCGGTGAAGAGGTGGGGAGGGATCTCGACTGGGCTCATGGGGACATGGTGGCCGAGCGGATGGCCGGGGACCACGTACGAGCAGGTGAGACATGCCACACCGCGGCCGCCGAGCCCCAGCGGTATCGTCCACAGGAGATCTCGACCGGAAACCCCTGGAGGCAACACTCATGTCCACTTCTGTCATCGTCGCCGGCGCACGGACGCCGATCGGTCGCCTCCTGGGCGGGCTCAAGGACCAGAGCGCGGCCGACCTCGGCGGCGTCGCCATCGCTGGTGCCCTGGCGAAGGCCGGTGTCTCGGGCGACCAGGTCGACTACGTCATCATGGGGCAGGTCATCCAGGCCGGGGCGGGACAGATCACGGCCCGCCAAGCCGCGGTCAAGGGCGGGATCCCGATGACGGTCCCGTCGATCACCATCAACAAGGTCTGTCTCTCGGGCATCAATGCGATCGCCATGGCCGACCAGTTGATCCGCGCCGGTGAGCACGAAGTGATCGTGGCTGGCGGGATGGAGTCCATGACCATGGCGCCTCACCTGCTGCTGAAGAGCCGTGAGGGCTTCAAGTACGGCGACACCGGGCTGGTCGACTCCATGGCCTACGACGCCCTCTTCGACCAGTTCACCGACCAGGCCATGATCAGCCTGACCGATGGGCACAACGAGGCCGGCCAGCAGCTCACCCGCGAGGAGCAGGACTCCTTCGCCGCCCAGTCCCACCAGCGTGCGGCGCTCGCCTGGAAGAACGGCGTCTTCGACGACGAGGTCGTCCCGGTCACCATCACCTCACGCAAGGGCGACATCACCGTCAGCCAGGACGAGGGCATCCGCGCCGACACCACGGCGGAGTCCTTGTCCGGCCTCCGCCCGGTCGCCAAGGGCGGCACCATCACGGCTGGTTCCGCCTCGCAGATCTCCGACGGCGCCTGTGCCGTGGTCGTGATGAGCAAGACCAAGGCAGAGGAGCTCGGTCTCACCTGGCTCGCCGAGATCGGAGCCTCGGGCCAGGTCGCCGGCCCGGACTCGACCCTCCAGCTCCAGCCTGCCAACGCGATCGCCCAGGCAGTCGAGAAGGAGGGCATCGAGATCTCCGACATCGACCTCTTCGAGCTCAACGAGGCCTTCGCGGCCGTCGGCATCGAGTCGGCCCGCCAGCTCGGCGTGTCGGAGGACAAGGTCAACGTCAACGGCGGAGCGATCGCGCTCGGACACCCGGTGGGGATGTCCGGCGCCCGGATCGTCCTGCACCTCGCCCTCGAGCTCAAGCGTCGCGGTGGCGGCACCGGAGCTGCGGCCCTGTGCGGCGGCGGCGGTCAGGGCGACGCGTTGATCATCCGGGTCCCCCAGGCGTGAGCCACGGCTCCACCCCTGTCGTCTCGAGCGGGGGCCGTCGCCGGACCACGGCGTCGGTCCCCGATCTCGTCTCCCGAGCACGCGGGGGTGACGCCCGGGCCGTGGCGCGACTGATCTCGCTCGTCGAGGACGGGTCGCCGCTGTTGCGTCAGGTGATGGCCGCACTGGCACCGCACGCCGGGCATGCCCACGTCGTCGGGATCACCGGCTCGCCCGGGGTCGGCAAGTCGACCTCCACGAACGCACTCGTCGCCGAGCTGCGTCGTGCCGGCAAGCGCGTCGGCGTGCTCGCGGTGGACCCGTCCTCGCCGTTCTCCGGGGGCGCGCTGCTCGGCGACCGCGTCCGCATGCAGGACCACGCGCTGGACCCCGACGTGTACATCCGCTCCATGGCCTCCCGCGGGCACCTGGGCGGACTCGCGTGGACCACGCCGCAGGCACTGCGGGTGCTCGATGCCGCGGGGTGCGACGTCATCCTGGTCGAGACCGTCGGCGTGGGGCAGAGCGAGGTCGAGATCGCCGGGCTGGCGGACACCACGCTGGTCCTGCTCGCGCCGGGGATGGGCGACGGCATCCAGGCCGCGAAGGCCGGGATCCTGGAGATCGGCGACCTCTATGTCGTCAACAAGGCCGACCGCGACGGCGCCGACCAGGTCCGTCGTGATCTTCGGTCGATGCTGGCCCTGGCCGAACGTCGCGAGGGTGCGTGGCGACCACCGATCGTCGCGACGATCGCCGCCCAGAGCCAGGGCCTCGATGAGGTGGTGGCCGAGATCGACCGACACTTCTCCTGGCTCACGGAGTCCGGCGAGCTCGCCAGGCGGCGTACGCGCCGTGCCCGCGACGAGATCGAGGCGATCGCCGTGGCGGCGCTGCGTGCCCAGTGGGGTGACGTGCACGGCCACTCGGAGCTCGACGCCCTGGCCGAGTCCGTCGCGTCCGGTGAGTCCGACCCCTACACCGCAGCAGACGTGCTGCTGTCCACCGCACAAGGCGGCTAGACCACTTCTGGCGTTCTGCCTCGGACGGCTGACGAACCACCTAGATTTGGGGGACCATGCGGACCCCCCCTCCAGCAATCTCCCTGTTCCTCGGCGCCCTCGTGGCGACCATGACGCCGGCCGTCGTCGCCAGCACCGTGGTGTCGAGCTCGGCAGCCACCATCCAGGTGTCCACGGTGGCATCGTCAGGCACGCAGCTCCCGAGCGCCGGCCGCTCCCGCGGGGCTTCGCTGTCGACGAGCCCGGGCACCTACGTCGGCGGTCAGGCGATCACCTTCACGGGCAGCCTCGGGGTCTCCGGCGTACGCCGCATCGGCCTCCAGCTCCACATGAACCGGCCCGGCGACAAGTGGTTCGCCGTGCGGGGCTTCTCCGGCAAGACGTCCGCCGACGGCAGCTTCCGCTTCGACTTCCAGGCTCCCGCCATGTTCGGGATCCGCTACCGGGTCAAGGCCAGCGGGGTCGTCACGCCGCCGGTGACCTTCAACGCGAAGGCGCAGGACCTCACGATGTGGGTGGCTGGTGAGGATCCCTCGCGCGAGTCAGACCCCGGCCAGCCCGTGGCCGGCGTCCCCTTCACGATCGCTGTCGACACCACCCCGTCGCTGTTCCGCCGCCCTGAGACCATTGGTCTGCCGGTCTTCGAAGGGCGCGGCCTCACGTTGCAGCGGCGCCTGAGTGGCGACACCTGGGAGACGCTGGGCAGGTCCACCGTCGGCGCCGACGGTCTCGGCTACTTCCCCGGCGTGACTGCTCCCGCAGGGTCGGTCGTCTACCGGGTCGTCCAGGACGAGATCAGCTCCGGCGCCAACCGGATCGGCTGGATGCAGACCTTCCCCACCTATGTCACCGTGCTCGACCAGACGGCCAGCCGCAGCGGCACCAGCGCAGAGCCAGTGGCCCCGGGCTCGACCCCCCGGGCAGGCCTGAGCGGGACAGACTTCCGCCGCGCGTCGTCCGGAGCCTCCGCCACAGCAGCCAGCAAGTACGGGTGGTACCCCACGCTGTGGGACTACAGCTGGGAGGCAGGGCAGTCGCTCACCAGTCCGGCCGACGTCGGCTCGGACCGGAACGGCTGGTGGCAGGAGTATGCCGACGGAGCCGGGCGGGTCAGTCGGCAGAACGGCGGCCTCTACCTCGACAGCCAGCGCAACAACGGCGGCGGACCCGGCGACTTCGGCACCACGCGCGCGACGCTGCGAGACAGCGCGCTCGCCTACGGCCGGTGGGAGACGAGGATCAGGCTCAAGAGCGCGGAGTCGAACGCAGCGGACTTCAACGTGATGGTCGAGCTGGTGCCGGAGCGGCCCGAGGACTATGCCTGCGGGCGCCGCAACATCACTCTGGCGGAGGTCAACCCGACCAGTGGCACGATGCGCTTCGGCGTCAAGGCCGACGACCGGCAGTGGTCGGGCACCCGGAGCATTCCCAGCCTCATCCACACCTCGCCGGCGGTCGCCGTCGAGGTCGCGAAGGGACACGTCACGTGGTTCTGGGACGCACAGCCGATCGGGACCGTGAGGAGCCGCGCGGCGGTCTCCGACGTGCCGATGACGCTGCGCTTCAGCCTCGTCGGGGACCAGACCACCGAGTACAACCAGACCGGGCTCGTCTCGGACTGGCAGCGCGGCTTCGCGCTGGGGCGGGGCAAGCAGGTCGCCAACGGTCCGCGACTGACCTCGAGCGCGTTGACCACCTGTGAGTGATGAGCCCCGCGCGCCTACGACCGGAGCGCTCCGAGTGCTGGTAGGAATGGGCCGTCCTGGTTCCGCCCTGCCCCGAGGAGAAGCTCTGATGAACGCAAGGAAAGCCTTCCTCGTGCTCCTCGTCGTGTTCCTGGGCTTCTGGATGTTCACGGACCCTGACGGGTTGGCCGCCGCCGCCACGGCCGGTGCGGACCAGACCTGGAGCCTCACCCAACAGCTCTTCACCGCGATCATCGATTTCGTCGGTGCCCTGTCGTGAGGCTCTGTCTCGGGGGCGTGTCACGAGGTCCTGACGTGAGGCCTGCGGGGCGGTCGTGAGCGGCGTCTTCGACCCCGGCATCAGGCGTCACCTGTTGCGCGAAGAGGGCGAGGTCATCGTGGACGAGGTCCGGCACCACTGGATCGTCTACGTCCGCCCGGTCGCCGAGGTGCTGCTGGCGCTGGCGTTGCTCGTCGCGGTGCCGTTCGTCGACATGGACCTGGCCTGGTTCCCCTTCGCGCTCGCGCTGCTGATCGTGACCCACGCCGCGTGGCGGGCGCTGAGCGAGCACATGGACCGCTTCGTCATCACCAACATGCGCGTCTTCCGCGTCCACGGCGTGCTCTCCCAGCAGCTCGCCACGATGCCCCTGTCACGGATCCTCGACATCACCGTGATGAAGCCGCTGCACGGCCGGGTCCTGGGGTTCGGTCACTTCGTCTTCGAGTCCGCTGCCCAGGAGCAGGGCCTGCGCGACATCCGCTTCGTGGGATGCCCCGATGATCGTGACCTGGCCATCCAGAGGGTCGTCCAGCGCTCGGGCCTGCGCGGCCCACGCGTCGCCAACTGAGTCGACCGGTCTCCAGTCATCGGGTCCTGGGCATGGACGAGCGGCTCGTGGAGCTGGTGCTGCGGGCGGTCGACCTGATCCCGCCGGGTCGCGTTGCGGCGTACGGCGACCTCGGGCGCATCGTCGGGATCGGCCCGCGCCAGGTGGGTGCCGTGATGAGCCGGCACGGCGACGGCTCGACGTGGTGGCGGGTGACGGATGCCGCCGGGAACTTCGCGCCGGATCTGCTCGAGCGGGCGCGTCCGCACTGGCTCGAGGAGGGGATCGGGATCAAGGTCAGTGGGCGGGGGTGTCGGATCGAGGACCACCGCGTCGACCTCGACCTGCTGGCGAGGCAGTGGAGGGCGGCCGTCGCGGACTTGGGCCCGGGTGAGGGTGACTAGGGCTCCTCGTCCTCCACGAGCAGATGGACGTTGATGGGATCGACGAGCTCCGCGTGGTCGGTCCGGACCGCCGCGAAGGTCCACAGCTTGTTGATCACGAAGGAGAGTGGCGTGACGACCGCGATGACGACCAGCTGGCCCCAGTAGAGGCGGGTGCGCAGGCCGCTCGTGTCGTCGAGGACCGACGTCGGCAGGCTGAGCGCCGAGTCTGGGTGCAGCAGTGCGGTCAGCAGGGTGAGGCCGATGACCTGACCGGCCAGACCGACCGCCAGGAAGGGCCAGTACTCCTTCCACCACCGCGCGTGCCCTGCACTGCGGAAGGTCCAGCTGCGGTTGAGCTGGAAGTTCCAGAGGTTGGCGACGAAGAACGCAGTCGTCGAGTAGACGTGGTACCAACGCAGGTTGAGGTCGCTGAGGGGCAGGCCGATGACTGCTTCGTCGAAGCCGGGGCCGAGCCGCTTGACCACGATCAGCGTGACGAGGTTGACCAGCACGCCCGACAGGCCCACGGCGCCGAACCGTGCGAGCAGCACCACGTTGTGCCGGTGTCGGGCGACGAGGCGGCTGGCAGGCACCGGGAGAGGCTACCGGCGAGATGCCGCAGGGGGTCATTCGCCCCGTCGGGGTCCGACACGGAACAATGGCGGTATGACGCAGCAACCGTTCTCCCGTCCCGGTGCCATCGACCTCTCAGCGCTGAAGCGGCCGGCCCAGCCTCCGCTGGGCGCTCCCGGAGCCGCCCGAGGCTCATCGCCGGCGGCTCCGAGCGCGGGCCACTCGGCATACTCGCTCGACGTCACCGAGGCGAACTTCCAGCAGGTCCTGGAGTCCTCGATGACCGCGCCGGTCCTGCTCGTCTTCTACTCCCGGACGCGCATGCCCGAGAGCGGCGACCTGGCAGACGACATGGCCGCGGTGTCGGGTGAGTTCGAGGGGCGTTACCTGGTCGGGCTGGTCGACATCGACGCGGCTCCCCAGATCGCCCAGGCGATGCAGATCCCGACGATCCCCCTCGTGGTGGCGGTGGTCGACGGTCGGCCCATGCCGCTCATGCAGGACGTGGTGCCCATCGAGGAGCTCCGCACGGCCCTGACGCAGGTTGGCCAGCAGCTCACGGCCCAGGGCATCACTGGTCGCCACCAGCCGCGGGGCACGGCGCCGGTGGACGGCGAGGAGCCCGAGGTCGATCCGCGGTATGCCGCAGCGCAGGACGCGCTGGGGGAGGGCAACATCGATCTCGCCGTCGCGGAATACCAGAAGCTCGTCGACGCCAACCCCGCCGACACGGAGGCCGCGGCCGGCCTGGCGATGGCGAAGGTCCTCCAGCGGACCCAGGGAGTCGACCTCAACGCGGCGCGGGCTGCCGCAGCCGAGGCTCCTGACGACGTCGACGCCCAGGCCATGGTGGCCGACCTGGATCTCCTCGGCGGCCACGTCGACGACGCCTTCAACCGTCTGATCTCACTGGTGGCCCGCACCAGCGACGCCGAGCGGACCAAGGCGCGCGACCACCTGCTCGGACTCTTCGCCGCTGTCGGCAACGACGACGAGCGGGTGCTCGCCGGGCGTCGCAACCTCGCCTCGGCGCTGTTCTGACCCGATCCCGCCGGGAGACCTGCTACCCGGCCCAGTGCTCGCGGAGGGCTGCGGTGACCCGCACGTCGTCCTGGACGCGGTGGCCCGCGCCTTCGAGGGTGAGGTGGCGCGCCCCGAGGGCCACGAGTGACGCGGCTGTCTGCTCATAGAGCGGGCTCCCCCCCGCGGTGACGACCAGTGTCCTGATCGGCAGACCCGGCTCCGCGCGCAGCCCGACGTCCCACGGTGGGCTCAGCGCGCGGAGGCGGGCGACGCTCTCCTCCAGCTCGTCGTCGGGCAGGTCGCGAGGCTCGAAACCCATGCCGGCCGCGAACCGGCGGAAGAACTCGCGCGCCGAGACCGAGGGGTCGTCCGCGACCGCAAAGACGGGCGTCATCGCCGTGACGTGCTCCTCGACGGCCGGCATCCCGCGCGCCAGGTCGAAGCACGCCGGCTCGAGCAGGGAGAGGGACCGCACCATCGAGGGCTCGAGCTGAGCGGCCAACACGGCAGCGTTCGCGCCGTACGAGTGCGCGACCAGATGTCCGCCTCCTGTCGCGCGCAGCCGGTCGAGCGCACGGCCAGCGTCCCTACTGACATCGTCGGCGACACCCTCGCGCGGCAGGAAGAACCACCCGGCGTCTGCCGCCTCGGCCTGCTGCGGCCAGGCGTCGGCACCAGCTGAACCCGCTCCATGGATGAACACGACGTGTGGGCTCACCAGGTGAATGGTGCCGCACGTGGTCAAGCCGAGGGCAGTCCCTCCGACAGGACGGCCGCAGCCATGGCACGTCGAGCGACACATCGCCCCGGCAGCGTGTGCCAGTAGTAGGGGAACGTCATCAGGGCAATGGCCAACGCCCACCCCATCGAGCGGAGGCGTGCACCCTCATCCGCGTCGAGCGCATCGAAGAACACCTCGCGACCTGGGGCGTCGAGGACCTCCCAGGCGACGGCCAGGTCCACCGTCTCGTCGCCGACGCCGAGCCCGCCGAAGTCGAGGACCGCAGCCAGCCGGCCGTCGCGGACAAGGAGGTTCTCGGCGAAGAGGTCGCCGTGGTACCACCCAGTCGAACTCTCGCGGTCCGCCTCGGAGGCGAGGGCGAGATCCCAGACGGCGAGGGCGCGGTCGAGGTCGAGGTCGAGGCCTGCGAGGCCCCGGCAGTCATCGATCCACTCCCGGAAGTCGTCGTCGAGCTCCGACAAGGTGCCCCCGCGGTACCACCGCAGGGCCGGGTCGTCCTCGGCACCGCACGGCACCTCGAGGGCGCCGAGCTCACGAACGACCTCTGCCAGGTCGAGCGCCAGCTCGTGCGAGGAGCAGCCGGTCGAGGAGCTCCACGGGACCGAGGGCGGCTGCCCGTCGATCCAGCGCGTCACCGACCACGTCTCCGGGTAGTCCACGTCCGGGGCGCCGACGCCCACGACTTCAGGGACGGGGACGGAGAGCGCGGCAGCCATCCTCGGCAGCCATGTGGCCTCCTTCTCGATCGATCCGGACCCGCCGGGCTGGCGCGGCAGCCGCACCAACAGCTCGTCGCCCAGCCGGAACATCGCGTTGGAGGACCCGGACGTAGCCAACGGCGCCAGTCCCAGGTCGGCGTACTGGGGAAAGGAACGCTTCACCAGGCGACGCACGAGGTGCAGGTCAATGGCCAGCTCGTCGTCATGCACGCGCGGCACCCTAGCGGCCGGAGCCCAAGGCCTTCACGACGGCTCGTACGGCGGGGGAGTCGGCCATCGACGTGCGGTGCAGGACCGCGATCTCGCGCGTGGGGACGGGCCGGTGCGCCTCCACTGCGACCACGTCGTCGCCCAGCGGTGACCGACCCAGTCGGGGGATGAGGGCGATGCCCAGCCCTGCTGCGACGAGCGCGAGGTGGGAGTCGAAGTCCATGGCCACGTGAGCGATCCGGGGCGCGTGCCCGGTGCCGTCGTACATCCGCAGCAGCCACTGGCGGCAGATCGTCCCCTCGGGAGTGGCCACCCAGTCCTCGTCCACGAGATCTGTCGGCGAGACGCGGCTGCTACCTGAGAGTCGGTGACCCATGGGCACGATCACGTCTGCGACGTCACGGGCGATCTGCACGGCCGAGAGGTGATCGGGCAGGTGCAGAGGCACGTCGCCCCAGCTGTGCACGATGCCGAGGTCCTGCTGCCCCGTCGCCACGAGATCGACGGTGTCCCACGGCTCGCGCTCGGTCAGGGTGAGCTCCAGGTCGTGGTGCTGGTCGAGGAGACTACGGACGACGGGAGCCACCAGGCCCCGCATCGCGGTCGAGAAGGCGGCGATCCGCAGCCGGCCCGCCACGCGGTCGGTGTCGCGGTGCAGGCCGGACTCGAGTCGCTCGAGGTCGCCCAGCAGCCGCGACCCGTCCTCGACGAGCCGACGGCCGTGGGCGGTCAACATCACCCCGCGACCCACTCGCTCGAGCAGCGCGACGCCGGCCTGCTTCTCGAGGCGCTTGACCTGCTGGGAGATCGCGCTCGGGGTGAAGCCGAGGGCGTCGGCAGCGCTGGTCACCGAACCGTGGGTGTCGACGGCGCGGAGGCTGGTGAGGGCCACGAGATCGATCATGAAGCAACGCTACCTGATCAGCTGCATGAATCGTCGCTGGTGCTTCACGGTCATGCCGCCCACACTTGGGTTGGTGAGCACCCGTGACTCCCTCCTCGCCGCCCTTGTCGCCACCATCTGGGGGATCAACTTCGTCGTCATCGACTGGGGGATGGCCGGGGTTCCGCCCCTGCTCTTCGCGGCGATCCGCTTCACCGCCGTCGTTGTCCCGGCGATCTTCTTCATCGCGCGGCCCGATGCTCCGTGGCGCAGCATCCTGGCCGTCGGCGCCTTCATGTCGCTCGGGCAGTTCGGCTTCCTGTACGTCGCCATGTCGGCCGGCATGCCGCCGGGGCTCGCCGCCCTCGTGCTCCAGGCGCAGGTCGTCTTCACCATCGTGATCGCCGCCGGGGCGCTGAAGGAGGTGCCGACCCGGGCCCAGGCAGCGGGGGTGGCGCTCGGCGTCGTCGGACTCGTCATCGTCGGTGTGGGTCGCGGCGGGCACGTGCCACTGGCGGCCCTGGGGTTGTGCCTGCTCGGTGCCCTGTCGTGGGGGATCGGCAACGTCGTGGCGCGTGCAGCGCGGGTGCCCGGCGGTCTGTCGCTGACCGTGTGGTCGGCCGTCGTCGTGCCGGTGCCGCTGGTGGCGCTGTCCCTGGTGATCGACGGCCCGGCAGCCGTGGCGGCGGCACTCACCGGCTTCTCCTGGCCGGCAGCCATCTCGACGCTCTACACCGCCGGACTCGCCTCACTGGTCGGCTACGGCATCTTCAACAGCCTGCTCGCCCGTTGGCCCTCCAGTGCCGTGGTCCCGTGGGTCCTCCTTGCCCCCGTCGTCGCCATGGGCTCGGCCTGGTTGATCCTCGACCAGCGCCCCAACGCCGCCGAGCTGGGCGGGGGCGCGCTCTTGCTCGTCGGTGTGCTGATCGCGCTGCGTCCGCCCCGCGGCGTACTGCCTCTGCGCTCACCTGGGCCCGTCGAGGTGTCGGAGGCAGCGCGGGTGCGCTGAACTTCCACTCGTAGGAGTGGAACTACGACGGGTGCCCGCCAGGATCGGAGGTCCTGGCGCGCGTCAGCCGAGAGCCGCGCGACCTGCCTCCAACCGGGCCACCGGGACCCGGAACGGCGAGCAGGACACATAGTCCAGCCCGACCTCGTCGAAGAAGTGGATCGAGGCGGGGTCGCCGCCGTGCTCGCCGCAGACGCCGAGATGGAGGTCAGGGTTGACCTCCCGGCCGGCGGTGACGGCGCGGCGTACCAGGTCGCCCACGCCGTCCAGGTCGAGGGACTCGAACGGCGAGACCGGGAAGACGCCCTGCTCGAGGTAGGTGCTGAAGAAGGACGCCTCGACGTCGTCGCGCGAGAACCCCCACGTCATCTGCGTCAGGTCGTTGGTGCCGAAGGAGAAGAACTCGGCCGACCCGGCGATCTCGCCGGCGGTCAGCGCCGCCCGCGGCAGCTCGATCATGGTGCCGATCTTGTGCGGCACCTTCTGTCCCAGCTCTGCCTCCACCTCCAGCGCGACCTCCTGGATCCGGCCCCTGACCAGATCGAGCTCCCGGACGCTGGCGACCAGCGGGATCATGATCTCCGGCTCGGCACGACCGCCGCCTCGGATGCACTCGGCCGCCGCCTCGAGGATCGCTCGGGCCTGCATGGTGAACAGGCCGGGGATGACGATGCCGAGGCGTACGCCGCGCAGGCCCAGCATCGGATTGGACTCGTGCATCCGCTGCACCGCGGCCAGCAGCTTGCGCTCGCGCTTCTTGCGGTGGCCACGGACGTCCGCGACGGCCATCGCCACGCTCAGCTCGGTGATGTCGGGCAGGAACTCGTGCAGCGGGGGGTCGATCAGCCGGATCGTGACCGGCAGGCCGTCCATGGCCGCGAAGACCTTCAGGAAGTCCTGGCGCTGGAGGGGCAACAGCTCGTCGAGCGCGACCTTCTGCCCCTCCTCGCCCTCGGCGACGATGAGGTTCTCGACGAGCTGGCGGCGCTCGCCGAGGAACATGTGCTCGGTACGGCACAGGCCGATGCCCTCCGCGCCGAACCGCCGGGCTCGCGCCGCGTCGTCGGCCGTGTCGGCGTTGGTGCGCACGCGCATGCGTCGGGTGGCGTCGGCGTGCTCCATGAGTCGGGCGACAGCCTCGACGACCGGATGGTCGACCTCCGTGCCCTCGAAGTGGCGCACGACGTGCGAGGCGACCACAGGCACCTCGCCGTCGAAGACCTCTCCCGTCGAGCCGTCGATCGAGATGATGTCTCCCTCGACGATCGTCTTGCCACCCCGCACCCTGAACTCCCCGGCACGGGTGTCGACGTCGAGTGCTTCGGCGCCGCAGACGCACGTGCGGCCCATGCCGCGCGCGACCACAGCGGCGTGGGACGTCTTGCCACCGCGGCTGGTCAGGACTCCCTTGGCGACCATCATCCCGTGCAGGTCGTCGGGGGTCGTCTCCTTGCGCACGAGGATGACGTCCTCGCCGTTCTCGGACCATTCGACGGCGGTGGCCCAGTCGAAGACGGCCTTGCCGACGGCAGCACCCGGCGAGGCGTTCATGCCCACCGCAAGCAGGTCCTTGGCGGCCTTGGCATCGAACCGGGGGAACATCAGGTTGGCGAGCTGCTCGCCACTCACACGGCGCAGCGCCTCGTCCATGTCGATCAGGCCTTCGTCAACCATGTGTACGGCGATCCGGAACGCCGCCTCGGGAGTGCGCTTGCCGACCCTGGTCTGCAGCATCCAGAGCTTGCCCTGCTCGACGGTGAACTCGATGTCGCACATGTCGCGGTAGTGGCGTTCGAGGGTGGTCATGATCTCGAGCAGCTCGTCGTGCGAGGACTGGTCGATCTCGCGCATGTCCGCCAATGACACGGTGTTGCGGATCCCCGCGACGACGTCCTCACCCTGCGCGTTCTGCAGGTAGTCGCCGTAGACCCCCTGGTCACCCGAGGCCGGGTCGCGGGTGAAGCAGACGCCCGAACCGCTGGTCATCCCGCGGTTGCCGAAGACCATCGCCTGGATGTTCACCGCGGTGCCGAGGTCTTCGGGGATGCGCTCCTGACGGCGGTAGAGGACGGCGCGGTCGGTGTTCCAGGAGTCGAAGACGGCCCGGATCGCGCGATCCATCTGCTCGCGCGGGTCCTGCGGGAAGTCGATGCCGGCGTGCTCCCTGATGATGGCCTTGAACGTCTCGATCAGCGCCCTGAGGTCGTCGACGTCGAGGTCGAGGTCGTCGGTGACGCCCTTGGCGTCCTTGGCTCCGTCGAGGGCGTCGGAGAAGTGCTCGCCCTCGATGTCGAGCACGGTGCTGCCGAACATCTGGAGGAGGCGGCGGTAGGAGTCCATCGCGAACCGCTTGTCCTCGCTCTGGCGTGCCAACCCGACGACGGACTCGTCGTTGAGGCCGATGTTGAGGACCGTCTCCATCATCCCGGGCATCGAGAACGCGGCACCAGACCGCACGCTCACCAGTAGCGGGTCGTCCGGGTCGCCGAGCCTGCGGCCCATGTCCTGCTCGAGCTCGGCGAGGTGGTCGCTCACCTCGGCGCCCAGCCCGTCAGGCTCGGTGCCGTGCTCCAGGTAGGCGCGGCAGGCCTCAGTGGTGATGGTGAAGCCCGGCGGCACCGGAAGGCCGAGGTTGCTCATCTCCGCGAGGTTGGCCCCCTTGCCGCCCAGCAAATCCTTCTTGCTCTTGTCCCCATCGGCGAAGTCGTAGACCCAGGTGTTCATCTGAGGCATCTTGCTGCAACTGCGGCGACTTGGGGAGTGCCGACGCGCGGACGACTTGGTTCAGCGGCCCGACTCGGTGTAGCCGGCACCGCCGCGCAGTGCGGCCTCCACCCGTCGGGCGGTGAAGTCCGCCGCCCGGGAGCGGACCTCGTCGAGCGTGCAGAAGGCGACGTCGCGGATCTCGCGCTCCTGCTTCACCACGTGGTCGAGGATCGACTCGGGGTGGGTGCCGCCGTCGAAGACGAGGCAGACGGCGTCGTCCCAGCCGCCCCACGGGGGCAGCCAGTCGGTGAGGAGCAGGTCGCCGACCGAGAGGGTGAGTCCGAGCTCCTCCTCGACCTCGCGGCCGACGGCCAGCCGGGGGGACTCCCCGACCTCGACCACGCCGCCAGGAAGGTCCCAGTCCTGTTTGTAGGTGAGGCGACACATCAGCACGCGGTCCCGGTCGTCGCGGACCAGCAGCTGGCTGATGGCGCGCTTGCGCGGGAGGAACGAGTTGAGCAGGGAGCGAAAGCCCCCGGGGTCGTCCAGCGGTGCATCGGTGGCGAGGCGGGAGTAGACGATGCGGTCCACGGCCTGGTCGTCGACCGACACGCCACGCATCACGCCCTCGCGGTGCATGCCCGACCACGTCGCCATCCGCTGGGCCGCCAGGTCGTCCGGATCGACCCAGGTCTCGACCCGGCCGTGCTCGCGCAGGGCGGCGGCGACCTCTCGGCGTACGTCATCGATCGTGTGCTCGTGGCTCCACGCCAGCCTGGCGATGCCGGCGGCCACGGTCGTCACGTCGATCGACTCGCTCACCCCGCCACCCTAGCGAGCCCCCCTACGTGGCTTCGAGGCGCTGGTCGGGACGTTCGGCCGGACCTCACCGCCAGTCGCGAGGCGCGCTGGCTGCGCGAGGTCCCTGGTTTCGGTCAGACACCATGGGATGTCGACGGATGGGCACTTCCCTCGGTCAATTGACCATGGGAAGTGCTTATTCACCGACATCCCATGGTGAACAGTCAGGCGGGTGAGGGGGCGTGGCTTCGTCTGCCTCAGCTCGCCGCAGCAAACTTCTGTCGGAACCTCTGGGCGGTCTGCGAGGGGCGATCGAAGTCTGACCAGATGAGACGGATCATCCACGACTGGGTCGCTTCTCGAAGCAGGTCCTCGCGCCGCTTCTCCTCGAAAACGGCATCGCCCGGTGTCTGGCCGGGCTTGAGCAGACTGCCGTACTTGACCTTGCCGTCGAACTCGCCGAGTCCTCGATATCTCGGCCAGGCCCAGTCCGTCCGACCTAGGAGTCGACCGTCCGCAAAGACCTCGTACTGCAGTTCAGGTGCGGGAAGGTGCTGGACCCAGAAGAACCAGAGGCCGCGGGACTCGCCGACCGACTCTGACTGACGGGTGCACATGCGCACGGGTATGTGCAGGTGGCGGACTCGCGGCCAATGGGCCATGAGATCGAACTGGTTGGCAATGTCCGCGTCGGTGCACAGCCCGCGGTAGAGCGCGGAGTTGAGGAGGACGAGTGCGCATTCGGGCGTTCCGACTGATCCGGCCTCGAGGGTGCAGCGTGCCGGACCGAGCACGCGCATGCCGTTGACAGTCCCGACCTCTCCTGAAGCAACGAACCCTTCGTGGTGCACGACGTCGCCCTCGATCCTGCCGGCGCCTCCATCGAGGCGCGTCACATGGACCCGGCTCAGGTCCAGCCCCCACACGTCGATGCCGAGGGCCAGGCAGCCGGAGGTGTGGCTGAGTGCGACGTTGTCTCCGTGGGAGTCCAGGACAGCGCGACATCTCATGAGGTGTCGCTCCTCGTCGGTGCTCGTCTGCCAGATGTCGGGGAAGGTGTAGTACCCCCGCCGAATGCGTGTCCACCGGTTGGCGCGCGCCTCACGGGTGATCGCCCGGCCGTCGTACCCGGCCTCCCGAGCGTGCTCGCGGGTGAAGAAGCCGAGCTCGTGGCAGATGGCACGCAACGGATCCATCCCTGGATGGTTCCGCAGTGTTCGGGCGGTCCGCTCGCTTCTGGTACGGCGCCCTGTGAACGACGCCGCGGTGCGAGCTCCTGTGGACAGGTGGTGGTTCGGCCAGCCGTGTCCTCCCGGCGACCCTGCCGGCTTGCCGTGGGGTGGCCGAACACCATGGGATGTCGACGAACGGGCACTTCCCTCGGTCAATTGACCTGGGGGAGTGCCCATTCACCAACATCCCATGGTGGACGTTCAGGGGAGGGGCAGACGAGGAGTCAGGCCTCGCGCCGGAACCACACGGTCGCCAGCGGCGGCACGACGATGTCGGCGTAGGCGGGCTGCCCGTCGTGGTCACCGGCGACAGCCGTGATGCCACCGAGGTTGCCCACGCCTGATCCCGTGTACGCCGCAGCGTCGGTGTTCAGGATCTCCGTCCAGGCCCCGGTCGACGTCAGGCCGAGGCGGAAGCCCTCATGGGGCACCGCGGCGAAGTTGGACACGCACACGACGTCCGGCTGACCGGGAGCACGCCGGACGAACGAGAAGACGTTGCGGTTGGCGTCGTTGGCGTCGATCCACTGGAAGCCCTCGGGCACCTCGTCCCGGCCCCACAGGGCACCGGAGGAGGTGTAGGCGTGGTTGAGGTCACGCACCATGGCGTGCACGCCGGCGTGCTCGGGGTGCTCCAGCAGCCACCAGTCCAGCTCGCGCGACTCGGCCCATTCCGACTCCTGGCCGAGCTCGCAGCCCATGAACAGGAGTTGCTTGCCGGGGTGCGCCCACATGTAGGCGAGGTAGGCCCGCAGGTTGGCCAGCTGCTGCCAGCGGTCGCCAGGCATCTTGCGCAGCAAGGAGCCCTTGCCGTGGACGACCTCGTCGTGGCTGATCGGCAGGACGTAGTTCTCGGCGTAGGCATAGACCAGGGGGAAGGTGATCTGGCCGTGGTGGTGGCTGCGGTAGAGGGGGTCCTTCGCCACGTAGGTGAGCGAGTCGTGCATCCAGCCCATGTTCCACTTGTAGCCGAAGCCGAGTCCGCCCTCGGAGGTCGGTCCGGTCACGCTCGGCCAGGCGGTCGACTCCTCCGCGATGGTGACGACACCCGGGACGCGCTTGTAGACGGTCGCGTTCATCTCCTGCAGGAACTGCACCGCCTCGAGGTTCTCCCGGCCGCCGTTCTTGTTGGGGCTCCATTCCCCGTGCTCACGGGCGTAGTCGAGGTAGAGCATCGACGCGACGCCGTCGACGCGGAGGCCGTCGGCGTGGAACTCCTCGAGCCAGTACAACGCGTTGGCGTACAGGAAGTTGCGCACCTCGTGTCGCCCGAAGTTGAAGATGTGGGAGCCCCACTCCTTGTGCCAGCCCCGCTGCGGGTTGGGGTCCTCGTAGAGCGCCGTGCCGTCGAACCGCGCCAGCGCCCACGGATCGGTGGCGAAGTGGCCGGGCACCCAGTCGAGGATGACGCTGATGCCGGCCTGGTGCAGGCGGTCGATCAGGAGCTTGAGTCCGTCAGGGTCGCCGAAGCGGGAGTCGGGGGCGAAGTACGACGTCACGTGGTAGCCCCACGAGCCGCCGAACGGGTGCTGCATCACCGGCATCAGCTCGACGTGGGTGAAGCCGAGGTCCTGCACGTAGGGGACGAGTGCATCAGCGATCTCGTGCCAGGTGTAGGTCCCGGCGCCGTCCTCGTGACTGCCGATGTGCTTGCGCCAGGACGCGAGGTGCACCTCGTAGATCGCCATCGGTGCCGCGACGGGCTCCTTCGTGGCGCGTGCGGCCAGCCAGTCGTCGTCGTTCCACGTGTAGTCGGACTCCCACACGATCGAGGCAGTGCTCGGTGGCTTCTCCGCATAGCGGGCCATGGGGTCTGCCTTGTCGACCCAGGCGCCGTCAGCGCCGCGGATGCGGTACTTGTACTGCGCCCCGATGCCAAGACCTGGCACGTGGGCGCTCCAGACCCCGGAGTCATCCACGCGCGTCATCGGGTGGCTGGCGCCGTCCCAGCCCGCCCACTCACCGGCGACCTGGACCTCGAGGGCGTTGGGTGCCCAGACCCGGAAGGCGACGCCGTCGTCGTCCACCTGGGCCCCCAGCACCTTCCACAGCTCCTCGTGGCGGCCCTCGTGGATGAGGTGGATGTCGAGCTCGCCGGGAGTGGCCAGATGCCCGGACTGGTCGTTGGGCTGGTCGGTCGTCCGGTTGGTCGGCTGGTCAGGGGTCATGGTGTCTCCGTGCGGTCGCGGGCCAGTCGGGCGAGCGCCCCGAGCGGGATGTCGACCCAGGTCGGGCGGTTGCGGGCCTCGTAGACGACCTCGTAGACGGCCTTGTCGGCGGCGTACGCCGCCAGCAGGGTCTGCTCCGACTCTGAGAGCTCGTGCTGGGCGTAGGCGGCGAGGAAGGCCTGGGAGTTGCGGGTGGACCACTCGTTGGCGCGGTAGGCCTGCTGTTCGCGAGCAGCCTGCTCGGGCTCGGAGGCGAGGTTGGTCATCGCCACAGCGCGGGGCGCGTAGTCGAACGAGCGGTGCATCCCGGCGATGTCGCGCCAGGGCGAGTCGGGTTGCAGGCGCTCGTGGAGCGGTTTGGACGGCTCGCCCTCGAAGTCGACGATCTTCCAGCCCTTCACGGTCCGTAGGGTCTGGCCCAGGTGGAGGTCTCCGTGGATCTGCTGCACGGGGACGTCATCGAGGGACCGGAGCGCGTCGTAGGCCGCCTCGAGCGCGGGAGCGTGCTCGGCGAGGGCAGGCACGACCGCGATGGCGTCTGCCAGGCGCTGGCCCATGGCCGACGCCAGCTCCGCCATCTCGTCCGCGGACCGCGTCGCGACCGGGAAGTGCTCGGCGAGCGTCTGGTGGGTCTCGGCGAGGGCGCGACCGAGTCGCGCCGCCTCGCCGGCGAAGTCGCCACCGACCTCGTCGGCGTGCAGGTCGCCCTCGGCGAAGAGGTTGCGCACGCTCGCGAGGGCGAGCTCCCAGCCGTCACTCGCGGTGCGGAGGAACTGCTGCAGCATGGCGAGCTGGATCGTGGAGTCGGTGGTCTCGTCGACGACGTCGAGCCACCCGTACAGAGCCGCCACGTGGTCGGAACCGGCACGGGTCAGCACCTCGTGGATCGACACGTCGGGGTTGACGCCGGGGGTGACCCGGCGGAAGACCTTCATCAGCGAGTCCTCGCCGAAGGCCACCGAGGAGTTGGACTGCTCGCCGGTGAAGAGGGTCGAGTGCGCCTCGGTGTCGAGGTCGTGACCCTCCACGCGGTGGAACGCGAGGTCCTCAGCGGTGACCTTGCCGTCGGCGACGGACGCGAAGGCCTCGAGCCACAGCGCCATGGCGGCCCGGTCGTGGAGAGCGTCGTAGGCGTAGGTGGCTGCCCCGTCCCCGGTGTCGATCACGTCGATCAACGCGTGCCCGAGCCGGTCCTGCGGCTCCGCGTAGAGCGCGAGCGGGACCTGGTAGAACTCGGGCTCGCCGTCGGCGTACGCGATCTCGGCCAGGTCGATGACGACGGTGAGGTGGGGGGTCGAGCCGGGCAGCGTGCCGACCCGGCGCACGACCCCGAGCTCCCAGGCGCGGCCCTTGCCGCCGAACCACCGGGCGCTGTCGATGTAGGGCTTCAGTCCGTGGGTGGTCGGACCATTCGGGTGTTGGCCGAAACCAGGTTGCTGGGTCATTCGTGCCCCTCTTCGCCGGGATTGCCGTCGATCAGTCGCATCCAGTAGAACCCGTAGCCCCCGAGCGTGAGGAGGTAGGGAAGCTCGCCGATGGACGGGAACGGCACGCCGCCCAGCAGCTCGATGGGCACCATGCCCTCCCAGTGCCTCAGGTCCAGCTCGACGGGCTGGGGGAACCGGCTGAGGTTGTTGATGCAGAGGATGACGTCGCGGCTGCCGTCGGCCGCCTCGTGCTCGCGGACGTAGGACAGCACCGTCGGGTTCGACCCGCCGAGGTCGGTGAAGGTGCCCAGCCCGAAGGCGGGGTGACGACGCCGGGCGTGCACGAGCCGCCGGGTCCAGTGGAGCAGGGACGACGAGTTCTCGAGCTGCGCCTCGACGTTGACCGACTGGTAGCCGTAGACCGGGTCCTGGATGGCCGGCAGGTGGAGCTTGCCCGGGTTGGCGGAGGAGAACCCGGCGTTGCGGTCGGGCGTCCACTGCATCGGGGTGCGGACGCCGTCGCGGTCGCCGAGCCAGATGTTGTCGCCCATCCCGATCTCGTCGCCGTAGTAGAGCACCGGAGAACCCGGTAGCGAGAGCAGGAGCGCGGTGAAGAGCTCCATCCGGTTGACGTCGTTGTCCAGCAGCGGGGCCAGGCGCCGCCGGATGCCGATGTTGGCCTTCATCCGGGGGTCCTGGGCGTATTCGCCCCACATGTAGTCGCGGTCCTCGTCGGTGACCATCTCGAGCGTCAGCTCGTCGTGGTTGCGCAGGAAGATGCCCCACTGGCAGCCGTCGGGGATGGCCGGCGTCTGCTCGAGGATCTCCGAGATCGGGAACCTGGACTCGCGGCGCACGGCCATGAAGATGCGCGGCATGACCGGGAAGTGGAAGGCCATGTGGCACTCGGTCCCGACCCAGCGTCCGGTTTCCTCGTCCAGCTCCGGGCCGAAGTACTCAACGACGTCGGCCGGCCACTGGTTGGCCTCGCACAGCAGCACGCGGCCGGGGTACTTGTCGTCGACGAACTGACGGCACTTCTTGAGGAACTCGTGCGTCTCGGGGAGGTTCTCCCCGTTGGTACCGGGGCGCTCGAAGAGGTAGGGCACCGCGTCGAGGCGGAAGCCGTCGAGCCCCATGTCGAGCCAGAACGCCATCGCGTCCATGATCGCGTCCTGGACCGCCGGGTTGTCGAAGTTCAGGTCGGGCTGGTGGTGGAAGAACCGGTGCCAGTAGTACTGCTGGCGGACCGGGTCCCAGGTCCAGTTCGACGGCTCGGTGTCGACGAAGATGATCCGCGCCTCTTGGTAGAGCTCGTCGGTGTCCGACCACACGTAGAAGTCGCCGTACGGCCCCGTCGGGTCCTCCCGGCTCGCCTGGAACCACGGATGTGCGTCCGAGGTGTGGTTCATGACGAAGTCGATGATCACCCGGATGTCGCGCTTGTGGCACTCGTCGAGGAACTCGTGGAAGTCCTCGGTGGTGCCGCACTCGGGAAGGATGTCGATGTAGTCGGCGACGTCGTAGCCGCCGTCTCGCAGCGGCGAGGTGAAGAACGGGGGCACCCACAGGCAGTCGACGCCGAGCCACTGGAGGTAGTCGAGCTTCTCGATCAGGCCCTTGAAGTCGCCGGTCCCGTCGCCGTTGGAGTCTCGGAACGACCGCACCAGCACCTCGTAGAACACCGCGGTGCGGAACCATTCGGTGTCCGAGCCCTGGTTGACGACCTTGGTGGGAACTTCACTCAACGGGGGCTCCTCAGGGTCACGATGTGGGCGGGCTCGTGGCCGGGATCCAGCCGGACGTAGTTGTTCTGGCTCCAGCTCCAGTCGGCCCCGGTGATCTCGTCGTGGGCAACGAAGGAGTCGTGCCAGTCCAGACCGAGCGCAGGCATGTCGAGGTGCAACACCGTCTCGCGGGTCGCGTGGGGATCGAGGTTGACCACCACGATCACGACGTCGTCGCCGTGCTTCTTGGAGAAGACCAGGACGTTGTCGTCGTCGCTGCTGTGGATCGTCAGGTTGCGCAGCAGCTGGAGGGCGGGGTGCTGGCGACGGAGGTCGTTGAGCCGGGTGAGGTATGGCGCCAGCGACCGACCGTCGGCCTCCGCCTGCTTCCAGTCGCGGACCCGGACCTGGTACTTCTCCGAGTCGAGGTACTCCTCGGAGCCGGGTCTCACCGCCACGTGCTCGTAGAGCTCGTAGCCGGCGTAGACGCCCCAGCTCGGCGAGCCGCACGCCGCCAGAACGGCGCGGATCTTGAACGCCGCCGGGCCGCCGTACTGCAGATAGCCGTGCAGGATGTCGGGGGTGTTGACGAAGAAGTTGGGCCGCATGACGTGGTCGGACTCGGTCGCGACCTCGGTGAGGTAGGACTCGAGCTCCTGCTTGGTGGTACGCCACGTGAAGTAGGTGTAGCTCTGGTGGTAGCCGACCGCTCCCAGGCCGTGCATCATCGCGGGCCGGGTGAACGCCTCGGACAGGAAGAGGACGTCGGGGTCGGTCCGTCGGACCTCGCGCAGCAGCCACTCCCAGAACGGCAGCGGTTTGGTGTGCGGGTTGTCGACGCGGAAGATGCGCACGCCGTGGGCCATCCAGTGCCGCACGATGCGCAGGACCTCGCGGCAGATCCCGGAGGGATCGTTGTCGAAGTTGATGGGATAGATGTCCTGATACTTCTTCGGCGGGTTCTCCGCGTACGCGATGGTGCCGTCGGCGCGCGTGGTGAAGAACTGCGGGTGGGTCTTGACCCACGGGTGGTCCGGGGCGGCCTGCAGCGCGAGGTCGATCGCCACCTCGAGGTCCAGCTCCCGGGCGCGGGCCACGAACGCGTCGAAGTCGTCGAGCGTCCCCAGGTCGGGGTGGACGGCGTCGTGCCCGCCGTCCTTGCTGCCGATCGCCCACGGCGAGCCGGGGTCCGTCGGACCGGGCGTCAACGTGTTGTTGGGCCCTTTGCGGTTGACCTCGCCGATGGGGTGGATCGGCGGCAGGTAGACCACGTCGAAGCCCATCGTGGCAACGTCGTCGAGACGCTTCGCCGCGGTGAGGAAGGTGCCGCTGGTGACCTCGCCGGTCTTGGGGTCGGTGGTCGCTCCCTCGGAGCGGGGGAAGAACTCGTACCACGCACTGAAGAGCGCACGGGTGCGGTCGGCGTACAGCGGATAGGGACCCTCGACCGTGACCAGCTCGCGGAGCGGGTGAGCCACGAGCAGGTCGTGGAGCTCCTGGCTCTGCAGGACGGCGAGCCGCGCCGCGACCGGTCGCTTCTCGTCGGTGGCAGCTTGAGCGGCAGCGCTGAGAAGTGCCTTCTCGCGCTTGTCGAGCATGGCCGCTTCCAGCACGCGGGCAAGGAGCAGCTGGGCCTCGGTGAACATCAGCTCGACGTCGACCCCGGCCGGGATCTTCAGGCCCGCGTCGTGCTCCCAGGTCGCGATCGGATCCGCCCAGGCCTGGATCTCGAAGGTCCAGGCTCCCTCGACGTCGGGGGTCACCCAGGCGGCGTACAGGTCGGGGACCTCGGCACCCTGCGCGACCATGCGCACCGGGGGTCGCCGGTTGCCCTGAGGGTCGATCAGCACGACTTCGGCACCGAGCCGGTCGTGGCCTTCCCGGAAGACCAGAGCGCGCACGGGCAACGGCTCGCCCACGGTCGCCTTGGCCGGGTGTCGGCCGAGGTCGACCACGGGGGAGACGTCCATGACGGGTATGCGTCCAACCATGCGCCCACACTTGCGACTCCCAGTGCCGCATGCAAGCCGAGGGCGATCGGGCCCACCCGTCGGGGCTACCTCAGCACCCCACCGCGTCACACCGGGTGAGCCACGTCACGCCTTCGAGCGGTGGGTCCGCCCGCCGAGTGCGACGGCCGGCTCGGTCGCACTGGTCTAGTCCGCTTGGCGGTTGCCACGACCCAGCCTCTTGGATCGATCCAAGAAATGGTCTACGGTCGTCGCTCGTGCGAGCTATCCGACGATTCACCGTCCGTCCTGTCCTGCCAGTGAGCCTCGTTGGCCTGACCACGCTGGCGGGCAACCTGCGCTGGTCCTGGCATCCGGAGACGCAGGACGTCTTCGCGGCGATCGACCCCCGTCTGTGGGTTGAGGTCAACCACGACCCCGTGCTCCTGCTCGGTGCCGTCGGCCGCGAGCGCCTCGACGAGCTGTCCCGCGACGAGGCGTTCCTGGCCCAGCTGGAGGCAGCCACCAGCTCGCTGAACGACTACCTGACCGGTGAGCGGTGGTACGCCCGCAAGGCTGGCGACGACGCCCCGACGGCCATCGCCTACTTCTCGCCTGAATACGGCATCAGCGCCGTGCTCCCGCAGTACTCAGGTGGACTCGGGATCCTTGCGGGCGACCACCTCAAGGCGGCCTCGGACCTCGGCATCCCCGTCATCGGCGTGGGCCTGTTCTACCGCCACGGCTACTTCAAGCAGTCGTTGTCCCGGGAGGGGTGGCAGCAGGAGACCTACCCGGTCCTCGACCCCGACGAGCTGCCCCTGCACCTGCTGCGCAACGAGGACGGCTCCCGCGCCATCGTGTCGATCTCGATGCCCGGTGGCCCCGACCTGCTGGCCCGGATCTTCGTCGCGAACGTCGGCCGAGTCCCGCTGCTGCTGCTCGACTCCGACATCGAGGAGAACCCGCAGTACTACCGCGACGTGACCGACAGGTTGTACGGCGGCAACTCCGAGCACCGTCTTCGCCAGGAGCTCCTGCTGGGCGTCGGTGGGGTCCGTGCCCTGCGTGTCTTCTCCCGCGTCACCGGCGCCTCGGCGCCTGAGGTCTTCCACACCAATGAGGGGCACGCCGGGTTCCTCGGTGTCGAGCGGATCCGTGAGCTCACCGTGGGTGAGGGCGGACCCGGCCTCGACTTCGACACCGCGCTCGAGGTCTCGCGGGCGGGCACCGTCTTCACGACCCACACGCCGGTCCCCGCCGGCATCGACAGGTTCCCGCGCGAGCTGATGCAGCAGTACTTCGGCGGCGAGTCCTCGCCGACCCCGGGAGTTCCCGCGGACCGGGTCCTGGCACTGGGTGCCGAGGACTACAAGGGCGGCGACGCCGGCGTCTTCAACATGGCAGTCATGGGCTTCCGCCTGGCGCAACGCGCCAACGGTGTGTCCGAGCTGCACGGCCACGTCAGCCGGGGCATGTTCAACGGCCTCTGGCCGGCGTTCGACGAGGCCGAGGTGCCGATCGGCTCGATCACCAACGGCGTGCACGGCCCGACCTGGATCGCCCGCGAGATCTTCGAGCTGGCGGCCGAGCTCGGGGCGGACGTCGACTCCGACGACACCGACGCGCTGTGGCCACTGGTCGACAAGATCGACGACAAGCGCCTGTGGGACCTCAAGCGCACGCTGCGGGCCCGTCTCGTCGCTGACGCCCGCAGCCGGCTCACGCGGTCCTGGATCAAGCGCGGGTCTTCCCCCTCCGAGCTCGGCTGGGTGCAGTCCGTGCTCGACCCGGACGTGCTCACGATCGGCTTCGCCCGCCGCGTGCCGTCGTACAAGCGACTCACGCTCATGCTGCGTGACCCCGAGCGGCTCAAGAAGCTCCTGCTTCACCCGGAGCGCCCGATCCAGCTGGTGATCGCGGGCAAGTCGCACCCCGCCGACGACGGCGGCAAGAAGCTGATCCAGGAGATCGTGCGCTTCGCCGACGACGCCGAGGTCCGCCACCGCATCGTCTTCCTGCCCAACTACGACATCGCGATGGCCCAGCCGCTCTACCCCGGCTGCGACGTGTGGTTGAACAACCCGTTGCGTCCCTACGAGGCGTGCGGCACCTCCGGCATGAAGGCCGCGCTCAACGGTGGTCTCAACCTCTCCATCCTCGACGGCTGGTGGGACGAGTGGTACGACGGCAACAACGGCTGGGCCATTCCGACCGCCGACGGTGTCGAGTCGACCGAGCGTCGCGACGACCTCGAGGCGGACGCGCTCTACGACCTGATCGAGAACGAGGTCGCTCCGCGCTTCTACGACCTGGACGAGAACGGCGTGCCCACCCGTTGGCTGGAGATGGTCAGGCACACCCTCAAGTCGCTCGGGCCCAAGGTCCTCGCGACCCGTCAGGTGCGCGACTACGTCCGCGAGCTCTACGCTCCGGCGGCCCACACGTCCCGGGCCCTGAACTCCGACTACCGCGGCGCTCGCGAGCTCTCGGAGTGGAAGCAACGTGTGCGTGCGGCCTGGCCGTCGGTGCGCGTCGAGCACGTCGACACGGACGGAGTCGGCGATGCAGCCGAGGTCGGCGCGACCGTCGACGTGCACTCCTTCATCGCCCTGGGCGACCTGAGCGTCGACGACGTCGAGGTCCAGGTGGTGCATGGCCGGCCCAGCGCCGACGACCTGCTGCTCGACGCCGCTACGACGGTGATGCGCCAGAGCGAGTCCTACGAGGGCAACCGGCACCGGTTCGATGCCTCCGTCACCCTCGACCGTTCGGGCTCGTTCGGCTACACCGTGCGCGTCGTGCCGCGGAATGCAGCGCTGGCGTCGGTCTCGGAGATGGGACTCGTCTCGCTCCCCGCCTGACGACGGATGCGATTCTCGACGGCGCTCCTGGCCGACCTGCCTGAGTGCATACCCGCCGTTGCGGACCTGCGCTGGCGGGAGTGGGGGCACCCGCCCGAGCCAGTCGAGCGCTCGTTCTGGCTGGACGTGACGACCCGCGAAGCAGGCCGCAGCGCCCTGCCCGTGACGTTCGTGTGCCTGGACGATTCCGGCGAGGTGGTCGGCGCTGTGGGCCTGGACGTCCATGACCTGGAGGAGCGACGCGAGACCTCACCGTGGGTCATCGGCACGATCGTGAGCCCGGATCGGCGGGGGAGCGGCGCCGGGCGTCTGCTGATGAGGCACCTGGAGCACTGGGCGACGGAGCACGGCTTCGGGGAGCTGTGGGTCGGCACCTCAGGCGCTGCGGGCTTCTACCGAGGATGCGGCTGGCAGCCGACGGAAGACTTCGTCACGTCGACCGGCCAGCGGATGTTCGTGCTCAGCAAGCAGATCGGCCCTGCCTCCTAGCTCCCGGGCATCACGACGGGTGCGCACGCGCATCCGGGGCCGCAGGCGAGGAAGGTGTGGACGGCGTGCCCGCACCGCGTGCACGGCATGTCGTGCGACAGGTGCACGTCGTTGGTCAGGACGGTGTCCCACATGGTCTCCTCCTTGCGTCGTGTCGTTCCCTGGTGGGTGTTCGAAGCCGGTGGCCCCAGCGACGGGAGTGCGGCCGCCCGGAGCGAGAAGAGGGCGCAAGCCGGATCAAGCGCCGCCGGCTGCCGCGGGTGCACAGTGTCCGCATGACGACAGCGAGCGACACGTTCGCGGCCTTCCTCACCACCATGGCCGACACGTTGGAGCTCGACAGCGAGGAGCGAGCGCGACGACTCCACCTCTCGCGCTTCCACCTCGACCGGATCGTGTCCGCCGCCGCGGGCGAGCCTCCGGAACGGATGCGCCGGCGCCTGCTGCTCGAGCGGGCGGCCTACCGGCTGGCGGTGACCGACCGCCAGGTCCTCGACGTCGCGCTGGAGGCGGGGTTCGGGTCGCACGAGGCGTTCACCCGCGCTTTCACCAGGGCGTACGGCGCTCCGCCGGCCCACTGGCGTCGCCACCCCGGCAGGACGCAGATCACCGCGCCCAGCGAGGTGCACTTCCACCCGCCCGGCAGCCTCCGGCTGCCCACCACCGCGAAGGTGACCCCCATGGACCTGTTGACCCGCATGGTCGAGCACCACGTCTGGCTGACCGGCGAGCTGCTCGAGCGCGCCGGCCGCCTCACCGATGTGCAGCTCGACGAGCCGATCCGCGTCTCTGTCGGCACGATCGACGACGACATGTCGATGCGCTCCGTGCTGGGCAGGTTGGTCGGCCAGCTCGCCCAGTGGAACGCCGCCTGCACCCAGCGGAGCCACGACTGGGAGGCCGAGCGCACCAAGTCCATCAGCACCCTGCGACGCGAGCTCGCCGTCGAGGGCCCGCTCTTCTTGGCCCAGGTGCACGACACGATCCGGGAAGGGCGGCTGGACGACACCTTCCTGGACGTCACGTGCAACGAACCGAAGGCGTTCACCTACGGCGGCATGATCGCCCACGTCCTGACCTTCGCCGCCGTACGCCGAGTCATCGTGCTCGGCGCGCTCGAGAAGGCCGGGATCACCGACCTGGATGCAGGGGACCCGGCCGACTGGGTGGGGCGACCTGCCTGAAGGCATCCCCGAGCGACGATCCCGTGGGTACCAGACAGCTAGGAAGATCAACGAGCGCCTTCGCCACCAGATGGGGGCGAAGGCGCTCGAGGTCGTAGGTAGGTCTTGACTTCGAGGTGCCTAGCGGAGTCGTCCGACCTCTGCAGCGAGATAGGCGAAGCTGTTCGGTGCGGGTACGTTGCCGGGAATCCAGCCCCAGCCTGATTCGCCATCTGCCACGCCGCTGTCGATGCCACCGGTCTCGTCTTGAAACAGCAGTCCCTGCGGTGTGGGCTGAATCAGGGTGGCGCCCTGCGGCACGCCCTGGGCCTCAGACACGACCGCAGCTCCCGGGGTGTCGGTCTGGAGTTGGCTCGCGGGGGGTACGGGGTTCGCCAGCACAATGACGCGGGTGCCGGGCGGGACCGCTGCGCTCAACTCCTCCACGGACGCGAAGGCGGGCTCGCTCCCCTGGGGCTGGCCGTCGATCCGCAGCTCCCCTCCCCGGTAGACCGTGACGTAGGCAATCTCGCCCGGTCGCTGCGCGGTGTTGCGTCGTGCAGTCTGGACCTTGACGGCCAGTACGGCGTTGTAGCTGAAGTCTTCGTACCCGGCGCCGTCGGACTCGACGGTGGTCTGCCCGTCACTCCAGCCGACCACCTCGCCGATCAACGCTGAGGACGCCTTGCGAGCCGCCTCCGACACTGATCTGGTCTGGGGGTAGTCGTACTCACTGCTACCGCGTACCACCGCAGCGTCGACAGAGGGGTTCTGCGTGGGTGCGCCGCCAATCGTTGCGCTGGTGGTAGGCCGTTCTTGAGCGGTGCTGCGGTCGGCCTCCGCGCTGCAGGCCCCGGTAGCGAGGCCAACGGTCAGAACCATGACGGCAACCTGGATGGTCTTATGCATCGCATTCTCCTATCAGAAGGTGATGTTGATGTGCTGGGTGCGGTGGTGGTTGCCGTAGAGCGTGATGTTGGTCCAGGCCCCCGTGACCTCGCCTGAACGAAGACAGCTGTGAGCGGTGTCGTCACCCGGGAAGAAATTGTCCGAGTAGTGCCGTACGCCGACCGTGTGGCCAAGCTCGTGGCAGCTGGTCTTGGATCGCTGATTGACAGGCTGCTGGGTGTTGTTGATGGTCCCCATAGCCAGAGTGATGCGGTAGACGTCGCACGATCCGTTGAGCCTGACGATGCACTCGCCCCGGCCGAACGAGCCGCCGAGGTCCCCTTGGGTCCAGCGCACATCGGTCTTCGCTCCGCAGCTACCCGGGTAGTTGGTCGTCACATCGGTCTGTTCACGCAGCCGCGTCATCGCAGCATCGGCCGCCGTCCGCTCGCTGAAGCCGGACAAGTAGCACCAACTGTGGTCCCCGCCATCGGGCGGCCCGTCGGGCTGGGGGGTGTCGGCATTCACAGTGGAACCGAGCGTCGACAGCGTCAACACGCTCACGATGGCGGCGATGAAGAGGCCACGCACCGAAATGCGCCGGGGCCTCGACCCAGGTACGGAGGGCGGAAAGGTGGTCATTGTTCTCCTTGGCTGCGTTGTTGTGGAAAGCGGGTTTCGCTTCACTTGGAACGCGCACAACTGAGACGTAACGACACCACCGCTGGTTCCCCATACGGAGAAACAAGGTTGCGTGTATGACGGTTGATCTTCCCGAGATCTCGCGTCTGCTGATATCGCTTGAATAGGCGCGTAGTAATACGCAACCATCTTGCGAAGTAACAGTCAAGAATTGTTGGACAGCATCTTCTGCTCGACCCGAGTCTCAGAACGATCGGTTGTCAGTCCGTTGTCGGGACTCGATCAACCACATACCTCGGACCCACCCTGTACCAATATCCCGCCCGCAACTTCTTGAGTCGACAGCGCTCAACTTCTACCGGACAAGCAATCGGTCACCCGCCAGACCCCGATACGGAGGGCGACTGTCACCTGACAAGGCTTGGTGCCGCGTGCGCGTGATCGTTCTTTACGGGCTCTTCACAGTTGAGGGTGTAGGGGTTTTGTGGGGCCTGGCCAGGATTCGAGTGCTCGGGAGGATGGTTCCTCTCGCCGGTTCTTCCGAGGGGCAACTGGCATCGTCCAAGCGCTGGGCTTCCCCAACGTGGTGAGGTCAGCGCATGTCCCAAGTGATCCAGCAGAACGCAAAGTACTGGGAGGGCTTGGCCGCCCACCGGCCGGGTGAGCCGGTCGAGGTGCTCCGCGCAACGGGCAACGCCGTCAGCCCGGCTGAGATCGAGGCGATGGGCGGGGTCAAGGGCCGTCGTATTCTCCAGGTGGCGGCGTCGACTGGCGACGAAGCGGTGACGCTCGCGGTCGCTGGTGCGATCGTCACAGCGATCGACATCGCCCCTACCCACATTCGGACCGCACGCGTCAAGGCCGAGGCTCTCGGCGTCGAGGTTGCTTTCCTCGTCGGCGACATGACGTCGCTGCCCGACAATCTGCGCTACTTCGATGTTGTCTATGTGTCGTGGGGCGGCATCTGTTGGGTGCCCGACCTCGATACCTGGGTGGCCGACATGGCGGGGCGGCTGGTCCCGGGCGGACGTCTGGTCGTCGCCGAACACCATCCGCTGTGGGAGGTGCTCACTGTCACGGGTCCTGAGCTGCTGACTGTGACTGCGAGCTACTTCGACCACGCCTGGCGCGGCGCACGCGACATCGCGAAGGAGCCGGAAGTTGTGGCCGAACTGGGCTTGGCGACGCCGCCCCACACGTCGTACGTCTGGAACCTAGGGCAGGTTGTCACCGCCATGCTCCGCGCCGGGCTTGTTCTCACAACGCTGAACGAGGGCGGCCACGTGGACATGTACGCCGGGCTCGGCGCAAGCGAGCACCTGCCGTCGACGTATCTCGCCGCGGCGGAGCGACCCACGGTCTAGGACTCGGTGGCGTACGGCGCGCAGAGCTCGTCACGGTCGTGCGGAAGGGCGATCAGCACCTGTGTGTTCGGCGCGTCGAGGCTGGCGTAGTTCCCCGTGACGTTGTGAACGCGGTCGGCGGGGACGCTCAGGTGCGGCGGGTGGCTCTCACAACGACGTCGTGCAGCGTGACCTTGCCGCCTCCGGGGCGGGTCAGGACTCGTTGCGACTCCTCTGCCGTTCTCACGTCCCACGAGGCGACGTCGAGGCGGGCAGTGATGGCCGCAGCCGTCGCGGACGCTTCCGCCGGCGGGGTGTTCTGGTTGTGGTTGTGCCCATGGTCGTGGCCGTAGTCATGGTGCAGGTGCCCGACGATGAGCAGCGTGCCGCCGGGGGCCACCCATGTGCCGATGCGGTCGTACAAGTCGAGCTGCGGGATCGACGGGTGGGCGTAGTGAGTGGTCACGAGGTCGTACCGAGCCTCCGGGTCCCAGACCGCGAGGTCAGCTTCCACCCACTCCACCCTGTCGCCCACCCCGCGGGCGGCAGCGCGGGCGGCTGCGCGCTCGAGTGCTGCGGCGGCGATGTCGGCTGCAGTGACCTGCCAGCCCTGCGTGGCGAGCCAGATAGCCTCGGCGCCGGCCCCGCACCCGGCGTCCAGTGCTGTCCCCGGTGCCAGGGTGCCGGTCTCGCGCACGAGGTGGGGGTTGGCGTCGCTCGCACCCATGGACGGGGCGCGCTCACCCTCCCAGATGTCCTTCCAGTAGTCGTCGTCGAACGTGTGCGTCATGGTGGCGTCTCCAAGGGCGGTCGGTACGAAGTGACCTGTCCTCACAACAGTGACCGGCCCGCTTCTGGATTGCAAACGTTGTTGCCGAATGGCAAAGTGACGGCATGTCGGATTCCTGGAAACGCACCGTCGACGCTGTGGGTCCGCGGTTGAAGGCCCTTCGCCAGCGCCGCGACATCACGCTGAGCGACCTCTCGACCGAAACCGGTATCTCGGTCAGCACGCTTTCGCGGCTGGAGACCGGGCTGCGGCGTCCCACCCTCGAGCAGCTGCTGCCGCTCGCCCAGTCGTACGGCGTGACCTTGGACGAGCTCGTGGACGCACCAGCCACCGGCGACCCCCGTATCAACCTGAAACCCATCGCCAACAGCGACGGGTCCACCGTCGTGCCGCTGACCCGCAGACCCGGCGGCATCCAGGCGTACAAGTTCGTCCTCCCTGCGGGTCGCGACGACGCCGAACCTGACCTGCGGACCCACGAAGGCTACGATTGGGCCTTCGTCCTCAACGGTCACCTCCGCCTCGTTCTTGGCGAGCACGACATCATTCTCAATCCGGGCGAGGTCGCAGAGTTCGACACTCGCACCCCCCACTGGTTCGGTGCCACCAGCGCAGGGCCGGTCGAGTTCCTCAGCCTGATCGGCAAGCAAGGCGAACGCGCCCACGTCCGTGCCGCGCCCAAACATTGATGCCACCCGGTCCCTTGGGTTTGCGCCGCTGATACACATGGCTTGTGGCAGTCGTCGTCAGACCGGTGGGGGAGCACGATCGCGAGCGGTGGACGGAGCTCTACCGCGGCTACTGCGCGTTCTACGAGGTGCCTGCGCCGGACCTCGACCACCTCTGGCACAGGCTGGTCGTCGAGGGCGGCCTCGAGTGTTTCGTCGCCGAGCTGGACGGGGTCGTGGTCGGGCTGGCCCATGTCCGGGCGTTCGCCCGGCCGCTCGAAGGGGACACGGCCGGCTTCCTGGACGACCTCTTCGTGGACCCGACCCAGCGCGGGGGCGGGGTGGGCTCACGGATGCTCCAGCACCTTCGCTCGCTTGCCGCGGAGCGGGGGTGGGGCGTGGTCACTTGGATCACCGCTGCGGACAACCAGGTCGCGCGCGGCTTGTACGACCAGGTGGCCGAGGCGCAGCCATGGGTCACCTACGACATGGCGCCGCAGCAGGAGTCCGGCCCGTCGGCTTGACGTACGAGGCATCGTCAGCACATGCTGACGACATGGAGACTTCGTTGGACGCCGACAGCTTCGACCCGCTATCCGAGCTCGCAGCAGTCCGGGAGGCACGGCAGCACCTGTCGCGTCGGGAAGAGGTCGCCGTACGCCGTGCCCGCGTGGCTGGCTTCAGCTGGGCGGAGATCGGCACCTTGCTGGGCGTCACCAAGCAGACGATGCACCGCAAGTACCGCAAGGTCGGCTGAGTCCCTGCCTGCATGCGGCGAAGGGCGGGTCAGCCCCGCTCGGTGCTGTCGCGGCGCGTAGCCGTGCGATCAACCGTGAGCGCGATCATCCGGGCCACGACGAGGGCGATGTAGAGCATCCCGGCGATCTGCTCGAGCATCACGAACGAACGCGCGTTGGGGCGGACCGGCACGATGTCGGAGAGGCCCAGGCTCGTCATCGTGGTGACCGAGAGATACAACATCTCGAACCACGCCTTGGCGGTCAGTGGGTCGCCGACGACCGAGAAGGAGTCGGGCCAGATGATGTCGACGGCGACGTAGGCGTAGGCGAAGCCCCACGCCACCACGGTGAAGGTCGCCCCGGTGGCATAGAGCTCGTCGGTCGTGACGACATGGTCGGCGAACATGTAACGCAGCAGGGCATAGGCGGTGTAGAAGTAGAAGACGGCGTGGAAGACCGAGGACCACAGCACCACCGACTCAGTGCCGGGGGCGACCGCCTCCCAGATCGACAGCACCACCACCGGGAGCCCGAGGATGCCGGAGATCCAGGTCAGCGCCGGGGTCATCCGCACCGCCATGACGGCCAACAGCAGCACGAGCAGCGCAAGGGTCGAGAAGACGGCGCGGCCCAGCGGCTGCTCGCCGAGGAAGGGGTAGATCAGGATCCCCACCAGCTGGATGATGAGGAGGTCGGCGCATGGGTGCTTGATGACCGGGATGCTGCGCCAGTTCATTTGACCTCCCGCATCACGATGACGGATCGAGCCTGCTGGCACATGGTGCCCCCCGCGACGACCGGTGTCCCCACCGGGTTGGCCGGATCGGTCGAGAGCACGATCTCTCCCGACTGCACCCAGTCGTTCATCGGCGGTGTGACCTCGACGTCGTGTCCGGACGCATTGAGCCAGATGGTGAACGATGCGTCGCGCAGCTGCTCGCCTCGCGGGCCGGGCGAGCGCAGCGGATCGCCCGAGACGAACATGCCGAAGCACGCCAGGGCGTTGTCGTGCCAGTCGGCCGCCGTCATCTCGCGTCCTGTGGGATGCAGCCACGCCACGTCCTTGGGCCCGCCCCGGATGGTGGGCCTCCCCTCGAACCAGTGCCGCTGGCGCAGCGCCGGGTGGTCGCGCCTGATGCGCAGCGCGGTCCTGGTGACCTCATAGACGTCGAGCCAGGCGTCGTCGGCTCGCCAGTCGATCCAGGAGATCTCGTTGTCCTGGCCGTAGGCATTGTTGTTGCCGCCCTGGGTTCGGCCGCGCTCGTCCCCGGCCGTCAGCATCGGCACGCCGTTGGACAGGCACAGCGACGCCATCAGGTTGGCCGCCTGTCGGCGCCGCAACGAGACGATCGCCGGATCGTCGGTCTCGCCCTCGACACCACAGTTCCACGACCGGTTGTCGTCGGTCCCGTCGCGGTTGTGCTCGCCGTTGGCCTCGTTGTGCTTCTCGTCGTAGGACACGAGGTCGCGCAGGGTGAAGCCGTCGTGGGCCGTGACGTAGTTGACCGAGGCGTACGGCGAACGGCCGTCGTCGGCGTACAGGTCGCTCGATCCCGCCAACCGGGTCGCGACGGTCCGCACCCCGGCTGTGCGCCCGCGCCAGAAGTCGCGCATGGTGTCGCGGTACTGGTCGTTCCACTCCACCCACGGCGGTGGGAACTCACCGACGCGGTAGCCGTCCATCGAGGCGTCCCACGGCTCCGAGATCAGCTTCACGTGGCGAAGGACGGGGTCCTGGCCGATGGCCATGAGCAGCGCGCTGTTCATGTCGACCCGCTGGGCGGTGCGGGTGAGCGCGCTCAGGAGGTCGAAGCGGAACCCGTCGACGTGCATCTCGCTCACCCAGTAGCGCAATGAGTCGAGGATCAGGCGCAGGGTCTGGGTGTGCGAGGCGTCGACGGTGTTGCCGCAGCCCGTGACGTCCCAGTAGTGGTCCGGCGGCGGGCCGGCGAGCCTCCCGTCAGGGGAGTCGGGGCGCGCGCGCTGGTAGTAGCCGAGGTCGTCCAGGCCCCGGAACGACAGGGTGGGGCCCAGCGGCTCCGCCTCGGCGGTGTGGTTGTAGACCACGTCGAGGATGACCTCGAGGCCGGCCTCGTGCAGCGCCTTGACCATCTCCTTGAACTCACGCACCTGGCCACCGCGGTCGCCCGAGGACGAGTAGGCGTTGTGGGGGGCGAAGAAGCCGATGGAGGTGTAGCCCCAGTAGTTGGCGAGGCCCCGCTCGGCCAGGGCTGTCTCGGAGACGAACTGGTGGACCGGCAGCAGCTCGACGGCGGTCACGCCGAGCTCACGGAGGTAGTCGGTGATGGCGGGAGTGGCGAGGCCCGCGTAGGTCCCGCGGAGCTCGGAGGGCACGCGGTCGTGCAGCTGGGTCATCCCCTTCACGTGCAGCTCGTAGATGACCGTGTCGCGCCAGAGCCTCCGCATGGGGGCGTCGTCGCCCCAGTCGAAGTCGTCGGCGACGACGACACTGCGAGGGACGAAGGGCGCCGAGTCGAGGTCGCTGCGAAGGTCTGGATGACCCACCACGTGGCCGAAGATCGCCGGGTCGGGTGTCAGGGAGCCGGAGAATGCCTGGCCGTAGGGGTCGAGCAGGAGCTTGCTCCGGTTGAAGCGGAGGCCGTTGGCCGGGTCCCAGGGGCCGTCGACGCGGAAGCCGTACAACGTCTCGGGCGCCAGCCCCGGGACGGCGCAGTGCCACACCCCGAGGGAGTGCTCGGTGAGGGGGACCTCGCGCTCGGTCCCGTCGTCGCCGAAGAGGCACACCCAGGCCCCGGTCGCACGGGGCGCGTAGACGGCGAAGTTGGTCGCCTCGGCCGTCCAGGCTGCGCCCAGCGGCCAGTTGCGTCCCGGCCAGACCATGGTGGTCTCGCCCTTGTGGTCCCACATCCCAGGTGTCACTCGGGCATTGTCCCTTCCGTCTGCGCGGCCCCCGCCATGGACTCGCGCGCGGACTGACGCTATGAATGCTCACATGAGCCAGCAGCATGAGGACGTCGTCCGCCTCGAGGTGTCCGACGGCATCGCGACCATCCGGCTGGACCGGCCGAAGATGAACGCGATCAGCTTCGCCGTACAAGCCGGTCTCACGGCTGCCGCAGCCGAGGCGACCGAGCGTGACGACGTCAAGGCCGTCGTGCTCTACGGCGGGGAGCGGGTCTTCGCGGCGGGCAACGACGTCAAGGAGATGGCCGATCTCTCCTATGCCGAGATGGTGAAGGTCTCCGCCTCGGTGCAGGCTGCCGTGACGGCCATCGCGCGCATCCCCAAGCCCGTGGTCGCAGCCGTGCGCGGCTACGCGCTGGGTGGGGGCTGCGAGCTCGCGCTGGCTGCGGACATCCGCATCGCCGCCGAGGACAGCACGTTCGGCCAGCCCGAGGTGCTGCTCGGGATCATCCCGGGCGCCGGAGGCACCCAGCGCCTCTCGCGCCTCATCGGACCGAGCAAGGCCAAGGACCTCGTCTTCACCGGCAGGTTCGTCAAGGCGGACGAGGCGTTGTCGCTCGGTCTGGTCGACAAGGTCGTGCCTGCCGATGAGGTGTACGCCGCAGCGCTGGCCTGGGCCGGGCAGTTCACCACTGCCGCGAGCCTGGCCATCCGGGCGGCGAAGGAATGCATCGACAGGGGGCTCGAGGTCGACATCGACACCGGACTCGAGATGGAGCGAATGCAGTTCGCAGCAATCTTTGCCACCGAGGACCGTGCCATCGGCATGCGTTCGTTCGTTGAGAACGGGCCGGGCCAGGCGACGTTCGTGGCACGGTAACGCCAGCACACCAACCGGAAGGACCCGCAGTGGCCAAGGAAAAGACGACCACCGACCGCAAGGAAACCGGCAACGGCAAGGCCAAGGCAGCGGCCGCAGCCTCGGCCGTGCGTGCCCGGATCGCTCAGGTGGTGTGGCTGATCTGCGTGCTGTGCGCGCTCGTGCTGGCCCTCGGCGCCCTGCTGGTCGCGCTCAAGGCCAACGGCGACAACACGCTGGTGCAGTTCATCAAGGAGACGGCCAGCTTCGTGGACCTGGGCGTGTTCGATCGCAACGACGGTGTCCTCAAGTTCACCGGCGACAACGCAATCATCAAGAACGCCCTGGTCAACTGGGGGCTGGCTGCCGTCGTCTGGCTGATCGTCGGGCGCATCCTGGATCGCATCATCCGACCCTGACCATCTGCACGTCCTTTCTCTGGAGGAACGCACATGACTGCATCCGTACGCACGAAGAACCTTCTCGCCACCGCTCTTGCTGCTGTCCTGACCGGCGGCGGCCTCGCAGCCGCTCCCGCGCAGGCCAGCACGGCCGGTGCCGCCGCGGTCAGCGCTGCTCGCGCGGCGCAGTCGAGCACGACGCTGACGGTGTCGCCCACCACGATCGAGTTCGGTGCCTCGGTGGAGGCCACCGCGCAGGTCACCACCACCAGCGGCGCTCCTGCCGGTGAGGTGACGTTCGTGGTCGACGGGGTCTCCACCAAGGTGTCCGTCGTCGGCGGCATCGCGAAGCTGGAGGTCAAGCCGTCCGACGTGGGCGTCCAGACCGTCGGCGCGACCTTCACGCCCAGTGACCCCGTCAACTACCAGGGCAGCTCGGCCGCGCCGTCGAGCTTCACGGTCGTGAAGGCCGACACGACCACGCGGCTTCGGATCATCGGCAAGCAGCTGGGGGAAGAGACCAGCGCCACCGTCAAGGTCATCGGCTTCCACCGGACCGTGCCGTCGGGCAAGGTCAAGCTCGTCCTGCGCAGGGCCGGGCAGTCCGAGATCCTCGAGACGAGGCGGGGCCGGCTCGGCAAGGGCTCGCGCGGCTTCGACCTCGGCCTGCTCGAGCGCGGCCGCTACCGGGCCGTCGTCACGTATCTCGGCGACGCCAACCACCGCAGGTCGACGGTGGCCAAGAGGTTCTGGGTGTCCCGCTGACGCTCGTCTCCAGCTCGACAGCCGCCCCGGAGCACTGGTCCGGGGCGGTTCGCTGTGAGCAACCCCACCGCGGGATCTGTTCCCGACGCGGTTACCGAAAGGTAGCCTCGCCAGCACACATCCTAGGATCGACGTGCGCCCGGAGCGCTCGCCGATCACCACCACAGGAGGGGCCGCGAGGCCAACACCATGAACATTGTCGTCTGTGTGAAATATGTGCCTGACGCCACTGCCGACCGGCAGTTCGAGGCGGACAACACCGTGGACCGTGTCGGCGTGGACGGGCTGCTGTCCGAGCTCGACGAATACGCCATCGAGCAGGCGCTGCAGCTCAGGGAGAAGCGCGCCGACGAGGAGGTCACGGTGACCGCGCTGTGCGTCGGTCCCGAGAAGGCTGTCGACGCGGTCCGCAAGGCACTGCAGATGGGCGCTGACCGGGCCGTCCACGTCCTGGACGACGCCATCGCCGGCTCCGACTACATCGCGACGTCGCTGGTGCTGGCGAAGGCGATCGAGAAGATCGGTGCGGACAACGGTCCCGCCGACCTCATCGTCTGTGGCATGGCCTCCACCGACGCCTCGGGCAGTGTCGTGCCCGCCATGCTGGCCGAGCGGCTGAGCCTGCCCCAGGTGACGCTCGCCTCCGTGGTGGAGACCCAGGGCGACCAGGTCCGGATCAAGCGCGACAACGAGGGCTCGACCGAGGTCATCGGCGCGACGATGCCGATCGTGCTCTCGGTGACCGACCAGACCGGCGAGGCCCGCTACCCCTCGTTCAAGGGCATCATGGCGGCGAAGAAGAAGCCGATGGAGACGTTGTCCCTGGCCGACCTCGGCATCGAGCCCGACCAGGTCGGGCTGTCCGTTGCCTGGTCCCAGGTCGCGGACACCACCCCCCGCCCGCCGCGCACCGCCGGCGAGATCGTCACCGACGAGGACGGCTCGGGCGCGGTCGCGCTCGCCGGGTTCCTCGCATCCAAGAAGTTCATCTAAGGGAGCATCGGTCATGTCTGAAGTTCTGGTTGTCATCGACCACGTCGACGGCGAGGTCAAGAAGCCGACCTACGAGCTCCTCACCATCGCGCGCCGGCTCGGCGAGCCCTCGGCGGTGTTCTTCGGTGCGGCCGACAAGGCCGACGGGGCGGTCGAGAAGGTCAAGGCCTACGGTGCGGAGAAGGTCTACGTCATCGACGACGCTGAGCTGAAGGGCTACCTCGTGGCCCCGAAGGCCGAGGCCCTCCAGCAGCTTGTGTCGCAACTGGTCGAGAAGTCCGTTGCCCCGTCCGCGATCCTCTTCTCCTCGACGTTCGAGGGCAAGGAGATCGCGGCGCGCCTGGCCATCAAGATCGAGTCCGGCCTCATCACCGACGCGGTCGACGTCGAGGCGGGCGAGGGCGGAGAGCCGGTCACCACCCAGTCGGTCTTCGCCGGCAGCTACACCGTCACCGCCACGGTCACCAAGGGCACCCCGATCATCACGGTCAAGCCCAACTCGGCCGCACCTGAGGAGACCGCCGGCGCCGGCACGGTGGAGGCGTTCACCCCGACCATCTCCGAGGCCGCCCGGTCGACCCAGATCATCGCGTCCCAGCCGCGCCAGGCGACCGGTCGCCCCGAGCTGACCGAGGCCGCCATCGTGGTCTCCGGTGGTCGCGGCACCGGTGGCAACTTCGAGCCGATCGAGAAGTTCGCCGACTCGCTGGGCGCCGCTGTCGGCGCCTCGCGTGCCGCGGTGGACTCCGGCTGGATGCCGCACTCCTACCAGGTCGGCCAGACCGGCAAGACGGTCTCGCCGCAGCTCTATGTCGCCAGCGGCATCTCCGGTGCGATCCAGCACCGCGCAGGCATGCAGACCTCGAAGACGATCGTGGCCGTCAACAAGGACAACGAGGCCCCCATCTTCGAGCTCGTCGACTTCGGTGTGGTGGGTGACCTGCACTCGGTCCTCCCGGCCGCGACCGAGGAGATCACCAAGCGCAAGGCCTGAACTGCCCAGCTCGTACGCCGAACGCCCCCCACCCGCGGTGGGGGGCGTTCGTCATGGCCGGGCAAGCGCGATCTTCCCCCACATGAGACTCGACCTCTGTCCTGGAGTGAGATGTCGCCGGGCACCGAGGGCCGCAGACCTACGCTGGCACGCATGACCAACGAAGCCGACGCGGTGCGCGAGGTCGCGTCCCGGGGACGGATCGCCAGCCACGACCTCGCGCTCGCGACCCGCGCCGCCAAGGACGCGGCCCTGCACGGCATGGCCGACGCGTTGCTGGGGGCGTCGTCGTCGATCCTGGCGGCCAACGCCGAGGACGTGACGCGTGCCGAGGACCACGGCACCGCCAGCAACATCGTCGATCGCCTGCGCCTGACCGACGAGCGTCTCGCGGCGATGGCGGATGGGTTGCGTGACGTGGCCGGGCTGCCCGATCCGGTCGGCGAGGTGGTGCGAGGGTCGGTCCTGGCCAACGGGCTCGAGCTCCGTCAGCTCCGGGTGCCCTTCGGGGTGGTCGCGATGATCTACGAGGCGCGTCCCAACGTCACTGCGGACGCCGCGGGGATCTGCCTGAAGTCGGGCAACGCAGTCCTGCTCCGCGGTTCGTCGAGCGCGCGCTCGAGCAACGCGGCCATCGTGACCGCGCTGAGATCGGCGCTCGTCGCCTCGGGCCTCCCGCAGGACGCGGTCCAGATGGTGCCTGGTGACTCGCGCGAGTCGGTCAAGGCGCTGATGCGGGCCCGTGGCCTCGTGGACGTGCTCATCCCCCGCGGAGGAGCCGGGCTGATCCAGAGCGTCGTCGAGGAGGCGTCCGTCCCGGTGATCGAGACCGGGGTCGGCAACTGTCATGTGTACGTCGACGCGTCGGCCGATCTCGACCAGGCGCTCGCGATCGTGGTCAACGCCAAGACCCACCGCACCAGCGTGTGCAACGCGGCTGAGTCGCTGCTCGTCCACGAAGCCGTCGCCGACGACTTCCTGCCGCGGGTCGTCGCCGCACTCCACGCGCAGGACGTGACCATCCACGGGGACGAACGGTTCAGCGCGTACGACGGGGTGGTGGAGGCGACTGACGAGGACTTCGGCACCGAATACCTCTCCCTCGACATCTCCGCCGCGGTGGTGCTGGACGTCGAGGCTGCGGTCGAGCACATCCGCACCTACTCCAGCGGCCACAGCGACGCCATCGTGGCGCGCGACCAGGCCACCATCCGACGCTTCGTCGCCGCGGTCGACTCTGCGGCCGTGCTGGTCAACGCCTCGACCCGGTTCACCGACGGGGGCGAGTTCGGCTTCGGTGCCGAGATCGGGATCAGCACCCAGAAGCTGCACGCCCGGGGGCCGATGGGCCTGCAGGAGATGACGTCCACCAAGTACGTCGTCGTCGGCGACGGGCACATTCGTTAGGCCCGCATCCCGGCCGATAGGATGCCGCCCATGTCGCTGAGCGCCCTGATCATCGTCGCCGCCGAGTCCCACGGCGAGCCGGCCATCCACCCCTACGCCGTCGGTGGCATCGCCCTGGCGATCCTGCTCGGGCTGCTGCTGGCCCTGGTCACCTTCGGCGGCGGGCGCGAGCACAGTTAAGCGCGTGACTCCTCGTCGTGTGGGCGTGATGGGTGGCACCTTCGACCCCATCCACCACGGGCACCTGGTGGCTGCCTCCGAGGTCCAGGCGTGGTTCGGCCTCGACGAGGTCGTCTTCGTGCCCACGGGCGCACCGTGGCAGAAGGCCGACCGCGACGTGTCACCGGCCGAGCACCGCTACCTGATGACCGTCGTCGCGACTGCCGCCAACCCCCGCTTCCGTGTCTCCCGGGTGGACATCGACCGCGACGGACCCACGTACACCATCGACACGCTCCGCGACCTGCACGCGCAGATGCCCGATGCGGAGCTCTACTTCATCACCGGCGCCGACGCGCTCGCGGAGATCTTCACCTGGCGTGACGCCGATGAGCTGTTCGAGCTCGCCCAGTTCGTCGGGTGCACTCGTCCGGGCTACGAAATGGACAAGTCGACCCTCGATGCGATCCCCTCGGATCGCGTGACCATGGTCGAGATCCCCGCACTGGCGATCTCGTCCACCGATTGCCGCGACCGCAAGCGTCGCGGCGAGCCCGTCTGGTACCTCGTGCCGGACGGCGTCGTGCAATACATCGCCAAGCACGATCTCTACGCCTCACCGACTTCTGACACCAACAGCAGGGATGCACAATGACCGCCACCGACCACGCCATCGAGCTCGTCCAGGTTGCCGCGGAGGCGGCCGTCGACAAGCTGGCCCAGCAGGTCATCGCCTTCGACGTCAGCGAGCAGCTCGCGATCACCGACGCGTTCGTGCTGGCCTCCGCCACCAACGAGCGCCAGGTCAAGGCCATCGTCGACGAGGTCGAGGACAAGCTGCGCGAGGCCGGCGCCAAGCCGATCCGCCGCGAAGGCCACCGGGAGGGTCGCTGGGTGCTCCTCGACTACGGCGAGATCGTCGTGCACGTCCAGCACGAGGAGGAGCGGCAGTTCTACGCCCTCGAGCGGCTCTGGCGCGACTGCCCCTCCATCGCGGTGCCACAGCCGGGACCGCCCGCCGCAGACGCGTGACCCGCACCCTGGTCCTGCTCCGTCACGGTCGGACCGCCTGGAACGCCGAAGGTCGTGCCCAAGGGCACACGGACGTGCCGCTCGACGCGATCGGTCGCGCCCAGGCGGCTGCTGTCGCGCCGGTCATCGCGGCGCTCCGACCGTCCTTCGTCTGGTCCTCCGACCTCGCGCGAGCCGCTGAGACCGCCGAGGTCATCGCGGCTGCCCGCGGGCTGGCGGTCGTGCGCGACCCGAGTCTGAGGGAGTACGACATGGGGGAGCGCTCGGGCCTGACCATCCCTGAGTTCGCGGCGGCCTTCCCGTCCGAGCACGCGCGGTGGGTTGCCGACGGCGGGCCCGGCCAGAGCGCCGACGCCGTGCCCGGTGCCGAGTCGACCGCTGCCGTGCTGGCGCGCATGCTGCCGGCGCTGCGGGGTGCGATGGCAGCCGTCGCGCCGGGGGAGACCGGCGTCGTCGTCGGGCACGGCGCAGCGCTCAGGGTGGCGCTGGTCGCACTGCTCGGCTGGGACCGGTCGGCGGCGCTGACGCTGCGCGCACTCGACAACTGCGCCTGGGCAGTGGTGGACGACAGCGCCATCGATCGCGCGCCCCGGCTGACGGCGTACAACCGAGTGGCACCCGATTTCACTTCTGCGGGAGCCGTTGGCTAGGATTCCGCGAGTTGTCTGATCGACGGTGTCGGTCAGCCCCGATGGGGGTGTGGCGCAGCTGGTAGCGCATCTGCATGGCATGCAGAGGGTCAGGGGTTCGAGTCCCCTCACCTCCACCATCACTGAACACGGCGATCTGCCGTACGTGCCGCAGAGTCCTCGGGTCAGCCGTCGGCCATCTCGGCACCCTAGGGGTGTTGGCACCGAGCGCGCTGCATGGTGTGTTGGTTTCCCCACGAGAGGAAACCACCCATGAAGACTCGCAAGATCAGCCACGCCATCGCCGCCGGACTCCTCGCCCTCACTGTGGCGACGACCGCCACGGCCTGCTCGGACAAGCAGGAGAGGGACACCCCCGGCGACATCGACAACGATGAGAAGAACGGCAAGGACGGTGAGAAGGGCTGACCGTCGGCCACAGGACGCGGTCCGCGCGCCCAAGTACGAGCCGCGCCACCCAGGCGGTGGCTGGTCGGGTCAGGGACGACGAAGGGCCCCGCCAGACCGGTGTCTGACGGGGCCCTGTCGCGTGTGCGGCCTACTCGGTGACGGTCTTGATCGTCACCTTGCCGGTGCCCAGCAGGGCGCCACTGTCGCTGGTGACGTTCATCGCGCCGACCAGCGAGCGGCCCGCGGCCGCCGACTGGTTGGCTGTGACGGTGCCGGTGACCGTGTGGGTCGCACCATTGGCCAGCGTGAACGGCGTGGAGTCGACCGACAGGCTGCCGAGAGCGCCGGCGTAGAAGACGTCGCGGTAGTCGAACGTCGTCGTACCTGCCGGCACGTCATAGCCTTCCACTGTCACGGTGTAGGTCCCCGCGGTCGGGTTGACGTAGCTGACCGCCTCCTCGGAGTCGCCGTCTGCCGACGACTTCGTCCCGCTGGGGCCCTTGACCGTGAGGTCGAGGTCAGCTCCGGTGTCGCTCGTGTTGCCGATCTGCACGTCCAGCCTCGACGCACCGGTCGGCACCTCGACCGTGTAGGTCTTGTTGATGAGGTGGCCGATGCTCTCCGTGCTCGACTTCTCCGAGCCGAGAGGCCCGCCCTTGGCGGAGGCCGTGACCAGACCGAAGTCGTTGGTCACGTCCCACTTGACGGGGGTGGCGACACCCTTCTGCACGGTCTCCAGGATCTGGGACGTTGGATTGATCGTGACGCCCAGCAGCGAGGCGTCCAGCGTGAACGGGTTCTCCAGGAGCGGCGATGTACGACGCGACTCCACGAGGATCTCCCAGATGCCGGGCTGCGGGTTGGCATAGGAACGGGAGGATGGGTTGCACGCGGTGACGTTGCTGAAGTTGGAGTAGCAAGCGGTGCTGGCGGTCGAGTCCACTCCCTGACCGAAGGGGTGGAAGGCCAGGAACCGGGTCTGGCTACCGGCGGCGAGGCCGGTCAGCTTGACCTGCAGCGCCTTGGTGCCGGTGGGCACGTTGACGTAGAAGCGCTGGGTCTCGTTGCGGTAGGAGACTCCGGACGTGCTGAAGCCGTACGTGGGGGCCTTGAGCTCGGCAGCCGCCACGACCGCGTTCATCACGGAGAAGTCGAGGCCCTTGGTCTTGGGGTCGTCCACCCGCAGGATCGCGGTGTGCGCCCCTTCCGAGGGCGTGGCGGTGACCGGGACGACGACCGGCTTGTTCAACGGCAGGCTGACCGAGGTCTGGCCCAGCGAGAACGTACCGTCGTTGCCACGAAGGCTGAGGGCGTAGGTGCCCGACTTCGCCTTGCCCGAGGTGCGGGTGATGGTGACCGGGTAGGTGCGGGTGGACCCGGCAGCCTGGCCACCGGCATCCGCGGCGCAGCGGTTGTAGATGCCCGTCCCGGTGGTCCTGCCGAGGATCTTCCAGATCTCGGTGCAGACCGGCGCGGACGACGTGAACGTGTCGGGCGTCAGGCTCTGACGGAACAGCGTCCAGGCAGCCGGGATGTTGATCTGGCCGTGACCCTGGAGGAACGCCGGGACGCCCGGGTTGTAGACGGACGTGGAGTAGACGGCCTGACGCAGTGCTGCGGCGTTGCTGGTGGCCAGGCCTTCCTGCTTGCCGGCGGACAGCAGGAGTGCCATCGCGCCCGCCGCCTGCGGGGAGGCCATCGAGGTGCCGTTGAACATCGCGTAACCGGCCGGGAGGGAGTAGCCCGCTTCGGCGACAGCGATGCCCGGCTGCCAGGTCGGCGTCGTGGAGATCGCCGAGCCGGGAGCCGTGATGTTGGGCTTGAAGCCGCCGTCCTCACGGGGGCCACCGGAGGAGAAGGTCAGCATGCCGGACTCGTAGCGGACATCGGAGCCGTAGTTGGCCTTCCAGGTCGCCTTGGAGATCTGGGCGCCGACGCTGACGACGTCAGTGGCCACCGACGGGTCACCGATGGTGTTCAAGGCGTTGCCGGAGTTGCCGGCCGAGATCACGATCTGGACACCGAGGTCGTTGATGATCCGGTTGTAGAGCTCGGCGCGGGCGTTGTTGCCGTCGTTGAGCGCGGGTAGCCCGCCGATCGACATGTTGATGATGTCGACGCCACGCTTGGCAGCGAGCTCGGCCATGCCGTCGGTCAACGCGGCGGCGGTGCAGCCAGGACCGAAGGAGCAGGCGCGGGCCGAGACCAGGTTGGCCCCGGGAGCGGCGCCGTCCATCTCGCCGCCGAACATGTTGTTGGCGGCAGTGATGCCGGCGACGTGCGAACCGTGCGCTCCGGAGACGATGCCGATGTCGACGTAGTCGACGGGGCCTCCAGCGCGCGGGACGTCCTCCTTGTAGTCGACGACGAAGGGCATCGCCTCAACCACGTCGGTGGCGGGGTTGTCGCTGCCGAAGGTGCCGACCTGGAACTTCTCCGAGTACGGCCGCCGCACCTCCTCGTCGGTGAAGTCCAGGTCCTGGTCGACGTCGATGATGATGTCGTTGCTCGCCGGGTCATAGAGGATGCCCCAGATGTCGGTCTTGTCGCCGTCGCGGTTGACGTCTCCGGCGACCTCGCTACCCGCGACGTTGGTGGACGCCTCCGAGAAGCGGTTGAACCTGAAGGTCCCGTTGGGGGACTTCCACGTGCTTGCGGGGAACGTGTCCATCGCGGGGGCCGTGAACGTGCCGTCGGCCGCCGTGACGGTGGTGTCCATCGGGCGCCAGGTGCCGTCGCCCTCGGAGGGTGCGGTCGCGGTGAACGTGTCGGTGATCTTGCGCTCGCCGGTCGAGGTCTTCTGCAGCGCCGGGTGAGCCAGGTCGATGCCCGAGTCGAGGATGCCGATCGTGATCCCGCGCCCGTCCCACGTGGAGTGGCCGGCACGGAAAGCGATGGCGCCCGTCTCGTTGGTGGGCATGTAGGGGTTGTTGTCCGGGGTAGTGGCGCCAGGACCGGCAGCCGCCGCCCCGGCCGCGCCGTTCACCTCGACGTCCGGCAGCGGGATGACCTGGTCGAGGTCAGCCGCGATGATCGCGTCCAGCGCGGCGGCCTTGGTGACCGCGGCGGTCGGTAGGACGGCGCTGAAGTAGCCGAGCTTGTCGGCCGAGTAGCGGACGTAGCCACCGAGGGCCCTGACCTGCTTGCGCGCCTGCGCAGCGGAGCCCTTCTGGGCCACGAACATGACGGTGACCGTCTTGTCGCCGTCGGCGACGGCCTCAGCAAGAAGCTCAGTGTCCTCGGAACCGAGCTTGTCGGCCTTGTCCACCGCCTTCGGCGGTGCGGGTTCGTCAGGTGTGGCCGAAGCAGGTGCGGCCAGGCCTCCGGTCAGGAGGGTGCCAGTTGCGAGCGCCGCGAGCGAGATGCGCGCGCGGCCCCAATTACGTTGTCCGAACAAGGTAGGTCCCCTAGATCGCCGAGAATGACAGATGGGGCCAGCGCGCATGAGTCTCCTCACACTTGCTGGCCAAAGGACAGTGGACAACAGATTTCCCGATTGCACCACCAGCGCGAGCATCTTTTCCGTATCGTCGCCCGGTTTCTGCACTTCCTCTCGACCCAGCCGCGGGCTCGGTGGCGTCCACGCAAGGCCGGTGGTCCCCTCTGGGGGCGCCGGGTATCGCCATTCCCGGACCGTGCTGCCAAAGGTCTAAGGTCATGCCATTGACAGTTCGGGTGTGCCACATCACACTTGCCGCAAGTTTCGACCAGGGAGAGGCAAGGTCATGAGCACCGAATCGCGCGACCGGCACGTGGACATGGAAGACCCAGACACCAAGCGCTTGGCGGAGATGGGCTACAGCCAAGACCTCGACCGGAGCTGGTCGGGCTTCTCGAACTTTGCCATCTCCTTCTCCATCATCTCGATCCTCGCCGGCTGTCTCACCAACTTCGCGGCGGCGTGGAACAACGGCGGCCCGGTCTCCATCTCGTGGTCCTGGCCGATCATCAGCGCGTTGATCCTGGTCATCGGGCTCACGATGTCCGAGCTGGTCTCCGCCTACCCGACGTCTGGTGGCATCTACTGGTGGGCAGCCAAGCTGGGTGGTCCGCGCGCCGGGTTCTACACGGGCTGGCTCAACCTCATCGGGCTGATCGCCGTCACCGCGGGTGTGGCCTACGGTTGCGCCACGTTCATCGACTTCACCATCAGCGCCTTCTCGAGCTCCTGGGCGGAGGGCTACTCGCTCACCCGCGTGTTCATCATCTTCCTGGTGGTGCTGGGGATCGCTTCCGTGCTCAACATCTTCAGCGGTCACCTGATGGCGATCATGAACAACGTCTCGGTCTGGTGGCACGTCGCAGGCGTCCTGGCGATCGTGCTGATCCTGCTGTTCGTCCCCGACCAGCACCAGAGCATCAACTACGCCTTCACCGAGCGAGTCAACAACTCCGGCTACTCCGACGGCAGCGTCTCGAGCTTCATCTTCTTCTTCGCGGTGATCCCGTTCGGCTTCCTGCTCACGCAATACACGATCACCGGCTACGACGCCTGCGCCCACCTGAGCGAGGAGACCAAGGGTGCGTCCATGCACGCAGCCAAGGGCATCTGGCAGTCGATCCTCTACTCCGCGATCGGCGGCTACATCCTGCTCATGGCCATCGTCTTCGCAGTCCCGAACGGTGCCGACGGGAACCCGGACAACTCGTTGGGCGCTGGTGGCGTCCTGCCGATCTTCGACGCCGCCCTCGGGGCCAACTGGACCGGCACGGTGCTGTTCATCTCGGCCGCCGGACAACTGTTCTGCTCCGTGGCCTGCATGACGTCCTCGTCCCGCATGACCTACGCCTTCAGCCGTGACCGTGCCGTCCCCGGCTCGCACCTGTGGTCCAAGCTCTCGTCCAACCGGGTCCCGGCCAACGCTGTCCTGCTGGTGGCGGCCATCAGCGTGCTGATCACCCTGCCGGCCCTCGTCGAGGTCAACATCGGGACGGCCGACGCGCCGATCATCGTGCCGATCGCGTTCTTCGCGGTCACCTCGATCGCGGTGCAAGGTCTCTACCTCTCCTTCGCGATCCCGATCTACCTGCGGTGGAAGCACGGGGACAACTTCGAGAAGGGCGAGTGGAACAACGGCGCGAAGTACAAGTGGATGAACCCCCTCGCCGTCGCCGAGATCGTGATCGTGTCCCTGTTCCTGATGATGCCGAGCTATCGGGGTGGCCTGCCCGGTGACGAGCTGTTCTCCTGGAAGTTCGTCAACTACGCCCCGATCGTGGTGATCGGCGTGCTGATCGCCATCACCATCTGGTGGGAGGTCTCGGCCAAGAAGTGGTTCAAGGGCCCGATCCGCACGATCGACGCGGCTGAAGTCCCCTGAGTCGTGCGGCCATGAACCTTGCCCGAGCCTCGGATCAGCTGGGCGATGTCGTCCTGCGTCCCGTCCGGGGGCACCACGCCTTCGAGGGATGCGTCGAGCAGCTGGCGACAGCGATCCGGCTCGGTGTCTTCCCCAACGGGTCGGTGCTGCCCACCGAGCGCGACCTCGCCGAGCGGATGGGGGTCTCCCGGGCCACTCTCCGGGAGGCGATCGCGGCCCTCAGGCAGGCGGACATGGTCCACACCACGCGGGGCCGGGGCGGTGGGACGGTGGTCTCCTACCGCCCGCAGGCCCCGGTGGAGGACGGGTCGGCTGGACTCGCCGATCGGAAGGAGCAGCTGCTCGACTGCCTGACCTTTCGCCGGGTGGTCGAGCCGGGGGCCTGCCACGTCGCGGCGAGTCGTGGCATCTCGGCGTCCGAACGGATGCTGCTGACGACCTCGTTGGCTGCGGTCGACGAGGCAGTCGACTCCGCCGTACACCGTCAGGCGGACTCGCGCCTGCACCTGGCCATCGCCACCGTGACAGGGTCGCCGATGACCATCAGGTCCGTCACCGAGGTCCAGTCCTGTCTGCACGACATGCTCCAGGCCATCCCGGTGCTGGACGTCAACATCGAGCACTCCAGCCGGCAGCATCGCGCGATCGTGAAGGCCATCCTCGACGGGGAGCCGACACGAGCCAGACGCGCGATGGAGCAGCACTGCGACGACACAGCCGCGCTGCTGCGCGGCCTTCTCGGATAGGGGAACACATGACTCGCAACGACAGGCACCTGACGGTCCACGACCTCAAGCGCCGCATCGAGGCCGGGGAGATCGACACCGTCGTCGTGGCCTTCACCGACATGCAGGGCCGGCTGCAGGGCAAGCGGCTCCACGGGCAGTTCTTCCTCGACGTTGCCCTGGAGCAGGGCACCGAGGGGTGCAACTACCTCCTCGGCGTCGACGTCGACATGAACACCGTCGGCGGCTACGCGATCACCTCGTGGGACCGCGGGTACGGCGACATGGAGTTCGTCCTCGACCTGGAGACCATCCGCCTGCTCACCCACCTTCCCGCGACCGCGATGGTCCAGTGCGACCTCGTGTGGCCCGACCACTCACCGGTGGCGCAGTCACCGCGCAGCATCCTCAAGCGCCAGCTCGAGCGGGCCGCCGAGAAGGGGTTCGTGGCACTCGCAGGGACCGAGCTGGAGTTCATCGTCTTCGAGGACAGCTACGAGGAGGCACACGACGCCGCCTATCGCGACCTGACGCCGGTCAACCAGTACAACGTCGACTACTCGATCCTCGGGACGACAAGGGTCGAGCCGCTGCTGCGTGACATCCGCAACACGATGTACGCCGCAGGTCTGAACGTCGAGGGGGCGAAGGGGGAGTGCAACTTCGGGCAGCACGAGATCGGCTTCCTCTACGACGAGGTGCTCGTCTCGGCCGACAACCATGCGGTCTACAAGACCGTCGCCAAGGAGATCGCGTCGCAGCACGGCAAGTCGCTGACGTTCATGGCGAAGTACGACAAGCGCGAGGGCAACTCCTGCCACATCCACCTGTCCCTGCGCGGCGCAGACGGCGCGATCGTGTTCTGGGAGGACGACCACAGGACTGAGCTGTACGACCAGTTCATCGCCGGCGTCCTCGCCACCATGCCCGACTTCACCTTGCTGTATGCCCCCAACATCAACTCCTACAAGCGATTTGCGGACGGCTCCTTCGCCCCCACGACCATCGCCTGGGGAGAGGACAACCGCACGTGTGCCGTCCGGCTCGTGGGGCGCGGACCGAGTGCCCGCATGGAGAACCGCGTGCCCGGCGGAGACGTCAATCCCTACCTCGCCCTGGCCGCCATGCTCGCCGGCGGGTTGCACGGGATCGAGCAGGGTCTGGAGCTCGGTCCGGCACTCGAGGGCAACGCCTACGTCTCGGAGCTGCCGAAGGTGCCGGCCACCCTGCGTGAGGCGAGGGAGGCCTTCGATGGCTCGGCCATCGCCAGGGAGGCGCTCGGCGGTGAGGTCGTGGACCACTACACCAACATGGCCGACGTCGAGCTCGCTGCCTTCGACGCCGCCGTCACCGACTGGGAGCTGCGCCGCGGCTTCGAGAGGCTGTAGACATGACGACCTTCACCGTGGTCAACCCCGCCACCGCCCAGCCCGTCACCGACGTGGTCATGGCGACCGCGGAGGAGACCGACGCCCTGATCGAGCGGGCGCACGACGCCTTCCCCGCCTGGCGCGACGTCGCCCCGGGGGAGCGCGCTCGTCTGCTGCGCTCCTTCGCTTCGGTGGTCGACGCGCACCTCGACGAGCTCGCCGACCTCGAGGTCCGCAACGCCGGCCACACGCTCGGCAACGCCCGCTGGGAGGCGGGCAACGTTCGCGACGTCCTCAACTACTACTCGGCCGCGCCGGAGCGACTCTTCGGCCGACAGATCCCGGTGCCCGGCGGGATCGACGTCACCTTCCACGAGCCCCTCGGCGTGGTCGGCATCATCGTGCCCTGGAACTTCCCCATGCCCATCGCGGGCTGGGGGTTCGGTCCTGCTCTCGCAGCCGGCAACACGGTCGTGCTCAAGCCTGCGGAGCTCACGCCACTGACGGCGATCCGGCTCGGCGAGCTGGCGCTCGAGGCGGGCCTGCCCGAGGGCGTGCTGACGGTGATCCCCGGCAAGGGCTCCATCGTCGGCGAGCGTTTCGTGACGCACCCGCTGGTGCGCAAGGTCTGCTTCACCGGGTCGACCGAGGTCGGCAAGCAGATCATGCGAGGGTGCGCCGACCAGGTGAAGCGGGTGACCCTCGAGCTCGGGGGCAAGAGCGCCAACATCGTCTTTGCCGACGCCGACATCGCGAAGGCGGCCGCGACTGCGCCGTACGCCGTCTTCGACAACGCCGGCCAGGACTGCTGCGCGCGCTCGCGGATCCTGGTGCAGCGTTCGGCGTACGACGAGTTCCTCGGCCGTCTCGAGACGTCGGTCAAGGCCCTCAAGGTGATCGACCCCTCGGACCCGGACAGCGAGATGGGACCCCTCGTCTCGGCCAAGCAGAAGGAGTCGGTGCTCGGCTACCTCGACGGCGTCGAGACGGCCTTCACCGGGACGGCGCCTGCGTCCGACGGCTTCTGGGTCCCGCCGACGGTGGTGCTGGCCGACGACCCGGCCATGCCGATCTGGCGTGAGGAGGTCTTCGGCCCCGTCGTGGCAGTGATGGCGTTCGACGACGAGGAGGAGGCCGTCCGACTCGCGAACGACACCGAGTACGGACTCTCGGGCTCGATCTTTACCCGCGACGTGAGCCGCGCGCTGCGCGTCGCGCGCGCGGTCGAGTCGGGCAACCTCAGCGTCAACTCCCACTCCGCCGTGCGCTACTGGACTCCTTTCGGGGGCTACAAGCAGTCCGGTCTCGGCCGCGAGCTCGGACCCGATGCCCCAGCAGCGTTCACGGAGGAGAAGAACGTGTTCATCGCCCAGGAAGTCGCCCAGGAAGAAGAGAGGGAGCAACCATGACCGGACGCCTCGACGGCAAGGTCGCCGTCGTCACAGGAGGGTGCTCCGGGATCGGGCTCGCCACGGTGCGCAGGTTCGTCGAAGAGGGAGCCAAGGTCGTCATCGGCGACCTCGACGACGCTCGTGGCGACGAGCTCGCCCAGGAGCTGGGCCTCACCTACGTCCACGTGGACGTGACGAGCAAGGACGACGTGGACGCGCTGTTCCGGACGGCCAAGGACGTCTACGGATCGGTCGACATCGCGTTCAACAACGCAGGCATCTCCCCGCCCGAGGACGACTCCATCCTGGACACCGACCTGGAGGCGTGGCGCCGCGTGCAGGACGTCAATCTCACCAGCGTCTATCTCTGCTGCAAGGCCGTCCTGCCCTACATGCTCGAGCAGGGTCGGGGCTCGATCATCAACACGGCGTCGTTCGTCGCGGTGATGGGCGCTGCCACCTCGCAGATCTCCTACTCCGCCTCGAAGGGCGGCGTGCTGTCGATGAGTCGTGAGCTCGGCGTCCAGTTCGCGCGTGAGGGCATCCGGGTCAACGCGCTGTGCCCCGGACCGGTGAACACCCCGCTCCTCCAGGAGCTGTTCGCCACCGATGCCGAGCGCGCCGCGCGACGACTCGTGCACGTCCCGATGGGCCGGTTCGCCGAGCCCGAGGAGATGGCCAACGCGGTCCTCTTCCTGGCCTCCGACGAGTCGTCCTTCATCACGGCGTCGACCTTCCTCGTCGACGGCGGGATCTCCGGCGCCTACGTGACCCCCCTCTGAGCCGAGCTCAGGACGTCGTCGTGAACAAGCCACTGATCGGGCTCAGCACCTACCGCGAGCAGGCGCGGTGGGGCGTGTGGGACCAGTCCGCCGACCTGCTGCCGACCACGTACGCGCGGTCGATCGAGGCTGTGGGGGGTGTGCCGGTGCTGCTGCCGCCCACGACGCCGTACGCCGAAGCGGCCAGCGCTGTCCTGGCCCGGCTCGACGGCCTGGTGATCAGCGGTGGGGCGGACGTCTCCCCTGAGCGCTATGGCGAGGAGCCGCACGAGCGCACCACCAGCTGGCGCAACGACCGCGACGCCTGGGAGGTCGCCCTCCTCGAGGCCGCCGACGAGCAGGGCCTGCCGGTGCTCGGGGTGTGCCGGGGGATGCAGGTCATGGCCGTGCATGCCGGGGGAGTGCTCGACCAGCACGTCCCGGACCTCGTCGACCACGACCGCCACAGCCCGGTCCCGGGCTTCTTCGGCGAGACCCCGGTGTCGCTGGCGCCGGGCAGTCGACTCGCCTCGCTGCTCGGGACGTCGCTCACCGTGCACTGCCACCACCACCAGTCGGTGCGGGAGCACCCCGGCTTCACGGCAACCGCGTGGGCCGACGACGGTCTGGTCGAGGCGATGGAGGCAGCGGGCGACCGATTGTGCGTGGCGGTCCAGTGGCATCCGGAGATGGCTGCCGACGCCGGCCTCTTCCGGGCCCTGGTCGGGGCGGCCTCGTCCCGGACGACCTGACGCTCAGGCGATGGTCATGCCGCCGTCGACGGGCAGCGTCTGACCAGTGATGTAGCCGGCGGCAGGCGAGGCCAGGAAGACGACGGTGGCTGCGAGCTCGGCCGGGTCGCCCATGCGGCCCGCGGGCACCCGCTGCATGGCGTGGTCGAGGTAGCCATCGGTATAGCTGTCGGTCATCTCGGACTCGAAGAATCCCGGGGCGATGGAGTTGACCCGGATGCCCTTGCGGCCCATCCACTGCTGCGCGAGGTCGCGGGTGAGCCCGTTGAGTCCCGCCTTGGAGGCGCTGTATGCCGCCTGGGGGAGCCCACCGGTGGTGATGCCGAGCACCGAGGAGATGTTGATGATCGACGAGCCGGGCTGCATCACCCGACCGCACGCCTGGGCCATCCAGTAGCAGCCGTTGAGGTTGACGTCGATGACCGAGCGGAACTGCTCCGGGGTCTCGTGGGTGGCCGGAACGGCGGTGCCGACGCCGGCGTTGTTGACCAGGACATCGACGCGCCCGAACTCGGCCATGGCCGCATCCACGAGTGCTTGGCACTGCTCCGGGTCCGAGACGTCCGTGGCCACGGCCAGGGCACGTTGCCCGGCTGCCTCGACCAGCGAGGCGGTGCTGCCCAGCTTGTAGATGCGGCGGGCCCCCAGCACGACCTCGGCCCCGGCCTCGGCCAGGGCCTGGGCGAAGGCGACACCGATGCCGCTCGACGCCCCGGTGACGATGGCGACCTTGCCGTCGAGGCGGAACATGTCAGGAGTGGTCATGGTCGTGACCTTAGCCAGCGCTCTCGACCGGGTGCTCGACCGTCCCACCACCCGTCCGCTCCTCCGTCCGGTCCACTGGCCGACGGGGCAGGTCGCGCACCGAGCGCGAGGTCAGGACGAGCAGGCAGATGACCGCGTACGCGATGCCCGAGACCACCAGGACGCGGGAGTTGCCGAAGGCGGCCCCGAGGGGGCCCCACGCGAGCTGCCCGATGGGGATCGCGACGAAGGACCCCAGGGCGTCGTAGGAGTAGGCGCGCGAGAGCATGCGGTCCTCGATGTTCTCCTGCATGGCGAGGTTCCAACCCATCGAGAAGACCTCGATGCCGGCGCCGGCGACGAATGCGGCGCAGACGAGGGCCACCAGGTTCGGGTTGACGCCGAGCACGAGCATGGGCACCGACGCGAAGGAGATGGCGATCATGCCCCAGAAGAGGGGCCGCTTCACCGGCACCCGCAGGAGGACCACCGCCATCGCGAGCAGACCCACGGCCTCGGCGGACAACACGTAGCCCCAGCCCTGGCGCCCGATGGTGTCCTCGGCGATGACCGGTCCGAGGACGAAGAGGGCGCCGTTGTGGATCATGTTGAGGAAGCCGAAGCCGAGCACGACCGCCCACAGCCAGGTGGTCGAGCGGAAGTAGGTCCAGCCCTCGCGCAGCTCGGCGATGGTGCTTTTCTGCTCGGCGTCCTTCTCCGCCCGTGGGATCTTCACCGGGATGAGCAGCAGGGCTGCGACCAGCCACGTCGCTGCGTCGATCGCCAGCGCCCAGCCGGCGCCGACCGTGACCACGAGCAGTGCCCCCAGGGTCGGGCCCAGGACAGTGAGACCGTTGCGCGTCAACGACATCAGGGCGTTGGCCGGCTGCAGCTGGTGGCGCTCCACGAGCTGGGGGAGCAGGCTGGCCATGGCCGGGAACGAGATCGCCGAGACCGCGCCGTGGACGGCGGACAGCGCGATCAGCATCCACAGCTCGGCGGTGCCGAGCAGGACCAGGACGGCGATCGCGCCCTGGGTGAGGGCCGAGGCGACGTTCGAGATCTGGATGACGATCTCGCGCGGGAACCGGTCGGAGATCACCCCGCCCCACAACAGGAGCACGATCATCGGGATGAAGTGCGCAGCCAGCACCTGGCCGAGCGCTGCTGCGGAGTCGGTGATGTCGAGGACGGCGAAGGTCAGCGCGATGCTGGCCATCATGTTGCCGAGGGTGTTGACGAAGCGGGAGGCGAAGTACCACGCGAAGTTACTCTGGCGCAGGGGCTGCACCGCGTCGGCCCAGGTCATGCCTCATCCTCCTTGGGGGACCCCCCAAGGAGTCGATGTAGCGCGAGGATCCGGCACGCGTCGGCGTACTGTCAAACGCTTTGGAGGGTCGTCCCGGCTTCGTCCCTGATGCGACCCTGAACCACCCCCGAACCGGGGTGGAAATGGCGCAACGGCGTGGTTGAGTTGGCTCAGACCACCAAGGAGGGTTCACCATGACCGAGCAGTTCCCGACCGAACCGACCAACCCCTATCCGGCGCAGAGCGGACAGGCGGGCCAGCAGCCGCCCAGCCAGCCCGTCGGTGAGCCAGTCGGTGAGCCCGCCGGTCAGCCGGTCGGTCAGCACGGATATGCGCCGCAGGGCGGGTACGGCATCCAGCCCAAGCCGATCTCGCCTGCTGAGGAGCGGACCCTGGGCGCGGTCGCTCACGGGGTCCCGTTGATTGCGATGGTGCTGTCCGCCGGGATGCTGGGCTTCGTCGGCTCCTTGGCCGTCTACCTGATGTACAAGGACCGCGGTCCCTTCGTCCGGGCGCACGCTGCCAACTCGCTCAACGTCCAGATCATCACGGGCATCGTCCTGTTGGTGTCGATCCCCCTGATGTTCGTCCTGATCGGCTTCCTCAGCTTCGCGCTCGCGTTGGTCTACGCCTTCGTCGTGCACCTGCTCGGCGCCATCAAGGCCAACAACGGCGAGTGGTGGGACCCGCCCATGACGCCGAAGTTCGTGCGCTAGGACTTCGCTCTCGATCCCTGGACCACGCACGCCGACGACCCCGTGCCACCGGGTCGTCGGCATGGGTGTTTCTCCACCGGCCGCGACGGCGCTAGCATGGTCGTCATGACCGGACAGTTCCTGCTTCTTCTCCAGCCGCGCTGACTCACCACGTCGCGCGGCCACCCCTCCATGCGAGGGGTTTTTTCATGTCGAGATGCAGTGACCGACCAGCAGGACCACCGGACCAGACAGGGACGAGATCATGAGCGAGACGCACCCAGCACCTGAGACGCAGGCACCCGAGAACGACCAGGCCGCGACGTACGACATCGAGGCCGTTCAGACGAAGTGGAGCGGCGTCTGGGACGAGCTCGAGCCCTTCCGTGCCGACGACGACAGCCCGCGCGAGAAGCGCTACGCGCTGACGATGTTCCCCTACCCCAGCGGTGACCTGCACATGGGTCACGCCGAGGTGTTCGCGCTGCACGACGTGGTCGCGCGCTATTGGTGGCAGCGCGGCTACGAGGTGCTGAACCCGATGGGCTTCGACTCCTTCGGCCTGCCGGCGGAGAACGCCGCGATCCGCAACGACGAGCACCCCGACACCTACACGCGCGCCAACATCGCCACGTCGATCGAGTCGTGCAAGAAGTACGCCGCCTCGTTCGACTGGTCGCGCACGTTCAACACCTCCGACCCTGAGTACTACCGCTGGACCCAGTGGCTGTTCCTGGAGTTCTTCAAGCGCGGCCTGGCCTACCGCAAGAACAGCCCGGTCAACTGGTGCCCCAACGACCAGACCGTCCTGGCCAACGAGCAGGTCGTCGGCGGCATCTGCGACCGGTGCGGGGCGGAGGTGACCAAGAAGGAGCTGACCCAGTGGTACTTCAAGATCACCGACTACGCCCAGGAGCTGCTGGACGGCCTGGACGAGCTGGAGGACACCTGGCCGGCCCGCGTCGTCACCACGCAGCGCAACTGGATCGGTCGTTCCGAGGGCGCCCACGTCGACTTTGCCGTGGAGGGTCGCGAGGAGCCGATCACGGTCTACACGACCCGGCCGGACACGCTGTTCGGCGCCACCTTCATGGTGGTCGCGGCGGACGCCGCACTGGCCGGTGAGCTGGTCACCGACGAGCAGCGCCCGGCGCTGGACGACTACCTGGTCGAGGTCCGCAAGGAGACCGAGATCAACCGGCTGTCGACCGACCGGCCCAAGACCGGTGTCTTCCTGGGTGTCCATGCGACCAACCCACTGACCCGCACGAGCATCCCGGTGTACGCCGCCGACTACGTGCTGGCGGACTACGGCACAGGCGCGATCATGGCCGTGCCCGGCCAGGACCAGCGCGACTGGGAGTTCGCGCAGGTCTTCGACCTGCCGGTCGTCCGCACCGTCCAGCCGCCCGCCGACTGGGAAGGCGAGGCCTTCACGGGCGACGGTCCGGCGATCAACTCCGCCAACGACGAGATCGACCTGTCGGGGATGGGTGTCGCGGAGGCCAAGTCGACGACGATCAGCTACTTGGAAGGCCAGGGGCTGGGACGCGGCACGGTCAACTTCCGGCTGCGCGACTGGCTGCTGAGCCGCCAGCGCTACTGGGGTGCCCCGATCCCGATCATCCACTGCGCGGTGGACGGTGAGGTCCCGGTGCCGGAGGACCAGCTGCCGGTGACGCTGCCGATGCTGCGCGGCACTGACCTGAAGCCCAAGGGCACCTCGCCGCTGGGCGGGGCGACCGACTGGGTCAACGTGAGCTGCCCGACCTGCGGTGGTCCGGCGACCCGGGACACCGACACCATGGACACGTTCGTGGACTCGTCCTGGTACATGTTCCGCTACTGCTCGCCGCATGACGACCACCAGGCGTTCGACACCGCCAAGGTCAACGCGTGGATGCCGTCCAACCTCTACGTCGGCGGCGTCGAGCACGCCGTGCTGCACCTGCTGTACGGCCGGTTCTTCACCAAGGTCCTGAACGACATGGGCCTGGTCGACTTCCGCGAGCCCTGGAGCGCGCAGCTGAACCAGGGCTTCGTGATCAATCAGGGCAAGAAGATGAGCAAGTCTCTGGGCAACGGGGTGGACCTGGGCGACCAGGTGTCGGCGTTCGGGGTGGACGCCGTGCGGCTGACCCTGGTCTTCGCGGGTCCGCCTGAGGACGACATCGACTGGGCCAACATGTCGCCTGAAGGGTCGCTGCGCTTCCTGCAGCGGGCGTGGCGGCTGTCGAACGACGTGACGTCGTCACCCGGAGCGGATGCCTCCGGCGGTGACCTGGCGCTGCGGCGTACGACGGCGCGGACGGTCCACGACGCAGCGGAGCTGGTCGAGACCTACCGCTTCAACGTGATGGTCGCCCGGGCGATGGAGCTGGTCAACGCGACCCGCAAGGCGATCGACTCCGGGTGCGGTCCTGCCGACCCCGCGGTGCGCGAGGCCGTCGAGGCGGTCGCGATCCTGCTGTCGCTGGTGGCGCCGTACGTCGCCGAGGAGATGTGGGAGCGGCTGGGTCACGAGCCCACCGTGGCGCGCGCGGGCTGGCCGGTCGTCGACGAGGCACTGCTGGTCGAGGACTCGGTGACCGCGGTCGTCCAGATCCAGGGCAAGGTCCGCGCCCGGCTGGAGGTGTCGCCCGACATCACGGAGGCGGACCTGGAAGCGGCGGCGCTCAGCGACGAGGCAGTCGTGCGCGTCCTGGACGGCAGGACGGTCCGGAAGGTCGTCGTACGAGCTCCGAAGCTGGTCAGCATCGTCGTCGAAGCGTGAGAGCGCGAGGAACGAGCGGTCGAGCTGCGAGGCGACCATCGAAGTCGTCGTCGAAGCGTGAGAGCGCGAGGAACGAGCGGTCGAGCTGCGAGGCGACCATCAAGATCGTGGTGTGACCACTACAGACCAGAACCGGCCCCGCGGCGAGCCGCGGGGCCGGATCTGTTGAGTGAGACCGCTCAGGGGCGGTCGAGGCCGAACGTGTAGCTGCCCGAGCCTGAGTAGGACTCCACGCGCCACGAGTAGTAGCCCGTGGTGCCGTTGTAGGTGATCTTCTCCTCCGAGGTGGAGCTGATGGACTGCGCGACAGTCACCCAGGACGAGCCGTTCCACCGCTCGAGGAACAGGTCGAAGTCGGCGGTGCTGGGCCCGGTCAGGCAACCGACATGGGTTCCCGCAGCCGAGTAGTAGTAGCCGCTGGTGCCCGGGTGATATTCCACGGCGCCCGAGGAGAGCGAACCGGTCTCCTTCTCCGGCATGGCGTCACAGCCCGTCGGCGGCGGCGGCGGCGGGGGCGGCGTGGTGCCGGTGCCGACGTAGAGCAGCCGGTTGGGCGAGCCCGTCCCTGCGTTGGTCACCTTGTTGGGCGTGGACGCCGAGATGAGCGCGTTGCTGACCGTGGCCGGCGAGGCCGACGGGTTCGACTGCAGGTAGAGGGCGGCCGCACCCGCGACGTGCGGGGTGGCCATCGACGTACCGCTGATCGTGTTGGTCGCGGTGGTGCTCGTGTGCCACGCCGACATGATGCTGGAGCCGGGCGCGAACATGTCGAGGCAGCTGCCGATGTTGCTGAAGCTGGACCGTGCGTCGGTGTTGGTCGTCGAGCCGATCGTGAGCCCAGCGGCAACCCGGCCCGGCGAGCCGTTGCAGGCATTGGCGCCGGAGTCGTTGCCAGCGGCCAGTGCGTAGGTGACGCCGTCGGCGATGGAGTTGTTGACCGCGGTGTCGAGGGCGCTGGAGACGCCGCCGCCGAGGCTCATGTTGGCGACGGCCGGAGCGCCTGCGGCATGGTTCTGGCTCACCCAGTCGACGCCCGCAATGACACCGGAGTTGGAGCCGCTGCCGTTGCAGTCAAGGACCCGGACCGCGACGAGGCGCACGTCCTGCGCCACGCCGTACGTCTCCCCACCCACGGTGCCGGCCACATGGGTCCCGTGACCGTTGCAGTCACTGGTGCCGCGGCCGTCGTTGATGGCGCTGTAGCCCGACACCGCCCGGCCGCTGAACTCGACGTGCGCGGTGTTGATGCCGGTGTCGATGACGTACGCCGTCACCCCCGCGCCGGACGTGGCATAGGTGAAGGAGTTGTTCAGCGGCAGGTCGCGCTGGTCGATCCGGTCGATGCCCCAGGTGGCGGGAGACTGCGTCTCGGAGACCTGTACCTGCGCATCGGGCTCGATGAACGCGACGTTGGGGTTGTTGCGAAGACCGCGGAGCGCCTGAGCCGGCAGCTGGGCCGCGAAGCCGTTGAGCGCGCTTGTGTAGGTGTGGGTGACCTGGGCGCCGTCGGAGCGGGCCTCGGCCTTGGTCGTGCGGAGCTGGCCGGCGGCGGCCTCCTTGTTCAGGACCACGATGTAGCGGCCGTCGGCTGAAGTGCCGAGCAGTGGCGCCTTGCCATCGGAGACCTGGTCGGTCGTGGTGGCCTGCTGTGGGGTGGGCTCGTCAGCCGCTGCGGCTGCAACTGGCGCAAGGGCCAGGGCGGTGATGGCCAAGGAGCCGGCGACGCCGGCTCCTAGCCGCTGGTGTGCGTGCTTCATGGTTGATCCTTCCCGAGAAAAGATGGACAAGTCGACCATGGCGACCTCGTGCCGATCTCGGCAAGGACTGCGGGTTGTTAACAGTTAACTCAAGCGCTGCTCGTCCTCCGGCCACGACCAACGGATGCCGGTCGTGCCGGGGGCTGCGTCGGTCTGCACGAGGTGACCTCGATGCGTGCGATCGAGGTCGACGCGCCTCGCGCTCTCCTCGATGAGCGCCACCACCGAGGCTGGTACGGCAGCGCGATCGAACTCCACCTCGAGGAAGTACTCGCGAAGGGGGGAGGGCAACCGTCGCAGGTATTCGCTCTCCAGCGCTCCGGGCTCAGCCGCGACAACTTCGTACTCCACGATGACCGTGTCGCCGCGGCGTAGGGGCTGGGGGAACAACAGCTCGGCGCCGATCACGCCGTCCGGGCGGCTGCCCTCCACCCGGCCCAGCTTGCAACCCCGCAGGATCCGGAGCGACGGCAGCTCGACCGTGGTGTCGTCCTGGGTGTGCAGGACGACCCGCCGGTCCGGGCCGTCGGAACGGGCCCGCATCACCTGACGGACGGTGAGGCTGACCTGGCGACGGTCGGCACCGATCCGCAGGATGTCGTGCAGGGTGACGCGGTCGAGCTCCGCGTCCCAGCGGGTGTCCAACCGCCCCAGGATGTCGGTCTGCGGGGACTCGGGCCACAACTCATCGAGCCCACACACGGCCGTGCGTCGTGACCGGTCACGGTTCAGGGGGAGCGTCTGGAGCAGGGTCCCCGGGTCCAGCTCGAGCACTTCTTCGAGGTGTGGGATCGCAGCCATCGAGGTCTTGCGTCCCGGCTCGCTGCGTCCTGACCGCCAGTAGCTCAGCGTGGCGATGCTGACAGACACCCCGCGCTGCTCGAGATGGTCCCGGATGCGATCGAGGCCGAGGCCACGGTCTTCGATGGCGAGTCGCAGCGTCTCGGCGAACGTCGTGGGGGATCCGGACATCAGTGACATTCAATCCCGTTGGGGCAATCGGCTCGCCGGGATCGCGCTGCAGGAAGGTGCAATGCGAGAACCTGCGTAAGCGCCGGGGGTGGACGTATCGACCTCGCGGGCGGCTCCGGGCACTAGGGTCTGGCTCGTGCCAGGGACCGTGATCGTCACCGACTCGACCGCGAGCATTCCGCCTGAGCAGGCGGAGGCGCGCGGCATCGTGGTCGTGCCCCTGCAGGTCGTGATCGGCGCCCAGGTCTACGACGAGGGAGCGGGGGGAGCGACGCCTGAGCTGGTGGCAAAGGCGCTCGCCGAGTTCCTTCCGGTCAGCACGTCGCGGCCCAACCCCGCCACCATGGCGGAGGTCTACGAGCGGCTCGCGCGAGACGGCGCCGACGAGATCGTGTCGATCCACATCTCAGGCGACATGAGCGGGACCTACGAGTCGGCCCAGCTGGCCGCCCAGCAGGTCGAGGTCAGCGTCACGGTCATCGACAGCCGGCAGGTCGGCGTCGCGACGGGTTACGCAGCGCTCTCGGCGGCCGACGTGCTCGACGCCGGGGGGTCAGCCGCGGAAGCCGCGCAGGCCGCCCGCGATCGCGCTGCCTCGGCGAGGTCGCTGTTCTACGTCGACACCCTGGAGTACCTCCGTCGCGGTGGCCGGATCGGTGCAGCTGCCGCGTTCCTCGGAGGCGCGTTGGCGGTCAAGCCGCTGCTCGGCATCATCGACGGCAGGGTCGCCAACCTGGAACGCGTCCGCACGGGCGCCCGAGCGCTGTCACGGCTCGAGGACCTCGCGGTCGAGGCGGCAGGGGACCTGTCGGTCGACGTCTGCGTGGCACACCTGGCCAGCCCGGACCGCGCCGAGCAGCTGACCGCCAAGCTCACCGAGCGGCTCGCCGCCAACCTCGAGGGTCGTGACATCTGGTGCGGCGAGCTCGGTGCTGTCCTCGGGGCCCACGTCGGCCCGGGCATGGTCGCGGTGTGTGTGGCGCCCCGGCTGGACGATGCTCAGCCCACTGGCGCGTAGTACCTGTACTCGACGGTGAAGCTCGCGACGTCGTAGGACTGGTGCCGGTTCAGCTCGTATGAGTAGTCGGCGAGGAACCTCCAGCCAATCGGCTGGGTCCCGCTCGGGAGGAACGGCAGGTCGTCGACCCCGACCGGCCCCCACGGGACGGTCGTGGTCCCATCGCCCACGGGCGTCCTCGCACTGCCACCGGACCCGTACAGGATGCCGACGTCGGGGGCCCCTGGCGTCGTCGGGCCACCGAATGCGCTCACCCGGTAGGTGTCGACCGGCGCCGCAGGAAACGGGAGCGGGATCGTCCGGGAGCCCCAGCTGCTGACTCCGGCAGGTCGGTAGCTCAGGCCGCCCGGGAACCGATCGCTCGGGACCGGTTCGACGAAGTCCTCACAGCTGAGGCAGCCGTGGCTGGCATGCCGGTAGGGCACCGTCTGGGCTGCGGGGACGGTCGTGGTCCACGTCCTCTGCTCGAGCTGCTCGTGCGAGACGCGGAGGGTGGTCGCGTCGGTGAACAAGTTGCCCGCTTGGTCGACAGTCTTCAGCACGGCGACGTAGTCGCCCGCGGCCAGCACCGTGCCGTCTGCGTCTCGGCCGTCCCACCTGAAGTGCGGGGCGTACTCGTTCTTGCGGAAGGTGTGCCAGACCGTCGTCCCGCGACGATCCTTGATCGAGAGACGCGACCGGCTCTGCCGGTCACCGGGATCAGCCTCCTCGTGGTGCTCGGTCCACTCGCGGGTCACCCACGTGAGGGCGATCTGGTCCTCCACTGCCTCGGCGAGCGGGTGGACAGTGGGTCGCGTCGTCAGGAGCCGACCCCTGCCGTCGGTGTCGACGCCGACGTACCTCGACACCCGCTCCGTCCGGGTGCCACGCCTGGCGGTGAAGACGAGCTCGTAGGTGCCGTCGGCCACCGACCTGCCGCGCCGTGTGCCGTCCCAACGCCAGGCGTGTCGGCCTGGCTCGAGCTCACCCAGCGACTCGCGCTGGAGGGGCTTGGCGTCCCCGTTCTGCGCCGGCCGGATGGTCACGGCGACCGAGGCACGCCGGCCGAGCTCGAACCGGAACCGGGCAGCGTCCAGCCTGCCGTCGCCGTTGGGAGAGATGTTGGTCCACGGGTCGTCGGCGAAGGTCAGGAGCGGGGCACCGCTCTCGTTCGGTGCGCTGCCGGCGGCCGGAGCGCCGTGCGGGACGGCCAGGCTGGCCGCAGCCAGCGCAAGGACGAGGAGACCGGTCATGCGCATGTGATGTCCTGACGAGCGGTGATGGGCGGGCACTGTGCCCATGTGATGCGCGGGCGCCCGGTTTGGTTGTCGACCACCTGGGCGTACCTTCGACTCGTCCCGTCCGGGACACGGGGGGGCGAGATGCGGTCGGTTGTCTGGGTGGCGCTCGTCATCGCCTCCGTCGCGGGCGCGTGTACTACGCAGCCGGAGAGCGGCACGCGGTCCGCCGCGCCGCCCGCAGCAGAGGCCAAGGACCAGCGAGCCTCGCCTCGAGATGACCTGGCCGGCATTGCGAAGGGCGCTCCGCCTGAGATCGCCTGGTCCCGGGGCGCGACGGTGTGGCTGCCGGGTGGCGCGCCGCCCGTACGACTCGATGTGCGGGGCCGCGACACGGTGAACAGCGTCGCTGCCTATCGTGGCGGATATCTCGCCTCCGTCCGGGACCGGAGATCAACTCGCCAGACCGGGTGGGTCTTCGACGCGCAGGGCCAGGTGCTACGCCGATTCGGTCGCTGTGTGTTCGACGTGAGCAGCGCCGACGGACGTCTGGTTGCGTGGACCTCGCACACCTGCGGCGGGGGCGGGGACGGGACTCTGTGGCTCGGACCCGGCGACGACCAAGAGACGCCGGACCAGGAACTACCCCTGCCCGATTGGAGCGGGTTGGTCGCACTTCCCGTTGCCGTGGGCGACTGGGGCGTGGCCATCCAGCGCACCGACAACATCCGCGGATATGCCGAAGACGTGTTCGTGGCACGCCCCGCCACCGGCGAGGTGGTCCGCGTGCCAGGGATGTCCGCCGTGACATCTGTCAGCCCGCAGGGGCTCGCTTGCTGCCGGCGCGCATCGCCGATGCTGGTCGATCTCGTGAGTCTCGCGCCCGTCGCTCAGTCATCGACGCGTGTCGACGCATGGAGCCTCGACGGCACTCGAGGTCTCGTCCGGCTGGACGGCCGAGGCCGCCGGTGGAAGGTCGTGGACCCGCTCACCGGCACGGCTCTGCGTCGCGTGACCTTGCCCGCCAAGCTCGACGTCGGTGGCGCGAGGTGGGAGAACTCGCACGACCTGCTCTTCGACGTGGGCCGATACGACGCTGCGACTGGCCGCTACTACTCGACCATTCTCCGGGTGACTCCCACCGGAGCGATCCAACGTGTCGTGGGGATCTACGAAGGCGACGATCCGCAGTTCCTCTGAGACAGACTCCCGCGACCGCCGCAAACGGTGACCACATGCCCGGGCCGGCACTGTGGAGAAGGTCGGCCGGGACGACTTGTCCACAGGCAACAGACGTTGCGGTGGCAGGTGCGGCTGTTCGTTCCTAGGTTCGAGCCATGCGCCCACTCCAGCCGAGGAGCACCACCAGCGACGAGCACGCCGAAGCGGTCTCGCGGCGGCTCGCGACGCTCAGCGCGGAGCTCGCCGCGGTCCGGGGCGACCCGCCTGCCCCCCATCGCCACACGCAGGTTCGCGGGCTGTACGCCGACGAGCCCGTCGACCCCGGCGCCGTCCCCTCACTTCCTGCGCGCATCCCAACGCCGGGGCGCCATGCGTCGCGAGGGCTCGTGCGTGGACTGGCGGCGCGGCTGCCGCTGACCGGGACGCATGTGGCGGTCATTGCGGTCGTGATCGCACTCGCGGTGGGGCTGGCAGCGTGGCTCGCCGTGCGGTCGGATCCCGAACCGGTCCCGGCGTTGGTGCAGGCCAGTGAGCCGCTGACCACGCCCTCGGTGTCCGCGGTGAACCCGGCGGCGCCGGGGTCGCCCACGACCAGTGATTCGCCGGCAACGACCGGCGGTGACGTCACGGTCGACGTCGCCGGCAAGGTGCGGCGCCCCGGGATCGCGGTGCTTCCGCCGGGCTCGCGCGTGGTCGACGCCGTCGAGGCGGCTGGTGGCGCACGACCCGGAGTCGACCTGGCCACGCTCAACCTGGCGCGGCCTCTCGTCGACGGCGAGCAGATCCTGGTCGGGGTGTCCGTTCCAACGGGCGTGGCGGGCTCGCTGGGGTCCCCAGCTGGCACGGCGGGAGAGTCGGGAGTCCTGGTCAACCTCAACTCAGCAGATCTCACCGCACTCGAGACTCTGCCCGGAGTGGGACCGGTGACAGCGCAGGCCATCGTTGACTGGCGCACCGAGAACGGAGGCTTCACCAGGGTGGACGAGCTGCTCGAGGTGGCCGGGATCGGTGACGCGACGTTGGCCGAGATCGCTCCGCACGCCACGATCTGACGCGGGGTGAGCGACCTCCGACTACCGTTGCTGGGCGCCGGCGCCTGGCTCGGTGGGTTGGCGGCCGAAGGGCTGCCCGGCTGGTTGAGCCTCTTGATGGCAGTGGGGTGCCTCGGGGCAGCCGCCGCCCTTCGGTCGTGGCCCTGGATCGCGTGCGCCCTGGCGGCCCTGGCCGTGCTGGGAGTGGCGACCCTGCGGGTCGCGGCCCACGAGACCGGACCGGTCGCTGACCTGGTCGAAGCGCGGGCGGTGGTGGACGCGCGCCTTGAGATCAGCGGCGATCCGCGCCTGGTGTCGGGACGGTTCGGGGATGTCGTCGTGGTGCGAGCGGTGCTGACCCAGGTGCATGGTCGCGGGGCGGCGTACTCCCTGCAGGCGCCGGTCGTGGTGCTGGCCGACGACAGCTGGCTCGGCGTCCGACTGGGGACCTCCGTCGCGGTCACGGGCCGGCTGGCGCCCGACGACGGACGCGGCCCGCAGGTGCTCGGGGTGCTCGCGGTGCGAGGGGCGCCGGCGATCGAGGAGGGCCCCGACATCTGGTGGCGGGGGGCGGCCGCCGTGCGGGGATCGATCCGCGACGCGGTGGAGCCACGAGGCCGGCACGCGCGTGAGCTCGTCCCGTCCCTCGTGGTGGGCGATGACAGCGGGCTCGACCCCGCGCTCGCCGAGGACTTCCGGACGACCGGCCTGACCCATCTGCTGGCCGTCTCGGGCACCAACCTGACCCTGCTCGTCGGGTTCGTGCTGATCATCGGCCGATGGTGCGGGTTGCGGGGCAGGTGGATGTACGCCGCAGCGGCGCTCGGCATCGTCGGGTTCGTGCTCATCGCCCGGACCGAGCCGAGCGTGGTGCGGGCCGCGGCCATGGGGACGGTGGCGTTGATCGGGATGGGCAGCAACGGTCGTGAGCGTGGCAGCAGATGCCTGGGCGCGGCAGTCTTCTCGCTGCTGCTGATCGACCCGGGGTTGGCGGTGACGGCCGGTTTCGCGCTCTCGGTGCTCGCGACCGGGGGCATCCTGTTCCTGGCGCCGGTGTGGCGCGACTCGATGTGCCGGTGGCTACCGCAGTGGGCCGCAGAGGCCGTGTCGGTGCCGCTGGCCGCCCAGGTCGCGTGCACGCCGGTCGTGACCGCGATCTCCGGCGAGATCAGTCTGGTGGCGGTGGTGGCGAACCTGTTGGCTGCGCCTGCGGTGGCGCCGGCGACGGTCCTGGGGCTGGCGGGGGGTCTCGTGGGCCTGGTCTGGGCACCGCTGGGCGAGGTCGTGGCGGCCCCGGCGGCGTGGTCGGTGTCCTGGATCGTGGTGGTCGCTCAGCGCGGGGCCTCGTTGCCGACCTCCGCGGTGGAGTGGGGGACCGGGCCGGCGGCGATCCTCGCGATCACGGTCCTGTGCCTGTTGCTCGTCGTGATGGCGCCTCGGTTGCTGCGCTCGCCCGTCACCGGCATCGGCTGCTCCGTGCTCCTGGTGGTCACGGTGCTCACCCGGCCCCCGACCCTCGGCTGGCCGCCGGAGGGCTGGGTGTTGGCGATGTGCGACGTGGGACAGGGCGACGGACTCGTCCTCAACGCCGGGGCGGGCGCGGGGGTGGTCGTCGATGCCGGGCCGGACCCCGAGGTCATCGACGGCTGTCTCGATCGCCTCGGCATCACCCGGGTCCCGCTCGTCGTGGTGACCCACTTCCACGCCGACCACGCCGACGGGCTGCCCGGAGTCCTCGAGGGGCGCGCGACAGGTGAGGTCGCGGTGACCTCGATGGTCGATCCGCCGGAAGGCGCGGCCGCGGTGAGTCGGGTCGTGGCGACGCCACCTGTCGTGGCGGCGTACGGATCGACACGACAGATCGGCGACGTGACCGTGCAGACCTTGTGGCCGTTGCCGGACGCGCCGACGACGGGGGCAGGCGACGGGAGCTTCGCCAACGACGCCAGCGTCGTGCTGCTGGCCGAAGTGCAGGGGGTGCGGATCCTGCTCACCGGCGACATCGAGCCGCCGGCCCAGCTCGCCCTGCGGCGTACCGTGCCTGACTTGCAGGTCGACGTGCTCAAGGTCCCGCACCACGGCAGCCGGCACCAGGACCTCGACTTCCTCACCGGGCTGCGCGCGCAGCTCGCGCTGATCTCGGTGGGGGAGGACAACGACTACGGCCATCCCGCTCCTGACGTGCTGGCGGCGCTGACGGCCACCGGCGCGGAGGTACGCCGCACGGACCTCGACGGCGACGTGATCGTGCTCCGCACCGAGGACGGGATCGCTGTCCGTGCTCGCGGCTAGGGTGGGCCCCACCATGGCTTCCATCCCCACAGCAGCGCAGGTCCTCGGCCGGGTCATCCTCGTGACCGGCAAGGAGGAGTACCTCAGCGAACGCACCGTCCAGGGCGTGCGCGCGGGCGTCAAGGCGTTCGATGCCGAGGCTGAGATCGCCGAGTCCAGCGCGAGCGACCTGACGCTCGCCAGCCTGGGTGAGATGGCTGCGCCCTCGCTGTTCTCCTCGACCCGCTGCGTGATCGTCCGCGGGCTGGAGGGGCTGGCCGACGAGTGCTACGACGGGATCCTCGACTATGCCAGCGCCCCGGTGGACGACATCTCGCTGGTGCTCGTGCACGGTGGGGGACAGAAGGGCAGCGGACTGCTGGCCAAGCTGCGCAAGCTGGCGTCCGTGACTGAGGTGAAGTCGGAGGAGATCAAGGCCAGCGACCTCCCGCGCTTCGTCACCTCCGAGTTCGCCGGGCTGGGCGCCAAGATCGCACCCGACGCGGCCACCTTCCTGGTGACCGCCGTCGGGGGAGACCTCCGGTCGCTGGCCGCGGCGGCCCACCAGCTGACCAACGACTTCCCCGACGAGCAGCTCACCGTCGAGAAGGTCCAGCGCTACTTCGGCGGACGTGCGGAGGCCAAGTCCTTCGCCGTGGCCGACGCGGCCTTCGCGGGGCGCAAGGCGCAGGCCCTCGAGGAGCTGCGATGGGCGATGGACGGGGGCACCGCCTCGGTGCTCATCACGTCGGCGATGGCTGGCTCGGCGCGCAGCCTTGCCAGGTTCCTCGGCGCCCCCAACGGCATGCGCGAGGGCGACCTGGCCCGCGACCTCGGTGTCCCCCCGTGGAAGGTCCGGCAGGTCCGCGACCAGTCCCGGTCGTGGACGCCCGAGGGGATCTCGGCGGCCCTGCGTGCGGTCGCGGTCGCAGACGCCGACATCAAGGGGCAGGCGCACGATGCGGCGTACACCCTCGAGCGGCTGGTGCTCACCGTCGCCGGCCTGCGCACCGGTCGCTGACAGAGTCACGCACCTCTGGCGCGGCCCCCTGCCGATTCACCACGGTATGTCGCCCGGTGGGCACTTCCCACGGTCAATTGACCATGGGGAGTGCCTATTCGCCTGTATCCCATGGTGAACAGTCGGTCGGCCCCCGACGTCGCCGGGGCCGAAATGCACGAACACCCCGTCGCAGGCGACGAGGTGAACGTGTCAGAGGATCAGAGAGCGGCGGACTGCTTCGCGATCGACGACTTGCGGTTCGCTGCCTGGTTCTTGTGGATGATGCCCTTCGAGGCGGCCTTGTCGAGCTTCCGGGCGGCGTCGCGGCCGGCGGTGAGAGCGGTGTCCTTGTCGCCGGAGGCAACGGCCTCGCGGAACTTGCGGACGGCGCTCTTCAGGCCCGTCTTGACGGCCTTGTTGCGCTCGTGCGCCTTCTCGTTCTGCTTGTTGCGCTTGATCTGGGACTTGATGTTGGCCACAGGAGAACCTTTGCTCGCTCGTTGCTGGTCACGGAAAGTCGTGTGTCGGCTGCCGACTCACCCCAGAGCAGGGTTGGGCGCCGGACATGCAAGGGGAAACACTACGCCCGAGCCGCTCGCGGACCCAAATCGAGTCGGCGCGCGGCAGCGGAGAACATGCGGGCGCTCTCGCTGCGCCGGAAGGCAGCCAACGTCGGTAGGCCGATGTCCACCGCCGTGACGGTCCGCACCGCCAACATCGTGGCGAAACCGACCAGCCACGCGTTCAGGGTGTCGTCGCCCGCAGCGACCAGGGCCGGGGAGCTGCCCAGCGATGTGTCGAACCACGGGTCCTCGGCACGTTCGAGTCGGGCGAGCAGCGGGTCGATCCAGGCAGGACCGACCAGCGCCTGCCCCCAGTCCACGAACACGAGAGACCCGTCGGGGCGCTGGACGAGGTTGTCCTCGCGGATGTCCCAGTGCTGCAGCCGGGGGCAGTCGTGGGCTGCCAGCCCGGCCACGCGGGCCTGCCACCCGTCCAGGTCGTCCCGCACCCAGCGCGGCACCGGCACTTCCTCGAGGCGGCTGACCTCGTCGAACGACGCAGCCCAGTTCGTCACGACGTCCCGGAAGTCGAGGAGGCCAAGGGCCTCGACGTCGGGCGAGGGCACCCGTTCACGCAGCAGCGCACCCAGGTCCTCGGTGGCGTCGAGCAACACGCCCATCGTGTCGTCGTCGGCCAGGTCAGGGTTTGCCCCCTCGACGTCCTCGAGCAGGAGCCCGACCCAGTCACCGTCGTCGTAGGAGGCGAGGAGCCCGGCCCAGAGAGGGTGCGACCCGAGCAGGTTCAGCGCGGCGATCTCGCGCCGGAACATGCTCGGCGTGACGGGGTTCAGCGGCGTCCCGACGGCCTTGACGAAGACCCGGCGGCCGTCGGCGCAACGGAGCCGCGTCGCGCAACCCGGCGACATCCCGCCAGTCATCTCCTGCGTGGACACGACGGGCGAGCCCAGCACGTCGGTGACCCACGTGTGGATGGCGGTCGGCATCTCGGCGTACCCGGCGCGCACCCCCTCCGCGCGAGGGCTCACTGCCAGCCCCGGCGCTCGCTCAGCCAGTGCCAGCAGACATCGCCCTGCCAGCGCTGGTGCTCGCGGAGGAACGGCGAGGTCGCCGGCACCGGGTCGTCGGCCGACTTGAGGAAGTAGCCCACCAGCAGGGCCAGCACGCGGTCGATCGCTTCAGGGGGTACGTCGCGGGTCAGCCGACGGGACGCGAGCACCGGCTCCACGTCGATCCCGTCCCCCCGCGGACCGATCAGGGTGAGGATCGTGTCGATCCAGGCGGCACCGACGACCGGCCAGTTCCAGTCGCAGAGCCAGACCTTGCGGGCTGCGTCGACCAGCAGGTTGTCGTCGCGGATGTCTGTGTGGATGAGGGTGGTGCCACCGACGACGTCGGCGAAGCCTGCGGCCAGGGCGGCCGCCTCGTCCAGGTGCGGTAGGTCGGGACGCACTGCCTTGAGGTGGTCCCACATCGAGACCATGTCGACGAAGTCGTCCGCCAGGGTATCGAGATCCAGGCCGGCAGGCGGTGGAGTGAGCTCGTCGGCGACGACCTCCAGGGCGTCGAGGACGGTATCGAGGTCGGCCCGACGCCAAGGCCGGCGCGGGGCCCGCCCATCGACGTACTCGATGCCCAGCGCGACCCAGTCGTCGTCGAGGTGCCAGAGCAGGCGCGGGCTCGGGACGCCGGTCGGGAGAGCCGCGAGCTTGCGGGCCTCCTCGCGGTAGGAGTCCGCGAACGCGCGCTGCGCCTTGACCGAGGCGGCCTTGACGAAGTGGCGCGAACCGTCGGCGCAGACCAGCACGCTGGCGAAACCGGGGGTGAAGCCCGACGTCTGGGAGATCGCCTCGACCACCGGTGAGCCGCACTTGCGCTCGATGAAGGCCCGCAGGTTGGGCGGCAGGAAGGCCCACTCCAGACGGTGTGAGGTCTTGCCCACGGGGGCGGGATAAGGACCGGGCGCTGACGGCATGAGGACATCCTCCCCACAAAACCTGTTGGCCCGTAATCGGATAATCACTGCCATGCCCGACCTCATCGAGCCCCACGTCCGTGTCCGCGAGTCGTTCCTGACGGCTGTGGAGGAGTCTCTCGCCGACGGCCGGATGATCAGCGAGGACTCGATGATCGCTCGCTGGATCAGGCAGTACGCCGACCGGTGGCACACCGAGGCCGGGTTCGCCGAGTTCGTCGACCATCTCCACGCCGACGCGACGCCGGACGCGGCGCGACCGAGCCATCACGTGCCCCAGAGCACGTGGTGGTTGGTCGACGGCGACGACTATCTGGGTCGCATCTCCAGTCGGCACGTCCTCAACGACTGGCTCCTGGAGTACGGCGGCCACATCGGCTACGAGGTCCGGCCGTCCGCTCGGCGGCGGGGCCATGCGACGGCCATGCTCCGCGCCGTGCTGCCGCACGCCCATGCGCTCGGCATCGACCCCGCCCTGGTGACGTGCGACGAGACCAACGTCGCCTCACGTAAGGTGATTGAGGCCGCGGGCGGGGAGCTCGAGGACGTCCGCGGTGTCAAGCGGCGCTACTGGGTGCCGACCGGTGCCATGCCCCGGAAGGCGGGCCGAATGGCGCGGACGTAGCCGACAGGGGGGAGCAGGAGGAGCATCAGCCATCGGCCGAGGACTACTACGAGCGCTACGCCACCGATGGACGTGAGCAGGTAGGGCAGAACGGCGAACTCGCCGTCCGTGCCCCAGGGGATGACCTGCATCAGGACGATGTAGAGGACGACGAGCGGGGCCATCGTCAGGAGGCCGGTCAGGCTGGCAGCCCGGCGACCGACCGCCACGCCGTGGCGCAGCTGGTGGTCGAAGAGATCCATCGCCTGCGCGAGCGAGATGTGCGGCGCAGGACTGGCGCCGGCATCGCCGACCACGCGGGCCACGTGCTCTCGGTGCGCGCGGACCAGCTCAGCAGGGCCGGGGTCGTCTACGAGCACGATGCTGCGGCCTCGGGTCGCCGACCGCGTCTGCTCGCGTCTGCGGTCGAACAGGGCCCGGGACGCCCACCCTCTTCGCGGCTCGACCGGGTCAGACGTCCAGGTCTCGTGTGTCTCCACGAGCCTGCCGTCGTCGAGCAATGTCATCAGCCGGGTGAAGGGACACCGGAAGAACCAGTCCACGAACGCGAAGGACGTCCCGTCGCGTTCGCGGAGGACGGTCGTTCCGGTCAGCTCCTTCTCCAGCAGGGCCGGTGCGAGGGCGGGGTCGTAGTTCTCCATGAGCTCGACGATCTCGTCGTGCGTGGCGAGGCGGACGCGACCGAGCACCTGCCAGCCGAGCTCCTCGAGTCCTGCCCGGAACTCCGGGCAGTGCTCGTCGGGCCCGGCGATCGCCGTGATGTCGTGCAACACCATCTTCACGCCGGGATTCTGGCGCTTCATCGGCTCGGGTGTGGGTGAAATCGACCGATCGATCAGCAGCCGCAGGTGTAGTACGTGATGTCCCAGTGGTTGCTCTCGCGGGCGTACACGTTGCCGGACGGCGCCTTGTAGAGGACCGCACCGTCACCACGGGTGCCGGCGTAGGCGTAGTGGCTGGTGATGTAGTTGGAGATGCAGGACGTCAGGGGGACGTCCACCTTGTAGCCGTTCCAGTGGCTGTAGGTGCCGGAGGCATGACCGATCTCGGTGCCACCGGTGATCGTGATGGCGCAGCCGCTGATCGACTTGAAGGTCTTGATGCCGCTCACGGTCTCCTGGTTGATCTGCTCGTAGGACGTGCACGTGGACCCGTAGCGGTTGGTGCAGCCGCCACTGGAGGAACGCCCGATGCCCGATGCCGACAACTGTGAGGAGGCTTGGCTGTCGGTCAGCTTCGTGACCGCCCAGCTCGGCGCGGCGCCCAGGGCCACGCTGGCGAACAGGGTGGCGGTCAGGACGGTGGAGAGGGCGGATGCGCGGAAGACGCGGGACAGATTCATCATGGACTGCTCCAGACTCAACGGACGACACCCCCGATGGGGTCGTCCTGTGCTGCCAGTGGAGCGCGTTGTGCTGCCCCCGTCAATGGGTGGGGCCGGTTGGTCGGCGGTAGTTCGTGGGCGGGCGGCCCTGCGTGGAAGAATGCGCTGTTCGCCGTACCCGCCCTGAAGTCGTGCAGAAAGTCGCCTGTGTCCCTCAAGAACGCGCCCCTGCCGGGCCAGACCGATCCGGCGATCATCCGTAACTTCTGCATCATCGCCCACATCGACCACGGGAAGTCGACGCTGGCGGACCGGATGCTGCAGCTGACGGGTGTCGTCGACGCGCGTCAGGAGCGGGCGCAGTACCTCGACCGCATGGACATCGAGCGCGAGCGCGGCATCACGATCAAGAGCCAGGCCGTCCGCATGCCGTGGACCGTGCCCGTGGACAACGCGCCCGGGGCCGTGCCGGGGACCTACGTCCTGAACATGATCGACACCCCCGGGCACGTCGACTTCACCTATGAGGTGAGCCGCTCGCTCGAGGCGTGCGAGGCCGCGGTCCTGCTCGTCGACGCAGCGCAGGGCATCGAGGCACAGACTCTGGCCAACCTCTACCTCGCCATGGGCGCCGACCTCCACATCATCCCGGTCCTCAACAAGATCGACCTGCCGGGCGCGATGGTGGACAAGTACGCCGCCGAGCTGGCGGGCCTGGTCGGGTGTGAGCCCGAGGACGTGCTGCGGGTCAGCGCGAAGACCGGAGTGGGCGTCGCCGACCTCATGAACGAGATCGTCCTGCAGACGCCGGGCCCGGTCGGTGACGCGGACGCACCGCCGCGGGCGCTGATCTTCGACTCCGTCTACGACACCTACCGCGGCGTGGTCACCTACGTCCGGGTCATCGACGGCAAGCTCACGCACCGCGACCGGATCAAGATGATGTCGACCGGTGCCGTGCACGAGATGCTCGAGGTGGGCGTGATCAGCCCCGAGCCGGTCAAGGCCGGCGACCTCGGCGTCGGGGAGGTGGGCTACCTCATCACCGGGGTGAAGGACGTCCGCCAGTCCCGCGTCGGCGACACCGTCACCAGCCAGCACCACGGCGCGACCGAGGCGCTCGGCGGCTACAAGCACCCCAACCCGATGGTCTACTCGGGGCTCTACCCGATCGACGGCGACGACTACCCGACGCTGCGCGAGGCGCTCGAGCGACTCCAGCTCAACGACGCCGCGCTGGCCTTCGAGCCCGAGACCTCCGGCGCCCTCGGCTTCGGTTTCCGGATCGGGTTCCTCGGGCTGCTGCACATGGAGATCACCCGTGAACGACTCGAGCGCGAGTTCGACCTCGACCTCATCTCGACCGCCCCCAACGTGGTCTACGAGGTCCTCATGGAGGACGGCACCGAGATCGTGGTGACCAACCCCAGTGAATATCCCGAGGGCAAGATCGCCGAGGTCCGCGAACCCGTCGTCAAGGCCACGATCCTCAGCCCCAGCGACTACATCGGCACGATCATGGAGCTGTGCCAGACCAAGCGCGGCAACCTGCAGGGGATGGACTACCTCTCCGAGGACCGCGTCGAGATGCGCTACACGCTGCCGATGGGCGAGATCGTCTTCGACTTCTTCGACCAGCTCAAGTCGCGCACCAAGGGTTACGCCTCGCTCGACTACGAACGCTCCGGCGAGCAGGCCGCCGATCTGGTCAAGGTCGACATCCTGCTGCAGGGCGAACCCGTCGACGCCTTCTCCGCGATCATCCACCGCGAGGCCGCCTACGGCTACGGCGTGATGATGGCCGGCAAGCTCAAGGACCTCATCCCGCGCCAGCAGTTCGAGGTGCCGATCCAGGCGGCCATCGGCGCGCGCGTGATCGCCCGCGAGAACATCCGCGCCATCCGCAAGGACGTGCTCGCCAAGTGCTACGGCGGTGACATCAGCCGCAAGCGCAAGCTGCTCGAGAAGCAGAAGGCGGGCAAGAAGCGGATGAAGAACATCGGCACCGTCGAGGTGCCACCGGAGGCCTTCATCGCCGCGCTGTCCACCACGCAGCCGACGGAGAAGACGAAGAAGTAGCGCAGTGGCGACGGCAACGTGGCGTGAGGTCTCGCAGGCCCGCCGGATCCTCCTGCACGGGGTCACCGGCAGCGGGAAGTCGACGCTCGCGCTCGCCCTCGGTGCAGCGCTCGACCTGCCCGTGACCCTCGTGGACGAGGAGATGTGGCGACCGGGCTGGGTGCCGGTGCCGCTGGAGGAGCAGGACGACATGTCCGCCCGGTGGATCGCCCGCGATGAGTGGATCCTGGACTCGGCCTATGGCCGGCACCGAGCCGCGACCGTCGAGCGTGCCGACGTGGTGATCTGCCTGGACTACCCGCGCCTGCTCTCGCTCGGCCGGCTCGTGCGACGTACGGCGACCAGGATCGTGACCCAGGAACAGCTCTGCAACGGCAACACCGAGACGCTGCGCAACGCCGTCTCGCGGGATTCCATCGTCCGTTGGCACTTCACCTCCTGGCGGCGCAAGCGCGACACGATGCGGGCCTGGCACGCCGACCCGGTTGGGCCACGCGTGCTGCTGCTGACGCGACCACGGGACGCGGACGACCTGCTGCGCCGGCTCGGTTGCTGAACGTCCACTCGCGCGAGTGGAGATCCAGCCCGGACTTTCGGAGCACACGTCTACCGTCGTGACCATGAGTGAAGAGGCGAGCGCGCCGACCGTCGTCCGCAGCGCGGGAGTCCGCGCTGAGCCGTGGTCGAACGGCGGGGGAGTCACCCGCGAGCTGCTGTGCGCCGAGGACGGCGCGTGGCGGGTGAGCATGGCCGACATCGACCGGGACGGGCCGTTCTCCGCCTTCCCCGGTCGAGAGCGCCTGCTCACCGTGGTGGCGGGTCAGGTGCTGGCGCTCGTGGTCGACGGCGTCGACCACGTCGTCGAGCCGCGTCGGCCGTTCGCCTTCGCCGGTGGGGCCGAGGTAGGTGCGAGCCTCCCGGATGGGCCGGTGCGTGCCCTCAACGTGATGGTCGACCCGGCTGCCGTGTCGCCCTTCGTGACCGTGCTGGAGCTCGGCCGAGGCTCGACCCTGCCCCTCGCGGACGACCAGGCTGCGCTGATCCTCCAGGGCAGGGCCAGGGCGGGCGGCGCTGACGCTGCGGCGTACGACCTCGTCGTCGGTCCGACGGAGGTCTCCGGCCGTTGCACGCTCGCGATCGTCACTCTTCAACGCTCATGAGGCTCGCCGACCGCCTGCGGGTGGAGATGATGCGCGCGAGCGCACGCTTCACCGTCGACTACGGCAAGGATCTGCGCTTCGCGGGCACCGACCTCCCCGCGCCGACCCGGGTCAAGGTCCCGACGAGGCACGGCCAGGTGCCTGTCTTCGTCTACCGACCAGCGGGAGACGACAGCGGTCCGCTCCCGGTGCACGTGCACTTCCATGGCGGTGCGTTCCTGATGCGCTACCCCGAGATGGACGACTGGTGGTGCCGCTACCTCGCAGCGACCGCGGGGGTGGCCGTGGCCAACGTCGACTTCGAGGTCGCACCACGGGTGGCCTATCCCGTCGCCCAGCACCAGGCCCACGACGCGGCAGCGTGGCTGGCCGCTCACGGTCACGAGCTCGGGCTCGACGGCGATCGGGTCTCGGTGGGCGGGTTCAGCTCGGGAGGCGGGCTGGCGGCGTCGGTGTGCCTCCAGGCCCGCGATGCCGGCAGCTTCGTGCCGACGCTACAAGTGCTGGGCATCCCTGCCCTCGACCTCTCTGCGGAACCACGCAACGGCGACCGCGGCATGATCTCGCCCGAGCTGCGACGGCTGGTGCGCAGGGTCTACCTGCCTGACCCGGCGGCCAGGCTGGAGCCCTACGCCTCACCGTTGCTCGCCGACGACCTCACCGGTCTGCCGCCGGCGATCGTGCTGACCGCCGAGCGCGACGTCCTCCGGACGGAGGGAGATGCGTACGCCGACCGGTTGCGCGAAGCGGGGATCCGGGTCGTGCACGACGTGACGCCCGGGGTCGACCACTACTTCCTGACCGAGGACCCCGTGCGTGCTCGCGTGACGATGGCGATGGTCGCTGCCGAGATCCGCGCTGCGGGTCAGCCGCGCATGGGTCCACCGGGTCGGTCGTAGGACTCCGCGACGATCTCGGCAACGACCGACAGCGCGATCTCACCGGGGCGCTTGCCGCCGAGGTCGTGACCAGCGGGGGCGTGCAGCCGAGCGACGTCCACGCCCTCGTTGCGAAGCTCCTCGATCAGACCTGCTGCTCGGCCTCGACTGGCCATCATGGCGACGTACGACGCCTGCGAGGCGAGGGCGGCTCGAAGCACTCGGGGAGCGTCGGGCGCGTCGTGGTCACAGAGCACGACCGCGTCGCCCGCACACGGCTCGAGACCGGGGCCGCAGTCATCACTCGCCTGCACCTGCACGTCGCGCCCGGCGGCCGTGCCGATGGCGACGATGGCTCGGGCGATCGGGTTGTCGCTCAGCACCAGGACCCGGCCCGGCTCGGTGCCTGCGTCCGACCACGGCTGCTCTCGATCGCTCATGAGGTCACCATCGCATCCACGCGACGTGTCGTCACGCCTGCTCGCGAGTGAGCGTCACGCCGGTGATCGTGATGTCGAGGGCCGCCTCGAGTGAGGTGACCGTGGCCGCCAGTTCTGACTGATCCGGCCTGCGTGTCCCCGCGAACCACACGATGTCCAGAGGACGACGCTTGGCCGATCCTCCGGCCCGCCAGTGACCGGTGATCCGTCCGTCCACCAGCAGGGGCGGCAGGACCATCCCGTTGCTCTGGTTCCACAGACGCCGCAGGTGGTCCGGTTCGGCGAAGCGGTCACGCGCGGACGGGTCGTAGCCGCACATGAGGGCGTCGAACTCGGGCAGCAGTCGCACTCCTGGCAGGTCCCGGCCGGCAGGGGCGTCGGGCACGTCGACGTACGTACGTCCGTCCGGACCCGGGGCCCCGACGAGTCCCAGCCGGTCGAGTGCTTCATCGACCACCCGCAGCCCGAGCCCCGACCACCAGGGCGATGTCGTGGCGAGAGACGGGTCCGTGGCACCGCACGTGCAGAGCGATGGCATCGTCGAGCGTCGCGTGCGGACGGTCGACCACGGCATCGGCCGTGCGATAGACCGCCCGCGCCTGCCCGGACCACGAGCCTGCGGCCGGCCTGCGCATCAGCCCGCCATGGCCGAACGCCAGGTAGCGACCGCCCTGCTGGGCCGAGAGTCGGTCCACCGTCTCGTGGGCCCCGTGCGAGCGCAGGAATGCGTGGAGGTGCTCGGTGAGTTCCTCGGCGCTGCGCCACTCCTCGGCAGCGAACCTCTCCGTCGCGGTCCACAGCTCCTCGAGTGTGAACGTCGTCGGGCGGAGGAGCCGCTCCCACAGGGCTCGTTGACCGGTCCTGGTGGCGATGTCGAGCGCTGCGTGCTGGCCCGGAGTCGCGGTGTGCACGGTGCCCCGGATCGTGCTGCCGCGCACGAGCCGCCCCAGGGCGTACGCCGCAGTGACCTCGGTGTGGGTGGTGCCCGGTCGCCGCGCTGCCAGGGCGAGGTACGGCGAACGCGCCGTCTGCGACTGGATCGGGCCGGTCCGGCCCACGAGGTCGGCGACGTCGTCGACGCCGTCCGGGAACTGTCGGCCCAGGCTTGCCGCCGTCAGTTCCTCGAGCAAGAGCACCATGGCTCCACGCTAGGGCCCGACGCGGACCGGTCCGGTCCTCAACCCCGAACGGTGGGGCGCCACGCAGGATCGCGCCCGAGACGCGCGAGCAACCGGTCGGAGGCGGAAGCGTCGTCCGGCACGGGCACCGCGCCCGCACAGACACCCTCGGAGTGGAGCGCATCTCCCCAGCCATCGGCGGTGGCGTGCAGCTCGGCTGCCTCCTGGTCGCTGATCGACCACGGCTGGCCGGTGGCCCGGGCGATGTCGGAGCCGTGCACGACGAGGTCCCAGCCGTAGAAGTCGGCCATCGTGCCACCGATCGTGGTGCGGCCGAAGTAGCCGTCGTACTCCCGATCGGCGACGCCCTCGCCACCCAGGACCTCGGTCACGGTCGAGCAGTGGGCACTCCAGGCCATGGCGGGATCGGCGAGGTCCGGAGCTGCGCCGACCTCGAAGCCTTGGCGCTGGAGGAAGTCGCGCTCGGTCTCGACGACGTGGGTGACCACGTCGCGCACCGACCACCCCTCGCAGGGGGTCGGGAGGTCCCACTGGCGGTCAGCGGAGTCGAGGATGGCGGCGAAGTCGGCGGCGCGGCTGGTGAAGTGGAGTGCGGTCTCAGTCGTGGGAGAAGTCATGCGCTCAGGCTGGCAGACCCGTTGTCGGTGTCTCTTGTGATAATCCGACACATGTCAGCGGGGGGAGGAGCCGGTCGGGTCGATCCGGTCGACCGTGCTCACCTCACCGGCGTCACCCGCCCCTCACCGCCGATCCACCGCTATCCACCTTCCGTGCATCTCCGCGACCTGGTGGAGCGCTACTGGATCCCGGTGTGGTTGTTGGCGGAGCCGTCGACCCAGAGCACCTTGCAGCACCCGGTCTGCCTCATCGTGGTCAGCAACACCTATGCCCGGTTGTACGGCGTCGCGCGAGGTCGCTCGAGCGTCACCCTGGAAGGCGACGGCTGGGCGGTCGGCACGATGCTCACCCCGGCGGCAGGCCGGCTCGTGCTGGGAGCATCCGTGGCAGCGATCACCGACGGCCACATCGACCTGGCCGAGGTCGACGCCATCGACGCCGATCTGCTGGTCGCCGAGATCCGCCAGGCCATGGCGCATGATCCGCGCGACCCGGCTGCCCATGCCGTCGCGATCGAGGCGGTCGAGCAGCGGCTGGCGGCATACCTGCCGGTCGATGACGCCGGGCTGCTGATCAACGACGTGGTCGCGTGGCTTCGCGACCACTCGGAGGTCACCCGGGTGGACGAGCTGGCAGCCCACGTGGGGCTCAGCGAGCGCAGCCTCCAGCGGCTCGTCGAGCAGCGGGTGGGACTGAGCCCCAAGTGGCTCATCCAGCGTCGTCGCCTGCACGACGCGGTCCTGGCGCTGAAGGCGGGGGAGTCCTCCCTGGCGGACATGGCGGCAGATCTCGGCTACGCCGACCAGGCCCACTTCACCCACGACTTCCGCACCGTGACCGGCATGACGCCGGGGGAGTACCTCGCCGACCAGCCGACGTGAGGTCGAGCTAGGCGTGCGCCATCGCGGCGTCGCGGACGACGGAGGCTCCGGCGAGCTGGCCGGCATACGCCGCCGCGAGCACCGACGGCATCGGCATCGGCAGGTCGGCGACATGGGCGAGGTCGCCGGCGGCATAGACACCCGGGACGCTCGTGTGGCCGAAGAGGTCGACGGCGATGCAGCCGCTCTCCCGCATCTCCAGGCCGAGCTGGGCGGCGAAGGGCGCTGCTTGCTCATAGGCGGGGTGGGCGAAGAGCCCGTCCACGACCACCGCCCCCGTGTCGGACGAGACGCGCAGGCCCTCAGAGGTCATCTGGACGCCGGTGACCGGTGGGACGATCTCGATCGCGCCGACCACGGGCGACAGCATGGCCACGAAGTGGCCCGCGGCCGGTGAGTCCTGGATGGCGACCCGCCTCCCGCTCAGCTCGTGGCCGTGGCAGAACGGGCAGACGTGGACCGTGCGGCCCCACTGCTCGGCGAAGCCCGGCACGTCCGGCATCACGTCACGAAGGCCCGTGGCCAGCACGACCGCGCGGGAGGTCTCGGTCATGCCGTCCGCCAACGCCACCGAGAAGGTGCCGTCCGGCAGTCGCTCGACGGACTCCGCGCCCAGATCGCGGATCTCGACCGTGGCGTATGCCGCAAGCTCTGCGCGCACGATGGAGCGGAACTCCGCGGGGTGCCGGCCGTCGTTGGTCACGATGTTGTGCATGGCCTCGACCGGGGCGTTGCGGTAGGTGCCCGAGTCGAGCATCAGGGTGGACCGGTGCATCCGGCCGAGGGTGAGCGTGGCTTGCAGTCCGGCGGGGCCGCCGCCGATCACGAGTGCGTCGTACATGTTGCTCCTTGGTCTGGACTTGTCAGGAGACACCAGCGTGTGACTTCATGTTGGGATGAAGTCAAGTCGTGATCGGACCTGGTCCGTCGGCGAGGTGGCCGAGCGCTTCGACCTCCCCACCAACGTGCTGCGGCACTGGGAGTCCGTGGGGCTGCTCACCCCGCCACGCGACTCCGCTGGCCGCCGTCGCTACAGCCGCGACGACATCGCGAGGGTCGCCGCCATCCAGCGCAACAAGGACGCCGGGATGACCCTCGACCAGATCGCGGTGCTGCTCGACTCGGGAGCACCGGAGCGTCATGCAGTGCTGCAGGCTCACCTCGACGACCTGGAGCATCGGATGGAGCAGATGCGGATCTCGAGGGAGATGACCGAGCACGCCTACAACTGCAAGGCTCACGACATCAGCGGCTGCCCGGCCTTTCAACGGCACCTGGCCGACCTGATGGCCGCCTTCGACTGATTCAGGCCGACTCGAGTTCGACCCACGAGGTTTGGCGGAGGCGACTAGTGGCTACTCTCACCGCGACACATGAGGAGAAGTCATGGCGCACGAGATCAAGATCTCCCGACCCGGATCGGGCCAGGTCGTCGAGACCATGAACGAGCTGGCTCGACAGACGTCCCGCACGCACTCCTTCGGTGCCTTCGGGTCGTCGATGAATGAGTACGGCGCGTTCCGTGGGTTCCTCAGCCTGTTCAAGGACACCTACACCACCGCTCACCACGACCTCGTCGACTGCCTGGAGCAGGCCTATCAGGCGGCGTTCGACTTCGAGGACGCGATCGCGCTGGCGCGCAAGGACATCCTGAGGGCGGACGAAGGCGTGGCGGAGAGGCACCGGCAGCTTGCGGTGAGCCTGACCGGTGAGGCGCCGGGCACGGGCCCGGGTCACTCGACTCCCGGCTGGCCGGACCGCACCAACGGGCCACTGGTCGCGGGCAACACGGTGCATTCGGCTCTGAACGACCCCGAGATCAACGAGGCTATCGTCAAGAACCTGCCCAATCCGCCTCAGCACGCGGCGCCACACACGCCCACCCACTCGCCGCTGTCGGTCCTGGACGCGGCGCAACAGGCGCAGGCTGCCGTACACCACGCCCAGGAGAACGACGAGGCCCGCGACGACGAGGACAAGATGGACGACTACCTCGAGCGACGGGATCGCGACTGATGGCCTATGCAGTCGCTCTGCGCGACCTGGAGTCCACCCTGGTGTCCGGCGCTTCCGGCATCGAAGGCGACCTCGTCGAGCAGATCAAGGACAACTGCGGCTATGTCGTCCGCGGGATCAACTGGGTCCTCGAACAGGTCCACATCCACTTGCTCGACGCCATCTTCGACAAGCTGGCCGGGGACTTCTCCACGGTGAGCGTCATGGCCGAGGACTGGCGCCGCACCGGGCTGGCTGCGGGCATCCTTGCCGACAACTACCGAGCCATGGCCGCGGCCGTCCCCGCCGTGTGGCAGGGGGACACCGCCGATGCCATGACGGCCAAGATGGAGGAGTTCGGCGAGAACCTGGACGCTGCAGCCGAGTGCATCGAGATGGTCCAGATGGCCATCGACGACATGCTGGCAGCGACCAAGGCAGCCATGGAGGTCGTCGCGATGTTGCTCAGCCTGATCGACGACCTCTGCATGTACTTCGCCGGCAGCCTGGCCAAGCTGGCCAAGGAGATATTCACGGGCGGCAGACGGATCAAGCAGATCATCGAGTTTGCCCGCGACGCCATCCGGACCCTGGAGGCCCTGGCCGATCTGATCCCCGCGCTCTCCAAGACCGCGTCACTGGTCGCAGTCACCTTGAAGGGGCTCAACTTCGCGATCGTCGGGTCCACCATGACGAACAACGTGGACGTGGGCAACAAGGCTGATGACGCGAGCAGCCATCTGCCGAGGTTCCCGAGGGAAGAGCGCTGATGGCGCGCAGTGAGGGGTTGGACGCGCAGATGGCTCAGCTCCGCTCCCAGGTGGCCGGGCTCCGCGAGCAGACTGCAGCGTTCAGGGACCGGATGGAGCAAGCCAAGGCCCAGCTCCAGCCGCGAGCGGAGCGTGCTCGGGCAGACCGTGCGGAAGCGCAGCAAGAGCTGCGTCGACAGTTCGAGCAGAACGATCTCCCCGACGAGGATCGAGCCCTGGTGGCACGTGTGCTCAAGCGCGAGACCACCTGGCACGACGTGATGAGCGGTGCCGACGAGCACGCGACGGCCGTCGACTACCGCGCGCGCTTCGCGACCCAGTTCAACGCCGCGGTCGAGCAGGTCGCCGCTGAAGACGACGAGCTCGCCCAAGCCCTGAGCGACGCTCAGCAAGCAGCCGGTGACCGTCCGGGATCGCCCGGATGATCAGCCGGGACGACCTGGCCTCGCGCCCGCTGCTCGAGGTGCTGCGATGGCGCTTCACCAACGGGGACATCTACTACTGGCGCTTCCTCGTCGGCTCAGTGGGAGCCACTCTCACTCTCACCTACATGCAGGTCTACATCTGGAACGAAGGCGAGCAACCCTGGTCGATCCTGGCCCCGCTGCTCGCCCCGTTCGCGATCTACTTCTTCGTCCGAGGCTGGGCCTACGCCAGAGGCCTGCCCTACCTGTACGGCTGGATCCTTGCCATGGTCGGCTGTGTCCTGCCTTTTGCGCTCATTCGAGCGTGAGGACTCACTCTTCCCGGAGGGGGACGCCAGCGTGAAGATTCCCGCTGACCTGGACTCGCGGCGCAGCCTGGGACCTGCCTGGGGCGCCTGGCTCGACCGGCTGCCTCGCCTCGCTGAGGACCTCCTCGAGGAGTGGCAGCTGTCCCTCGACGGCAGCGCGATGCATGGGTTCGTCTCCCTCGTCCTCCCGGTCCGCACCGTCGCCGGGCGGCCGGCCGCGCTCAAGATCACCTTCGACGGCGATGACGAGTCGGAGCACGAGGGCCTGGCCCTGCAGCGGTGGGGTGGGTCAGGCGCCGTACGCCTCCTGTGCGCCGATCCCCACCGTCGCGCGCTGCTCCTCGAGCGCCTCCACCCCGAGGACCTCACCGAGGTGTGGGACGTCGAGGCGTGCGAGGTCGTGGGCGGGCTCTACGGCAGGATCCACGTGCCGGCCCTGCCGCAGCTCCGCACCATCACGTCGTACGTCGAACGCTGGACCGGCGCCCTGCAGCAGATGCCGCGCAACGCGCCGATCCCCAGGCGGCTGGTGGAGCAGGCAACCGCCCTGGCCCGGGACTTCATCGCCGACGATGCCAGCACCGGCACGCTGATCCACGGTGACCTGCACTACGAGAACGTCCTGGCCGGCCACGAGGAGCGTTGGCTGGTCATCGACCCGAAGCCGATGAACGGAGACCCGCACTACGAGCCGGCCCCGCTGCTGTGGAATCGCTGGGACGAGCTAGCGGGTGACATCCGGGCAGGGGTGCGGCGCCGGTTCCATGCAGTGCTGGACAGCGCCGGGCTCGAGGAGGACCGGGCCCGGGACTGGGTGGTCGTGCGGATGGTGCTCAACGCGCACTGGTCGATCGAGGACGCGGAGCGGGACTCCCGCGCACCAGACGCCGACGAGCTGCAATGGATCACCCGGTGCATCGCGATCGCGAAGGCGGTCCAGGACTGACCGCCCGGGAGCCGCGCGGAACCGGCCGGAGGGCCTGCGACATGAGCCTGGTCGAACGTCAGATGTCCTTCAGCCGGACAAATGCTACCGCCGCGTAACGCAGTGATCTAGGTTACTCCGGAGAGTCAGCCAACGCGGTCGTGCCGACCGCGGCCCAGCACATCAGTCAGGGAGTCGCATGCCCATCAACCACGACACGAGCTTTGTCGACACGTTGTCGCCCAACGTGGCGGTTCTGTTCCTCGACCGGGTGGCAAAGTCGCCCGACCGCGAGGCGTTCCGCTACCCCCAGGGCGAGACCTGGGAGTCCATCACGTGGAAGCAGACCGGCGAGGCCGTCTCTGCCCTGGCAGGTGGCCTGCTGTCGCTGGGCATCCAGCCCGAGCAGCGGGTGGGCATCGCGTCCAACACGCGCTACGAGTGGATCCTCGCGGACCTCGCGGTGATGTGCGCCGGTGGCGCCACGACCACGGTCTACCCGTCCACCAACGCCGAAGACACGGCCTACATCCTCAGTGACTCCGAGAGCCGCGTCGTCTTCGTCGAGGACGCCACGCAGGTCAAGAAGCTCACCGACAACAAGTCCGAGCTGCCCCACGTCGAGAAGGTCGTCGTCTTCGACGGCCCCGGCGACGGTGACTGGGTCATCACGCTCGATGACCTGAAGAAGCTCGGCACGGCCTACCTGGCCGAGCACCCCAGCGCGATCGAGGAGAAGGCGCAGTCCATCGCGCCCGACCAGCTCGCCACCTTGATCTACACCTCGGGCACGACGGGTCGCCCCAAGGGCGTTCGTCTGCGCCACAAGTCGTGGGTCTACGAGGGCGAGGCCATCAAGGTCCAGAACATCCTCGACGAGAGCGACCTGCAGTTCCTCTGGTTGCCGATGGCCCACTCCTTCGGCAAGGTCCTGCTCTCCGCCCAGCTCGCCTGCGGCTTCGCCTCCGCCGTCGACGGTCGCGTCGAGAAGATCGTCGACAACTGCGCGTCGGTGAAGCCGACGTTCATGGGTGCTGCGCCGCGCATCTTCGAGAAGGCCTACGGTCGGATCCAGACCATGCAGGCCGCGGAGGGTGGTGCCAAGGAGAAGCTCTTCCACAAGGCATTCGAGGTCGGTCTCAAGGTCGAGCAGCTCAAGCGCGAGGGCAAGTCCGTCCCCGCCGGCCTGAAGATGCAGCACGCGCTCTTCGACAAGCTGGTCTTCAGCAAGGTCCGCGCCCGCTTCGGTGGTCGTGTGCGCTTCTTCATCTCCGGTGCTGCCGCCCTCAACCGGGAGATCGCCGAGTGGTTCAACGCCGCCGGCATCGTGATCCTCGAGGGCTACGGCATGACCGAGAACTCCGCCGGAGCCACGGTCAACCACCCCGATGACAACCGGATCGGCACCGTCGGTCGCGCCCTGCCGGGCGCCGAGGTGAAGATCGGCGAGGGCGACGAGGTGCTGCTGCGTGGTCCCCACGTCATGGACGGCTACCACAACCTCCCCGAGGAGACGGCCAAGGCGCTCGACGCCGACGGGTGGCTGCACACCGGCGACAAGGGTTCCCTCGACGCCGACGGCTTCCTCACCATCACCGGACGCATCAAGGAGCTCTTCAAGACCTCGGGTGGCAAGTACATCGCGCCCCCGGCCATCGAGTCGAAGTTCAAGGCGATCTGCCCCTACGCCAGCCAGTTCATGGTCTTCGGCGCCGAGCGCAACTTCGTCATCGCCCTGGTGACCCTCGACCCCGACGCTATGACCGGCTGGGCCGCGGAGAACGGCATGGAGGGCAAGTCCTACACCGAGATCGTCAACAGCGACGAGGTCAAGGCGATGGTCGGCGGCTACGTCGACGAGCTCAACTCCAAGCTGAACCGCTGGGAGACCATCAAGAAGTGGGAGCTGCTCGACCACGACCTCTCGGTCGAGTCCGGCGAGCTCACCCCCTCGATGAAGGTCAAGCGCAACGTCGTCGAGGACAACTACAAGGACACGATCGACAAGATGTACGCCTGATCTGGGCTGATCCGGGCCTGCGCCAGGCCTGAGCCAGGCGCACGACACGACGGGTGCCGGTGGGAGACCACCGGCACCCGTTCGCGTGCTGGTGGTTGGATGAGCGCGTGCCTCCCGCCCAACCCGCCGGCCTGACCGCGCCCGCCGACGGATCGCTTCCCGACGCCGCGTTGGCCGAGTTCGGCACCCGGCCCTTCGGTCTCTACGTCCACGTCCCCTTCTGCACGGTGCGCTGCGGCTACTGCGACTTCAACACCTACACCGCCGACGAGCTGGGCGAGGCTCCCGGCGCCTCACGGGCGACCTACGCGGAGGCCGTGATCAGTGAGATCCGCAGCGCCCGGCGGGTGCTGGGGGATCGCGACGTCAAGATCGACACCATCTTCTTCGGCGGCGGCACGCCGACGCTGATCAAGCCGGCCGACCTCGGTGCGATCGTCGCGAGCGCGGCAGCCGAGTTCGGCCTGGCCGACGACATCGAGATCACGACCGAGGCCAACCCCGACAGCGTGGCCGCGTGGGACCTCACGGCGCTGCGCACGGCCGGCTTCAACCGGATCAGCTTCGGCATGCAGTCGGCCGTCGACCACGTGCTGCGGGTGCTCAACCGGACCCACGACCCGCTGCGGGTGCCGGCGGTCGTCGAGTGGGCGCGGTTGGCCGGGTTCGACGAGGTCTCGCTCGACCTGATCTACGGCACGCCCGGGGAGTCGATCGCGGATTGGGAGACCTCCCTCGACGCGGCCCTGTCCTGCGCACCCGATCATGTGTCGGCGTACTCCCTGATCGTCGAGGACGGCACCGCGCTGGCCCGACAGGTCCGCCGCGGCGAGCTCCCGATGCCCGACGAGGACGACCTGGCCGACAAGTACGACATCGCAGACGATCGCCTCACCGCGGCCGGGCTGGAGTGGTACGAAGTCTCCAACTGGGCTCGACGGCGCGAGAGCAGGTGCCGCCACAACGTCCTCTACTGGACCGGCGGGCACTGGTGGGGAGCCGGGCCAGGGGCGCACTCGCACGTCGGTGGGGTGCGGTGGTGGAACGTCAAGCATCCTGCGGCGTACGCCGACAGGCTGGCCGCCGGGAACAGTCCGGCTCTGGCCTACGAGCACCTGACCGAGGACGACCGGCGCCTCGAGCGGATCCTGCTCGAGCTGCGGCTGCGAGATGGGCTGCCGGTGCTCGCACTCGATCGCAACGGCCGATCCCAGGTGGCGCGACTCGTCGAGGAGGATCTCGTCACCCTCGCCACCGAGCGTCTGGTGCTGACCCGCCGGGGACGGTTGCTGGCCGACGCTGTCGTCCGTGACCTGACCTAGTCAGGAGCCGTTACGAAGTCGATCAGCTCCTCGACCCGGCCGAGGAGCTGGGGATCGAGATCGCCGAAACCGCGGACGGCGCCGAGGACATGCTTCCACGCCCGCGCGATGTCGGCCTGGTTGCGGTGGGGCCAGCCGAGCTGCTGACAGGTGCCCGTCTTCCAGTCGATGCCGCGCGGCACGTCGGGCCAGCGCTTGAAGCCGAGCCGCGACGGCTTGACCGCCTGCCAGACGTCGATGAACGGGTGGCCGACGATCAGCACGTGCTTGCCGACGCCCGAGCGGGCGATGCCCTGCGCGATCCGGCTCTCCTTGGAGCCCGGGACGAGGTGGTCGACGAGCACCCCCACGCGACGCTGAGGACCCGGCTTGAAGTCGCGCAGGTGCTCGGCGAGGTCGTCGACGCCGCCGAGGAACTCCACGACGACACCCTCGATCCGCAGGTCGTCGCCCCACACCTTCTCGACGAGCTCGGCGTCATGTCGGCCCTCGACGAAGATCCGGCTGGCACGCGCGACCCTGGCCTTGGCGCCGTGCACTGCCACCGAACCGCTCGCGGTGCGCGTCGCCGCCTTGGGGTTGGCCCTCGTCGCGCGCACCAGCGCCACGGGCTTGCCCTCGAGCAGGAACCCCGGTCCCATCGGGAAGGTCCGGCGCTTGGCCCGCCTGTCCTCGAGGGTGACGGTGTCGAGGTCGCGGTCGACGGCCACGATCTCACCGCACCAGTCCGTGGTCACCTCCTCCACGACCAGGCCGAGCTCGGCAGGGACGTCGACGGTGCGGCCGTTCTTCGGGGCGCGCCAGTCGGCGGCAAGGACGTCACCGGCATATCGGTCCGTGGGGGAAGTCACCCGGGCAACGCTAGGTGCGGGTTGAGCACAGGGGTGGCTCGCCACGCCGGAGTGCGCTGGCCGCTGTAACGCCGGGTTAGCCCTTGTACCCCGGGTGTTGTGTCCGGGTGGATACAGCCAGCAACCCGGCGTTACAAACAACCGCCGAGAACGACGATCAGCCGCTGATACCGGCCCCTTGCGCGCCGTCGCCGCTCACGGACGCGGCATCGGCGTCGGCGTCGAGCGAGTCCTCGGACTCCGTGCTGGGGGTCGTGCCCGACGACTTGTACTCGCCGCTCGTGTCGTCCTGGGTGTCGTCCATCCCGAGCTCGTCGGCGTCCTTGGTCGCCTCGTCGTCGGGGTCGAGCGGCTGGGCGAGGGGATTGTCCTCGGTCGGGCGCAGGTCTTCGGGGAGCTGCTCGTCCGAGACCCCGGCGAGGGATGCGTCGTCCGGCCCGGCGCTCGCGGAGTCGTTGTCGGCATCGGCCGGGCTCGTGGTGGAGCTGGCTGTGGGTGTGTCGCTCTGTTCGGTCATGAGTCGTTCCTAACGGAGTTCGCGCCCGGCGTATACACCCCTCAGACGAGTGGCAGCCGTTTCTGTGCCCGGGGGAGGTGTTCGTAGCCCAGGCGTACGGCGGAGGTGAGCAGCTGCTCGTCCCACGGCCAGTCGCCCTCGTCGAGGGCCTGGGACGCCGGCACTCCGCGTCCGGCGAGGTCGCGGATGGTCTCGGCGATGATCCCGAGCTCGGTGCGCTGCTCCTGGACGAAGTCGAGGTCCACGACCTGGCCGTGCCCCGGGACCACCACGGTCGAGGAGGTCATCAGTCCGAGCACCAGGTCCAGCGTCAGCGGCCACTCCAGCGGGAAGGAGTCGTCGCCGATGAAGGGCTTGTCCGACTCCTCGATGAGGTCGCCGCCGACCAGCACGTCGGCGTCCGGGACACGGACCACCAGGTCGCCGGCGGTGTGGCCTCGGCCGGGGTGGATGAGCTCGACGACCCGATCACCCAGGTCGAGTGCGAGCGCGGAGGAGAAGCCATGCGTCGCCGGGCGCAGCGTCGTGTCGAGGATCTCCTCGGCGCGAGCGTGCTCGGCGAGCCGCTCATCCGTCGGGCGGTCCCCGGCCTCGACCATCCGCTGGAGGGCGAACTCGGTGGCGTGGATCGGGAGTGCGGCGTACGCGGAGGCCAAGACGTCGTTGCCGAACCAGTGGTCCCAGTGGTCGTGCGTGTTCACGAGGGCGGTGAGCGGTCCGGCACCGAGTCGGCCGAGGTCGTCGGCGATGATCCTGGCCTGTCGCTCCGAGCCGTGGGTGTCGACCATCACGAGGCCGTCACTGCCACCGATGAGGGTGATGTTGACGTGCATCCAGTCGTAGTGGGCGACCCAGACACGCGGTGCCACCTCAGTGAACTCGGGCATGTCGGTCACTGTAGGCAGGACTAGTAGGCTTGGCACTCAAGCACCAGGAGTGCCAGCCCCGGGGTGATGCCCGACGAGACCGACGAGGAGGCCAGATGGTCGAGGACCGCAAGCTCGCCGTCCTGCGCGCGATCGTCGAGGACTACGTCGCCACCGAGGAGCCCGTCGGGTCCCGCGCCCTCGTCGAGCGGCACGGCCTGGGGGTGTCGCCGGCGACGGTCCGCAACGACATGGCCGCCCTCGAGGAGGAGGGCTTCATCCACCAACCGCACACGAGTGCCGGTCGGGTGCCGACCGACAAGGGCTACCGGCTCTTCGTCGACCGACTGAGCGGCGTCAAGCCGATGAGCGCTGCGGAGAAGCGGGCGATCGCGACCCTGCTCGACAGCGCCGTCGACCTCGACGACGTGGTCCAGCGCTCGGTCCGACTGCTCAGCAACCTGACCCACCAGGTCGCGATCGTGCAATATCCGACGCTCTCGCGCAGCACGGTGCGCCACATCGAGCTCGTCCAGATCACGCCGTCGCGGATCATGCTCATCCTGATCCTCAGCACCGGCCGGGTCGAGCAGCGCCTGCTCGAGACCCCGGTCGCTCCCAGCGAGCACCAGCTCGCCGACCTCCGCACGCGGGTCAACCAGGCTGCCGCGGGCGAACGCATCGCTGACGCGTCCGCTGCCCTGGGTGCCCTGCCCGAGACCCTCGCCCAGGACGACCGGGCCCTGGCGCAGAGCGTCGTCGACGTGCTGACCGAGGCGATGTCCGACCACCGCAGCGACGAACGGGTGGCGGTCGGGGGAGCAGCAAATCTGGCGCGCTTCGGTGACAGCTTCCAGACCGCCGTGCGCCCCCTGCTCGAGGCGTTGGAGGAGCACGTGGTCCTCCTCAAGCTCATCGGCGAGGTCACGAGCGGTGACTCGGTGACGGTGCGCATCGGCCACGAGGGCCCCTATTCGGAGCTCGCCTCCACCAGTGTCGTCGCGGCTGGCTACGGTCCGCCCGACCAGGCTCTGGCGACGCTGGGCGTCGTCGGACCGACCCGCATGGACTACCCCGGATCCATGGCGGCCGTGCGCGCAGTCGCGCGCTACGTCTCCAGGATCCTCGACGAAGGACAGCAGTGAGCCCTGATCTCTACGAGCTGCTCGGGGTCTCCCGGGACGCTGACGCCGCCGCGATCAAGAAGGCCTATCGCGGCCTCGCCCGCCAGTTGCACCCGGACGTCAATCCGGACCCTGCGACCCAGGAGCGCTTCAAGGAGGTCTCGCGCGCCTACGAAGTGCTCTCCGACCCCCAGAAGCGGGCGGCCTATGACCGCGGGGGCGACCCCTTTGCCGGCGGTGCCGCTGGTTTCGGACAGGGCCAGGGCTTCTCCTTCACCGACATCATGGACGCCTTTTTCGGGGGCGGCGCTCCTGGGGCTCCCGGCGCCGGTGGGCAGGGCCGTGGCCCGAGGCAGCGCGTGCGCCGCGGGCAGGACGCCCTGATCCGCCTCGACGTCGAGCTGGCGGAGGCCGCCTTCGGCGCGACCAAGGAGCTCAAGGTCGACACCGCGGTCGTCTGCACGCTCTGCCACGGGGACGGCGCAGCCCAGGGCTCGAAGCCGATCACCTGCGAGACCTGCCGTGGCGCAGGCGAGGTGGCCCAGGTGCAGCGCTCCTTCCTCGGCGAGATCCGCACCCTGCGCGCGTGCGCAGCGTGTCGCGGCTTCGGACAGATCAACCCCGACCCGTGCCGCGAGTGCTCCGGCGACGGCCGGGTACGGACGCGACGCAACCTCAACGTCAAGATCCCCGCCGGTGTGGACCACGGCACCCGTGTCCAGCTCACCGAGCAGGGCGAGGTCGGCCCTGGAGGTGGGCCGGCAGGCGACCTCTACGTTGAGATCCACGTGGAGGCGCACCCGACCTTCACCCGTCACGGCAACGACCTGCACTGCACGATTACATTGCCGATGGCCGCCGCCGCGCTCGGGACCACCCTCACGCTGCCGCTGTTGGAGGCGGACCTGGAGCCGGGTGAGGACTCCGAGATGCAGGTCGACTACGACCTCGACGTTGCTCCCGGGACCCAGTCGGGCAGCGAGCAGGTGCTCCGCGGTTTCGGTGCCCCGGGTCTGCGCGGCGGTCGCGGTGACCTCATCGTGACGGTCCTCGTGGACACGCCCACCCGCCTCGATGCCCGGCAGGAGCAGCTCCTGCGCGAGCTCGCGGCCATCCGGGGCGAGGAGACGCCCGACGGCCAGGTGCAGTCGACCCAGCGGTCGGTCTTCAGCCGGCTCCGCGACGCCTTCAACCAGCACTGAGCCATGTCCCTGCCCGTCCACCTCGTCGAGTCGCTCGACGGCGTCGCCGCCGGGGCTCGGGTCGAGGTGAGCGGGGACGAGGCGCACCACGCTGTCGCCGTACGCCGCCTGCGGGTCGGCGAAGAAGTCGTCCTCACCGACGGGCTCGGCCACCGCGTCGTCGGCGAAGTGGCCTCGACCGGCAAGCGCGTCTTCGAGGTGCTGGTCACGAGCGCGAGCCTGCTCCCACGACCTTCCCCGTCCTTCACGGTCGTCCAGGCACTGCCCAAGGGCGACCGCGGCGAGCTGGCGGTCGAGGTGCTGACCGAGGTCGGCGTCGACACGATCGTCCCGTGGGCCGCATCTCGCTCGGTGGCGGTCTGGAAGGGCGAGCGCGCAGCCAAGTCGCACGCGAAGTGGCAGGCCACCGCCCGCGAGGCGGGCAAGCAGTCGCGTCGGACGTGGCTGCCCATTGTCACGCCCCTCGCCTCGACCGATGACGTCGTCGCCCGTCTCACCGGGGCCGCTCTCGTCGCCGTGCTCCACGAGGACGCCACCACGCCGCTGGTCTCCCTCGACGTGCCGGTCGACGGTGAGATCGTCGTCATCGTCGGTCCCGAGGGCGGGATCACCCCCGACGAGCTGGCCGCCTTCGATGCCGCCGGCGCAGTCACCGTCCGCCTCGGTGATGAGGTCCTGCGTACGTCGACCGCCGGACTCGCCGCCGTCAGTGCCCTCCTGGCGCGCACCGCTCGCTGGGCCTCTCCTACGACCTGAGTCTCGAGAAGACTCAGGTCCGAGCGACACGGCAGAACTACTCGACGACCGTGAATCCCCGGGAGTCGCCGTCATGAGAGGTTCCGTACCCGGCCCGCTGTGCGCGGAGGGTCTCTGGCGCGACTTGGACCGGATCCTGCCATCGGCTCGCCCCGCGCTGGGTGACGGAGGTCACCAAGTAGTCGCCCGGTTCCAAGTCGGTCAGGTCATAGGTCGCCGTGAAGGGATACAAGCTGTCCGGATCCGTGTCCGTGTAGATCGCCACGTAGTCGACGACCGGAAAGCCGGTAGTACGCGTGATGTTGACGTCGATGTAGCCCCCCAAGGAGTTGCCGACGCCCTCCACCACGAACGGGTCGTCGTTGTCGACCACCATTCCCTCGGGCGTGGTGATGGAGACGTGGGAGAGGGTGTCCAGGACCGGCGCGTTGGCGAGCGGCTCGGACGTGGGGACACCCAGCACCTCGGCCACGGGATTCCCCTGGTAGACGAACTGCACGGGAAGTCGCTCTCCCACGGCGGCCTGCGCCGTGTAGATGACCTGCTGGATGGCGAGCTCAGCCTTCCGAGCCGTCGATGGCCATCGGCCCCGGCAGCACGTCGGGACCCCGGTCTGATATCCGGGCTCAGCCAGCACCGCCGGGTCGCCCACCTCGACCTTGATGACGTCTCCGCTCAGGGTCGCCCCGAGGAACGTCCCGGACGCCTGCGGCCAGCCGCTGTAGTAAGAGGAGCTGAGTGGAGCGCCTTCGACTGCCGCGGCGACCGCCTCGCTCAGCGCGTTCTTGGCCGGCACCGTGCGGTACTCGGTATAGAGCTTGGGTCCGTCATCCCCACCCCAGCTGAGGTAGTAGACCGCGACGGTCTCAGACGGGACCCCGGTCGCCGAACCAGACGATGTGGCGGAGGGCGAGGGCGACCTGCTGGTGCTCGTCCCCGAGTCGACAGCGCTCGGTGGCGTGTAGTCCCCGAGCACGGCGAACGCGGTGAGGGACGCCGCAACCGCGAGGAGGGCGCCGGCGGCGTACGGCCAGCGAGGCTTCGCCGTCCTGGTCCGGGTGCGGATCTCGTCGAGGACGTAGCCCGGCTCGACGTTGGCGACGGTGTCGCTCAACAGGTCGTGCAGCTCGGAGTGGTCGTGCTCGTGATTGCTCATGACTGGTCCTTCCAGACGTCTCCGAGCAGTGCGCGCAGGGCAGCCGAGCCGCGGGAGGCGTGCGACTTCACCGACCCGCGGGCGATGCCGAGAGCGTCGGCGATCTCCGCCTCGGAGAGCTCGAGGTAGTAGCGCAGCACAAGGACCTCGCGCTGCCGGTCGGGCAGCTGGCCGAGGGCGTCGAGGACAGCCTCGCGCCGGGCCTTGTCCAGGGCCCCGGTGTCGGAGGGAGCCGTGGTGGACCTGCGTGGGTCCATCGATCGGAGGTGCCGGTCCACGACGACGCGGTGCCGCAGCACGGACCGGGACCGGTTGACGACCGTCTGTCGCAGGTAGGCCAGGGCGAGGTCGTTGTCGCGGAGCCGACCCCACCGACGGTGCATCGCGACGAAGGCGTCCTGCACGACCTCCTCGGCCGTGCCGACGTCGCGGACCAGGAGCACGGCCATCCGCACGAGTCGCGACCAGTGGGCGGCGTACAACGCATCGAGCGCGTCGTCGGCGCTCCAGCGGTCGACGCCAGTCACCGCTCCAGCCAAGGTCGCATGGGCCATCACGCTAGTGGGACGCCCGAGCGGGCATCGCGGTTTACCTGGCCCCGAGAATCAGTGGGGGATCAGTTGAGGGTGAAGTCCTTGGTGTCCTCGTGCGGCCCGCCACCCTCGCCGTCGGACGGATCGGACGTGAGGGCCACGAAGGTGTAATCACCCGGTGCGAGTGCCGAGACGTCGATGTCGGTCTCCCAGGGGTAGAGCTTCTCCATCCAGCCCTCGGCGGTCGCGAAGCCTTCGAGCACCACAGTCCCGTCCTGTCGGATCTCCCACGGGACGGTGGCCTCGAACGACGACGCGACGCCATTGGCGGCCAACGTGTCGCCGTCGACGGCGGAGCCCTGCTCCGGCGAGGTGATGTTGACCATGCTCGACACCTCGAGGGCAGGCGCGTTGGCGTACGGCGACTCGGTGCTCAGACCGAAGAGCCGCGCGCTCGTGTCGGGGCGGTCGAACTGCACCGGCACGCGTTCCTGCTGGACACCCTGGAGCGTGTAGACCAGCTGCTGGATCGCCAGCCTGGCGTCCCGCTTCGACATGCCGTCCGGGCGCTCGGTGAAGCCGTCACCCGCGATCTGCACCAGCAGGACACCGTCAGTCGCCTGCACGTCCGAGATCTCGACCTGGGGCCACAGGGTCCGGTAGTCGGGATCGAGGGTGTCTCCCGCGGTGACGAGCGCCGTCGCCTCGGCGAGGGGGTTGTCGGAAGGCACAGCGCGGAACTCCCGGAACAGCTTGGGACCCTGCGGCGTCTCGCCCACGAAGTAGAGCGGCACCGTCACGGTGTCCTCGGGCTCGGTTGAGTCGGCTGGCTCCGTGGTCGTCTCGGTGGCCGGCTCGCTGGGCGAGGTGCTCTCGCCCGCCTGCGGGTCGGTGGCCTCGGACTCCTGCGAGACCGGCGTGGAGTCGGGCTCGTCCTGGCTGCACGCCGCGGCGCCCAGAGCGAGGGTGCTGACCGAGAGGGCGATGGCCAGTCGTCGGCCCAGTTGTCGGGAGGGGGAAGTCATGCGTTTCACGGTAGTGGGACGTGCGGGCTGCTCGATCGGTTACACGCCGCCCGCAGCAACCTAGTCTGAGGTCATGACCGCGCCAGAGCGTCCCGATGACTGCCTGTTCTGCCGGATCGTGGCGGGCGACGTGCCGGCGGAGATCGTCCTGGCCGGCGAGACTACAGTCGCCTTCCGTGACCTCAACCCCCAGGCACCCACCCATGTGCTGGTCATCCCGCGCAGCCACTACGAGAACGCCGCCGACCTCGCGAGCCACGATTCCTCCGGTCTGGCCGACATGTTCACGACGGCCGCCCAGGTGGCGGAGCGCGAGGGACTCACCGGTGGCTACCGAACCGTCTTCAACACGGGGGCCGGCGCCGGGCAGACGGTCTTCCATGCGCACCTCCACGTGCTCGGCGGACGCCCCCTGGGGTGGCCCCCCGGATAGCCGAGGTGGCGCTTCGGCTCCCAGACCAACGTCTCGGCCCTAGGCTGTAGGCATGAGTGGCCTGCGCGCGACGCGCTCCTTGATCGCGCTGTGCGCAGCAGCCGTGCTGCTGCTGACCTCCTGTGGTGGCAACAGCGCCTCGAGCGATGACAGCCCGACCGCCGCCACGCAGTCCCCGAGCGAGATTGCCGACCCGAGCGAGTCGGCCGACCCGGCTTCAGAAGTGTCCGAGACGCACACCGCGAACGATGACCACGCCGATGACCACGCGGACGCCAAGCCCGCCAAGCCGGTCAAGCTCCGTGCCGGCGAGCGCCGCGCCTCGCTGGCGATGCCGGCGGCGTACACCCCCTCGGCCCCCTTCGGCGCCGGAACCGACGACTACCGTTGCTTCCTCCTCGATCCCGAGCTCGCCCAGGACGAGTGGCTGACCGGGACCACCGTGCAGCCGGGCAACCCCAAGGTCGTCCACCACGTCATCCTCTTCCAGGTCCCGCCCGAGCAGATCGCGGCAGCGAAGGCCAAGGACGCGCAGGAGGACGGCCAGGGCTGGACCTGCTTCGGCGGCACCGGCCTCGACGCGTTCCAGACCGTCGACGACGCCCCTTGGATCGGTGCCTGGGCGCCAGGCGGCAAGGAGTCCGTGCGCAAGCCCGGGTATGGCGTGAAGCTGCGGGCCGGCAGCGGGATCGTCATGCAGGTCCACTACAACCTCCTGGCGGGCGCGGAGCCCGACGTCTCCGCCGCCCAGCTGCGCCTGGCCGACGGTGACCGCGACATGGAGCAGCTGCACACCATGTTGATGCCCGCCCCCGTCGAGCTGCCCTGTCGTGCGGAGTACGCCGACGGCCCCCTCTGCGACCGCGATGCGGCCATGCTCGACGTGATGTCGCGCTTCGGGGCCGAGGCGGGGACTGCCAACGCGCTGTACCTCTTGTGTGGCGGCAAGCCGAAGCCGGGCCAGGTGCAGAGCTGCACCCGGACCATCAACGAGCCGATGACCATCCACGCCGTGGCCGGCCACATGCACCTGCTCGGACGCCAGATCAGGATCGAGACCAACCCGGGCACGCCCGAGGCCAAGATGGTGCTGGACATCCCTGTCTGGGACTTCGACGACCAGGGTGCCCGCGACATCGAGCCGGTCGCCCTGGCCGCCGGCGACACCGTCAAGGTGACCTGCAAGCACGTCCAGTGGCTCCGCGACCAGCTCCCGTCGTTCGAGGGCCAGCCCGACCGCTACGTCGTGTGGGGCGAGGGCACCACCGACGAGATGTGCTTGGGCACGCTGCAGATCACGCGTCCCTGAGGCCCACCGGTCTCAGGACAACGCGTCCCAGGTCCGCAGCAACGTGAAGACCACCGGCAGCCCGAACACCACCAGCAGCAGCCAGGCGGTCACCCGGTGCAACGGCTTGGCACCGTTGAGGGACCCCGCGAAGTCGAGCAGCGCACCTTCGGGCACGTGGTGGGTCAGGCCCATCTGACGGGCGTGCCCGGGCAGGTTGTGCCCCGGGAACCACGTGGGCTCGGTGTCATCGTCGTGGTCGTCCGGGTCCTCGTCGGACCACTCGCGGGTGTCGCCGTCGGGACCCGTCATGGGACCAGCCTACGAGCAGTCGCGCAGCCTCGTAGCCGGATGCCTCGCAGACAACGGAGGTGTCGACCGGCCGGTCCCTCGGTAGCATGGAGGTCGATCTCCACCGCCGACCCGGGAAGGCGCCCCCTGCGGGTATCCATGAGTGACAGCACACCAGCACCCACACACACCGTCGTGGTGCCCAACAGCATCGACATGGTCAGCGTGCTCGGGCCCGGTGACGCCCACCTCGGGATCATCGAGCGGGCCTTCGAGGCGAAGGTGCACGTCCGTGGCAATCGGATCACGCTGAGCGGCGAGCCGGCCGAGATCGCGCTGGCCGAGCGGTTGCTGGACGAGATCGTCACCATCATCCGCACCGGTCAGGGGATCACCTCCGAGACCGTCGAGCGCATCATCACGATGATGAAGGCCGAGACGTCCGAGCGGCCGGCCGACGTCCTCTCGCTCAACATCCTGTCCAACCGGGGCCGCACGATACGCCCCAAGACGGTCAACCAGAAGCGCTACGTCGACTCGATCGACAAGCACACGATCACCTTCGGCATCGGCCCCGCCGGCACGGGCAAGACCTACCTGGCCATGGCCAAGGCGGTCCAGGCTCTGCATGCCAAGGACGTCACCCGGATCATCCTGACGCGCCCGGCGGTCGAGGCCGGTGAGCGGCTCGGCTACCTGCCCGGCACGCTCAGCGAGAAGATCGACCCCTACCTGCGACCCCTCTATGACGCCCTGCACGACATGATCGACCCCGAGACGATCCCCAAGCTGTTGGCTGCCGGCACCATCGAGGTCGCGCCCCTGGCCTACATGCGAGGACGCACCCTCAACGACGCCTTCATCATCCTGGACGAGGCGCAGAACACCTCGCCCGAGCAGATGAAGATGTTCCTCACGCGGCTCGGGTTCGGTTCCAAGATCGTCGTCACCGGCGACGTCACCCAGGTCGACCTCCCCAGCGGGGTGAAGTCGGGTCTACGGGTCATCGAGGGGATCCTCGACAACGTCGAGGACATCTCGTTCAACCGCCTCACGTCGGGCGACGTGGTCCGGCACCGGCTGGTCGGCAAGATCGTGGCCGCCTACGACGAGTTCGAGGCCGCCACCCCCCGCGCGGAGCCGAACAGACCCCGCGGGGGCCGCCCATGAGTGTCGAGATCCTCAACGAGTCGGGTGTCGATCTCGACGTACGCCGCCTCTCGGCCCTGTCCCGGTTCGTGATGGACGAGCTGCGGGTCCACCCGCAGGCCGAGCTCTGCATCAAGGCCGTCGACGAGGACACGATCGCCGAGCTCAACCAGCGGTGGATGGAGAAGGAGGGCCCGACCGACGTGCTGGCCTTCCCGATGGACGAGCTGCGCCCGGGCAAGGTCACCGAAGAGCCGCAGGAGGGCATCCTTGGCGACCTCGTGCTGTGCCCGGACGTGGCCGCGCGGCAGGGCGTCGAGGCCGGTCACGGTCGCGACGCCGAGATCGAGCTGCTGACCGTGCACGGCATCCTCCACCTCCTCGGCTACGACCACGCCGAGCCGCAGGAGCACGAGGAGATGTTTGGGCTCCAGGCCACGCTGCTGGAGCAGTGGCGGACCTCCACCGGGCAGTCGGCTGATCTCGCCCAGTGATAGGTGATCTCTGGCTGCTCCTGGTAGCAGCCTTGCTCGTGTTCCTGGCCGGCCTGTTCTCGGCCGCCGATGCCGCACTGGCGGGGTTCTCCCATGCCCGCGCCGAGGAGCTGGCGGAGGAGGGGAGGCCGGGGTCGCGGCGGTTGGTCCGGATCCTCGACGACCCCGCCCGCTACCTCAACACCGCCCTGCTGCTCCGGCTGCTCTTCGAGACCGCTGCGATCGTGCTCGTGGCGTTGTGGATCCACGACCTCTACGACGGTGACTTCTGGCCCGCCTACCTGACGGCCGTCGGGGCGATGCTGCTGATCTCCTTCGTCGCGATCGGCGTGGCGCCACGCACGCTGGGGCGCCAGCACGACGCGACGGTGGCGCTGTTCTCCGCCGGCCCGCTGTCGTTCGTGACGACGATCCTGGGTCCGATCCCGCAGCTGCTGATCCTGCTGGGCAACGCGATCACGCCCGGCAGGGGGTTCCGCGAGGGGCCCTTCTCGACCGAGACCGAGCTGCGCGAGCTGGTCGACCTGGCCGAGGCCTCCGCGGTGATCGAGTCGGGTGAGCGCAAGATGATCCACTCGGTCTTCGAGCTGGGCGACACCACGACCCGCGAAGTGATGGTCCCGCGCAACGACGTCGTCTACATCGAGCGCTACAAGAACCTGCGTCAGACGATGTCGCTGTTCCTCCGCAGCGGCTTCTCGCGGGTCCCGGTCATCGACGACAACCTCGACCACGTCGTCGGCATCGCCTACCTCAAGGACATCGTCCGGCGCGACTTCGAGCAGCCCGACGTCGAGTTCACCCAGCGGGTCGACGAGGTCATGCGCCCAGTCCACTGGGTCCCCGAGTCGAAGCCCGTCGACGACCTGTTGAAGGAGCTCCAGGCGCGTCGCCAGCACATCGCGGTCGTCGTCGATGAGTACGGCGGCACGGCCGGCATCGTCACCATCGAGGACGTGCTCGAGGAGATCGTCGGCGAGATCACCGACGAGTACGACGAGGAGGAGGTCGAGGTCGAGTACGTCGACGACACCACCTACCGCGTCTCCTCCCGCTACCCGGTCGACGACCTGGACGAGATCCTCGGAGTGACGGTGCGTGACGAGGACGTCGACAGCGTCGGGGGACTGATGGCCAAGCACCTCGGGCGGGTGCCGATCCCGGGCTCCGTGGTCGAGTGCCACGGACTCCGGTTCGAGGCGGAGCGGCTGACCGGTCGCCGCAACAAGATCGGGACCGTGCTGGTCGCGGTCGTCTCCGGGGACGACGACGAGATGCAGGAGAACGACGATGAGTGAGCTGTCGGCCGAGGACCAGAAACTGGTGACGTTGGCGCGTGCCACGCGGGCGCGGACCAACGCGGCGGAGGGTGCCGCGGTGCGCGATCTCGACGGTCGGACCTACGCCGCTGCCTCGGTCGCCCTCACCTCGTTGCGGCTGAGCGCGCTGGAGGTCTGCGTCGCGATGGCGGTCGCGTCGGCCGCGCGTGGGCTCGAAGCGGCCGTGGTGCTCACTGCTTCGGAGTCGACGCCGTCACTCGATGCGGTGCAGGAGTTCGCCGGGCCGGACGTGGTCGTCCACGTCGGCGACCACCGCGGAACGCTGCGGTGAGCGTTCGCGCTGCGACGTACACCTGCGAGGTGCTGCGCCGCGAGCAGCTCACCTCCCACTTCGTCCGACTCGTCCTCGGGGGGCCTGGGCTCAGCGACTTCCGCTCGACCGGGATCCCCGACGAGTGGGTGGCGCTGACGATCCCCGGGCAGTTCCAGACCCGCTACTACACCGTCCGGTCCTGGGACGGCCACGAGCTGGTGCTCGACATCGTCGTGCACGAGCACGGACTCGTCACCGAGTGGGCCTCGACCGACTGCGTCGGCGACGTGGTGATGGTGAGCGAGCCGAAGGGGTCCTTCTCGATGCCGGCCGACGCCGACTGGTTGCTGCTGGTCGGCGACCTTACGGCCCTGCCTGCCGTGGCGCGCATCAAGGAGACGGTGGCGGTGCCGGTCACTGCCTGGGTGGAGACCCCCGACGAGCCGATCCGCGACTACGTCGGCGGCGACATCAGCTGGTCGACCCCACCTGCCGGCGTCGAGACCGCCACCGCCGACATCGTGACCGCGATCGACTGGCCCCCGGGCACGGGTTACTTCTGGATGGCGGGTGAGTCCGCCCAGATGCGGGCGATCCGCAAGCACCTGATGCGCGAGCGACAGCTCCCCACGTCGGTATACGACGTCATGGGCTATTGGCGTGGCGGGGGCCAGAAGCGGCAGCCCCGTGCCGTCGATCCGGGACCCATCTGGCGCGCAGGCAAGGCGGCAGGGAAGAGTGACCAGCAGATCTGGGCCGACTACGACGCAGCACGAGAGAGCATCGAATGAGTGACGAGCACGACAAGGAGTTCGACGTCAGCGGGGTGGCTCCCGCCGGACCGATCTACGGGACGCGGCCCGAGGGCTTCAGGAGCGGGTTCGCGAGCTTCGTCGGCAGGCCCAACGCGGGCAAGTCGACGCTGACCAACGCGCTCGTCGGCAGCAAGATCGTGATCACCTCGTCCAAGCCGCAGACCACCCGGACGGTCGTGCGCGGCATCGTGCACCGGGCCGACGGCCAGCTCATCCTGGTCGACACTCCGGGTCTGCACCGGCCACGGACCCTGTTGGGGGAGCGTCTCAACGACCTGGTCAAGACGACGTGGGCGGAGGTCGACGTGGTGGCGGTGTGCTTCCCGGCCAACGAGAAGATCGGCCCCGGCGACCGGTTCATCGTCAACGAGCTCGGCAAGATCCGTCGCACGATCAAGGTCGCGGTGGCCACCAAGACCGACCTCGTCACCCCCGAGCAGCTCGGCGAGCACCTCCTCGACATCGCTGCCCTGGGCACCGAGACCAACACGGAGTGGGCGCAGATCGTCCCGGTCTCTGCCGTGTCCGGCTCCCAGGTCGACTTGCTCTCCGACCTGCTCCTCGCCCTGCTGCCGGAGGGACCGCCGCTCTATCCAGACGGCGACCTGACGGACGCGCCCGAGGAGATCCTGGTCGCCGAGCTCATCCGCGAAGCAGCGCTCGAAGGCGTGCGCGACGAGCTGCCGCACTCCATCGCCGTCGTGGTGGAGGAGATGGGATTGCGGGAGGACCGCGACCCCGACAAGCCGCTCCTCGACATCTACGCCAACCTCTACGTCGAGCGTGACTCCCAGAAGGGCATCATGATCGGCCACAAGGGTGCCCGCCTGCGCGAGGTCGGCACCGCTGCCCGCCTCCAGATCGAGGCCCTGCTGGGCACCCCGGTCTACCTCGACCTCCACATCAAGATCGCCAAGGACTGGCAGCGCGACCCCCGTCAGCTCCGCAAGCTCGGCTTCTAGCCTGCTCATGCAGGTCGACGTCGTCAGCACCGTGACGCAGGCCGACACTGCCGCCGTCTGGACTGTCTACGACGACGTCTTCGGTGACACGGCGTACGACGATTGGCTGGTGTCGCCCTGGGGCCGGCACACCGCCCGCGCCGGCTTCCGCCTCGCTCGGGGCTTCGTGGCCGATGAGCTGGTCGGGTTCGCGTACGGCTACACCGGCGAGCGAGGGCAGTGGTGGAGTGACGCCGCCGCCTCGGTCCTGGCGCCCGACGTTGCGGACTCGTGGATCGGCGGGCACTTCGAGGCCGTCAGTCTGGGCGTCCTTCCCGCTCACCGGGGCCACGGTCTCGGCGACGCCCTGCTGTCCGCGCTCACGGCAGACCTGCCGCACGCCCGTCTGGTGCTCATGACCACGGCGGACCCCGACGATCCGGCTCGGCGGTTGTACGCCCGCACGGGGTGGCGGGTGCTGGGGCCGGGCCTTGAGCCCCATCAAGCGATCATGGGTCGCCGGGCCGCGGAGGGCTTCGGCGACCCGGTGGCGGAGTGATGAGGCGCTGAGGTCACCTGTCGTGATGGTCCATCCTTGGGCGATGGACGATGTGGACTATGCCCGGGAGCTGTACCGCATCCTCACCACGCTTCCCGATCCGGAGGTCCCCCCGGGACACCTCGGCGACGATTGGATCGACCGCTGCGACGGATTCGGCACCGAGGTGAAGGTGACGGCGATCGACGTGGTCCCAGGAGAACAGGGCAGTCAGCTCGACATCACCTTTGTGCTCGACCTGCCCGACGATCTCGACGTTCCCCACGAGGGCTCCATGCTGCTCCCGCTCGACGCCGAGTGGCGAGACCTCAGCGGCTACACCGAGCCCGAGGACTACGCGCCTCACGTCGCACGACGGCTGGTGCACAACATCCACAGGCGCGTCAGGGCGTACGAACCGTCCCGGGCCGAGGACGACCGTGACCTACCCTCCCGCGCCGAACAGCACGCCATGCTGCTGGAGGTCCTCGGGCGCAGGGGTCAGGTCGAGGAGCAGGCTGCGAACCGCTATGTCATACGGCGACAGCAGCGGGACGGTCTCATTGCTCTCCTGACACCCGACCAGTGGGAGCGGGTCATCCACAGACACGGCCTGCGGCGCGCCGGGCTTCTCGAGCACTTCGACGAGCTGTTCGCCTCAACCCCGAGGGAGGAGCGCTTCCTCGTCTTCTGGGACGGTGACGCCACGACCTCGACGCGGGAGGAGCTGCCTCCCGCCAAGAAGCCGTGGCCTCCGCTACGGGAGATCAGGCAGAGATTGTCGGAGGCCCGGGCCAGTGGGCGGGACTTCGGCTGGTACGCCTACAAGCCAGGGTCTCGCGACTGACCCCCGCCCAACCGCCCTCGGACGCCTGGAGCACGCCGGGACCACGCATGCCGCCGGGACGGACGCCTGGGCGTGCCTGCTGCCCCGCGCTTGGGCTGCGCGGGGTGTGGGGCGGTGTGGTCAATGGTCGGGCGGGTGGCTGGTGACGTCGGCTCGGTGCTCGCTCGGTGGTTCGGCGGAGCGCTCGGCGGTGCTTTGGGCGTCGAGCGGTCGGGAGCCGGTGTGGTCGCGGAGGAACTGGTCACCCAGGGGGCTGGTCCAGACGAACACCCCGGGTCGGTCATTCGGTAGCGCCAGCGGCCCTTGGTCTTGAGGCGGTGATGTCTTCGGCACAGGGGTGCGAGGTTGTCGGTGCTGGTGGGTCCGCCGCGGGTGGGGTCGGTGTGGTCGAACGGGGCGACGTGGTCGAGGTCGCAGCGTCTGGCGTTGCGACCGCACCACGGGAAGACGCAGGTCCGGTCGCGGGCGATGACGTGGTCGCGGATCCGGTCGGTGGGCGTGTAGCCGGTCGTCTCGAGGCGATGGTGCAGGTCAAGGACGGGCTTCACGACCACGCTCACGTCAGGCCGGCCGCACCAGTCACGGATCTGGTCGGATGTCAGGACCCGGTGGCCCGCCTGTTCGACGTACCCGCTCAGGCACTTGTCCCCGTCGGGGTTGGTGCGGAGGATCGCGTCGGCGGATAGGTGAGCGTGGAGCACGATTTGCGTCGTCGCCGGCTTGGTGACCTCGCGGGGTCCCGACTCGGCGTCGTCGAACCCGAAAGCCAGCTGGTGGCGGGCGAGGTCACCAAGCGCGGTGGCGCGGCGCCCGTCCAACGTGTCCTCTGAGCCGAGCGCGGCGAGCCGCGCGGCGCCGGCGGACACGGCTTCAGCGAGGCCGAGGGCGTCGGGGACGTCGAGGTCGGCCTCGAGGTGCATGGTGCCGTCGAAG
>NZ_DATLWX010000015.1:0-331634 GCF_035576065.1 Nocardioides sp.
CGGCGACCGCCGCTACCTCTCAGAAGAGTCCATGGCGATGCTCAACGAGACCGTGGATACTGGTGATCACGCCGCCATCGAGAGCGGCGAGTAGGGCACCGAGGACCACCTCAAAGCCCACCACCCTGCGGGGCTCTGTCCGGGCCGATGCCGTTGAGGTCCATCAGGCTGGTCCCGGTGGCCGCGACCAGCTCTTTGAGTTCCTTGTCGGCCGCCTTCTTCCGGGCGTAGATCCGCTCGAGGTCGGCGATGAGCTCCGCGGCGACCCGGCGGCGCGCCTTGCCTGCGGCGTCGCGCGGTCGGACCTTGGCGAGCAGCGCCTTGGCCTGTGCTGCGGAGAGGTCCTTCTTTGCCCCGCCCGGGATCAGCTCGAGCAAGAGCTGGTGCAACTGGCTGATCATCCGGGTGTGGTCCTCGCCCAGTGACCGACGACGGTCGCCCAGGACCCTGAGCACGGCCAGTTGCTGGTCGTCGACCACCGGTCGAAGTCCGGCCATGCGGGTCCCGACCAACGCAACCGAGTGCGCGTCGGTGGCGTCGGTCTTGCGGCCCTGACCGGTCGAGAACACCCTGGCTCGTGCCGACAGCTTCGGCGGGACGTCGACAACCTCCTGGCCATCGGCTAGCAGCCGCAATGCAACGTGGCGCCCAATGCCGCGGCAGCCCTCGATCGCCCAGACCCGGTCTGGCCACCGCCGCACGACTTCGAGCATCGACCGGTAGCCAGCGATGTCGGTGCCGAACCGGCCGCCACCGACCACGGTCTCGTCTGCCGTCATGACTTCGATCGTCACCGACCTCTTGTGCGGATCCATCCCGATCACGACCCGCTGTGCGTCCTGCTCCATTGCGTTCCTCCCGACACTCGATCCGATGTGGTTGTCGAGCCGGGAGGGCACCGCTACTTCGAGCTAGGCAAACCCCTCTCGAGCCTCTCCCGCTCATAGGTCGGCACCCGGGTCACGCAGGCCAAATGAGAGCCACACGACGAGTCGAGGGCAGCCGATGTGAGAGCGACGACCCGGGTACCTGGACCGAGCCTCGCCAGGCACCGGTCGTGGGTCAATAGAACAAGTAGCCGATGTGCGTGCCGTGGTGGCGGCGGACGGTGCCATGCGGAGCCATCAGGACATGAGCGCTGTTGCCGACCTTGTGATGGCCGTTCGCCCCGCGTGACTGTCGTTGCGACTGCTTCAACGTTCTTGCCGATCACTCTTGTCGCGTGTGCTACGTGGCTGGCCCTAGAGGGTGACCAAGGTGATGTGGGTTCCTCCTTCGGCATCTGGATTGTGTTCACGTTGGGCTTAACCGGGCTCGTGGTCGACAGCTGAGCCCTGGCTCCGGCCTAACGTGATTGCGCTGGTTGGCCGCACCTGACAGAGTCTGCCGGATGCCGACCGAGGTGGCCGACGGGGTGTGGGGCTCGAACCTGGAGCTCGCCGCAATGAGCGTGCCGTGAGGAACTACCCATTGCTCGACGTGCGGGTGGAGACGCCTCGGCTGGAGCTCCGTGGCGCCACGGACGAGCTCCTCGACGAGCTCGCCGATCTCGTCCGAGCCGGGAAGACCGAGGCCGAGCCTGCGCCGTACGACGACCCGATGTCCTTCTACGAGACGGACCCTGACCTCCGCGTCGCCAGATGGCTGCGCGCCATCTGGCGTCGTCGTGGCAGCGCGGAGCCCGATGCCTGGCGGCTCTACTTCGTGGTCATGGTGGACGGTCGGGCCGTCGGCGAGCAGTCGTTGGACGGCGTCGACTTCGCCGCCCTCGGCACGGTCACGACCTTCTCCTGGCTGTCGTCGGACCTCCGCGGGCAGGGGCTCGGCGGGGAGATGCGCGAAGCCGTTCTCCACCTCGCCTTCGACGGGCTGGGTGCTCGCGAGGCCGGGAGCGACGCCTTCGTGGACAACCCCGGCTCCAACGCAGTCTCGCGGCGCCTCGGCTACGAGCCGAACGGGACGGACTGGTCGACTCGGCGCGGCGAGCCCGCCCTGTCTCAGCGGTGGAGGCTGACCCGGGAAGCCTGGGAACCGCGACGGAGGGACGACATCCGAATCGCGAACCTCGACGCCTGCCATACCCTCCTGCCCCTGTGCTGAGGTTCTCGGGACAGACGGTGCGCGCACGAGCGTCTGAGCGTGACGTGCAAGGCGGCGGTGGTCACCTTGACAGCCAGCGTGTCGGACGTCAGGCGGGACGTCCGACGAAGCGCCTCTCGAGACAACCTGATCGTCGGACGTCCGGTCGGTCCGGCGGGCGGGCGGGCGGCTCCGCCGATCAGCGGTAGCGCCGTGGCGGGGTCCAGTGGCTCCCGAACTCGAGGTTGAACGACTCCGGTTCGAAGGGGCTGTCCCCGCCCGCGGGGAGGCTCGACAGGTCGCCGAAGACGACTCTGTCGGGGAGGTCGTGGCAACGACCAGCTCGTCTGGGGCAACCCGCACGCGAGAGCGTGGCTCCCCTGTTACCGCGCTGCCGGTCCCTGCGCCAGACTGACGGCATGGATCGCGAACACCTCCTCGCCGCGTTGGAGGATGCTGGCGAAGCGGCGGCGCTCTGTCGCCACGCACTTCTCGAAGGTGCTGCACTGGACCTGCACCCCGGCAGCGTCCCCACGGCGGCACTCCGCGACATCTATCGAAGTCGGGCCGAGCACCTGCGCGACCACGAGATCGCCGCCGTTGGTGCCGACGACGCAGCCGACAGGTTGGATCGGACCAGCCACGCCAGCCTCAGGATCGGGGCGGTCGACGGTGGGCCCGGCGGCCACTTCTTCCAGCTGTTCCTCGATCCGGCCGGAGAAGAGCTCGTGGCTTGCCTGGCGGTCCCTGTCAGGGAAGACGACACACACGACTCCTAGGATCGTGTCATGAGCGACTACCTCGAACTCCTCCCTGCCGTGGACATCAAGGGCGGCCAGGCCGTCCAGCTGGTCCAGGGCGTCGACGGTTCGGAGAAGCGTTTCGGCGACCCGGTCGAGGCGGCCCTGCGCTGGCAGGAGGCGGGAGCGGAGTGGATCCACCTCGTCGACCTCGACGCTGCGTTCGGCCACGGGCACAACCGCGAGCTCCAGGCGAAGATCGTCGGGGCGCTCGACATCCAGGTCGAGATGAGTGGGGGCATACGCGACGACGAGTCGCTGCAGGCCGCGATGGCGACGGGATGTCGCCGGGTCAACATCGGCACCGCCGCCCTCGAGCAGCCGGAGTGGTGCGCCCGGGCGATCGCCGAGTACGGCGACCGGGTGGCCGTCGGCCTCGACGTCCGTGGCCGCACGCTGGCCGCGCGCGGGTGGACCCGGGAGGGCGGCGACCTCTACGACGTGCTGGCCCGCCTCGACTCCGAGGGCTGCGCGCGCTACGTCGTGACCGACGTCAACAAGGACGGCATGCTCCAGGGCCCCAACCTCGAGCTGCTCAGGGACGTCTGCGCGATGACCGAGCGGCCCGTCGTCGCGAGCGGGGGAGTCACCACGCTCGACGACATCCGTGCGTTGATGGAGCTGGTGCCGGTCGGTGTGGAGGGCGCGATCGCCGGGACGGCACTCTACGAAGGTCGTTTCACCCTCGAGGACGCCTTGGCGCTGACGTTGCCGAAGGGCCTCGCATGACCCTCGCCATCCGCGTCATTCCCTGCCTCGACGTCGATGACGGTCGAGTGGTCAAGGGCATCAACTTCGTCGATGTCCGCGACGCCGGGGACCCGGTCGAGCTGGCGCGGGCCTACGACGCCGAGGGTGCCGACGAGCTGACCTTCCTCGACATCTCCGCCTCCCACGAGGGCCGCGCGACCACCATGGAGGTCGTGTCACGCTGCGCCGAGGAGGTCTTCATCCCACTGACCGTGGGCGGGGGAGTGAGCAGCGTGGCCGACGTCGACCGGCTGCTCCGCGCGGGGGCGGACAAGGTCGCGATGAACACCGCGGCGATCCACCGGCCCGAGCTGATCGCGGAGGTCGCGGACCGCTTCGGCAACCAGGTGCTGGTGCTGTCGGTCGATGCACGACGCGCCCCCACGGACTCCGGGTTCGAGGTCACCACCCACGGTGGCCGCAAGAGCGCCGGGCTGGACGCGATCGAGTGGGCGGCGCGCGCCGCGGAGCTCGGCGCCGGTGAGATCCTGCTCAACGCGATGGACGCCGACGGCACCCAGGACGGGTTCGACCTCGAGCTGATCCGCGCCGTACGCCGCGAGGTGTCCATTCCCGTCATCGCCAGTGGGGGAGCGGGTCGGGTCGAGCACTTCGCGCCGGCCGTCGATGCCGGTGCCGACGCGGTGCTGGCAGCGACGGTCTTCCACTTCGGGACGTTGCGCATCAGTGACGTCAAGGCGGGTCTCGCCGGGGCTGGTCACACCGTCCGTTGAGATGCTGCGTGTTTCCGGGACGGGTGGAGCCTACGATTCGGTCCATGCGCACCATCGCCAGCACCCTCGCCGCCACTGCCCCCCTCGCCCTGCTCCTGGCGCTGACATCGTGTGGTGCGCCGCGCGACGAGGCCGACGATGCGGCGAGTGACCCGTCCTCTGACAGCTCGGAGAGCGCCGCGGCCGAGGACTGCACGAAGGACAACCTCGAGACCCTCGCAGCCGACACCCTGACGGTCGGCACCGACTCCCCGGCGTACGAGCCGTGGTTCATCGACGACGACCCCACCAACGGCCAGGGCTACGAGTCCGCGGTGGCCTACGCCATCGCCGAGCAGCTCGGATACGCCGAGGACGAGGTCGAGTGGGTGACGGTGCCGTTCAACGCGGTCGTGAGCCCCGGGGAGAAGAAGTTCGACTTCGACGTCAACCAGGTCTCGATCACCGAGCAGCGCAAGAAGGCCGTCGACTTCTCGAGCGGCTACTACGACGTGCGGCAGACGGTCATCACCAACGAGGGCAGCCCCATCGAGGGAGCCACCTCGCTGGCCGAGCTGGCCGACGCCAAGCTCGGCGGGCAGGTGGGCACGACCAGCTACAACGCGATCAGCGAGGTCATCGGTTCCACCGAGCAGGCGGCCGCCTTCGACACCAACGACCAGGCCGTGCAGGCGCTGAACAACGGCCAGATCGACGGCATCGTCGTCGACCTCCCGACCGCCTACTTCATGACCGCCGTCCAGCTGGACAAGGGCACCATCGTCGGCCAGCTTCCGCTGCCCGACGGCGAGGTCGAGCAGTTCGGCGCGGTGCTCGACAAGGACAGCCCACTGACCGACTGCGTCACCCAGGCGGTGGACGCACTCCGGGAGGACGGCACGCTCGACGAGATCGCTTCTGAGTGGCTGGAGCAGCAGGGCGCTCCCGAGCTCTCCTGATGGCCCAGCGTTGATGACCAGGTCGGTGGCTGTCGACGACTGGCAGCCGTCCACGATCCAGCTCGAACGTGAGAGCTGGCGGCGTCGCCAGGCCGCGCGGAGCACGGCGATCGCGGCGGCCAGCACGCTCCTGGTCTTCGGCGTGGTCGGCACGCTGGTGATCACCTCGCCCGGGTGGGAGCGGGTCCACGAGACCTACTTCAACTGGGACAAGGCGGTCGACTCCTTCCCCGCAGTGGCAGCCGGCCTCTGGATGAACGTCAAGATCATGGCGATCTCGGCGGTCGCGATCGTGATCGTCAGCCTGACCGTCGCGGTGATGCGCACGACCCGGGGTCCGCTCGCGTTCCCGCTGCGCCTCCTCGGCACGGTGTACGTCGATGTGTTCCGTGGCCTGCCCCTGCTGCTCGTCATCTTTCTGCTCGGCTTCGGCGGGCCGGCGCTCGACCTCACCGGGATGCCGCGCAGCGCGCTCTTCTGGGGCTGCGCGTCCTTGGTCTTGTCGTACTCGGCCTACGTCGCCGAGGTCTTTCGCGCCGGCATCGAGTCGGTCCACCAGTCGCAGCGGCTGGCGGGGCGGGCGCTGGGGCTGACCTATGCGCAGACCTTGCGCCACGTCGTCCTGCCGCAGGCGTGGCGACGGGTGCTGCCCGCGCTGATGAACGACCTCGCGTCCCTGCAGAAGGACTCCGGGCTGATCGCTGTGCTCGGCACCGTCATCGACGCCATCCGGGCCGCGCAGATCGAGACGGCCCGTGACTTCAACTACACGCCGTACGTTGTTGCGGGCTTCCTGTTCATCTGTCTGACCGTGCCGATGGCGCGGCTGACGGACTGGTTCGCGCGCAAGCAGGGCTTCCACGGGGCGGGGGGGATGTTGTGAGTGACGGAGACGAGCGAGGAACGAGCGAGCGACCGAGCTCATCAAAGGATGCTGTGAGCCTGAGCGACACCGTGCTCGAGATGAGCGGAGTCCGGAAGGCGTTCGGCTCCAACGTGGTGCTGAGCGGCGTCGACCTGAGGGTGGGCCGCGGCGAGTGCGTCGTGCTCATCGGGGCCTCGGGCTCGGGCAAGTCCACTCTTCTGCGCTGCGCCAACCTGCTCGAGACCGTGGATGACGGGGTCATCACCTTCGAGGGCGAGGACATCACCGACCCCCGGGTCGACGGCGATCGGGTGCGTTCGCGGATGGGCCTGGTGTTCCAGGCCTACAACTTGTTCCCGCACCTGAGCGTGCTCGGCAACGTGACGCTCGCTCTGCGCAAGGTGCACGGCATCGCCACCGCGGAGGCCGAGTCGCGCGGCCTCGCGATGCTCGACCGGGTGGGCCTGGCTGAGAAGGCCAGGGCGCGGCCCGACGACCTCTCGGGCGGCCAGCAGCAACGGGTTGCGATCGCCCGGGCCCTGGTGGCGAACCCGCAGCTGATGCTGTTGGACGAGGTGACCTCGGCGCTCGACCCGGAGCTCGTCGGTGAGGTGCTCGACCTGCTGTCCGACCTCAAGGCGGAGGGAGTGACCATGGTGCTCAACACCCACGAGATGGGGTTCGCCCGTGACGTCGCCGACACCGTCTGCTTCCTGCACGACGGTGTGGTCCACGAGACGGGGACGCCCGCTCAGGTCATCGGCGCACCCCAGCAGGAGCGCACGCGCGCCTTCCTGTCCCGCATCCGCGCCTGAAGCACGGGATCGGGCGCGCATCGAATTGGGCCGCTGTCGGTGGCCCGGCATAACCTGCGAAGGCGGGGTGTTGGGCACCTCGGAGGCGGGTTCCCAGAGGCGAGCCCCACGACGCGACGAGGAGCGAGGCAACCACGGGTGAGTGACGACCAGGCGGTGCTCCAGGGCTCGACCACCCGCGAAGGCTTCGCCGTGCTGGGTCACGCCATCCGACGCGAACCAGGCATCTTCGTCCTGTCCACGATCGGTTCGGTGTTGTTCGCGGTCCTCACCGTCGCCGACGCGTGGGTGCTGGGCTGGGCCACCGACAACGTGGTCATCCCTGCCTTCAGGGACGGCGAGATCGGCGCCGGCCTGCTCTGGGCCGTGCTGGGCCTCTTCGTCGGCGTCGCCATCCTGCGTGCCGTCGGGATCGTCGCCCGCCGTCTGGGCGCCGGGATCATGCAATACCGCATGCAGGCGCACACCCGACGGGCCGTGACGCGGCAATACCTGACCCTGCCGATGGAGTGGCACCAACGCCACCCGACCGGGCAGCTGCTCTCCAACGCCTACTCCGACGTCGAGGCTGCCTGGGCGCCCATCGCGCCGCTCCCCATGGCGCTGGGGACGGTCGTGATGATGGTGATCGCGGTGGTCCAGATGCTGCTGGCAGACCTCGTCCTGGCCATCGTCGGCCTCCTGGTCTTTCCCGCCGTCGTGGTCGCCAACCTGGCCTACCAGCGCCTCGCCTCACCGCTCATGACCCACGCCCAGGGACTCCGGGCCGAAGTCAGCGAGATCGCCCACGAGTCGTTCGACGGGGCGATGGTGGTCAAGACCCTGGGCCGGGAGACGGAGGAGACCGACCGGTTCCGGGTGAAGGCCCACGAGCTGCGCGACGTCAACATCCGGGCGGGCGCCATCCGTGCCGCCTTCGACCCCACGCTGGCCTCGCTGCCCAATGTCGGGGTCCTGGTCGTGCTCGCGGTCGGTGTCAGCCGGGTCATGAGCGGCGCCACCGATGCCGGCGACGTGGTGACCGTGGCTTACCTCCTCACCATCGTCTCCTTCCCGATCCGCGCCATCGGGTGGCTGCTCGGCGAGTTCCCTCGCAGCGTGGTCGGCTTCCGTCGGACGGAGGCCGTGCTGGCGGCGACCGGTTCCATGACGTACGGCGACGAGCGCATGAGCGACGCCTCGCGAGGTGCTCGCCTGGAGGTCGACGACCTCCACTACGCCTACGACCCGGACAACCCGCTGCTCCAGGGCGTGAGCTTCGACGTCGAGCCCGGCCGCACGGTCGCCGTCGTGGGCCAGACCGCATCCGGCAAGAGCACCCTGACCGGTCTGATGACGCGGTTGGTCGACCCGGACGCCGGCCGGATCCGGATCGACGGCAACGACCTCCGCGATCTGGCCAAGGGTGCACTAGCCGGATCGGTCGCCCTCGTGCCGCAGACGGCGTTCCTCTTCGACGACACCGTCCGGGGCAACGTGACCCTGGGTGACGACATCGGTGACGACGAGGTCTGGGCCGCCTTGCGAGCCGCACAGGCCGACGGCTTCGTCGCTGCCCTGGGCTCCGGCCTGGACACCCAGCTCGGAGAGCGTGGGACGTCTCTGTCCGGCGGACAGTGTCAGCGGTTGTCCTTGGCGCGGGCGCTGGTCCGGCACCCGCGGCTGCTGATCCTCGATGACGCGACCTCCGCGGTCGACCCCGAGGTGGAGGCTCGGATCCTGGCCACGCTGCGCCAGAGCGAGAAGGACAGCACGCTGGTCGTCGTTGCCTACCGGAAGGCGACGATCGGTCTGGCTGACGAGGTGATCCACCTCGCCGACGGCCAGATCGCTGACCGCGGCACCCACGCTGAGCTCCTGGACCGCAGCCCCGCCTACGCCCGTCTGGTCAACGCCTACGAGCAGGCAGCCCACGAGGAACGCCCATGAGCACCATCACGACTCCCGCGACCGACGCAGACGACCTGGCTGCCAGCAACACCCAGATGGACTCCGGGGAGGGCATCGGCGCCATGGAGACCCTGCGCCGCGGCGTGGCGATCTCGCCCGAGTTGCGCGAGGGCATCGGTGTCACCCTGCTGCTCGCCGTGATCGCGTCGTGCGGCCAGGTGGTGGTGCCCATCGCCGTCCAGCAGACGCTGGACCGGGGCCTCAACGGCCCCGATGGCCCGCGCGTGGCGTTCGTCGTCTGGCTCGGGCTGGCGGCAGCAGTCGCGATCGCGGTGACAAGCGTGGCGTCGTACCTCATGACCAAGCGCCTGTTCACCACCTCGGAGCGGGGCCTGGCCACGCTGCGGGTCAAGGCCTTCCGCCATGTCCACGACCTGCCGTTGCTGACGCAGAACACCGAGCGTCGCGGTGCCCTGGTGTCGAGGGTGACGAGTGACGTCGACCAGGTGAGCCAGTTCCTCGTGTTCGGGGGGCTGATCCTGGTGGTCAGCGTGGGCCAGATGCTGGTGGCCACGATCATCATGGCCATCTACAGCTGGGAGCTGGCCCTGGTCGTGTGGCTGAGCTTCGCGCCGCTGTTCCTGTCGATCCGCTACTTCCAGCGGAAGCTTTCGCAGGCCTACACGGTCGTCCGGCACCAGGTCGGCGTGCTCCTGGGTGCGATCAGCGAGCCGGTCGTCGGTGCGGCAACCGTTCGCTCGTACGCCGTCGAGGACCGCACACAGGCTCGGATCGACTCCGCCATCGACGAGTTCAAGTCCGCCAGCACACGCGCGCAGCGCTTCACGGTCGTCTCGTTCTCCCTGGGCGGCATCTCGGCCGGAGTCGCCAACGCCGGAGTGCTGATCGTCGGGGTCCTGCTCGGCTTCACCACGGACATGACCGCGGGCAAGGTCTTGGCGTTCGCGTTCCTCGTGACGTTGTTCGTCGGGCCGGTCCAGATGGGCACCCAGATCCTCACCGATGCACAGAACGCGATCGTCAGCTGGCGCCGCGTGATCGGCATCCTCGAGACGCCCGCCGACCTCACCGACCCCGGTCCCGATGCGCAGCAGCTGCCGCGCGGGCCGATCGACGTCACCTTCGACGACGTGAGCTTCGCCTACCCCGACGGACCCGACGTGTTGCGGGAGGTGTCGATGCACATCGACGCCGGGACGCGCGTCGCCATCGTGGGGGAGACGGGGTCGGGGAAGTCCACCTTCGCCAAGCTGCTCACCCGCTTGATGGACCCCCGGTCGGGCGCGGTGCTGCTGGACGGCATGGACGTGCGAACCATCGCGGCGCACTCGCTGCGCAAGAGCGTCGTGCTCGTCCCGCAGGAGGGCTTCCTGTTCGACGACTCCATCGCGGCCAACGTCCGCTACGGCAAGCTCGACGCGAGCAGGCAGGAGATCCTGGAGTCTGCCGACGAGCTGGGTCTTCGGGACTGGATCGATGGCCTCCCTCGCGGCCTCGACACCATGGTCGGCCAGCGAGGCGACTCGCTCTCCGCCGGCGAGCGGCAGCTCGTGGCCCTGCTGCGGGCCCACCTTGCCGACCCCGACCTGCTCGTCCTGGACGAGGCGACGAGCGCGGTGGACCCGCATCTGGAGATGCGGATCGGGCGCGCACTGGAGCGGTTGATGCAGTCACGCACCTCGGTGACCATCGCGCACAGGCTCTCGACGGCCGAGAATGCCGACGAGGTCGTCGTCGTCGATCGGGGGCGCGTCGTCCAGCGCGGTCCGCACGCGGAGCTGGTCAAGCAGGCCGGCAGTGTGTACGCCGGACTTCACGCCTCCTGGGAGGCACAGCACCACTCGTGAGTCCGCCTTGGGCTGGCGACTCAGCTGAGGAGCTGGCTGACCAGTGCGTCGATGTCGAGGTTCTCGACCTCTGCCCCGAGCGGCACCACGACCAGGGACCGCTCGACGAACTCGGCGATCTGGCTCTGTCGGGCCTGGAGGATGAGGCGGCCGTCCGGGGAGCTGAGGGTGATGAGGACGACTCGCTGTCCGGTCGGGCTGACGGCGGGCGCGATGCTGACATCTCCGTCTCCCGAGGTCCTCCGCAGGCCGTCGATGAGCAGCTCGCGACCGAATGTCCAGGTCAACGACTCATCAGGTGTCAGGAACGTCATCGTGATCGCGAACGGGTCCTGACGGTGGTAGGCCATCACGCTCTGGAGGTGGTGACCACGGCCGGTCTCATCCAGGCACTCCAGCCTGACGTCCAACGCAACATCTGCAACGAGGGGATGGCTCATCGGGACTCCTAGGACTCCGGCGGGGGCCGGGTGATTCCGAGAGGGGGGTTTGTGGTCTTCTCAACTGCTTCCACTCGTAATGGTGACGGCTCGTACACAGATTGGTTGTGCTTTTGAGGAAATATGGGTCGTTTAGCACTCCCCGGTAGGGTCATCGGGTGATCACCAAGCCCGACAATCGGGTCCGCGCAGGCGTAGAGGCAGTCTGATGGGCGTCCCAGGGACCGGCGCTGCGAAGCGTGTGGTGCTCGAGACGCTCGGCTGGGTGCTGCTCCTGGCCGGGGTGGCGGCGATCTTCCTTCCCGGACCGGGACTGCTGGGGATCTTCGCCGGACTCGCGCTGCTGTCCCAGCAGTACGACTGGGCCGAACGCCGCGTCGAGCCGGTCCGGCTCAAGGCGCTGCAGGGCGCGGCTGAGAGCGTCGAGACCTGGCCGCGCATCGTGCTCTCCCTGATGGGTGTCATCTCCCTCCTCGGCTTCGGGGTCCTGTGGATGCTGAGCCCGCCCGCACCCGGCTGGTGGCCCTTCGCCGAGTCGTGGTGGCTGCCCGGCGGCATCTGGACGGCCATCACGCAAATCGCGTCCGCCGTGATCGCGCTCGCCCTGATCATCTACAGCTACCGACGCTTCCACGGTCATCCCGAGGCAGTCGCAGCGCTGTCCCGCTCGGCCGACAAAGCGCACGACGAGGCCTCCGACGAGTCCCGCAGCAAGCCGGTTTCATGACGGCCGGCGTCGACCTGTAGAGTCTGCGCGGCACCACACGGGCGATTGGCGCAGTGGTAGCGCGCTTCGTTCACACCGAAGAGGTCACTGGTTCGAACCCAGTATCGCCCACCGAGACTAAAACCGCCTCTGACCTGCGAAAACGCCGGGTCGGAGGCGGTTGTCATTTCGGCTCCGTGTCCTATACGTGTCCTATCGCGAGGTCATTGGCCGGTCGTCGGGATGCGCTTCATGGCGGCTTCGAGGTCTTCGCGGCGGATCCGGATGAGCCGCTTACCGCACTTGTAGGCCGGGATCGAGCCCTGGCCGATGTGGCGGCGAATGGTGATGCAGGACATCGACATGAACTCGGCGGCCTCCTCGATGGTGAGGAACGCGGACGTGGTCCGCTGCTCGGGGATTGATGGCGTGCGCTTGGTAGTCATTGAGGCTTCCTTGTTGGCTGTGGTCACTGCTGAGGTGTGCAGCGGGCACCGGCGAAGTCGTTCGAGGGCGGCGGTGGTCGAGCGGTTGTCGGCGGATCGGTTGACCCGCACCCCCGCCGGCGTAACTGCTCGGTCAGAGCTCGCGTGCCTCGACCCTGCGACTGGACGCAAGTGGGCGGGCGACGGCTGCGTGCAGGTCCGCTCGGGAGTCGCCGGGTCCGGTGAGTTGTGTGTCTGTCGGGGGTCGCAGTTGCTCCCTGACGGTGCGTACGACGTCGAGGTCGTCGGCGTTCGTGATGGTGCGGTGTCGTTCGCGGACGGGCGCGGCGAGGGCTCCTCTCCCAGTGTCGAGGCGCGGCAGGGTCACGCGCTGGGTGAAGACGCGGCGTTCGAGGCCTTCCTCGACGATGTCGGCGATGCGTTGGTCGATCTTGTCGTAGAGGGTCTGGAACGCGGCCAGGGTTCGGGGCTCGATGATCCTGTCGGCTGGGACGTTCTTGAGCCGGCTGACGATCTTGGCGGCTTCGACAGCGGCGAGGTCTCCGGTGCCGAGCAGTGAGCCGATGTCGCGTAGTTGTTGGCGGATGAGCTCGTAGTTGTCGGCGCGTTGCTCCCAACGTGCGGCAAGGGTTTCGTCGACCCGGGCGGCCTGGGGGGTCAGTTGGCGGGAGATGTGGCGTTGGGAGTCGGCAACCAGGCGTAGGTTCGCGACGTGGGGGAACGCTTGGAGTCGGATCAGCAGGTTGTGCTCGGCCTGGAGGACGCCGAGGATCCCGGGACGGGTCGGCCCGCGGAGCAGTTTGACCCTTGGGCGCCACCCTTCGGCGTCGATGCTGTAGTCAGGTGTCTTGAGGTTGGCGTCGATCGCGGCCGCGAGCGCGGACCAGCCGAGTTGGGCGGGGTTGGGCAGGGTGGTCCAGCCCGGCAGTTTGCGGTAGCGCTTGTCCAGGACCACGAGGGCCTGGGTGGTGGCGGCGACGTCGGCGACCAGTGCTTGGGCTTGGGCTGCGGTGATCTGGCCCGTGACGGTTGGGTTGGTGTCGTGCTCGGCGAGGACGGCGGCGCGTGCGGCTTGGCGCCAATGCTCGACCACCGGGTTCTCCTGCGGTGCGGTGATCAGGGGGAGCGGCGCCGGGCCGACGGTCGAGGAGGCCGTGGCATGTTCAAGGGCGCGGGCGAGTTCGCGGGCCGCGCCGTTCTGCTCGGTGGTCCGGAAGGGATCATGCACCCGAGGCCGCACGTTGGAGAAGACCATCGGTGTCGCAACCTGCATGGCCTGGGTGCACCACACGAGCACGCTGTGGCGGTACTGCTGGATGACCTCACCGGCGTGTGTGCGTTGCCCGAGGGCCTCTCCGAGGCGGTGCTGGATGCGATGCTGCTCGAGCAGCCCGGCGAGCTCGGTGCGCATGGCGGCTCCGGTCTCGCCGTACATCAGATGACGTCCAACTCGGTCGCGTCATCGAGCATGGCGAGGAGTAGTTCGACGTGCAGGTCGTCGACGCCGTGAGACTTCAACCGCTCCAACGCGGTGGAGGCGATGGCGAGGAGCCGGTCGTGCTCCTCGGGCAGGCCGTAGGTGTCGATCGCGGGCGCCTCGTCGCCGTGGATGACATCGAGGGTGATCAAGACCTGCTCGTACGCCGATGACGCGTCGCTGCTGATGGCGCGGTCGGCCAGCACGGCGAGTGCGGAGCGTGCGTCGCACAGGGTGCGGGCGTGGGAGAGAAGCATTGCCTGGCTCCTTTCAGTGGAGTGGTTCGATCGTCGTCCTGCCTTGCCGGGCTTGAAGGTGGTCAGGGTGGAACCTGTGGAGAGGCAGTCGCCTGTGGGGGTGTTGGGCCGCTTCGTGGTCAGGCGCTGAGGGTCTGGGCGACCTGGGCTTCGATCCGGCGTCGGCGCAGGACGTCTTGGCGGACGAACTCCTCGAACTCCAGGTCGCGGTCGATGATCACCACCTCACCCCGGGTGGGCTCGTCGGGTTCGCCGGGCCAGGGGGTCTGCCTGGTGGGTCGGTCGCGGTCGAGGCGCGTGCCACTCGTGGAGACCCACTCGCGGAGCCGGTGCTTAGATTCGCCGAAGTCGCGCATCCAACCGATCGGCGCCGAGGGTGAGGCGGTCTCGTGGTAGCAGGCGAGCCAGTCGGTGTGCAGGGCGGAGAGTTCCCAGACGAGTTCGTCGTGGGCGTGCCAGTACGGCGGCAGGATGGCCGGCGCGAGTCCGTAGGCGGCCTTGAGCCACTTGAGGTAGTGGTCGAGGTCGTGCCAGGCGAAGTCGGCCTCGTCGGCGGTGAGGATGTTCCAGTTGATCGGCGTCGGCGGTTCGCCGAACAAACGGGCCACGTTCGGGTAGTTGCCACCCTCGACGCTCGGCTCGGAGTCGTAGTACTCCATGAAGGGCTCCGTCAGAATCCGACTGCCGGGGGATGGGGCGCCGGTACGGCGGCGGGCTGCGGGGGAGCGACGCGGCGGGTGCGTTCGACGGTGTAGTTGGTGCGGTTGGCGTTGTGGCCGATCTTGCGGGCCACGAACTCTTCCTTGATCACGCTGCCGCCGGGCTTGTCGACCTCATACTCGTGGACGTACCCGCTGGCCACGAAGCAGTCACCGGGCCGGAACCGGGCGTACGTCTCGCGTGCTGTGCGCTCGAACGCGACCATGTCGTGGTAGCTCGGGTCGAGTTTGGTGGGCTCGCCGTCTGCTTCGTGGCGCCACTGCTCGACCCCGACCCGGACGCGGGTATGTTCCTTGCCAGCGGAGGTGAAGTGCAGTTCCGGTGGGGACACGATGAAGCCGACCAGACTCATCTGGGTGGGAATTGACATGCTGACTCCTGAGGATTGCCTCCCAGACGACGCCGGGCTCAGGAGTCAGGTGCGCACCGTGCGCCGACGGGCAGGGCGGCACCGCCCGCGAGACGTCGAGTCGGGGATACCCCAAAGGCGGCGGAAAGACGCACTCATCGCGGCAGACATCCCAGGTTCTTAGAAGTCAAGCAGCGGTCGTGGAGTGGTGTGCCCAGGCAGTGTGTTCGTCGTAGGCCGTGTGGGTCTTCAGGCAGCCGTGGAGGATGCCGACGAAGCGGTTGGCGAGCTGGCGGAGCGCGGCCTCGTGGCCAATCTTGCGGTCGCGGAGCTGGTGGTAGTAGGCCGTTGCTCCCGGTGATCCGCGCAGTGAGCAGAACGCCCACTGCTGGAGGGCGTCGCCGAGCCTGCGGTTGCGGGCGTAGCGGGCGATGACGACTTTCTTGGTGCCAGAAGCCTTGGTCACTGGTGAGGTGCCGGCGTAGTTCTTACGCGATTTCGCATCGGCGTAGCGGTCCGGGTCGTCGCCGAACTCTCCCAGGATCCGGGCGCCGAGGATCACACCGAGGCCGGGCAGGCTGAGATAGATCTCAGCGTCCCGGTGCCCGCCAAAATGTTCGCCCACCACCGCCCCGAGCCGGTCGATCTGGGTGTTGAGCGCGGTGATGACCGCGACCTCGCTGGCCACGACCGCGGCGTAGGCGGCCTGCAGCACCAGCGGCTGGCGCAGCTCGGGTGCGGCAAAGATCTTCCTCAGCCGTTGTGCCCTCTCATCGACGCGACGCCGGCGGGCGCGCTTGAGAGCCGCGGTGATCACCGTCGCGCTGAGCCGGGCGGCCTGGTCGGGCTCCGGTGCCCTGGCCAGCAGCTCCAGGGCATCGGGTGCGTCCAGGTCCTCAAAGGCCAACAGGGCTGCGGGAAAGTACTCCCGCAACGTCGAGCGCAGCCGGGCCACGTGACGGCTCCGGTCCCAGATCAGCGACTGGTGGGTGCGAGCGGTCAGCTTGATCGCCTCACCCAGGTCGGTGTCCTCAGCGACCGGTCGATGGTGGGCACGGTCCAGGCGGACCATCTCGGCCAACAGGTGCGCATCAGCAGCATCAGACTTCGCTCCCGAGGTGGAGTGCCGCTCGCGATAGCGGGCCACCGAGAGCGGGTTGACCGCGAAGACCTCGTAGCCGGCCGCGACCAGCGCAGCGACCCAGGACCCGCGGTCGGTCTCGATGCCGACCTTCACCAACCCAGCGGCCTCAGCGGGATCGCGATCGACCCAGTCATCAGGCATCTGCGCCGCGATCAGCGAGTGCAGCCTCGTGATTCCCTCGAGGCCCTCGGGCAACCGTCGCCGGGCCAACATCTTTCCGTCGTCATCGACGATCTCGATGTCGTGATGGCCCTCTGCCCAGTCATCTCCCACGAACAACATCAGCGCTCCCCTCTCGGGTCTGCACGGTGCAGACACCCTCGGCAGCGCGGAAGAGGCAGCCAGCGATCTAATGGTCAAGTGCTCACCGCAGACCTCACGGGGCACAACATCCCAGCAGCGGTTTCGCCTCCTCACGACCAGCAGGCGCACGGTCTGCCGCAAGACCTCAAAAGTCAGATCCGAAGAGTGCTGACCTGCTAGCCGCTACCAGAACCAAGCCTGTCAAACCGGCTCGGTAGAAGCCATTAGATCCGGGCCGGGCAGTCGGCATCCGGGGACGCCCCTGTGATGCGGCAGATGGAGGAACGGCCCGACCGGAACCAAGACGAGCTTCGACGCCGCGAGGCCGCGTCCAGCTAGTCGACGTTGGGCAACAACGCGGACAGCACCGCCTCGGTGACCATCAGGTTCGTCTGAGCCGTGTGCATGTCCCCCACCGATGCGTGCTTGCCAGCGTTGAGCCGGCTGATGAGCTCCCCCACCGACGCATCCAGGGCCTGGATCTGAGACAGCACGAGCTTCCGCTCCTTCTTGCGGCCTCGCATCAGGAAGCGGACCCGTGCACTGCGCGTGATGCGACCGTCCTGCTCGATCTCCTCCACTGCCAGGCCACCGTCTCCGGCCGCCCACAGGCGGACCGCGTCGTCGGGTGCCACGGCACGCAGGGTCCGACTCAGCGCCTCGAGGGAGGCGTTGCTGGCCGATGACAACGCCGCAGGTCCGGGCTGCCCGATGTTGTGCCAGCCCTCTTGCAATAGCGCGACCGCGGTCGTGTCGTGCTTGCCCACCCGGATGTAGAGCGCGTGACCGCTGGCGTCGCGAGCTGCCCGCCACGGCGCGATGATCTCGGTCTCGATAATCTCGACGACCACGTCGAACTCATCCTGGTCGTCCTCCTCCACGAGGAGCGAGTCGCGGGCGACCAGCCCGTTGATGGCGAAGCTGTGTGTCTCTGCGGCGGCCCACCCCACGGGGGACTGCACATCGATCACCTTCAGCCAGGAGTCGAAGCGGATCACGGGCTTGGCCGAGATCATCAGGGCGGCCATCAACGGCTCGACCTGGAATCCGGCCAGCAGACGGTCGGTGATCAGCGCCTGCTTCTGCAACCCGGTGAAGGACTTCGCGTACGACGCCCCGACAACGAGCTCGTGGGCTCGCATCACGTCTGAGAACTGTGAGCTGATCCCCAGGGTGCGGGCAGTCTGCAGGGCGGTGATCTTCGCGATCAGGGTTTGATCGGGCCAGGGGCGATTCATCTTTGCGAACCGCTCTAGGAGCTTCTCGGCCCCGGCCACCTGACTCATGAGCGAGCTGTTGAACTGAGGTCCGGCGAGCATCTTCGTCAACCGCGACTGGGCGTCCAGCGCTGCGACGATCCCGTGGGGTCGGCCCAGCGCGCCTCGGGTGGCCCGCTTCTCCAAACCGCCCTGGGCGCCGGGCACCGAAAGAGCATCGCTGGAGGTCCCCGGCTCGGCCTGGTCTTGCGCGGGGTCCTGTTCGACCGGGGCCGCGAGCTCACGCTCGATCTCGGAGGCGTCATCGTTCACGCGACGATCGTAGTTCTCGTGCGACCCTACCGACGGCTCACCGACGATGCCGTTGCGCCCACCGGACGGCCTCTGAGGCAGGAAGTTCGATCGCCCGCAAAATGCGTGTCGTTGTCATGGGCAAGACGTATGTGCTGTGGATCGTGACGAGCCGACGCGAGAAGGCAGAGCAGGACGAGGCCGTCGCCGAAGTTCGGCTGGAGGGTGTGCTGCCGCGCAAGGTGGCCAGCTTCTCCATGAGCGAGGCTCCGGGGAACATCGCCGCGTCCGGAGACGGGCGCAGCGCGTAGCCGCAGCACTGCGAGAGGGCGATCGCGGCGGTCTGTCGCACATTGCATCTGAGCGGCTGCGATCCGCCGGGAGCACTCCAGGACTTCTTGGGATCGGGATTAGTCTGTGGTGGTCATCATGAGACGTTCCTCGGCTTGGCTTCGAAGCCAGTTGATCTGCGGATGCTTCAGGATCGCTTCGAAGGTGGATTCTGGCGCCTCGCAAGCACGAAGCATGCACATCGCAAAGAGCCAGTACGTCTGTTCAGCGAGAACGTGTTCGCCCGCTTGGCCAGTGGTGCGGAAGGGGTCGTCATGGTGTGCGAGCTGGTTCCGCACCCGACTGACCTTCTTCGCCCAAGCCTGGGCATCTTCGCCGATCAAGCTCTCGAAGCCAGAGCCTGCGTAGGCGGCGCCTTCGAAGATGCGGTCGGCGAACCAGGGGTCGACCAGCTTCTTATTGTGCAGCACCTTCGGGGCGTCCGGGCGGCGTACCTTGTCGAAGCGTTCAAGCGCGGCACAGGTGTTCATGATGCGGTCTTCCAGGTACATCGCGTCGGTATATCTGGTTGCCATGACGCGGCGGAGTTCAGTGCGGTACGTCGTGGCGGTTTGGAGCCAGCGTTGGATGCTGTCGGGGCCGCCGAACTGGTCGAGGCTGAAGTACAGCTCGTGGCTGCGAACTGTCGCGGCGTCGTTTCCGCGGTGTGCCCATCGGTTCAGGTAGGTGATGTCGTCGCGGAACCCAGGCGCGGGTGTGCCGTCGAGTTTGTACTGGTGCAATTTCGGGTGTTGGAGTACGGCACGTGTGATGTCTGCGGTCTTGCCCACGCCGATGGTGACCAGGGCCCGGATGTCGGTTGCGATGTCGGTGAATCGCTCCAGTTCACCCATCGGCTCGATCTTGATGACGAGTCGCCAAGACTGCTCGACCCCGCTGGTGTGTTCGTGGTCACCGGTGTGCTCCAACGCTTGGCGGATATCCACCGCCGCGCCGCCATGAGCGGCTGAGAATGCCGGCAACCGGTGCCCCTTGATGACGGCATAGGGCCCGTCGGCGTCTCCATGCAGTCGGGGGTACACGGTCTCGAGACCTGACGTGTCCACCCAGCTGGCGAGGTGGCTGAGGTCGAAGATGGCACGGTCGGCCTCGATGTCGGCCGGGTCGGTGTACCAAGCGCCGTGGAGGACGGCGCCGGCCGTGATGTGTTCGGGGTACTCCTCAAGTCCGTTGAAGCCGACGTTGTTGAGGCTCAGCGAGTGAAGGACGGTGTATGCCTCCTGCTGTCCCGTGCTCGTTGTGTGGCTCCCGTGAATGACTGGGTAATGCCGGTCGAGCTTGGACGGTCGTGCGCGGTACTTCTGCACGTTGCCGTCAGGGAGATGGTTGTCCAAGATTTCCAGCTCGCGTAGTTCACCCATGAGCTGAAGGTCGCCCCCCTCGTCAGGATCCCAAGTGAGACGTCCGGGAACACGGCGCTTCGGGTGCTCAGGAAGCCACCAGTAGGCGAGGAAGTCGAGGCGGTCAGGCTTGATGTCATTCATCCGTCCAGAATGGGCCGTTCCACTAACATCCGCGGGCGACGCGCGACGCGGCTGTTAGACGTTTGTCGACAGGATCGGCATCTGGCCAGACTCGGTCCAGTTGTCCGGCGGGAGTCTCTCCACGCGGCTGCCCACCCAGCTCGGGTGTGGCTCTCCTCCGGTCTGCATTCCGTCGGGCACCGTGACGAGGCGTGGCTCCGAAGGGGACTGCCCAGCTCATAGCAGCACTGCCCACCTCGCCGTCCCTATCGGCACAAGGACAAGCAGGAGAACCGCAATGGGCAAGGTGATCATCGGGGTCGATCCCCACAAGCTGTCGGCCACCATCGAGGTCGTCGACCGACACGAGAAGCCCCTCGGAACTGGCCGGTTTACCACCGACCAGGCCAGCTTCACAGCGATGCGGACCTATGCGAAGACCTGGCCCGACCGGGTCTTGGCGATCGAGGGATCCAACGGCGCCGGCCGCCGCTGGCGCACCGTCTGCTCGAGGCGGGCGAACACGTCGTGGACGTGCCGGCCAAGCTCGCCGCCCGGGTCCAGCTATTCGACACCGGCCACAACCGCAAGACCGACGCCCGCGACGCCCACTCGATCGCAATCGTCGCGTCCGCACCACCACGCTGCGGGTGCTGCGACCCGACGGTGAGCTCGAAGCACTACGGATGCGGTGCGATCGCCGCGAGGAACTCACCCGGCTCCGAGTCCAGACCGTGAACCGGCTCCAACGACTGCTGTCTGAGCTGGTCCCGGGCCAAGCCAAGAAGGACCTCACCGCCCTGCAGGCAACGAGGCGACGTGCGACAGCTCAACAACATGAACCTGCTCACCAGGAGGAAGAGCAACCCCGTGTCGGGGTTCCTCAATTGGTTCAGCCAGGACGACGACCAAGGGCGCAGGGACTTCTCCTGTCTCACGAGTCTGAAAGTCGCATGCCCAGACACTGACGTGACGGAGGGAGCAGAAGCGTCTTCAACAAGCATTCGCCGACGCCGCCGACGTCGCAGGCACATCGGCGATGGCTGCCGCCTTCTGAGGCCTCGGACCTGAAGTAACGGTGGGAGGTAGCGGTTCGGGTCGCGTCATATTGGGCCGAAGTGGGCTTACCGGCGTCGGCAACCAGCGGGGGGCTATCGAGCTGCCCACGGACGCAGGCTTGTCACAATCGGTGGCGCGCTGCGGAGCACAATGAGCCCCGCGCCGAACGGCAGCGTTCGGATTCGCTCTGGCGGCATGACCTGGACGCGTCGGGTGGAGCGTTGCGTCGAGCGGGCGCCGTGCTCGCTGATGGTGATGCTGTCCGTACGCTCGTCCCGCTCGCCGATGAGAGTTGAGAGCTCCTGGAGGTCTTTCGAGGCTGAGGCGCCGCCGAGGATGACTTTGACGATGCTGGCGTCCCAGATGGTGCTGGCGGCGTGCTCGCCCCACCTGCTGCGTGCTTGGGCCAGGGATTGCAGGACGGGCATGGTGGTGATGCCGGTGCCGCCGCCTTCGGCCATCAGCATCGGCAGTGAGGGGAGGGGGGCGAGGTTGCCGATTTCGTCGAGGGCGAGCAGGACGGGCGGGTCGAGTCGCGCACCAGCAGAGGCTGCGGCGAGGCGGCGTGCGGTTTCGGTGAGGTCTTCGATGAGGGCGGCGACCAGGGGCCAGGAGGCGCTTGAGCCGGCGCCGGTGGCGAGCAGGTAGAGAGTCCCGTTGTTGGTGAGGAACTCCTCCGGGTCGAAGTGCTCGCCGGGGTCGGGGTTCACCGCGTCGAGGACGCGGGGGTCTGCCAGGGAAGCGAGCGATTGGGCGACGCCCATCCAGATGGAGTCGCGGGTGCGGGGGTCGGCGTTGATCATGGTGCCGAGTGCGTCGCCCCAGCCGGTCGCTGCGGTCCGGTGACCGGTGAGGATCCCGACGGCGTCGGCTGCCGCGGAGGGAGTCAGGGACCACTCGAACAAGGTCCTCGTGGTTAGGCGCTCGAGCGCTGCTGCGTGGAGCAGAGCTTGGAGCGCGGTGCGGGTCTTGCCTTCCCAGAACCCACCCGAGTCCACGCCACCGGACGACAATCCAGTGGACGCGGCGAGCCCGGCGGCGCGGATCATCGCGGTCAGGGGGTCCTCGCAGCCGCGAACCGGTGACCAGCGGACACCGGTGGCTTGTACGTCGTCCAGGCCGGCGGTGAGTTGCTGTGGGTCGAACACGGCGACCGGTCCGCGTGCCTGCCTGGCGTGGAGGGTGGCCGTGATGTTGTCGGGGCGGGTGGAGGTCGTGACGACGGCGCCGGGTGCGTCGAGGATCGCGTTGATGACCAGGTGCAGGCCTTTGCCGGAGCGGGGTGGTCCGATCACCAGGATCGAGTCTTCGACCGAGGCCCAGATCTCGCGGCCACGGCTGTGACCGAGGAGGTAGCCGACCTCGTCGGCGTTGGGGTGTGCGAGTGAGGGGCGCAGGGTTCGTCCGCGGTGTAGGAGTGCCTTCTTGGAGGCGGCTGTGTCGATATCGCGGCGGGTCGCGGTTCCGGCGATGCGGTGGGGGTCGCGGGCATGGCGATGTCGGTTCCCCGCGATCACGAGCCAGACGATCCACGCCAGCGCAGAGCAGAGGCAGATCAGGGCGGCGACGACGAGCCAGTAGACCGACGCGGGAAGCCCTGGCGCGTTGAGTGCGGTGGAGGGGTCTGTCGGGTGGGCGATGACGCGAAACCCGGCAGCGACTCCTTCGCGTGGTCGTCCAACGCCCGACAGGACGGCGGCGAGAGTGCCGGCACCGTGCAGGAGCATGGAAAGGCCCATCGCGGCTAGGAGCCCGACAAGGGCGAGGTTGACGAGTTCGTCGTCGATTCCTCGGGCCCGCGTCTGCATGGTCATCAGTCGACGCTCGCGATCACTTGTGAGGTCATTCCGAGCAGGACGAAGCCTTCGCGTTTCACAGCAAGCAGTGCCGGTGGGAGGTGCAGGGCCGTGCTCCCGTCGCCATCAGCGGTCTGGTGTGCGATGACGTACGCGATGGCAATCTCTTCGCCGGGCTGGAAGCCGGTGCCGTTGATGCCAGGAGCATCGACGCGGGTGGCGTGCCGCTGAGCCAAGACGGGTTCGCGTACCGGTGGCGTTGCGATGTCGGCGTACGTCGTCTTGTCGGACTCGGTGACTTCAACGCGGACGGGGGAGTCGAGTGCCGTGGTGATCTGGTCGAGAACGTCGCTGAGCTTGCCGCGTGAGAGCGGGCCTTCGGTGTCGTGGGGTTCGCCGTCGACATCCACGTGAAGTACCCCGCTCTCGGTGACCTGGACATGCACGGTCGGCAGGAAGACGGGGATCTTCATAGGCCGAGCCCCGTCTCGTGTCGTACGGCGTGGTCGACGGTTGGGGTGGACCTGCGTGGGGCGGGGATGCCCCGTTCGAGGCCGGGAGGGTCACCGTTGCCGATCTGGGGGGTGTCGAGTTGGTCGAGGATCCCCAGTGCTGTCGTCCGGACGCGTTCGGCGGTGGCTTGCACGACCTCGACCGCTGTCTTCCCTGGCACCCTCGCAGCCCAGGTGGAAACGTAGGGGATCGTGTAGGCGGAAGTATCGACTCCGTGCGCCGCGTGAACCACGAGCGAGATGGACTCGGCTTCCACCTCGGCAATACCCCGATGCATCGCCGCATTGGCACTGGGAGCCACGTCGTCGTTGGCGGTCGAGGGTGCGTGGAGCAGGACATGGCCAAGTTCGTGGCACAGCGATTTTGATTGTGCTGAGTCGTCCATGTCCATGCGCACCGACACCTCGCGGGTGAGGAAGTCGGTCAGCCCGTTCGCGCCGCCGAGTGCCGCGGCCGAGGAGACCAACCGCAGTTCGTAGCCGTGCGCGGTGATCTGATCGGCGAGTCCGTCCCACAGCCCTGCGGGTGCTTCGCCCTGCAGGAGGACGGGTCGCGGTAACTCGTCGATCGGATCCCCGGCGGTTTGCGAGACGTCCCACACGTGCGCTGGTTTGAGACCGATGAGTCGGGCCTTCACGGTCTCGCCGCGGGGGGGCTTCTCTCCGCTCGCCAACCGGCGCCACGAGGTGGGGTCGGACGGGGTGGTCGAGGCGAACCGGGCGGTGACGGGCGCGAGGATCGGGTACCCGGTCTGGCCCTTGACCACGTGACGGCCGAGCGTGAGCCATTGGCGGAAGCCCGCGACGTACGTCGGTGTCGGTTCGGGTACGCGCCCTGCCTCGTACGCCGCAGCGTGGGCGGTATAGATCAGCATGGTGTTGCGAAATGACCGTGATCTGAAGCGCGCGGCGAAGGTCAGCGCGCGATTCCAGTCTTCGCCGGTGACGAGCGCGGAGACGGCGTCGGTGAGCATCCCTTGGACCCGTTCCAGGTGTGCCTCCCGGGCGGCACGAGAGCGAACTTGAGTGCTCATCGCGCCTGCCCTCCAGTCATCCGGGCTGACGTGTCGAACAACTCGAGTTCGGCGGGATGCATCTGATGCTGGCAAACGAAGGAGCGATCCTTTATGCGCCAGAGCCCCTGCCCGGTACCCAGCGTGGGGATCAGAGACTGCTCAGTACGGGTGAGTCCGAGCGCGGCTGCGGTCGCGCCGAGTTGGTCGGACTCTTGGCGGTAGACGATCCGGGTCTCGGCGTTGGCGAGCAGCGAGGAGGCCAGCGCGCGCATCGCGGAACCCTGGTCGCCAACGTTGTCGAGGTCGGTGAGCTTGTGGAAGATCAGCATGTTCGCGATCCCGTAATGCCGAGCCATGCGCCACTGCGCGTCCATCCTGCGCAGCAACGCCGGGTGCGACATCAGGCGCCACGCTTCGTCGTACACGACCCAGCGTTGACCGCCGGCGGGGTCCATGAGCGCAGACTCCATCCAGGCTGAGGCGCAGGTCATCAGGACCGAGGTGAGGGTGGCGTTCTCGGCGACGCGGGACAGGTCGAGGGAGATCATCGGCAGCTCCGGGTCGAACCTGACGGTCGATGGTCCGTCGAACAGGCCGGCGAGGTCACCCGCGACAAGGCGGCGTAGCGCGTGCCCGACGAGTCGTCCGTCCTCGGCGAGCCGTCCCTCGTGGTCGTCGTCCGGATCGGGGGTGAGGAGCCGGTCGACGACCATCGGGAGGACGGGCACTTCGGCTCCGCGGACGGTGCGGTCAATCGCGACGTCGACCGCGGTGTGTTCGAGCGGCGTGAGCCTGCGGTCGAGGACGGTCTCCGCGAGCGCTCCGACGAGATCCCGTCGACGCGAGGCGACCTGGCTACTCCATTGGATGTCGTCGACGCCGGAAGGCCGGTGGCCTTCGTCGAGTGGGTTGAGCCGGTTCGGCATCCCGTGGCCCAGGGCGATGGCTCGGCCGCCGACGGCTTCGGCGACTGCGGTGTGTTCGCCCTTGGGGTCGCCGGGGACGTAGACGCGGCGGCCGAAGGGGATGGATCGGGTGTAGAGGCTTTTGGCCAGGCAGGACTTGCCGGAGCCGACGATGCCGGCGAGGACGAGGTTCGGTGCGGTGATCAGCCCGTTGGCGTAGAGGACCCAGGGGTCGTAGACGAAAGAGCTGCCGGAGTAGAGGTCCTGGCCGACGAAGACGCCCTCGCTGCCCAGGCCGCCTTCGGCGAGGAACGGGTAGGCACCTGCGAGGGTGGCGGAGGTGTCCTGATGGCGAGGGAGACGAAACCGACCGGGTGTGCGGAGCGCTGCGGGGCCGGGTTCGCCGGCTTTGGGGAGTACGGCGGTCTCGCGCCGTTCGGCCTTGAGGTCGTCGTACCTCCGCTTCTCCGATTTACGGCGTGCGTTGCGATCAGCGGTCACCATCGACCGGGCCGTGGCCACGCGGAGCTTGCGGTCCTTGCGTCGCTCCTTGGTCGGCGACACCAGGACCGACGTGTGCAGCCGCTCGTCGTTGGTCACAGGGACAGCCCGGCGTTCGGGGCGGGACGCCGGCGTGGACGATCCGGTGCGTTGGCGGCGTAGGTGATGCTCGACTCGATCTCGTGGGCCCGGTCGACGCACTCGGCGACCTGGTGGAGCATCTCCGCCGCTCGGTGGAGTTCCCATGCGACGCGGTACGACGCCGCCCGCCCAGCATGTGCGTCACCACCCACGCTCACCCCGCGCTCGGCCGGTTGGTCGCCGAGATCCCCGAGTTGATGAAGGGACTGCGACATCGACGCGAGCGACGAACTGAGGGCACCCAGGACGGGGTAGACAGCGGTGGGGTCGTTGACGGATCTGGTGGTGTGCGCGAGTCCGCGGGCTGCTTCACGGAGTTCCTCGGCCTCGGCGGTCGGGTCGTTGAAGGTGGGCATTGCAGGCTCCTCATCGATGGGCTGTCATCGAGGAGGTGCGCAGGGGGTGTCCGTGGTGCCTACCTCGACCAGTCGCTGTGCCGTCCTACGCTGGCGGGGTGGCTGACCTGACGGACCTTGCCTGAATTGCGAAACTTTGATGCGCTGGGGGAGACCTCTCAGAGCGCTGTGATGGCGGCGGCTACATCCGCCCATGTTGCGAAGGGGCGCCCTGCCGCTGACGGGTTGAGGGTGGCTCGGGGCGTGAAGAACCCGCAGGAGTCTCGGGTCTCCTGCGGGCTCTGGAATGATTCTGCACCGGGTGAGATTGCGTTGTCTCCGGAATCTCACAGTTTGTCGGTTGGGCGATCCTCCGCGTGGTGTCGGAGGTCCGTGCAAGGATCGCGCAGCGCCCGAAAAGGTGCTTCAACTCACCCACCTTCAGGACCAGGACATGGACCACGAGATCCAACTCATCAGCGACGGCGGCGGCTTGGCTGTCATCGGTGATCCCACCGCGGTGGAACTCTTTCTCGCGTCCGAGGGGATGGCATCAAAGGACCTCGCCTTGCCGCGGCTCGCATCTGTCCTGAGTACCGGAGCGGGTGCGGCGCAGGTCGGTTCCGAGATCACTGCCAATTCGGGGCGTTGGGTCAAGTTGTCTGAGGAGTCCGCGCAGGCGATGAAGAAGTACGGGCTCAGAAAAAGCAAGAAGACTGGTCTCGAGACAGGTGTGTTGAAGGGGGACAAGGGTCAGGTCAAGGGCTTTGTCGAGTTCGTAAAGGGTCCTGGCACCGCCTTGTCGAACCCGGCCATGCTGGCTGGGGTTGCCGGGCTGATGGCGCAGCTGGCGATGCAGCAGACCATGGATGAGATCACCAACTACCTCGCCGTAATCGACGAGAAGGTTGACGATGTGCTGCGCGCCCAGAAGGACGCGGTGTTGGCGCGCATGATCGGTGTGGGCTTCGTGATTGAGGAGGCCATGACTCTGCGGGAGAGCCGGGGCAGGGTCGACGAGGTCACGTGGTCGAAGGTGCAGGGGGCGCCGGCGACCATCGCGGAGACGCAGGCGTACGCGTTGCGTCAGCTCGATGCCCTCGCGGAGAAGCTGGAACGCAAGTCGAAGGTCGGCGACCTGGCGGATGTGGCCAAGGAGTCGGAGTCGAAGGTGCAGGAGTGGCTGGCCGTTTTGGCGCGCTGTTTTCAGTTGCAGGACGCGATCGCGGTGCTCGAGCTCGACCGCGTGCTCGATGCGTCCCCGGGTGAGTTGGACGGGCATCGTCTGGGTCTGAAGGCGGCCAGGAACGACCGCTTGGACCTCATCTCGCGCTGCACCGATCGTCTGATGGCACGCATGGACGCAGCTGCGGGCACGGCCAATGCCAAGGTGCTGTTGCACCCCACCAAGTCGCGTGCGGTGGTGCACTCGAGCAATAACGTCGGAAGCGCTGTGACCGATTTTCACGGGCGACTCGGCATCGAAGGAAGCCGAGCATCCTTGGATGCTCGGCGCTGGACCGACGCGGCCACCGACGTGAAGGACCGAGCCTTCGACACGGGAGCGGACGGCGTCGACGCCGCCAAACGATTCGGCTCCCAAACGATCGGGAAGGCCAAGTCGACCGGCGACAAGGTCTCCAGCCGTGTCTCTGCGCGAGTACACCGTCGAAGGATTGACGACATGGAGGCAGCCGAGGACAACCAGGCTGACGCAGATTCAAGCCACGAGCAGGCGTGAACGGGTCGCTCACATGCTCCGAGCCAGAGGCAAAGCTGCTGTCGCAAAGCCCTGAGCCTGCTGGCCCCACAGCCGACGTGTCTCGCATGATGCCTGAATGGCTGCCTGCTCGACTGCGGCCACAGCCCGCTCGAGTTCGTCAGGATCGTTCGCGCTGACCGCGACAAGGCCAGTCGCCCGGAGGACGCCGTGGCCGGCGGTGAGGTCGGCTTCCTGTTGGAGGACGTCTTGGTACTCGGCGCTCTGTTGAGCGTCCTCGATCTGGCCGATCTTCTGGCGCTGGGCGGCGTCGGAGATGTGCTCGGTCTTCTTCTTGCGGATGTCGCGAGCGGCTCGGTCGGTGCGCATGGGTGTGTAGAGCAGCGTGAACGTGCGCCGAACGCCGGATGAGAGCAGGAGTGGGGCGAGGAAGCCGGGGAAGACGAGCTGGCGTGGCCATTCGCTGATCCAGAGGACGCAGTGGCGGGCCGAGTCGCTGCGGAGGCTTCCCCAGGATTCGGTCACGGCGACGGGGCCGGCGGTGGCGAGGTCGCGGCCGAGGTTGCCGTGGCGTTCGAGGGCGCCGGCGACGGCGGGGTCGTAGGCCGAGCGGAGGATGAGGGCGAGGTCGCCGGGGGTGAGCCAGGCGCTGGGGGAGAGGTCGGCTGATTTCAGGGCGGCGGTGACGGTCGCCATCTCCTGCCGCAGCACTGCGGCCGCGCCCCGCTTGCCGCCGCCTGCGGCGCGGATGCCCCGTGCTGCGGTCTTCATGTCGAGGGCGATCGAGATGGTGGTGGCGTGGCGTTCACCCGCTGGTCCGGCGCGGTCGACGAGGTCGGCGTACGTCTGCGATGCCCAGGAGTCGTCGTGGGTGCCGTGGCGTTGCCACCAGTCGGCCAGGCCCTTGCCGGAGTCGGGGAGGGTGCGTTCCATGAGCTGCAGTGAGGCGAGCCGTCCGGAGCGGCAGGCAGTCGCGAGGACGCGTCCCCAGGACACGACGCGGCGTTCCTGTTCGGCGGGGTCGAGGAGTACGAACGCTGGGTGGGTGACGCCGACGATCGCGGTCAGAGTGGCGGCGTGGGGGTCGTGCACCATGACCGCGCCTGTCTCGGTGTCGACCCATTGCCGTAGCCGGGCTGCGTCCCCGGGGAGAGCGAGAGTTCCCGCGGGCCGGGGTTTGAGGATGCGCTTCCTGTAGGTGAGTTGTCCGCCGGTGGAGCGCCACACCCACACCAGTCCGATCGGTGCCCACTCGACGAGAGTGCGGCCGCCAACGCGGACGAAGGCCACCGTGAGGCAGGCGGTAATGACGGGTACGGCGAGGACGACGACGCCGACGTACAGCCCCAGAACCAGAGATCCGGCAGCCAGGCCAGTCATGACGAGCTGTGGTCCGGACAGGCCCAGCAGTACGCCGCGGCGTACGAGGCGGGAGAACTTGATCGGCGTCAGGGCGGGCTCCGACGCGGTGGCCGGGGTGGTCACGTGCGGTCCTTCCGCTCTGGGTGTTCGGGCAGGGTCGTGTCAGCAACGTGCGGCGGCACCGAGTTCGATGGGGCGGGTTGGGCTCCGTTGGTGTGGCCGGCGGCCATCGCGGCGACGTACCCACCGAATCGAGGGCCTGCCGAAGCTGCCTCCTTGGCGAGCATTGCTCCTGCGCCGACGAGTCCGCCGGCCGCGGCCGCGCCGCCGGACGTACCCGCGCCCGCGGCTGCTCCGCCTCCGGAAGAGCCACCACTACTGCCGGCTCCACCAGCCGCAGGAGCACCGCCACCGGAGGGGGCAGACGGTGCCGGTGCCGGCCCGCCACCCGCCGTACCTCCGCCCCCGCCACCTGACCCACCGCTGTCGCCAAGGACCTTGGCTGGCTCGCTTCCTGAGCGGCCGCCCAGCGGTACGGGCATGGGTCGGTTGAGGGCGGACTTGGCTTCCTGCTCGGCCGACATCGCGTGGTACATGTCGAAACCCATGAAGGCGATCGCCTTGTAGGTCAGGTAGGGGGCGAACCCGGCCATCAGCATGAGTACGACGCCGGCGATCGGTTGGCTGACCGACTGCAGGTCGGAGTCAATCGGTGCAGAGACCTGTGCAGTTGCGATCAGGAAGATCACGACCAGGACGACCTTAGACAGGATCATCGCGATCACGAAGGACGCCCAGCGGGCGACCCAGCCTCGGGTGTGGTCCCAGCTCGCGCCGGCCAGCGCGATGGGGGCGAAGACGATGGCGATGAGGAGCAGTGCCTTGCGGATGAGGAGGCTGAACCAGACGGTGAAGGCGCCGATGATCGCGAGGCTGGACAGGAAGATCGTGAGGATCACCCCGGCACCGGGGGAGGCGAGCGTGATGCCACCGAGTCCGGCGGCCAGGACCGCGATTCGCTCGCCCATCTCGTCCATGTTCGTGCCAGCTGCGTTGACGATCCCGATGCAGAGTTGGTCGGTGACCTGGAGAGCCGTGGCCAAAAGGGTGAGGGCGACGAAGGAGCCGAGGATCGATTTCGCCAGTCCGAGGGCGGCGCGGGACAGCGCAGCGGGTTCGCGGCGGATCATGCCGCCGATGACTTGAAGCATGAAGAACCCGAGCATCACGAAGACCGCGATGCCGAACATGATGTTGTAGACCTTGGTGTAGTGCCCGCTGGTCACGTCGACGTACGTGGTGGTGTCGATGGCCTTCCAGACGTTCACGAACAACCACTCCGCGGTGGCGCCCATGGCCTGGGCCAGCCACTCGAAGGGGGCGGTGACGACCGCGCCGGCTGCCTCGCCGGCAATGTTGCACACCGGGCGTAGTTGAGGGATATCGCAGACTCCCATGGCTCGTCAGACCCTCTGGCCGACGTTCCAGAAGAAGTTCACCAGGGTCACCGAGGCACCGCAGGCGATGGCGGCTCCGAGGGCGACGAGTACGCCGAGTTTGCCGCGGCCGGCGAGGTGGGGGTTGGAGGAGTTCGACCCGAGTGCCCACACGATGGCGGCGATGATCAGAGCGAGCACGGCGAGGATCAGGCCGATAGTCATCGAGGCGCCGACGATCTTGCGGAGCTCGCCGATGCCGGGCAGGCCGTCGGAGTTCGGGCTGATCGTGATGTCGAGCGGCAGCAGCAGCAGGTGGCGCATGGGAGTCTCCTGGGACGTCTGGGTGGGACGTCCTACAGGTGAGCGCCCACGTCCAACAGCCAGTTGGCCCACGCCAGCGCGCCACCGGTCAGGGTGGCACCGGCGATGGCGACCAGGACTCCGGTCTTGGCCTTCTGTGCGGTATGCCAACTACCTCCGCTGGCGGCCAACGCCCAGGTCGTCGCGGAGACGATGAGCACGAGCACAGCGACGATCAGGCCGTAGGTCAGCAGGGCGCCGACGATGGCGCGGAGATCGCCCGCGCCGCCGACGGCACCGAAGTCTGGTCCGACGGCTGCGGGTTCTGCGGTTGGGGTTGTCATATCAGGGAGGTGCGTGGCCGCAGCCGCTGAATTGTCGGTTGTTTGCGTCAGGATGTCCGAAGCGACCGCGGCGCGCCCGGACCGGTTCCCATCTTCGTCCCGAGAGAGACTTCCATGAACGAGAACGTCAAGGCTTTCGTACAAGGCTTGATCGGCAACCCGCCTGCAGACCTGGCGTTGGCGCTTGCTGACGATCCGGACTTACGGGTGCGCTACTTCAGGGAGTTCGACCTCGACGATCCGCTCTACCCGCATCTCGTTCAGGACGCCGAACAGGTGCTGCCCGAGTTGATCCGCAGGGCCAGCCTCGGACAGACGATCACCTTCACCGAGTACGTGGATTTCCTCGGGCGTGGCAACAAGCGCCGAGTGAACGGCGGGACGATCAACGCCATTGCAGCGCTCTGCATCACTCAGGGTCTCCCACCGCTGTGGACTCTGCTCGTCCGCGCGGCCACGGGCATGCCCGCCGACTTCTGGCGCGAGCACACGGACAAGGAGAAGGCAGACCGCCAGAACGAGTGCTTTGCGTACTACGGAGCAGTCCGTGAGCCCGAAGGCGGCGTCCTTGACATGTGCCCCAACTGCTTCACCGAGCGGACGCCGTCCGGCACCTGTATGTGCTGATTCCCCAACGCTGCGGGCAGGTTCTCGCGGCGCCGGGGTTCGGCGCCGGGGGGCTTGCTTAGGGTCGCAGGAACGGTGGTCGTGGTTGCGTCTGCTAGCCGAGACGGCGAACGGTCATGATTTCGCCTGCGAACTCGCCGATCGTGCCGTAGCGCACGACGTCCCCAGTCCTTGGTGCGTGAAGGATGCGATCGCCGCCGACGTAGATCGCGACGTGGTGCGGACCGCTGGCGCCGGGGTAACTGAAGAAGATCAGGTCGCCGGGCAGTTTGTCCGCCCAGGCGATGCCGCGCCCAGCGTGGATCTGGGATCCGGAGTAGTGGGGGAGGCGGATCTTGCCGCCTGAGGCTTGGTAAGCGGCGTACAGGACGAGTCCGGAGCAGTCGAAGCCGCCGCCGGTGGGTCCTTCGAAGTTGCCGCCGCCCCAAACGTAGGGGTGGCCGAGTTGAGTGGCCGCTGCGGCGATCAACGCGCCGGCGAACCCCTCGGGGAGATCGATCGGCACCTCGCCGCCGCCGTCCGCGCATGACAGGCCGACAGTGAAGGCGACGCCGCTGAGGGTGGCGAGGATGGCCTCCGCGACCGGCTGGTTCACGGCGTACCGATCTGGATAGGCGGAGACCTGCACTGCCTGAGCGGCAGCTCCGGGTTCGAGGGTCTGCCAGTCGGGGATGTCGAGCAGCCCACGGGGTGAGCCGTGGTTCGGGCCGGTGTGTCCGCCGTAGAAGGCTCGCGAGGACCACACGGGGTCCATGAGGTTGTCGACCGTGCCCCACCCGGCGGCGGGCCGTTGTTGGAACAGCCCGACGGAGTCGTGGTCGCTGCCGTTGCCATCGTTGGGGATGTTCGCAGAGCCGGGGTAGGCGCCGGTGTTCGAGAGGACCCGTAGCGACGATTCCGTGAGGGCTGTCATGAGGGCGATGAGTTGGCCCCGTGCCGGGATGTCCTGGTTCTTGCCGGTGGCGATGATGGTCGCGGCTCGGGTGAGTTGCTGGTTGCTGAGGGTGACGGTCTCGCCGTTGGTGTTGACCGCGCTTAGTGTGGTCGGGACGGGGCTGGCAACTGCGAGGCTCCCTGCACCCTGGTCGTCCCACATGCATGAGCCCGAACCGGCCGCGGCGGGGCTGATGAGTGTGGCCACACCGACGACGGCGGCGCCTGGGGCCAGGAGGACGACAGCCGCTGCTCCGGCCACGAACATCTTCATGCCCATGGGTCGTTCACCTCAGCGGGTTGTCGAGTTGGGAGAGGCGCAGCACGTGGCAGCGTTCGAAGGCCGGTGGGCACGCGACGAACACGGTGAACGAGACGTCGTACGACGTTTGGGCCGGCTCGTCGTCCCACACCCCGTGGCGGTGGCGGGTGCCGATGATGGTGACGGCGGTGGTGCCAGGACGGAGTTGGCCATGAGCTTGTTCGACTGCGGCCGCCCAGGTGTCGGGCACGACGGCTTCATCAATCGTCAGGGACTGCGTGACGTCCATCGTGGCCAGGTCGAGCCACTGGTCGATGGTGGGCAGGTAGGTGGCAACGTCGGTGAGGAGACCGGGAGTTTCCTCACCGGAGGGATCTGCGTCGGCGAGCACGGCGGCGGTGTAGTCGGTGGGGAGGAAGCCCGTGGTGGTGTCCCAGTCGAAGAGAGAGATTGCGACGGCGCGGGAGTACGCGATGGGGTCGTCCGTCCGGGGGAGCGAGCGATCCTCCAATGAAGCCACCGGAGTGGACGTGACCGTGATCGAGCTGTCCGCCACGGGCCGGGCCTCCGTAACGCCGCTTGTGGGTCGCTCACCTGGTGATCGGACGAGGCCGTAGACCCCGACGGCCAGTGTCACGAAGGCGAGGACGCCAACCGCGATGAGGAGCAGTTGGCGGCGGGTGAGTTCGAGCATGACGTCTCCGATCGTCAGGGGGAGGGTGGCGTCGTTGAGGTGTACGGGCTACGCCGAGGCGAGGGCGTGCCGCGTTTCGCGGAGCCGGTCGGCGAAGTCGTTGGTCTCAGCGACCACCCGCGCGAAGAGTGCGACCTCGTCGTCGGTGAGCTGCTCGGCGAGCGCCTTGACGTCGTACAACTGGGACCAGCCGTCGAGCTCGGTCCAGGTCAGGATGAATGAGCGAAGGCTGCGATAGCGCGGCTCGGTGGGTTTCCGCTTCAGGCCGCGCATCCCTTTGCGGGCGTCGCGTTGCCGCACGCGTTCGAGGGCCTCTGCTGCCAGGCGGGTGAGCTCCTGCTGCTCGGTGCTCTGCTGCGGGTCGGGCTTCCGGGCCAGCTCGTCGGCGGCCTTGACGCGCTTGTACGCCGGTTCCACTGGTCCGCCCTTCTCGATCTCGGTCAGCATGTTGCGGGCGTACTGCCGCACTGTGGCTGGCCGTTCCGGATCCTTGCTGACCCTCTCGATCCAACCCACCTGTTCGAGCCGCGAGTAAGACCTGGTGCCCGTGAGCAGCAACGCCGCCTGCACGCGGCTGTCGCCGCTCCCGCGCGGTCCCGTTGATCCGGCGGCACCGTTCACTCCGCCCGAATCACCATCGGCTCCGAACCGCGTGGCCGCCTGACGATGCGCTGCCTCTTCGTCGGTGAGTCGCTTCACCTCGTCGTACAGGTGCGACAGCTCCAACTGCGTGAATGGCTTGCGCTGCTCGTTCTCATCCTGCTGGGCGAGGACCTGAGAGAGTTCGTCGGAGATGCCAGAACGGACCCATACCTTCAAGGTGCTCCAGCCGAGCCGGCGTACTGCCTCCAGACGACGTTTGCCGCACACGAGCACCCCGTCGGGAGTGACCGTGATCGGCTGCAGGAGGCCGACCTCTTCGATCGAGCGTGCGAGCGCGTCGATGTCGCCGAGCTCCTTGCGGTGACGGATGCCGACGGTGATCGAGTCGATGGTGCGCTCGAGTTCGATGTGACCTCTGGTGTCAGGCATCGATTCGCCTGGCCTTCTTGGGGGCGGTCTGGCTGATCTCGGCCACGAGGGCGTCGTCGGCCATGAACTCGGCCGGCTCGTAGCCGCACAGGAACAGGGTGAGCAGGCCGTGGCCGGCGAGGCTGCTTTGGAACTCCGGTTCGGGGTCCCCGAGGACTAGTCGCAGCAAGGTACCCCAGGCCTCGCGGTTGAGGTCGAGGGCGGCGCGCCCCATCTCGTCGCGGCGCAGCAGCGAGTGGGCTGCGGACCGGTTCTTGGACTCGGTGAGCCGCGTGGCGACGTAGTCCACCGCGCAGGTGGCGGTGTTGTTGGGCCAGCCCAGCGAGGTGAGCAGGGCGATGATCATGTCGGCGGCTTCGGCAGGGGAGGTGTTGCGCTCCATCCCACGCCGAAAGTGTGGATCCTGCTCTCGCTTCAGCATTGCCGGTGCACGCATCGCGGGGTGGTACTCCAACACGTCGTTCTCGTACTCGCAGAACCGGCGAGCGTCGTGGTTGCTCCACATGACGTGACGGCGCGCCTGCGGATTCGAGCACAGCAGCCCGGCCGCGCGCTCCTCGGCGATCAGGCTGACCTGCACGGCGCGAGTGACCACCGCCCAGGGATCATCGGCTGTCCGGACGGCGCGGGTGCGCATCGCGTCGAACGCGGCGTACCCCGAGTCGTCGGGATCGCAGCCATGATTGGTCGCGAGCCAGCGGTACTTGCGGATCGCGAACCTCATCAGCCGTTCGGCCTCGGGGTCCTCGCGCCAGGCCCAGTAGCCGACCAGGTCCAGGTCGTGGAGGCGGTAGAGGACCTGCCGCAGGCCCTCACCGGTGACGAAGTGCTCTCTCATAGTCCGATGCCTTCCTCTCGTGGAGCAGGTCGCTCCTGTGTGGAGTGGTGGATGTGGCGACGTACGGCTCGTGTGGCCTGCACGGGAGCGCGGCGTGTGCGGCGGATCAGCTCGGCCTGGAGATCGATGCCCCGGCCGACGAGCGGGCCGGTGAAGGCCGCGAGCTCGGTGGGGCGCACCCAAGCGACGCGCCTGGACGACTGCGGGGGCTGCTGCGTCGTGGGCAGCGAGGGATCGGCGCGGTGGGCCAGTTGGCTGACGGCCTCGCCGGCCTCGGCGGAGGGCACCTGCGCAGGTGGCTGGTAGCTGTGGCGGCGGTACTCGGCGTGGCTGTTCACAGCCCGATCACCTCACTGCGTCGGGCAGAGCCTGGGCGGCTCACGGCGGGGGTCCTCGATGCGATCCGGTAGGCCGAGCAGATGGTGGACTCGATCTCACTCTCAGGCAACCCCGCTTGTTTCGCACCGGTGCCGATGGTGGCCATGGCGACCTCGATCGGGTGCCTGCCCTTGGCTGCTTCGCAGGCTGCCCAGAACAGGCCGCCATTGCGGTTGCCTTCAGGCAGTCGCGCGACCCAGGCCGCGAGGCGGGCAGGACTGGTCCCGATCTCGGTGGCCGGCCCGTGAGGCTGAGGCATTCGACGGGGCGGGTCGAGGAACCGCCTCAGCCTCGCGGCGTCCAGTGGGGTGGGGGCGTGGTTCGCGACGGCGATGACCTCGTACGCCGTCGGCGCGCCACCGATCTCGATTCGCGACGGCGGGGCGATGACGTACCCGCCGTCGCCGCGGAAGTCGATGTGCGACCTGGGGGACTGCCAGCAAGGCTGCTTGTCACTCGTCGGGGGGTAGTAGGCGTGCAGTCCGCCAGAGGGGGTGCGGACGAGCCACGCCCAGCTTTCGGCGAGGCCTCGGGTCCGGGCCTGTTCGAAGGCCCCGTAGCCGCTGCCAGCCTCGTGGACGTCAACATCGACGACGAGTACGCCGGTGGCCGCGCCGGTCGGGAGGCCGATGTTCGCCTCGGGGGTGCGGTGCCACCACTGCTGGACGGCCTTCGGGTCAGTAGCGGCGTCGTGGAAACCGTTCGGTGTCAGCGGTTGCTTGGCGCCGGGTACGCAGGGGAAGACCGGGATGCCAAGGTTGGCGTAGCGCAGCGCGGCGGCGGCGAGCGTGGGTTCCGCAGCGACTCGTTGCATCGTCGAGACCGACCACCTCGGGACCGGGTTGTTGGGGTCGAACATGCCCGCAACGATGCGCCGCCAGGTATCCATGATTTCGGGATACCTGACCGGATTCGGGAGGGGGATACCTGCGTTTGCGCAGGTCAACAGGTATCCCTAAGTCGTTCGCGAATCCGGGCTGACGAAGGCGAAGAGATCGGTTGCCTCCCTCCGCATGCACCCGCCGTAGAGTTCGAACATGCTTCCAGCACCAACGCCGCGTCTGCGTTTTCGCGAGATGACCGCGGGCGACCTGGCCGGGATCGCGACTCTGGAGATCGGCGGATCGCGCGGCCCTGAGGGCTGGATCGAGTGGACCCTCCGCAACTATGAGCAGTACGGGTTCGGCCTCTGGGTGATCGAGACCCACGCGGGGGATTTCGTGGGCGACTGCGGTCTGACGATGCAGGACGTTGAGGGAGAGCAGTTGGTCGAAGTCGGCTGGCACGTGCGCACGCCTCTTCGGCGCCAGGGCTACGCATCCGAAGCGGCGAGGTGTGTGCGCGACGCCGCACGGGACGCCGGCGTTGGTCATCTGGTCGCGATCATCCGGCCGAACAACATCGCCTCGCAGGGGGTTGCGACAAAGATCGGACTCGCACTCAAGCGCGAGGTCCACGCTCACGGTGGCCCAGCACTGGTCTTTGGGGCTGACCTCACCGCGCAAGACGAGCCGACGTGACAGCGTTGTCGCGCGACGTTGAGATCGCCTTGGCGGCGGTAGGAGCAGGGGCGGCAACCGTGCGGGCTGCATACGGCCGAGCGCTAAGCATCCATGCGAAGTCCGGCATCGACTTCGCGACGAACGCGGACATCGAGGCAGAACGCGCGATCCTCGATGTGATCACCGCCGCCCTCCCCGACGATGCCGTCGAGGGCGAGGAGACTGGCCGCAGCGGTGGGACCGCAACCTCACGCCGGTGGCTTATCGACCCACTCTGCGGGACCCTCAACTTCGCGGCGCAGACGCCGTTGGTGGCCGTCAACGTCGCACTGGTCGACGGCTCACGCACCGTTGCCGCGGCGGTGGCCGAACCGATCGCCGGCGAGGTGTTCTGGACCGACGGCGAGCAAGCCATGGTCAGGGCTGCGGGCGGGGCGGACGTCGCGATATCTCCATCTCCGGGCTCTCGGCTGGTCGACGTCAACTGCGACGGCCCGCTCGATCGCCCGTTCCTTGGCGCACAGGTGATCGACGCTGCGTTCCGCGCAGCGTTTGGTCCTCGGGTCATGTCGACCACGCTCGCCGTCGCGTGGGTAGCGGCCGGGCGGCGCGCGGGCTACATCAGCGACGGCCATTTCGTCGACAACGTGCACTTCGCCGCCGGAATCGAGCTCTGCCGCGCCGCAGGATGCATCGTCACCGATCTCAGCGGAGCCGAGGTTGGCATGGGGCGCGGCCTGGTTATCGCAGCCGACGCCCCGACGCATCACGAACTACTGAGCATCGTGGCGCCGCACGTCGAGGCAACGACGTAGGAAGGGGCAGAGAGGCGTCGGAACAGTTGGCTGGCTGCGGTCGAGATGGAGTACGCCGCGGGCGGAATCATCCGGTTCGGTGTTGGCCAGATTGCGGCGAACGCGTACTCGCGGCGACTTCCGTGGTTCGGGGCGGGAGTTCGATCGGGCCGTAGCCGTTGTCGCTGCGGTTGAAGACGCCATTACGCAGCCGAGCGTCGGCTCCTTGGTCGCCGGTTGCTCGCTCGACCGCCGCGCGGTCGAGGGTGGCGATCTCGTCGTACGGCGACGCGGCGAGAGCGACGTTCGACGTGAAGTCGGCGAGGTCGAGGTCGCCGATTGTGAGGGCGTGGGTGGTGACGATGTGCCCAACGTCGACGATCGCGGCGGTCATGATGTGATCGAGTCGGTCACCCTCGAGGAGCCAGCCCCAGCCGTCCTTGCGAAGGTCGGTGAAGGGCTCGCCGCTGACGAGGTGAAGCGCGGATATGAGGTCGGACATGCCCGCCGCGCCCCGGCTCTGGCCGCGAGCGCGGAGGCGTCTGAAGAGGTCGAGGTCGCAAAGGACGCCGTCGAGGGCGTACCTCGCGGGTACGCCGTCCTTGTGGGTTTGCTGCGCGCGCGGAAGGTAGGGCATGCCTGCACGACTTTCTCCGAGCCACTTTCGAGTGATGCTCAGGTCTGATCGCGCTTTCTGGGGGCGGATGCAGAGGTCCTCGGCCAACTTCTCGGCGGTGACTCCGTTCGGGCTAAGCGTGAGGTAGGCGAGGAACTCGATGTAGTAGGGCCGCCTATGCGCGGTCGCTGTGGCGTCGCCCAAGGTTCTGACCGTGATAGGCCCGAGCAAGGTGAGTTTGGGGGCGACTGGAACAGGCGACTCCCATCGCGCCAGATCCTCATCCAACCCGGGGTCGGTGGCACGAACCGCCGGGCCGGCCTCTGTGGCAGCGGAGGGAGCCAAGACCTCGATGTCCTCAACCGTCGTCGCTGCCGAGTCGGCGTACTCCCGTGCCTCAAGGGGCAGCAGCGACCCTGGTCCGGCGGGGCCGTCAGGGCGTGGTGCGGTCAGGCGGTCGACCAGCGCGCCGGCAGCGTCGGAGACAGAGGCGTCATCTCGCGGCTGGGGAATGCGAACTACAGAGGCCGTGCGAGTCAGATCCACGAGGGTGGCGCAGGCCGCAGCCTCGTCCGGGGTGATGCCGGCGGCTGCGAGTTCGAGTCCAAGAGACGGCACGCGCATCCGGCCATCGGCTGAGAGCGCAATCTCGAAACATGCGGCCGAGGGCTCGGCGTGAAGATCGATCAACGCGGTTGCGGACCGCCCTGGGAAGCCGACGATCGCGTTCGCAAGGGCCTCGAGGTCTGCGGCAGGACGTTCCGAGCCAGCGATGATCGCGGCGTAGAACTCGTCAGGCTCGACGGCCGCGCTCGCATCGGTCAGGTCGCGGGTCAGATTGGCGATGAACCCCACGTCCTCCGGGTCGTGGATCCGGACGAAGCCGGGGTCGACCGTGATGAGTTCCGCACCCACTCCGAGGGCGTCGACGTGGACGAGGGTCGCCCACGGGTTGAGGGCGAGTTCTGCGATCAGGTGTCGTGCGAACGCCAGTCCGCGTTCGGCGTCGCCCCTGACAGCGACCGTCCGCAGTTCTTCGAGATTCACCAGAACCAGTGCGCCATCTGTCGCCTGACCGATGCTGACAAGCAGCGGGCAAGGCGCGAGTGAGTTCTCTGAAGGCTCAGGCACATCGTCGAGCTCGATCTCCCAGGACTTCGCAAAGCCCGACCAGGGGAACGGCAGGCTGCAGTCCTCCGCCAAGACCACAGTGATCAGTTCGGAGGACAGCGACGCCGAAACAACTCGCAGCGCAGGCGAGAGGGACCTCAGCGCAGCATCCAGGTCCTTGATCCGTGGCGCGATCACCGACCCGACGACTTGAGCGGTCTTCTCCAGAGACAGGAGCTCTTCCGGAGGCGGAGCAATGATTGTTCCGGGTCGTCGATACCGCAGTTGTGTACGACGTCGCTGCCGCAGCGCCAGCCAGAGGCAGCCGGCGAGTACGGCACCTGCCCCAGCGAAACCGGGCAGTAGCCAGCCAGGGACGGCCCCGTCAGCGGGGTCGACCACCCCTTCCTTTGGGTGCTCAGTCAGATCCTCGGTGGAAGTTTGAGGTGCGACGTCGACGGGTGGATCGGTCTTGGACGTTGCGTCGGGCGGGTTGGGGCGCTGCCTCTGCGTCGTGGGGGAGCCGCGCCCCGGGATCGTCAGGTTCCAGCCCGGTCGGATCAGGTCGGGGTCTGTGAGGTGGGCGCCGTTGGCCTGCACCGCGTCTCGAGATGCCTGGAAGATCGACGGGTACGCATCGGCGTCTCCGAGCTCCCGCTCGGCGATCTCGGAGAGCGTGTCGCCCGGCTGGACGACGTACGCATCTGACTGCTCAACGGGCCGTTCGTCGGGGAGATGGAGCACGAGGCCGGGGGTGATGAAGTCGGGCTGCCCGTTGAGCGCGGCCTTGTTGAGGGCGACGATCTCGCGGAACCGAGTGCCGTCGCCGAGGTGCTCCTGGGCGATCCTCCAGAGGCTGTCGCCTCGTTTGACCGTGTACGGCATCGTCGAACCACGATCCGTTGGTGCCACATGAGGCGCCGCGACGGGAGTAGGAGCAACGTATTCGGGCGGGGCAGCAACGAAGGTCGCAGCAGGAGGCGGCACTGCCGCGGCGGGAGCAGGGCTGAGAGCGGATGAGGCGATCGGCGCGGTGACGAACAGCAGGGCAGCGACGGCCACGAGGCGTCCCGCGGCCAATTGCGGCATCCCAAGTCCGGGGATCCGAAACGAACGGACACCGCGCAGGCGTGCCAGCACCTCCGCGACGAGAGACAGCGCCAAGACCGCCCACGCGACCCAGGCGACGGCGCTGATGAAGACGAGGGCGAGGGTTCCGTCATCCGGTGCTGAGAGACGGGCCCAGCTCACATCATCGAGAGTCGGTACCGCGTCAATGGCGAGCAGCACGATCGGCATGCCGGCGACGATCAGCAGGATCCCGACGCATCCGGCGAGGCCGACGAGGCGGGTCTTCAGTGAGTTCATCGTTCGTTTCCTCCGAGACTGCGGACGAGTCGGGCTGATGCGTTGCCGCTGACTGGCAGGTGGTTGATTCCGAGGACGCCGAGGAACCGCGGGTTGTAGCTGTCCGTGACGTGCACGGTCAGGGTGGTGCCGTCGGTGACTGTGACCGTGCCGGAGACGTGCGCGGCGCTCAGGTATTCAGTCGCTGCGTTTCGGGCCTCGAGGGCGTCGATGCGCACGTAGTCGCCCTCGATGGCCGGCGCGGCCTGCACCCGTTCTCCGCCGGCGCGAGCGGCCTGAGCGGCGAGGTCGTGTGCGCGCTGCTGAGCATGAACCTGACCACCCAAGTCGACGGCGAGGCCGACCATGAGCGTCATCGCAACGCTGGTCGTGGCCATCCAGATGGTGATGGAGCCGCGCTCCTCGAGGCGGGTCATGAGGATCGTCCTCGCCACGTATCAAGGGGGCTGGACATGGTCGCTCGCACGACGTGGCTGCCTGGGATGCCCGGAATGCTGAGGTCTGACAGGTCCAGGAGGCACGAGACCGTCACACCGACGGCCGAGTCGCTACCGACCGCGTGGGTGAAGGCATCGGTATCAACGCTCACCTCGACCTTCGTGCAGGACAGGTCCTGGTTCGCGATGCTCGTTTGGGCTGCTTGCCGGGCGGCTTCGGTCGCGGCGCCAGCGGTGCGGGCCAGGGAGGCGGAGCGGGCCGCGTCGGCAGCGGCGGATTCGAGTGCTTGGTGCGCAGTCGCCGTGCGACCGCCGAAGATGATCAGGGCGACGAACAGGGCAAAGGCGGGCACGCCCACCGCTGCCTCCAGCGAGGCAGAGCCGCGCTCGTTGCGGCGATTCATGACAGCCGTTCGACTGGCATGCTCGCGCTCTGTCGGATCTCGGGTCGCCAGCCGGGGATCACACTGAGCGCGTACCCGGTCACGACAACGGTCGCCCGGGCCGACGTACGTTGCGCGGTTGCCGAAGCAGAGGCCAGTACGTCGTCTCCACCAGCGACCTCAACGAAGCCGGTCGCGGCCGCGATCCCGGCGGATTCGCGTCCGTGCTCGGCACCAGCGACGCGCGCGCCCTCCTGAGCGGCGGCGATCGCCACGGTGCGGGCATGGTGATAGAGCGCGGCCTGCATTCCCAGGAAGAGGACCGCGAACAGTGCAGGGAGCAGGATCACCAGCTCGATGGTCACCGAGCCTCGATCGCTGCGCCTACTGGATGTTGCCGGCCTGCGTGGTGACATAGGCCCGTACCGCGGCCACGACGATCGCGACGATCGCGATCACGGCGACCGCCCAGATCACGTGCTCGATGGTGACCGAACCGCGCTCCGGCCGCTCACGTCTTACGTTGAGCGTCAGACGCGCAGCTATCAGCAGCGTCAGAATCCGATTCATCGGTGCCTCCTCTCCTTGTTGTTGTCCTTCAGGTGTTGCCGAACATCCGAAGCAGCGATGGCGCCACGAGAAGCGCCATGAAGACCACGCCCAGCAGGGAGCCGGGAATGGACATGCGCTCGCCGACGGCGTTGGCCTCGGCGAGCTCGTCGTTGAGCATTGCGGCGCGCATGGCACCAGATCGGGCGCGCAGGGTGGCGTACACCGATGCACCTTCTTCGCCGGAGAGCCGCATGATGTCGGCGAAGTCGTTGAGTTCTGGGAGGCCGAGCTCCTCGGCCAGCGCGTGGAGGGCATCCCACGGAGGAAGGCCGGACCAGCGCGACCGGGTGAGCTCCTCACTGAGCCGCATGAAAACCCAGGAGTCGCCGATCTCGGCCGATGCCTCCATCGCCTGCCGGGCACCTGAACCGCTGCTGCGTTCCAGGGCAACGAGGTCGATGTAGGCGCCGAGCGCTCGCTGGAACTCCAGCCTCGCCTTCTTGGCGTCATCGACGGCGTTGTAGTTGGGCACGAAGAACATCACCGCTGCCAAGCCCACCGAGGCCATGGTCGGCACAGCGAGCGGCAGCCCGAGGCCCAGGAATTCGAGGAAGAACGCGAGGAGTGGCACCAACACGAGCCCCAGCGCGGCGAACGTGAGCTTCTCTCCGTAGAAGCGTGCGAGGGGGATCCGCAAGAGAGCCAACTCGCGGTGCGGGGTTCGGATCCACAGCCCGGGAGGCAGCGCACGCATCGCCCACACGCCCATGCGCTCCTTCCGCGTCGTGGGCACGGGAGTGGCGCGGGTGGCGGAGAAGCGCGCTGGTGCAAGCCGCCCAAGCGCGTCAGCCAGGTCCGGCTGAGCGGGAACCAGCCGTACGACGACGAGGCCGACGCCCAGGCCCATCAACGCGCCAGCCAGAAGAACGACTTGCAGTCCAGTCGTCATGGTGTGGCCGTCCGAGAATCGAGGAACCGGGGGAGTGGTGGCCCGATGGCCATCCGCTTCATCCAGACCAGCGTGGCGATATACGCCGTCAGCAGCAGCATCAGGATCACCTGCCCCAGCGGGGATGAATAGGGCTCGACGTAGTCGCCGGACACGGCGAGGATCACCAGCGCCGACGCACTGATCAGCGTCACCCAGCGAGCCGTGGCACGGGGCTTGGCCCGGTCCGCCTCGACCTGTCGTCGGGCACGGACATCTGCCGACACGGACTCGGCCAGACCCTCCAGAACGCTAGCCAAGCCTCCCCCGCGACGGCGGGCGCCCAAGACCAGATTCGCCGCGATCAGGTCGCCGGTGGAGTCGTCGAGTTCGTCGGCGAACGCCCGCAACGCGTCCTCGGTGACCCAGCGTGCCCGTAGCCGAGCGACCAGACGGTGCACCTCGCCGGCGATCGGTGCGGGCGTGGAGCGCAGCGTTGCCACCAGGGCCTGCTCGAGTCCGACACCCACGGTGAGGACACCGGCCAGCGAGCGCGTCCACTCCTCCATCGCTTCGAGCCGCTGAATGCGGTCCGCCGCGTCGGGTGCAGTGAGTAGCAACGGCAGGCCCACAGCAGCGATAGGCCCGAGGACAAGAGCCAGGACCCACCCGGTGACCAACCATCCGAGCACTCCCGCGGCGAGGCCGGCGGCAACCAGGATCCTGGCTCGTCGGGAGATCCCGCGGGCCCGAGTTAGACGTCCCGGTCGAGGTACCCGCGGCGCGATCGGCACGCGTCTTCCGCCGACCGCGAGCGCCAGCAGCCCGGCGACGATCAAGGCGCCGGCGAGAGCGGGGACGACGATGATCATGACCGCACTCCTTGTGCTGCCAGATAGCCGGATAGGTCGAAGCCGTGCTCGACCAGCGCTTGGTAGGTGTCCGGCAGGACGCCCGGTATGGCGACGCCATCCAGTCCGGCCGCGAAGACATGCGTGGTGGCGTAGCCGGTCTCTCGTTCGCCGGGGTCGATCGCGACGATCTCGGCGACCCGTCGCATCCTGTTCGAAGTGCCGACGTGGCGCGTCGTACGCAGGTCGAGGTGGACGATCAGATCGAGCGTGGCTGCGAGCTTGCCGGTGGCCAGGGTCTGCGTGATGTGGGAGCCAGCCTCCATGGCGCAGGTGACGAGCTTGCGGACCGCAGCAACCGCGTCCGAGGCGTGGGTGGTGGAGATGGACCCGGTGCCGGACTCCATCGCCTTGATCATCGCCCAGATCTCTCGGCCGCGGACCTCACCCACGATCTGTCGGGAGAGGTTGAACCGGAAGGAGTCGGTAAGCGCCTCGTCGAGGGTGAACTCGCCAGCCAACTTGCCGTCGACGCCGCGTTCGCCGGAGCCAGGGCGGGCCTCCCACGCGTGGACCATGTCGTGGTGAGGCAGTTGGTGGAGGTGCAACTCATACTCGGTCTCGAACGTGCCCAGTGCCTCAAGAGGGTCGATCTCCGCGCACAGCGCTCGGACCAGGGTGGTCTTCCCGGCGCCCTGACAGCCGGAGACCACGATCGACTTGCGTGCTCTGACCGCGGCCCGGAGGAACGAAGCGGCGACGGGGGTGAGCATGTCGCGAGCGACCAGGTCGTCGAGGGTGACCTGCATCAGTCGGTGACGGCGGATCACCACCGAAGGCCGCGGCGTGACCCAGGCTGCTGCCGCAAGTCTGGCACCGCCGTCCAGTCGCAGATGGAGGCGCGGTTGCGCTTCTGAGAACGAACGAGCGTTGACCTCGCTGCGAGACGCGAGGAAGACGAGGAAGTCGATCAGCTCCTCGTCGGAGTCCGCGACGGGGAGGCCGTGGAGGATGGTGCCGTCGACGAGCTCGAGCCGCACCTTGTCGTGGCCGGCGATGATGATGTTCTCGACCCGGTCGTCGTCCACCAGCGGCTGGAGGCGTCCGAGTCGGAAGAGCGAGTCGAAGACCGCTCTGGCCAACGAAGACTGTTCGGCCAAGGACCAGGCTGCGGTCCCCTCGTTCACGGCCTCCGCCATCGCGGACTCGATGAGGTCGAGGACGATCGCCCTGCCCAGCTCCTCCTGAGAGGTCTTGTCCAGCCGATCGCGCTCGGCGCCGAGCGCCTGGCTCAGACGTTCCGAGGCTTGCGAGCGCAGGGCCGAGACCAATGTCCAGTCGACCGACTCCGTGGCCGTGTCGAAGGCCGTCGTCGTTGGATCGCCCAGACGCGCAGACACGTCAGGAACGGGATCCGGAGGCTGGGCGAACAACGGCAGTGCCGTCAGGTCGGCGTACTCGACGCGGGCTCCGTTGGTCATGGCTGACCGACCAGTTCGAAGTGACTGCGTGCCACGTACGCCTGCACCGACGCGGTCGCGGCTCGCAGGGAGCGCACCAACGGGCCCGACTCGAAGTTCCGCGGCGCAGGCGCGCCGCGGTGGAACACCGCAGCCGCCTCCGGTGCTTCGGCGACAGACGCGATCACCGGCAGATCGAGAACCTTCCCCACCTCACCGTGCCCATAGGGCTGGCCGTCGCCGATCAGCAGGACGCCGGTCTGCCGCCACGCACTGTCACGTCGAACGACGCTGGCCCACGCCCGTGCCGCAGCCAAGGCGGGGAGAGTCGAGCGCGAGACCAGCAGGGTGAGGTCCGCTGCGGCGAGCAGTGGCTCCGGTGACCCAGCGAGACCGAGCCGCCCGGCGTCGACGATCACGTCCTGTCCAGATTCATCGAGGTCGGCCAATGCCTCCGCGAGCGGCGCCCAGAGTCGGGTGAGCGCGCCCGACTGTGCGGGGGATCGAGTCCCAGCGATGAACCACGCGTCGCTGCCATTGAGCGGTCGTACGACGTCGCGCAGCGCGTCAGCCGGCGCCGCGGGGGAGAGCGCCAACTCGATCAGCCCGACGTTGTACTCACGGGTGCCTCGGAAGTAGCCGGCCAACACGCCAGACGCTCCGGTGGGATCGGCCTCCACCAGAAGCACCGGCCGTGGCCAGGACAACGCGAACCCGACGCACGTGGTCGTGACACCGGGGGATCCGGAGGCGGAGGTGAGTGCGATGACGGCCATCACTTCTCTCCCGAGTCCAGGATCAACGCCACGTTGCCGGTCGAGACGCGCGAGGCCAGCAGCGTCGCGTCCCCATGCGGGACCAACAGATCAACCACCAGTTCCCCGGTCATTTCGTCGACCCGCGTCCCCACCACTTCGGCGTCGCTGAAGGGCGGCGATCCTGACGGAGGGGCAGCTCCTTCTCCAGGGGTCACAACGACTCGAACCTTGTCGCCGTACTCGAGCGACAGACCTGGGGCCTGTGCAGGAGACAGAGCCACGCCCACCACCGACATGCCATCAGGAGGCAGGAGTTCGGACGTCGTGGCTGACTCGGTGAGCAGGCTCCCCGCCCCGATGTCGAGGGCGGCCCGCTGCCCGATGACGTCGTCGTACGACGAAGCCGGCAACGGTGCCAGCGCTGGATCGGCATTGATCCGAACCCGCGTGATGTCGTCGCTGGTGATGACTGCGCCACGGGAGATCGTGTCGCGTGCGGCCAGCACCTCTTGCGTGTTCGTGGTCGAGGTCCATGCCCAGGCGGCGAGTAGAGCGCCGAGGCAGATGGAGGCGACGGCAACGGCGATCAGGGCGGGTCGGCGTCGAAGTTTTGGTGGCGGCGCGAGGGGAGGGGCGGCGGGGGCCGGCTCGGGTCCGGTCAACCTGTCGTCTCGCGTGATGGTGTGCGTCATCTTCTCGCCTCTCACGTCTCGTCGCCCGCTACTGCACGAGCACCTGCGCTTCTCCGACCGTGATCCGCGCCGAACGGGTCAATCCGTTCAGCCGGATGGTCCCGGTCTGTCCCGCTCCCGACCACGACACGACCCAGTCCGAGGTCGCGGTGACCGTGAACTTGTCGTCGTCCTGCCCGGCGCTCGATGTCCCATAGGTGTGCCCGCAGTCCGGGGACGCCTGCATGCCGAACTCGGGCTCGTACGGCGTGCCCGCGGTCGTGCAGACGACCTTGGTGCCGTCGCCCATCGACCACGTCACCTTGTGCAGCGTGGCCGTCGCGGTGACCGTGATGCCGCCCGTGCTCGCTGAGGCCGTCGTCGGCCCGACCGTCTCGGCGTCCGGCTCCTTCGCCCACATCCACACCGGCATCCCGACGATGCCGATGCTGTCGTCGCCGGGCTCGGGGGTGATCCCGATCCGAACCGCCTTCAACCCCATGGTCGCGATTGCCTGTTGGGCGACCACACGTGGCGTCGGTCCAGTGCCGGCACGATCTGGCGGGTTCGCCGACCAGAGGTAGAGCACGATTTCGGTCTGCGGCTGGTAGCAGAGATAGACGGCCCCGTCGGCAGGCTCGTGGCCCTGCCAGGCGGGGTCTCCGGCCGGCGGCTGCGGGTCCATCAACCGGACGTAGCAGTTCAAAGTGTTGGACCAGTAGCCGCTGTCCGATTCGCAGGGCACAGGTCCGGCCGGTGGCTGCGTGAGGCCCTGCTTGGACGGATCCCAGTAGCAGGCCTCGCCAGAACCTGTGCCTTTCGGTCCCTCCTCACCTGGCGTGCCTGGGGTTCCAGGCTCCCCGGGGATCTCCACCCAGACGAGGCAGATGCCGGTCATCGCGTCGGTCTTGCCGCACTCGGTGTCGGCGTACGAAGACAAGGGTGCGAGGACCGTGAGGGCGACTACGACCGCGAGTAGGGCGGTCACGCGGCTGAGCATGGTGCCTTCTCGAGGTCTTGGCTGGTAGCCACGCGCCACCCGTCGTCCGGGTGCTTCTTCCAGGTGTGGTTCACCACCGTGTAGCGAGTCCAACCCCTTTCGGGCCGGTCTGCGCTGACGATCGAATTGCCGTCACGATCGAGTACGTCACCTCCGCTGACGTCCCAGCAGACGTCCAGTTGGACGGTGGGGAGCTTGCCCGCCTGCGGGTCAGAGTTGTCGAGGTTGACCGACTGCACGACTACATCGACGACGTCGGTGTCGCCGGTCTGGCGGTTGCCGGCCTTGCGCTGGTTGCGGGTGAAGATCTCCTGGGCAGCCAGTTCGCCGCCGATCGCGACGGCCTTCAACTCGCCGAGGGGCTCCTTTCGATCCTTTCGGAGACGGTCGACGGTCGCGATGTAGTCAGTGACGACTTGGCTGGCCGCCTCCTCGGCGAGCTCCGAGTCGCTTGGGGGCTCCGTCGTTGCACCGGAGGACGGCGTCAAGCTCGACGGCGACTCGGTTGGAGTCGTCGTACTCGCGGGGTCCTCGCTGCAGCCAGCGAGGGCGCTGACGACGAGCGCCGCGGCCGCCAGCGTCGAGAGCCCCCGTGCGTTTGTCATGCCCGAGACGTGCTCCGTCCTGATCCGAGTGTCACGTGAACAACCCGGACGACGACCAAGGACGGCCACCGTCCACCCTCCATTACGACACCTCTGCCGCATTCGCGCAATGCCCAGCATCCAGATCACCTCTCCTTCGCAGCTCGATTCCGCTCGTCAGGTACGCCACCTCATCCACCGACCTCGTCCTCCTCGATACCTCTCTTCTCGTCTTCACACGCATTGCAGATCGAGGGGAAGTGGATAACCCGGCACACCTGTGGCCTGTGGAAGGAATCTGGTCATGACGGTCTCGATGCGGCGTATGAGCGCGGGCGCGGGCTATAAGTACCTGCTGCGCAGCGTCGTCGCGGGCGACGGCAACCGCGCGCTGTCGACACCGCTGACGCGCTACTACTCCGAGGTCGGCACGCCGCCCGGGAGGTGGATGGGTTCGGGAGTGCGACGTCTCGGCGGCGGGCAGTTGGCACCGGGGATGGAGGTGACCGAGGCACAACTCGCACTGCTCACCGGGATGGGCCGTGACCCGGTGACGGGCGACCAACTGGGCCGGGCGTACCCGACGTACAAACGACTTGCCGATCGGATCTCCGTCCGCGTCGACGCGCTCGATCCCGAGATGACGGCAGACGATTGCGCCGCAGAGACCGCGCGCATCGAGGCCGAGGAGACCGCGGCCGGGATGCGCCACGCAGTCGCCGGCTTCGACCTCACCTTCAGCGTTCCCAAGTCGGTGTCAGTGCTCTGGGGTGTCGCGGATGCCCCAACCCAGGAGCGGATCGTCGAGGCGCACCACGCGGCCGTCGCCGACGTTCTCGACTTCTTCGAGCGCGAGGTGGCTGCTACACGGGCCGGGGTAGCGGATCGCGACGGCGCGGTGGCTCAGGTCGAGGTCGCGGGCGTCGCGGCAGTGGCGTACGACCACTACGACTCGCGTGCCGGTGATCCCCAGTTGCACACGCACTTGGTCATCTCCAACAAGGTCAACACCCCGCTGGACGGACGCTGGCGCAGCCTCGACGGCCGCCCGGTCTTCGCCTCCGTGACTGGGCTGTCCGCGCACTACAACGCGCTTCTCGCCGACCGCCTGACCCGCGAGCTCGGCATCGAGTGGGAGCAGCGTGGGAGGGGAGCGGACCGCAACCCGCAGTGGGAGATCGCGGGCGTCGGTGAGGACCTGATCAAGGAGTTCTCGAGTCGCACGCGCGAGATCGAACTGGAGAAGAATCGGCTGATTGGTGAGTACGTCGCGGCGCACGGGCGGATGCCGTCGGAGAAGACGATCGTGGAACTGCGGGCTCAGGCCACGCTCGCCACCCGTCCGCCCAAGGAGACTCATTCGCTCGCGGATCTCACTGCCGAGTGGCGTTCCCGCGCTGCTTCGCGCGTGCACGGTCAGCCCACGGCCTGGGCGACCGCGCTCGTCGACCGCAGCACCTTGGCCCCACTCTCGGTCGACGATGTGCCCCCGGACGCGGTCGAGGTGCTCGGCGCGGACGTCGTACGGGCGGTCAGCGTGAAGCGGGCGACCTGGACCCACTGGAACCTGCTCGCCGAAGCCTCGCGCCAGACAATGGACCTGCGCTTCGCGAGTACGGCGGATCGCGAGATCGTCGTCGGCATGATCATCGACGAGGCGCAGCAGCAGTCGGTCTCGCTTACTCCACCCGAACTGGCCGTCAGCCCGGCGGCCTTCCGGCGCGACGACGGCACCAGTGTCTTCCGGCCGAGGCATTCGGTGAAGTACTCCTCGGTCGGGGTCCTCGAAGCGGAGGCCCGCATGCTCGAACGTGCGGAGTCCATGTCGGCTCCGACGGTTCGCTCCGATGTGGTGACCCGGGTCCTGCGCCGGTCCAGACAGCGCCTCAGCCAGCAGCAGGCGGCAGCAATCGAGAGCGTCACGATGTCCGGTCGTCAGGTCGATCTGTTGGTGGGGCCGGCAGGAACTGGAAAGACGACGACAATGCAGGCGCTTCGTGCGGCATGGATCGTCGAGCACGGGCGAGGGAGTGTCATCGGGCTGGCCCCTTCGGCAGCGGCAGCCCAGGCGCTCGCGGACGACCTGGGTGTCGCCTGCGACAACACCGCGAAGTGGCTTCATGAGTACGACCAGGGCCGCGCCGACCTGCGCCCCGGCCAACTCGTGATCGTCGACGAGGCGACGCTCGCAGGCACCACCACGCTTGATCGGATCACCGGCCTCGCAGCCCAGGCCGGGGCGAAGGTGCTCCTGGTGGGCGATCCCTTCCAGCTTCAGTCGGTCGACGCGGGTGGGGTCTTCGCGCTGATGGTCGACCGGAGGCCCGATGCGCCTCAGTTGCGGGACATCCACCGGTTCCGCAACGAGTGGGAGAAGGCCGCGTCACTCGGTCTCCGAGCCGGAGATGTGGAGGTGATCCCGACGTACGCCCGGCAAGAGCGGATACGCGAGGGCACTACGGACGAAATGCTCGACACTGCCTACGAGGCCTGGCGCGCGGACGTACTGGCAGGGAAGGCGAGCGTCCTCGTCACGGAGTCCTCGCATGCGGTTCGGGCGCTGAACGAGCGAGCGCGAGCGGAGCGGCTCTTGATCGAGGGTGCCGACGACGGCCGCGAGATCGATCTCGGCGACGGCATGCGTGCCTCGGTGGGCGACGTGGTGATCACGCGCCGCAACGACCGGACCCTGCGGACGAGTCGGGGTTGGGTCAAGAACGGTGACCGCTGGCGCATCGCCGACATCAGCAAGGACGGGTCCGTTGTCGTGCGCCGCCTCGACGCGCGTCGGTCTGGAACCGCTGTCCTCCCAGCCGAGTACGTGCGCGAGCACGTCGACCTGGGCTACGCCGTCACCGCACACCGGGCGCAGGGCATCACCGTCGAAACGTCGCACGTGGTGGTCACGCCGTCGACGACGCGGGAGAACCTGTACGTCTCGATGACCCGAGGCCGCGACTCCAACATCGCGTACGTCGCCCTCGACCAACCTGACGACACTCACGCGACTCCGGAGCCCGAGGACGTCAGCGCCCGAACCGTCCTGTACGGCGTGCTTCAGCACAGCGGTGCCAGCTGGTCGGCCCACGCGACCATCGAGGCCGAGTACGAACTCCACGGAGGGATCGACCGACTGGCTGCCGAACTCGAGACGATCGCGGCCGGCGCTCAGCGGGAGCGCTTCGTCGACCTGCTGGCTCGCTCGGGGCTAACAGTCGATCAACATGCCACCGTGGTTGAGTCGACCGCCTTCGGACCGCTGACGGCATCGCTTCGCCGCGCCGAGGCGTTCCACCGTGATCTTGAGCGCCTGGTGCCCCGGATCGTGAGTCAGCACAGCCTCGACGACGCGGATGACATCGCTGCGGTCCTCCTGTACCGAGTCGACCGGGTCGCCACGTCGCCACCTCGGGGCTGCCGTCAGCGGCCGAGACTGATCGCTGGGTTGATCCCGGAGCCGTTGGGGAAGATGTCACCTGAGAACCATCAGGCGATTGGCGAGCGTAAGGCTTTGATCCAGTCCCGCGCCCGGGCGCTCGTCGAGGAGGTCTTGGCGTCTCGTCAGGGATGGGTACGTCGGCTTGGGCAGCCGCCCGCTGACTTCGTGGAGCGCGAACGCTGGTTGGCGTCAGCGTCGACCGTGGCGGCGTACCGCGATCGCTACCAGATCACTTCCGACCTCATCGTGGGTGGGACTCCGCTGACTGACGCGCAGCGGGCAGACCGAGTCCGGGCACTCGGGGCCGCCCGTGAGGCAGCTCGCATCGCTTCGATGGCGGACACCGGTGCGCGTTCGGTCAACGTCGAATCGCGAGCCGTTGTGCGTCCATAGGCCATGCCGAGGGACTCTGTCCACAGGACCTCATCGCATCGGTCGCCATCGCCCGCGCCAGATCGTACGACTGGAGCAACCGCGAGATCGAGGTGGTCACGATGTTCCTCTTGCTGATGGTTCCGGTGTTCTTCCTGGTGAGTGCTGCGCACGGCTACTTACAGCTGTACGCACCCTCCAACAGGCTGATCACGTGGATTCGATCGTCGCCCCCGCGTTGGCGCTACGTGCCGCTCTTGACTGCACTCGCGGCCGCAACACTCACCACGATGCACATGCTGGACGAGGCTGTGGCCGCTGGCGCTCCCGGCTGGCTCAGTTTGGTCGCCATGGTTCTCGCCTGGGACACCATCAAGTTCGCGTTGCTCGCCGTCCATACGACGGTCCGGAAGGTGTTAAGGCTTTTTGGCTGTGGCTTCTCGCGGATGGCGGTCGCGTTCTCGTCCAGGCGTCAGGTGCTGCGTTGAAGGGCCTCAACGATGCGCGAAAGGACTGCCGTGACCGGCTCGTGCTCCCATGCGCGGATGACGGTCCAGCCGTCGTCGGAAAGGAGGCGGTTCGTCTCAGCGTCGCGTTCGCGGTTACGGGTCACCTTCTCGGACCAGAACAAAGCACTCGACTTCGCGACAGTGTGGTGCTCAGGGCACCCGTGCCAGAAGCAGCCGTCGACGAAGACCGCGAGCTTTGCACGGGTGAACACGAGGTCTGCGCGACGATTGAGGGTCGGAATCGGCCGATGGTCAACGCGATAGCGAAGGCCCGCAGCGTGGGCTGCTCGCCTGACAGCAAGTTCGGGCTTAGTGTCGCGTCCCCGGTTCGCCTGCATTCCCCGCCTCACTCCGGGAGAGGATGCCCATGAGTCATTCACACTCACAGTGTGGCGGCGTACTCCACCAGCTCGTCCCAGTCGCGCAGTCGCCGCTGGGCGACGAGGCGGTTGAAGGTCTCGAGCGTCACCTGTCGCCGTGCATTCCCGACGCACGTCTCCTCGACTGCGGCACTGAGAGCGGGGAGGTCCAGGTGGTAGATGCAGTCGACCTCGCCGGAGCCCCCGCCGAGCAGATTCAGCATGTAGGGCCGGGGCTCCATCGTGACGACGGCGAAATGGGGCATACGGCCACGTCTCAGCGCGGCCATCTTCGCTCCCTGCGACCGACAATCCTGCGCTCGGTCCGTCCGGAGCGACCACTTGAGAGAGAGTCCGATCTCCAGACTTGGGGAGCGGGGGCCAGGCCTCTGCTGAGAGGCCGTCACGTCGAGATTCAGGAGCGACTCCTGACCCACCTCTTCGAGGAGAAGGCGCCGCGTCTCGGTCTCATTGGTCGTCGCCACCCCGACAGCCTCGGCGAGCAGGTCGAAGCGTGCCAGGTCCTTCGGATTGCTGAGCTTTCCGCGCACGAATCGGCCGACAGCGCGCCATGCCTTCTCGTACTCGCGCGATGGCTCCGCCCGCATGTCGCTCAACGCGCCGACGTGACGAAACTGCTCGAACGCATTCAGCGCTCGCTCTGGTGCGACGGTCAAGCCGCTGGCGCGTGCCTGCAACTCGGACTTCAGCGCAGCAGCGACCTCCCGGGAGAACGGATCTCCAGTGGGTTCGCCCCCACGTGCGTCTGGGGCGACGCCCAGGGCTCGAAAGAGCGCCTCGCCAAGCTCGACGGAGAAGGCCTCACTCGCGTCGGATGTGTTCGGCTTGCCGTTCGACGAACGGAAGACGCACAGGTCCCTGGCGAATGTGGCGGGCACGGGCGGATCCCTTCGTCGCAGTCGACCACGAACCTACCTCGCGGGGACGCCGTCGGCTGTCAGTCACATACGCCACACCCGCCACACGCGCAACGCGGCGGCGAGGTTGCGAGAATTGTCGGTGCCGAGACCTACCATCTGATGCCATGACCAAGCCCACCGTGATCGATCTCTTCGCCGGCTGCGGTGGCATGACGGTCGGCTTTGCCAGCGAGGGCTTCGAGCCGGTGCTCGCCGTCGAGTGGGATCGCTTCGCTGCCGCAACCTATGCGGCCAACTGGGGTGAGGACCACGTCATCTCTGGTGACATCGCAGAGGTGAAGGAGAGCCAGATCCCTCCCGCGGATCTGGTGATCGGTGGCCCTCCGTGCCAAGGATTTTCAAACCTGGGTCTAAAGGCGCTCGACGACCCGAGAAATCAGCTCTGGCGTGAGTACATGCGATTCATCCGAACTGCCCGGCCCCAGGTATTCGTGATCGAGAATGTCGATCGCTTCGCAAAGTCGCCCGAGTTCCAGATGCTTGTCGGGGAGGTCGAGCAAGGCCTTCTGAAGGACTATGAGATCTCGTACGGCGTGTTGAATGCGGCCGACTACGGCGTGTCCCAGCGCCGGCGACGCACGATTGTGATCGGCTCGCGCGTGGGCAAGATCGACCTTCCAGAGCCCACGCATGCGCGGGACGGTGCAAACGGCCTGCCAGCTTGGCGGACCGTCCGTGACGTGATCGAGGGTTTGCCGATCCGGCCGGATTCCACCGAAATGCCGGAATCGGTAACCGACTTCTTCGGCGAAGCGATGCCGGGCGTCTTCAAGGGCCTGGACATCCACTTCCGTCGCAATCCGAACCCACTGTCGCTAGAGCGATATTCCTACGTACCACCGGGTGGCGGTCGGTTCGACGTGCCGACCGAGCTCCTTCCGCGTTGCTGGCGGGAGAAGCCGACTGGCACAACCGACGTGATGGGCCGCATGCGGTGGGACTTCCCGTCACACACGATCCGGACGGAGTTCTTCAAACCGGAGAAGGGTTCCTACCTGCACCCCCAGTGGGTGCCCGGTCGCCAACGGCGGAGCGACGACCGGAGGTTCCTGAAGGGTGACCCGAAGCTGTCCGTCAACCGGGTCGTCACGCACTATGAGGCCTCCTTGATCCAGGACTTCCCGTCTGACTACCTGTGGGTCGGGTCCAAGATCGCGATCGCGAAGCAGATCGGCAACGCCGTTCCGTCCGGCCTGGCGCGCGCGATCGCACGCCACATCAAGCCGCACATCGCCTGAACTCGCCGGTCCGTCAGCCGCCGGTTCGCTCCATCATCGACTTGGCGGCCTCGTAGTCGTCACCGAGTGTCTCCGGATGTATGGCCACCCACGCATCGCCTGACAGATCGAAGCCGTACTTGGCCGCGAGTTCGCGCTGAGGCGTCCACGTTCCCATGAGGACGACCAGCTCATGGTTGAAGAAGATATCCGGCTTTGCCTGCCGGGCCCGTCGGAGCGGATCCTTGGCCATGGCTGCGACGGTCTCGATCGCCACCCGGGGGATGACCACCTCAGGCAGAAAGCCGAATAGTGATGTCACCCTGCGCTTGATACCGACCCGGGCGGAGAATACGACTTCGAGTTGCTGAGGACTCAACTCTTTCAGCGGATTGCGGGGGAGAGGTGTCCACTCAAGAACTGGAATGCCGAACTCATCCCGGGCATCGGCACGGATGGTCCGCTTCGAGTCCTGGTTCTTGCCCTCGTTGAGCCACCTCCGATGGGTGCGCATCAGGAAGACCCGGAAGCGATCGTTCTTCGAATCGACCTGGGTGAGGAGGCAGATCTCGCACTGACCTTCGCGGGGGATGGCCCAGTTGCCGCCAATCGTGGCCTTCAGCTCGACAGGAATGCCAGCGATCGTCGTGTCCAGCGGCCGCTCCTTCGGGAGGCTGAACGCCTCGAGGATCCGGTACTGCAGCTTGACGCCCACGGTTCTCCGCTCGTCGGAGTCAACGTCCGGCGAGTCAAGATCGAACCTATACGTTTTGGCCCCATCCAGAACGTACTCGATCGCCTCGACGACGGCGCCTGTCATGAACTGTTTTAACGGGGTGCTTCGAAGCCACGCGAGCACCTGTTGAACCTCGACGTCATCGTCGGGATGGACGATCTGGTGTGCCAGACCAGCACGATCCGAGATGCACTCGCCGCCAGGCTGGCCGAGCGGGGGTTGCGGAACACGAGGCACAACCGAAACCCTATCGATCGACGTGCTTCGGATGGCGCTGAATGCCCGGAACGGGTCTTCAGGCATGCGTTGGAACGATGTTTCCACAGTCGCGGCAGGCGTGCTTGGTGGTTTCCGGCGGCGGTGGAGACTGGATGCATGAACAGGTCAGAAGGCATCGGCACGTTTCGAGCGCGGGTCACCCGCGACGCGGCGGCGGTTGAGCGAGATGGCGAGCAGCTCTTCGCCATGAACCGCCTCGAGGAGCGTCGCGGGCGCCCCGGGGATCGCCCCCTGTACGAGATCCAGTTCAGCGACGGGGTATGGATGCTGGCCCGAGAGGACGACCTCGTTGATGGAACGATTGGACCGCCTTCGGCCAGCTAGTTCCCGCCGAGGTCGACTGCGTTAACCGACTGCTTCAACAACCTGATCGTCTTGCTCTTCGCCATCCATCTCGGCTGCCTTCTTCTTTGGGCGTCGACCGCCGTCGTAGAAGTGTCCTTCGAGGACTTGGCTGCGCGACGGATGACGGAGTTTCAACATCGTCTTCGACTCGATCTGGCGGATGCGCTCACGGGTGACGCCGTAGACCTTGCCGATCTCGTCGAGGGTCTTTCGTTCCCCGTCGGTGAGACCGAAGCGCATCGAGATCACGCCAGCTTCTCGCTCGGAGAGAGTGTCAAGAACAGCGTGGAGCTGTTCTTGGAGCAGCGCGAACTCGACCTGCTCGTGCGGCCCTGGCTCCCGACGGTCCTCGTCGAGCAAGTCACCCAGTGTCGTCTCACTGTCGCCGATCGGCTGATCGAGAGAGGGTAGGTCGATGGGGCCGAGCCGGAGGCATTCCATGACCTGCTCCTCGGTCAGTTCAGTGGCGCGCGCGAGTTGGTACAGCTTGGGAGGCTCTCCGTGAATAGTCATCCGTTGCCGGATGCGCCAGACCTTGGCGATGCGCTCGACCATGTGCACCGGGATGCGGATGATGCGGGCCCGGTCGGCCATACCGCGGGTGATCGACTGGCGGATCCACCAGGTCGCATAGGTCGAGAACTTGTAGCCCTTGGTGTAGTCGAACTTCTCGACCGCACGGATCAGACCGAGGTTGCCCTCCTGAATCAGGTCCAGGAAGGGCATGCCGCGGCCGGTGTAGCGCTTGGCGAGGGAGACCACGAGTCTCAGATTGGCCTCTATCAGATGGTTCTTGGCGCGGCGGCCGTCGACAACGATCCACTCCAGCTCCTCGAACAGCTGCGCCGAAATCTTGCCGCCCTGGGCGAGCCTCTCGGCGAAGAGACCGGCCTCGATCCGCTTGCCGAGCTCGACCTCCATCTCGGCGTTGAGGAGCGGGACCTTCCCGATCTGCTTCAGGTAGTCCTTGACCGCGTCGGCGGTCGCGCCGGCGACCATGACCCGCTGGGCTGGCTCGTCGCTGTGGTCGGAATAGGAGACGACGAAGCTCCGCGACCCCGCCTCCTGCTCGTCCGCCTTGATCGTCGGGTCGACCTTGATGTCCCTCTCGAACTGCTCGTCCGGGACGTCCGGCAGCAGCTTCTTTCGATCAGGCCCGACCAGGATGTCGAACTCCTGTGTGAGTTCCTCAGGACCCTCGTCGGCTAGGTTGATCTCGGAGTCGTCGAAGTCCACCTCTGAGTCGAGATCGGGCTCCCCGAGGACCGTCTCGACGGCCTCCCCCGGCCCGGCCCCGTCCAACCCAGCCGAGTGTTCCTCGAAGTCGCAGGCGGCGGGTAGCTGGACCACGGATGGACGGACCTCTTGCGGGATCGGCTCGGGTCTCGGCGGAGCGACGACGACGTCCTCGTCGATGCTGATATTCGCCCGCGCCAGCAGGCGCTCGATCTCCGGTCGGATATCACTCGCGGGCACTTGGAGCGTCGCGAGCACCCGTTCCAAGCGAGTGCGGCGTATGACCTGATCCCGTACAAAAGGCTTCATACGCGCGAGGACGCGGCCGAGGTACTCCAGATCCACGCCCAGCGCCCTCCTCTTGATGCACCGCTGTTGCCGGTCTCTCTCAATCTAGGGACGGGGACCGACAGTTTCCGGCAGGATGTCACGCGGTAGAGAAGACGGGGAGTGGATCGATGAGGATGGTGCCGACAGAACTCGGGACGGAGGACATCACCACCTCCGAGCGTCGGGTATTCGAGGCCTTGGCGGGCAGCCCGCTCAGTGGTACTGCGTTGCACTCGCTGAACCTGCCGGACCACGAATACAAGCTGACGGCCGAGCTGGACTTCGTGCTGATCCTCGACGACCTGATCCTCGCGGTCGAGGTCAAGGGTGCGCAAGTTTCCTGCCGCGATGGTTTGTGGGCGTACAGCGATCGAGCTGGCCACCGGCGGACGTCGCGCGAAGGCCCGTTCAAGCAGGTTCAGACCGCGATGTATGCCCTGCGGGAGCGCCTTAAGGAGCGCCTGGGCGTAGAGGTCGACGACGTGGCGTTCGGCTATCTCGTTGTCACACCAGACGTGGATCTGGCGAGCAGCTTCGAGTGGGTCGACGAGACCTACTGCGGCAGAGGTCCGTTCAACCGTGGCATCGGGAAGGCGGTCGACCGAGCGGGCAAGTACTGGCTCGGCAAGCAGACGAACAAGTTCCCGATCGGCAAGGACCTGCACGCTCGTCTCATGCACGATCTGCGGCCGTCGTTCGACCGCTCACCGCTACTCGACGCTAGGGCGAACCTGCTCGACGCAGCGATGGTTCGATTGACCGACGAGCAGTACGCCCGGCTCGACCTGATCAGCGATGAGGCCCGGGTCATCTGCAGCGGTGGTGCCGGTACCGGCAAGACCTTCCTCGCGGCCGAAGTGGCCCGACGGCAGGCGCTACTCGGTCAGCGCGTGCTCTTCACCTGCCGCAGCGAGGTGCTTGCGGCGTTCGCCACCCGAACGCTGGAGGGCACAGCTGTCGAGGTCAGGGCGGCCTCGAAGCTGGGCGGCGTGACTCCCTACGACGTGCTAGTGGTCGACGAGGCGCAGGACCTGATGACCTTCGACATCTTGGAGGATCTGGAGCAGTCAGTTGTCGGCGGCTGGGCCGACGGTCGCTGGACGATGTTCCTCGACCAGAACAGCCAGGCCCACCTCTACGGCGACTTCGATCCGGACGCGCTGGCCTACGTCCAGTCGTTTGGACCGGTGAAGCCGACTCTGAAATTCAACTGCCGAAACACTCGCGAGATCGCTTTCCAGACCCGGGCCTACACGGGCGCCGACACCGGTGTGGCAACCGCTGGCACCGGTCCCGAGGTCATCTTCGTCGCGGTCGAGGACCAGCAAACGGAGTTGGCGGCCCTTGAGATGCACCTGCGCTCGCTCGCTGAACAAGAGGTGCCTCCCGAACACATCACGATTGTGTCGCTGCGCGGTGAGTGGGAGACCTCCGTCGCCAAAGGTCTGCGCGCTGCTCGGAAGGGACGACTTGCGCAGATGTCCCCAGCCCTCGCGTCAGTGTGGCCAGGGGGTGGCATGACCTGGTCGTCGGCCGTGGACATCAAGGGGATGGAAAACCGCTTCGTCTGCGTGATCGACATCGACTCAGTAGCCACCGAGACCGAATTGGACCTGCTCTATGTCGCCCTCAGCCGACCGCGGGCCGGACTCTGGGTGGCGACCTCGCCACACGTAAAGGGACAGCTCAGCGAGTTGTTCAAGGAGCATCTCGACGGTGCGATGGACGCATACAAGAAGGCAGCCGTATGACCGACCTGACCCAGACCAGAGACGACTTCGTGGCCTACGTCAGGCGGCAACTGGTCGGCCCCTTTGATGGCCCGGCGGAGGTCATTTTTGATCCGCCGAATCGTCGCTACCTCATGGGCATCCTGTTCCCGCGTCAGGTCGCCTTCGAGGGCTACGTCGAGGCGGAGGGAGAGGAACGCGACGAGAGCTCAGCCACCGAAGCTGGCGAAGAAAGTCAATTCAGCGACGACCCGGTCTCAGCGGCAAACGACTTCCTGCCGGCTTCTCAAGGGTTGTCCTTCTTCACGACCGCGCCGGAGCTCACTGTGCGAGCTCGCGCTGCGGAGTACGAGACGCTCAGCGGTGCCGTTGCCGAGGAAGCGCTCAAGGAGCTGTCCGTTCAAGGCCGGGCGACTGAGGAGCTCGAGGAGGAGGATCCACGCCAGAAGGCCAAGGGTTCGTCGAAGATCTGGCGTCGTCACCAGTTGGACGAGGCCACGGTCAAAGTCAGTGCCACGGACAAGGAGTCCACCAAGGTCTGGGGTGACAAGGCCGAGGTGCACGTCCGCTGGCGCAGCTACCCGCATGGCTCGTTGGTCACGATCACCCTGGTCAACGCGCGAAAGGCGGATGACGAGCGACCTGAGCGTCACTGGGACGAGATGCTCATGCAGGTCGAATTCGACGTGACGGTGCCAGCCGGGTTCGAGGTACTGGAGTACCCGAGCGTCGCGCTCGCGTCCCATGACCCGGAGGAGGATGAGCTCCGCCTGATCCACCGCGACGCCAAGGTCTATGCGATCGGGCACGGCTGCTCCCCGGAGTGGACGACATCAGGCGGCAATGTGTCCTCAGTGCGCACCGAAGTAATGCCCTCACACGTGGTGCCGCGGGTGAGCGCAGAAGGTGACGCTTCACAGGCGTTGGACGTCGCCTGGCTGGCCGACGAGGCTATCTCGGCGGATGTGCTGCAGGCCGAGCTGAACGCGTTCATCGATCCGTACGAGGAGTGGATCGGCAAGGTCAAGACGAAGGCGGTCGGACTCGACGATCGCTACCAGGGAGCCACCGCCCCGATCATCAAGCGCCTGGAGCGTGCTCTGGAGCGCATGCGCGACGGGGCTCGCGTTTTCACCGACCACCAGGATCGGGTCAAAATTCTACAGGCCTTCCGGCTGGCCAACCGCGCCATGCTGATCCAGATGCGCCACAGCCAGGAGGACATGGCCGGCTCTCGTCGACCCCTGGGTGCTGCTCCCGACATGCCGACGACCTACGACCCGGGCGCGAGTTGGCGACCGTTCCAGCTCGGCTTCTTCCTGACGACGCTGCGTGGCCTGGTCGACGATCAACACGCAGATCGCGACGTCGTCGACCTGATCTGGTTCCCGACTGGTGGAGGTAAGACCGAGGCGTACCTGCTCGTGGCGGCATTCGAGATCTTCCGCCGCCGCCTGGTACTCGGCGAGTTGGGCGGGGGCACAGCCGTCGTCAGTCGGTACACGCTGTCGCTGCTGACCGCCGACCAGTTCAAGCGCACTGCCTCGACCACAGCCGCTTGTGAGTACCTGCGCCGCCAACGGTCGGATCTAGGCCAAGAGCCGATCTCGGTAGGACTCTGGGTCGGCGAGGCGACCTCACCGAATCGTTACGCCAAGGCGCGTGAGCGCTTCGAGGAACTGCGGGACGCGGGGGAAACGGACGAGCGCTTCTTGCTTGACCGCTGCCCCTGGTGCGGGACAGAGATCGTTCCGCGCGAGCACCACGAGAATGACGCCCCCTACGGGATCACCTCGACCGACCGCTCGTTCGCGTTCAACTGTCCGTCGACCAAGTGCGAGTTCCACGAGCAGATCCCGGTGCAGGTGATCGATGACGGGCTGTACGACGCGCCACCGACCTTCCTGCTCGGGACGGTCGACAAGTTCGCGCAGTTGGCGTGGGTGCCCGAGTCGGGGGTGATGTTCGGGCGCAGCGCCGGCAACCGTCCACCGACCCTGATCATCCAGGATGAGCTGCACCTGCTGACCGGCCCGCTCGGCACCACCTTCGGTCTGTACGAGGCCGCGATCAATCTGCTATGCGAAGTCGATGATCGTCCGCCGAAGGTTATCTCTAGTACGGCGACGATTCGACGAGCCTCCGCCCAGATCATGGGGCTGTTCGGGCGGCCGGTCGACCTGTTCCCACCGTCGGGCGTCGATGCCGACGACTCCTACTTTGCCCGTGCGGACGAGAAGACGCCGGGTCGCCTGTACGTCGGCATGATGGCGCAGGGTCACACGTCTGACACTGCCGTCGTGCACACCGGCACAGCTCTCCTACAGGCGCCGGTGGATCTCGGTTTGACGGGGGAGGCCCAAGACGCCTACTGGACCGTTGTGGCCTACCACAGCTCGCTCCGCGAACTCGGCCGCACGGTCACTATCGCCCGCGACGACATCAATGCCCGGCTGGGCAGCCTGGTCGTCGGCCGCCCCCGCCGCGAGTACGACGTCGAGGAGCTCTCGTCGTCCGTGCCGCGTGCCATGCAGCCCCGCCTCTTGGAGCGCCTCAATCTGCCGGTGTCCAGCGGCTCTGTGATCGACTTCCTTGCAAGCACCAACATGTTATCGGTCGGTGTCGATGTGCCGCGGCTCGGCCTGATGCTCGTGAACGGGCAGCCTAAGGCGACAGCCGAGTACATCCAGGCCACCAGCCGGGTCGGTCGCTCGAAGGCGCCGGGCTTGGTCTTCGGCCTGTTCCGCTCCACCAAGCCCCGCGACCGCTCGCACTACGAGAACTTCCGCGCCTTTCATTCGGCGCTGTATCGACACGTCGAGCCCACTAGCGTGACGCCGTACTCGCCGCCGTCGCGCGACCGCGCACTGCACGCCGCACTGGTCATCCTCGCCCGGCACCGCCTCGGCATGCAGTCGGACGGAAGTGCGGGCAAGATCCTGGACCGACGTTCTGAGGTCGAGATCATGGCCGCCAAGCTGGTCGACGTCGTCGAACGAGTCGAGCCACGTGAGAAGCAGGGAGCCAAGCTGTACCTCGACCATTTCATAGAGGACTGGGTCGAGCGCGCTGAACGGGCTGATGAGGAGAGCAAGCTCCTTTACTACAAGCCCAACGGCAAGGGACAGATCAACCTGATCCGTCAGTTCAACACCAAGGCAGCCGGCTGGCAGACCCTTGGATCCATGCGCAACGTCGACATGGAGTCGCTCATCGAGGTCGCGCGCAGCGGCGGCTCGGCCGCCAAGGGGAATTGATGCAACGCAAGATTCGGCAGTCGCAAACAATCGTCCCGTTCGGGGTTGGGGCCATCTTCGATCTCCAAGGTGAGTCGCTGGTCGCATGTGACACCTTCCGTTGGGGTCCGCGCGGTGAACGAATTCAGAGCGATCGACTGGCTGCCGTCCTCGGCGTCTCGGAGTTCCGCGCTGCTCCTGCCGTAGCCAGCAACGCCTGGGCAGCTCCGTCGGCAGGTGTGCCTTACGCCCGCTTTCCGGCGTGGCTGTTCTGTCAGAAGTGTCGACGCATGACCCGCTGGACACGGGCGCTCGAGCAATCTGACAAGGCACCGACGTGCGGAAGCTGCCCCGGCAAGAAGCAGCTGGTGCCCATGCGCTGGATCCAGATCTGTCCGAACGGGCACATGGACGATCTGGACTGGAGGCGATGGGCGCACTCACGCAACGCCAATCCCGAAGCTCGGCAGTGCCAAAAGGACAACCTCTTCTTTGAGTCGGTTTCGGGGAAGGGAGCTGGCGGCCTCGACACCCTCCAGGTGCACTGCCACAGCTGCCACAGCCGGCGCAATCTCATGGGTATCACCAGCAAGGGATCGCTCAAGTCGATCGGGGTGACCTGCATCGGACGGCAGCCCTGGCAGCGCTGGGACGAGCGCGCGGACTGCGAAGAAGTGCCGCTGGCCGTCCAGCGAGGTGCCTCCAACGTCTACTTCCCGTTGGTGCACTCGTCGATTGAGATCCCCAACGCCTCGAGGGCAGACTCTCAGAGTGAGAAGGCCCTCGCGATCAAGGCGGACGACTTCTTCCGGCCACTGCTGGGCGTAAGTGAAGACGCCCCCATGTTCGACATGATGGTCGAGACCCTCGTCAAGGCGCACGTCGTCACGCCCGAGTACGTCAAGGGCCTGGTGCGCGATGAGAAGCAGCGTGAAGCCGGAAAGGCAACCACGGTTGAGGCGACGCCGGGTGACCTCCTGGGAGAGGAATGGGCGGCCTTCCTGACGGAGCTCGAGAACTCCGACGACCCACATTTCCGCACCCGACATGTCGAACTGGTGCAGACGACGAAGACCAAGATCACTTCGCTACTGGCCGACCGCGTTGACAAGGTGGTGCTGGCCGACCGACTGCGCGAGGTTCGTGCTCTTGAAGGCTTCCACCGCGTCACTCCGGCGGGGAGTGACAAGTTGGTGTCGGTCGCGCTCAACCACAAGGCAACTGTCGACTGGCTGCCGGCCATTGACGTGCGCGGCGAGGGGATCTTCCTTTCGCTGGACGAGGGTCGCCTGGCTGTCTGGGAGGAGCAGGGCGCGGTTCGTGATCGCGTCCTGGAGCTGGAGAAGCGGCTGAACGCATCGTTCATGGAGCCGCGACTACGTGAGCGCACCGGTCCGGTCCTGGCGCCTCGATACGTCCTCCTGCACACGTTCGCGCACCTTCTGATTCGTAGGCTCGCATTCGAGTCCGGCTATGCCGCCACGAGCCTCCGTGAGCGTGTCTACGCCCGAAGTGCAGCGGACCCCGGCGGCGCCTCCAGGCAGGCGGGCATCTTGGTCTACACCGCCGCCGGAGACTCGGAAGGCACGCTGGGCGGTTTGGTGCGCCAAGGCGAGCCGCCGCAGTTACAGGGCACTGTGCTGGAGGCCCTGCAGGATGCCATGTGGTGTTCGTCTGATCCTCTTTGCAGCGAGAACCTTGCCTCGACCTTCGCCAGCCTCAACTTCGCGGCCTGTCACGCCTGCACCCTGGTCGCAGAGACGAGTTGCGAAAGCGGCAATTACCTACTCGATCGGGTCCTCGTCGTGGGGAGTGACAAGGTGCCCGGCTTCTTCCAGGACGTGCTCGACGCAGCCGTCGAAGCAGCCGGCGAGGGGGTTCGAGGAATCTCGTGAGACTGCCAGCCTTCGAGGATCTCTCCAAGGAGCAAGACCTCATCTACAACCTCGACCTAGATGGCAGCTATCTCGTCTCAGGTCCGCCTGGCACGGGCAAGTCAGTCATGGCGCTCTACCGAGCGCAGGTGCTCACCTTCGACGACCGTGAGCCGGCCCTGCTCATGTACAACAACGTCCTGCAGCAGTACACCGAGCAGGCCGCCGACACGCTCGAAGTCGCCGGCTACGTCCGGACCTTCCATAGCTGGATCTGGAGGTTTTGGCGCGAGCACTTCAAACAGCAGCCACCGACATTGGAGGGCAATTCCTACGCCCACGACTGGGCGGAGATGACCAGCCAGTTCTTCGCGGCGCCCCCAGACCCCGGCGCTCTTGCCGACCTACTGGTCGACGAGGGACAGGATCTACCGCTCGGGTTCTTCAGGCTGACGCGATTCTTCACCAAGAACATCACCGTCTTCGCAGACGAGAACCAACAGTTGTCCGACCAGAACACGACTCTCGACGAGATCGCAAAGGCCATCAGCGCGGACGAGCAACTCGAGCTGAAGCGGAACTACCGCAACACTGCCGAGATTGCCGCCGTGGCGGCCAAGTTCTATTCGGGCACGCCCACGGGCATTCCGGAGTTGCCGACTCGGCATGGTGAAAGGCCGACCCTGAGTCGCTACGACTCCGACGGCAACTTGGCCGACTTCGTCGCGCGCTACGTCAAGGCCCACGGCAACCTGACCATCGGCATCGCCTGCGAGAACAAACGGATGCAGTACCGGCTCCTGCACCTGCTCGAAGAGCGCAAGCTGCCGGTGCCAATACAGATGTACGCCTCGGGCAACAAGCAGCACAAGACGCTCGATTTCGATGTCCCGGCCGTCACCATCGTGAACTTCCGTTCGCTCAAGGGTCTGGAGTTCGACACGCTCTTCGTGCCGGAGCTCCAGCAGCACTCCGCTGACCCGACGTCGGCGGCAACGAGGATGATGTTCTACGTGGTGATGTCGCGCGCCCGAGATGAGCTCCATCTGTCGTACAGCGGGTTCGGCGGGTCACCGGCGATTTTGGATGGCTTGAAAGGTCTGGTGCGCGAACTGTGAGTGGAGACGACCAGCTCCCCTTGGAGGGCTTCAGCAGCGATGCGGAGCCCACGGACGAGTCTCCGTCGACCTTTGTCGCGGAGCAGGAGCCCGCTGTCGACCAGCCAGATCCGGTAGTCGACGATGCGGTGCCTGCCGAGCATCCCGCTGAACAGTTCGAAGCGTCTGAACCGTTCGCTATGGACGGTGCACTTCCTGCTGCCTCAGAACCCCCTGGTGATAGTGAAGCGGTGGAGAAGTCACCGGCTGCCGACGCCAATGCGCCGAGGTCGGAGCCTGCCATGTCGGAGCCGGAGCCCGAAGTGCCGAGCGAGCCTGCCATGTCGGAGTCGGAACCGACGTCGATGCGTCCCGTCGCTCCGCAGGGGGAGGTAACGGTCTCACATCCCACGGCGCTCTACTTCCTGACCAACCGCATGAACCTCAACGGCGTACTCAGCTCTCGGTTGGTCGCTCCGCGAGAGTCGTATGGCAAGTACTACATCGATCTTCTGGAGCAGGTGCCCGGATGGGTGCCACTTCTTGCGCAGTCTCCGAGTCAGGCGCTCATCGAAGCGGTGACAGCGGAGCGCGGAGCGGGGACGCCAGTCTTGATCGAGTTCCCTGTGAGCGTGGTGAAGACGGCCGAGCTGAAGGCCTCGGTCGTCTACCTGCCAGCGCTGGCCCTGTCCCAGGCAGTCGCCATTCACTTCCGTGAGGAACGGGATCTGCGTGAGCACCGGGCACGGGGATACAAGAACGTCCACCCGCACGATGAGCTGCTCAAAGTCACGCCCGATCTGTTCGCCGGTGACGGCCATGGCCAGGTGGTGTTGACTGCGCCAGTCGATCCGAGCCAGGTGAGCTGGAAGCGGATCGACCGCATTCGTGGGGCGATCAACGGTGCGCTGGCGGCAGTTCAGAGTGGAGAGCAACTCGCCGTCGCGGCTGCCTTCCTTGGTGAGGTGAAGTTCCCCGCGAGCGTCTCGCTCCCGGACTGGATCAGCTGGCGCGAGGTGGACGATCACGACACGGCACCAGATTGTCTGGCGCCTGACGTCGGAGTGCCTGACCATGTCGGCTTCCGCGCGGTCTACGAGGTGCTCGGTGATCAGGATGCCACCGTCGCCTGGAGCCCCAACGCAGTGCTCGACACAGTGGCGAGCCGCATTCGGGAAGCAGGGCTCGAGGCGGAGTCCGCCGATGCGCTCATCCGCAACCTTCAGCGCGTGCGCTCGATCGTTAACGTCGAGGTCGATTTCGAGCCATTCCGGCCGACCGCTCGGGCACTGGTGAGCGCCAAGGCGCTCCTCCTGGTGCTCCTTCGTTCCGAGCTTGAAGAACTGTTGGCGTGGTCGGATGAGCAGACGGGTGCCGATGACCTGACTCGCGTGACGGCAGCAGTGCTGGCGGGTCGGCTGCGGGGTCTGTCGCGTGAGTCGACGACGCTCCGTTCACTCGCGCTCGACGATCTCACCGCTGATTGGGCTGTGCGGGTCGCCCGAGGTGAAGCCGGCGCGCTAGGGCAGGTGCGGTTCTCTGCCACCGCCCGTGGCACCTCGCTCAAGCTTGATGGTGTCGAGCTGTCGGGCCAGGGCGCCTTCCTGCCGGATCCAATGGCCAAGTACAAGAAGGTGGCGGATGCAAAGAAGGAAGCCGTGCGGATCGCTGTCTCAAGGGCGGTCGGCTGGCCGGTCACTCACCGGATCAACGTGCCCTCAGACGCAGCCACCAGCGAAGACGGCGGGGTGCTGACCATCAGGACACCGGGCGAGGTGGAGTTGGCGGTATCAGTCGACGAGGAAGAGTTCCTAGCGAAGCTCGATTCGCTGGGTGGAAGTGCTAAGCATCTCGCGCTTGCCGCCTTCGACCTCCGCAAGCGGTAGCCCACGGTGTTTGGAGGCGGCCTGCGTCGATGTCAGCCCGAGGTGCTCGAGACCCCAATGTTCTCGAGCGCCTCCAGCGTGGCTGGGATGACGTCGCACGACACCAGGTCACCGTGCGTCCATCCGTCTCGCCGACCGCGACCGCGGTTCCATTGATCGTGTCGTCGGGGCAGAAGCCGGCGTTGAGCCGATGAGCGATCTTGGTCGCGAGCAGATTCGTGGGTGGTCCCAGATTCTTGCCCGCTCTGTTGAGCCAGAGCACCGATCCGCCGCCGATCTCGATCACTTGGATGGTGCCCCCGATGGCAGTCGCTATGCCGTCCGGCAGGTTGGCTGAGACGAGACGGAGGGCTGGGTTCATCATCGCCATGCTCGATGATCAGCCCAGCACAAGAGCTGTCGGATCGAAGGACCGCATGCCGACGTCAGGCGTTGGCTGTGGAAGCGACGGAGGTCCGCGAGGTGACTAGGGCAAACTTAGGCCATGGCCCCAGTTGCGAAACCGATTGCGTCGAAGCGGATCAGCGTCGACAAGCTTCGACTCGACCCGCAGAACCCTCGCCTCATCATGGAGAACGGAGCCGACGAGGAAGCGCTCCTGGCCAAGCTCTACGCCGAGGAGTCCCTCGACGAATTGGTGCCGAGCTTCCTAGAGAATGGCTACTTCGAGGAAGAGCCGCTTGTCGTGGTCGGCTCAGGTACGACCTACATCGTCGTCGAGGGCAACCGACGGCTTGCAACTCTCAAACTGCTGCTCAATCCCGTACTCCGGAAGCCCGCGCGAGTCTCAGGCTGGCCAACCCTGACTGACGAACAGAGAGCGGCCCTCAATGAGGTGCCTTGCGTGGTCTACGAGCGTCGGGAACACGTACTGCCATTCCTCGGCTTCCGGCACATCACCGGCGCAAAGAAGTGGCGACCCTTCCAGAAAGCCCGCTTCGTTGCGCAGCTGCTGGACAGCGGACAAACACTCGACCACGTGCAGGAAGTCATCGGAGACGACGCGTCAGCCACCAAGAAGCTGTACCAGGACTTCGTCGTCTATAACCAGCTAGTCGAGCAACTGGACTTCCCGGCAGAGCGCGTTCGCGACCGATTTTCTCTGCTTGAAGTGATGCTCGGTCAGCGGCCGATCAAGACTCACTTGGCCATGTCGATGCGGCTGCCGAATAGCAAGGTCGACGCAATCATTCCCGACAACAAGCTCGATGAGCTTGCTGAGGTAACCGGCTGGGTTTTCGGCACCGCCGATAAGCTTCCGGTAATCAATGACTCGCGAGAGATCGGTCGGCTTCTAGCACCGGTAATCAAAGACCCGGAGGCCCTTGAGTACCTGCGCCGCACGGGGGATCTTGAGGCTGCCTACGAACGTTCCGGGGGCGAAGAGGAGTTCCTCCTCAAGAAGCTCACACGGGTTGAAAAGCTGGTCCAGGAGATCGCGGGAGTGCTTCCTCTGCATGCCGAAGACCCCGCGATTGTCGACGGTGTCCGCCGCATCTCGAAGCTGACTGCAAGCCTCGTTCGTCAGCTTCCGAGCGAGTGATGGAGGTTCCGTTTCCCGCTGGCGAATCTCCACAGCGCACCCGAGTGGCCGATTGGGTCGAACTCCAAACCCTGTCCGGCAGATCGCCCTACAAGCGCGGTGACCTCAAGTCCGCCATCGCCATCGAGGACATCAGCAGTCCGGACCTGCTTGAGGTTCGAGTGTGGGATGAACTGGCAACACGATCCAAGCTCTTCGGCGAACACTGGCCGCTGAGGTTGGACGGCGCGTTCTTGAGACGCGGGCGGCGGCAACCGCTGAACCTCGCCTACTACAAGTACCTGCTCTGTTTGAGCCTTGGCTTGGTCGAGAAGGCAGACCGCGAACTCTTTGAGCTCCTGGTCGCGAACGCACTCACCGGACTGACTTCCCACCCAAGCATGCACGTTGGTGCTCCTGCGTCGGCCGGGATGGATCCTTCGTTCCGAAAGCGGGTTAAGCACTACACCAAGTCTTCTCAGCTCATAAAGGATGAGGAGTATCACCGTGCGCCACTTCCCGCAGACAAGGACCTCGGTTTGGACGCTGTGTCGTGGTACCCATTCCGCGACGGCCGATCCGGGTATCTTCACTTCCTCGTCCAATGTGCGACGGGGGAAGACTGGTCCACGAAGCTGTCGGACCTCCACCTTGAGATATGGAAGCGACACATCAACTGGGCGGTGACGCCGGTGCGGATCTTCTCTGTTCCGTTTGCGCTAACGATGTTGCCGGAGCGATGGGTGCGGACCTGCACCGAGGCTGGGCTTGTGCTCGATCGGCCACGGCTATTGGAACTCGACGGTCGACACCCACTCACGCCCATGCTGGATGCTGATGTCAAGACGAGATTGAAATACTTGACTCAGTGACTTGCCACATCGGCAACGTTCCTACGCAGGGCCCGGATCGGATTCCTTGCTGTGACCTGCTGGTCCTTCACCCGGTCCCGGGTGCGCAACCTTAGATCCAACCTTCGCAAGCCAGTGCTGCGGAAGCGGAGCGGGCGCGACCGGCTTCGGTGGCGTTCCTTGCCGCTTTACAGCCAGGGTCGGCGTGAGTTCATCGGCGGATGGCACCTCGCCGCCACTCCCGATCACGGCCGTCACGTAGCGGCCCATGGCCTCGGCAAGCGGTGCAGGTGTGGCATTGCCGACGAGTCGAACGCCATCCCGGGCGCTGCCAGCGAGCTTCCACGTCGAGGGGAACCCCTGCAGCGCTAGGCGCTCCGCGATCGCCAGCGGACGGTTGTCCCAGTGGAACGGCCCGGTGGACGGCCCTGGGCTCGCCGGAAGCGTCCAAGCAGGGGCATCGCGCCGGAGCTTGAGCAGGAACGACCAGTAACGAGTTCGGTAGCCGAACAGCTCTACCGCAGGACCGCCGCCCTTCGCGGTCAGGTACTGGTAGTTGCTGCCCTCGGGAATCGAGGCCAGTAGCTCGGCATAGCCGCCGTCGACCTCGGGCACGACAGCGGGCTTGAGCTTCGCGAGCGCATCCCAAGCCGTGAGCGGGTTGTCCGCGAACGGTGCTGGCGGCAGCGGAAGTTCGATGTCCTCCGGCAGATCACGAAAGGCCACGGCGATGGCGCGGCGACGGTTCTGCGCGACCCCGTAGTCGGCAGCGTTCAGCACCCAATGGTGCAGCCGGTAGCTCGTCTTGTGCTGGGCGTTGATCTCCTTGAGCTTGCCCTCGATGGCGTCGGCCGCCGAGTTCTTGCCACGTAGGAAGCCAGCCACGTTCTCAATCAGGATCGCCTCCGGAAGCATGCTCTCTGCGAGGTTCAGCATGCCGAGGACGGTCTTGCCGCGATCGTCTTCCATGCCCTGCTTCGGCTGCCGCCACTGTGCCGCCATGCTGAACGGCTGACAGGGCGGCCCACCGGTCAGGAGCGTCAGTTGGCGGGGCTCGATGTCCAGGTCTGACGGCTTGAGCGACTCGCCCGCCTTGACGACATCGTTGACCTCAAGAACGGGCCACTTGCCTTCGCGGTTCTTGGTGAGCGTGTCACTGGCCAGCGAATCCAGCTCGATGCAGCCAACGGAGTCGAATCCAGCCGCCTCTAGCCCCAGGTCCATGCCACCCGCGCCACTGAAGCATGAGAGCACGAGGTTTGGCACGCGAATTCCTTAGAAGCTTCCTCCATCGACACGGACGAATCTAAGGATAGTCAGCACCATATGGCGCACACAGCTCAGGGCAACGTATGTGACAGAACGACTACAGGAGCACGCGGCCCGTCCACGCCTCCGCCTGCAGATCGACCTTCGCAGAATCGAGCGGACCGGCGAGTGCCACGACCTGGTGCGTCCCCTGCGCCAGGCTCACTCCGTAGACGACAATGAGGCGGAAGTCGGCGTCTCGCGACGCCGCGTGCTGGCGTTGGCCCTCCGAAAGGTGGAACACCGGGTCGGGCAGGATCGTGCCCTTCACCTCGACATGCAGATCCGCGTCTGCACGGTCAACCAGGATGTCGAAGCCGGGATTGCCCGGGGGCATCTCTCGTACGGCGGCGGCTCCGAACTCGTCGGCAAGCAAACCCAGTGCGACCTTGACCGAGTAACGCTCCAACGCGGACGCATGCTCGGGCGAGGCGAACGTCCGCCCAGGGCTGCGCGGCGGGGTTGTCGGTGCGGGTTCCTCCACACTGCCGACGATGCGCGCTAGCGCGTCATCCGAGATCCGACGAACGCCGCTCGTCCAGTTGGTTCCCCGATCAGAACCAGTCTCCAAGTAGGTGCCATCGAGCGCCTTGGCCGGGACCGGCTCGTCAAAGAGTTCGACGTCGTGCACCTCGGCAATGAGCTGACCAGTCCGCGAGCTTGCCCGCACGGCGCCGACGACACCCGAGCCGAAGTAGACGGGGCGACCATCCTCGCTACCGCGGCGGCCGCGGTAGTAGACAAACGACTCTCCAGGTTTGACCAGCGTGCGGTATTGCAACGGGAACTCGTACTGCTTGCCGAGGACGTCGTTGTACGCATGACCCGACGCAGTCGGCGCACCCGTCGCGAGCACGATCGGCATTCCGAAGCCCCTCTCCTGACTGGCCCAACAAGGCTGGGTCGGACTCTAGTGGCGGAGGCCGACACATCCGATGGGCGGTCCGTCCGCAGCACCGTTGTAGGGGTTCCGCTTGCCGGAAATGCGCTACTTGGTCGAGAAGTTCGAGAAACCGGTTGCGCCTCCACGCCGGAGTGCGAGTTCAATTATCCGGTCAAGGGACCTGCCACGTCCAGAATGACGTCGCATAGGCGGCTTTGCGGGGAGCGGCACGTCGATCTCGAGCGCCAACTGGCTGTCCTCGGTTGGTTCGGTAGACACAGGCGTGTCCCTTCCACATATGATTTCGGTGGCCGCGACGGTCGTGGGCCACTCCGTTCCAGCCGAGCGATGTTCACCCTAAAGCCCGGTGATGCCCTCCGACATCGAGATGGCAGGTCATGCCCGAGTTGGGAGGGAGGGTCTGCTGCACGAAGTCGCTCTAGACGTTGAGTGTTATGCCGACAACGTTCTCGCTGTCGCGGATGTCTCAGGCTTCGGGCGCCTTCCAGCCTCGCGCCTCTGCCCGCTTGCGCGCCAACTCAGCGAGTCGGTCAGACGAAGCTTGCTGGTAGCGCATGGCGGCTTGGTTGGTGGAGTGGCCACCGAGAGCCATGAGTTCAGCGAGGGTGGCTCCGTGGCGGGCGGCTTCGGTGAGGGCACCATGGCGGAGATCGTGGAATCGGAGGTCATCGCGGCCAGCAAGGCGACGGGCTTCGTACCAGCCCCAGCCTCGGGTGTCGGGCTTGCCGCGGCGGCGCTTCGAGATTTTGCCGTAGAACGCGCTGGGGGAGAGGTGACCACCGTTGCGGCCAGGGAACATGAGTCCGTCGGCTCCTGGAGCGGCGTACGTCTGCTTGTGTTCGATGACGGAGTCGAGGATGTCGGGTGGGATGGGCACGTCGCGAATGCCGGCGTCGCTCTTGGGCGCCTTGGCGACCACGCCAGCGGATTTGGAGCGCACGACCGCTCGGAGCACGTGAATCACGGCGTTGTTGGTGTCGACGTCGTGACGGCGGAGTTCGGCGACCTCGCCGAAGCGCAGGGCGCAGGCGTCGGCGAGGAGCACCATCAACCTGTGGCGTTCGGGAAGTGCTGCCACGACGGCGGCGACTTCTTCAGCTGTGGCGGGGCGGATGCGGCGCTTGGTGCCGGAGGAACCACCCCCGGAGATGCCGCACGGGTTGAACGGGATGAGCGGTCGGCCGTTGTTCTTGGTCGGATCCGCCGCTGTACGCATGATCGCGCGCAGCAGCGAGTAGGAGTGGGCCTGATAGGTCGGCCTGTCGGCTGCGGCTGTGTCGTACCACTCAGCGACCGCCTCGGGGGTGATCGCCTTGAGTTCCACATTCTCGAACCACGGCAGGATCAAGCGGTCGAGCAGGTCCTGGTAGTGGTCGCGGGTGCGGTCCGCGAGCGGCTGCCCTTTGACCTTGCGGTTGGCCAGCCAGCCGGGTGCGTAGTCGCCGAGTGTCTGGGACCTCATTCGTCTGGCGGCGGTGCGGTCGGCCGGGGGAGTCCAGTCACCGCCGGTGATCAGACGATGCTCGTCGACCAGCCACGCCTCCGCATCGCCCTTGGCCTGGAACGTGTAGGGCGCGGGGTGGCGGATCTGCTTGCCGTCGTCGGAGAGGCGACCGTAGGGATCGCTGTAGCGTGCCCGGTAGCGACCGCTGGGCAGCTTGACTGTCTGGCCGAACGACCGTTTCGTGCGTGCCCTCGCCATGGTCCCAACCTTGTGATCGTGTCCTATATGTGTCCTATCACAGAGTAGTAGAGCGCTTTTGTGATCACCAGTGATCAATCTCGCAGAGCCAATAGGTGCAGGTCAGAAGCCATTTCTGCCGAATTCAGGAGGGAGTAGCAATGACCGGTCAATCTGGTTCGAACCCAGTATCGCCCACCGTTTACCGCAGGTCAGAGGCCCCTCGAGGGCCTTTTTCCTTGCCCAAGTGAAGGACGGGGCTGTTCGGTGGCTGGCGCAGCAGCCTGCTGATAGCCGCCAAGGCCCGATAGCCGCGCTACGGAGGCGAGGCCAGCTGCGAACCTCCCCGGCTGAACCACCGCCTGCACCTCCAGGCGGGGCCAGGACGAGCGGACAACTGTCGGGCGGCCGTCTCCGGGGGGCGACGATCGGTTGTGGGCTCGGGGAGATCGCCGCACAAAAAACGTGGGTGAGTGATGTTTCAAGCACTATTTCGAGGGTATGACCTGGATCGGCTCGACCGATCGACGGCCCACCCGCGGCCCCCGTGCCACGCCCGTAGGTGCCCGGATGCGACAGAACCGCCCGCGAACTAGAGCTTCGCGGGCGGTTCTCGAGTCACAGCCGGGGTGAGGGTCGGGCCGAAGCCACCCAAACTCGCCATCCTCCACGGCTCCTCAGATGTGGCAGAAGACCGAGCGCCCCTTGTGGGGTCATCGGCCACCCTAGGGGCAGCGCCGGGGAAAGCCTCGCGATATGGCAGAAACGTGGCCGAAGTGCACCCATTGGAGGGGCTGTCCGGTCCCCTCCAAAGGGTTGTGCCCCGGCGCGGCCTGGGGGGCCGCACCGGGGCACAGAGGGGGAGAGGTCAGCTCACGCTGACGGCGGTGTCATCGACGACGAAGCTCGTCTGGAGTGTCGAGTCCTCGTTCATCAGCAGCCTCACCGTCACGGCCTTGCCCTTGTGGGCGAGCAGGCTGTGGCTGAACTGCGTGTACGTCGGGTTCGTACCGACGTTCGTGAACGTGCGCAGCGTCGTGACGACTCCGCCCACGACGATCTGCACCCGCATCCGGTCGTAGACCGTCGAGCCGGTCTCGGCGGTGTCGGTGCGGATCCAGTAGGACAGGTTGGCCGCGGTGGCCGTCGCCGGGATGGTGACGGTCTGGCTGACGCTCTCGGTCGACGTCACTCCGTTGCCGCCGAGCCACGCCTTCCACGAGCCGGTCCGCGCGGGGCGACCGGTGTTGGTGTTGATCACGCCGCTCGTGGCGGACCACGAGGCAGCACCGGACTCGAAGCCCGGATTGACCAACAGGTTGCCGGGCGGGGGCGGCGGCGGCGGGGGCGGGGTGGTGCCGCATGTGGCCTCACCGGTCTGCGCCGGCACGTTGATCGCGTCCCAGGCCAGCTTGACGGCGTCGAACTCCACACAGCTGGTGGGGTAGAGGTTCTTGGCAGCCTGCAGGGTCCACTTGCGGTAGGACTGGTAGCCACTGGCCGTGGTCTTCATGAGCATCGCGTCGTAGAAGATCTTGCCGGCCTTCTGGACGCCGATGCCGGTGACGGCCGTGCTGTCGCACCTCGAGGTGCCACCGTTGGAGAGCAGGTAGAACCAGTGGTCTCCCGGGCCCGCTGCTGCGTGGACCTGAGTGGTGTCGATCGCGGTGGTGTAGCAAACGGGGTGACCCTCGGCCGTGGGGTTGGCCATGTTGCGGATCTCGCCGCTGCCGCCCAGGTTGACCTCTTCACCGATCAGCCAGTCCGGCGGGTCGAAGGTGGCGGGCTGGTTGTCGTAGAACTCGGTCAGCGCGCCCATCACGTCGCCCACGAACTCCTGGGTGCCCTTCCGGGAGATGCCGCTGGGCGTGTAGTCGTCCACACCGTGGCCGTACTCGTGGCCGACGACGTCGAGGGACGTGACCCACTGTCCGGACGGGTTCTTGCCCATCCAGACCTCGTTGCGCCCGGAGCAGTCGACCTGGCCGTTGCAGTAGAAGGCGTTCTGGTCGTTGAGGCCGACGTAGATCGGCCAGGACGTGCCGTCACCCTTGGGGCCGTTGCGACCCAGCCACTCCGACAGCATCGAGCTCATGGTCTGCACGCCGTAGAGCGCGTCGGCACATCCGGTCTCGATGCTGGTGCCGACTCCGTTGCCCCACGCGTCGTCCGTGCCGCTGAGCGGCACCGTCTGGCCGGTCTGACCGCAGTGCAGACCCGGGATCTGCGCGTCCTTCATCAGGAAGGTCGAGCCCGACTGCGTGGTGCGCAGCGGGAGGGGGTCTGGCCCATTGATCCAGCCGTCACCGGTGCCATGAAGCAGGGTCACGGTGTGGTCGACGACCTCGCCGGTGGCAGCGTCGACGTAGACGTCCTCGCCGGCGCGGTCGCCGCCCTGTACGCCGCTGACAGCGACCTTCCAGGCAAGACGCGGCTCGGCACCGAGGGCGTAGACGATCTTCTCGGGCTCACTGGCAGCGTCGACGCTGTCGAAGCGCGTGCCTGCAGCGCTGACGGCGTCAGCAGGAGAGACCGACGGCTCCAGGCTGGCGACCTCGATCGGCTTCGTCTGCGCGACCGTGCTGTTCAGGACTCGGCCGGCTTCGTCGGTGACGACGACGAAGTCGCCACCGAACACCGGCAGTCCGCGGTGGGTACGTTCGTAGGCGACAGCGACGGTGTCGCCGGAGCCGGTCAGGGTGGCGGCGCGGACCACGCGGTCGCCGTCGGCCAGCTTGATCTTGCCTTCGTGCTTCGCCACCCAGTCCGTCGCCTTGCTGTTGGCGAGCTGGACGGAGCTGGGGTCGTCCTGCGCCGCGGCGGCCGGGCTTGCCGCGGTCAATGGCACGGCCAGGGACGACAGGGCCAGCGCGGCCAGACCTGCCCATCCTGGAGTGCGCGCGAGTGTGCGTGTCACGGGGGTTCCTCTCCTTCATGACCGGATCTCGGCCACCGATGTCCCTGCGGGGTGACAGGGGCGTTGCACAAAATGGGCAATGGGCGAGGGGTCCGTCTAGGGGGTTCTGTATGCAGGAACGTGCAATGCGTGAAGTTGCGGAAACTCGCCGGCGCCCACCCGTGGTGCGCCGCGGGGTCGGGCCGCTACGGTCCACCCATGCACGCTGCTCGTACGTATCGACCTGACCCGCGACCCGACCTCGAGATCCTCGTGGACGGGCGATGGTGCCGCGGCGAGCTGCGCGACTGGCAGCAACGCGGAGACGGCTCCTGGTGGGCCAACGTCGAGTGGATGTCGCACTCCGGCGAGACGTACATCGACATGTTTCCCGCTGACCGGGTCCGGCCGGACGAGACCGGCACCGCACCCGCGGTGCCGGCTCCGCGCGAGGTCCCGCTCTCAGAGCGCTAGTCCGCACTGCGCGACGTACCGAACTGCCCGCCCCTCCCCGAGCCGGGGACCCACGTGCACCACAATGTGCGCGGGCCGGAGCAGTGCCCACGGTGATCGATCACCCGAGGGCTGAGAGAGGTTCCCCCACATGCGCGCAATCCTGCTGAGCAGCGGGCTGGCGGTGGCGTTCTCCCTCCTGGGGACCCGCCTCGCGATCGGTTGGTTCACGACCCACGGCTTCGGCCAACCGATCCGCGATGACGGCCCGACGACCCACCACGTCAAGCGGGGCACGCCCACGATGGGCGGGTTGGTGATCCTGTTCAGCTCGACTGCGGCGTACCTCGCGGCGACGTTGTTGACGGGCGGGCGGCCCAGCGCCAGCGCCTGGCTGCTCGCGCTCCTGTTCTTCGGCTGCGGAGCGGTGGGGTTCCTCGACGACTTCATCAAGGTCTACCAGCAGCACAATGCGGGGCTCAGCAGCCGAGGCAAGATTGTCGGTCAGACGACGGTCGCGCTCGCCTTCGGGATCCTGGCCACGCAGTTCTTCCCCGACGAGCGAGGCATCAGACCTGCCTCGCAGCACATCTCCACCACGCACGACTGGGGGATCAAGCTGCCCCTGGTGGCGGTCCTGCTGGTGATCTGGTTCATCGTCACCGCGACATCGAATGCCACCAACCTCACCGACGGCGCCGACGGCCTGCTCGCCGGTGCCTCGGCGATGGTGTTCGGCGCCTACATCATCGTGAACGTCTGGCAGAGCAACCAGCTCTGCGGCTCCTTGCGGCCCACCGTGGTCCAGTCCCAGTGCTACCAGGTCCGCGACCCCCTCGACCTCGCGGTCTTCGCAGCCGCCATCTCGGCAGCCTGCATCGGGTTCCTGTGGTGGAACGCCAAGCCCGCCCGGATCATCATGGGCGATGTCGGCTCCCTTGCCATCGGGGGAGCCCTGGCCGGCCTGGCCATCATGTCTCGCACCGAGCTGCTGATGGTCGTCATCGCCGGACTGTTCGTGTTCGAGACGGTGTGTGTGCTGCTGCAGATGAGCTACTTCAAGCTCACCAGGCGGATCACCGGCACCGGGCGTCGCATCTTCCGGATCGCTCCCATCCACCACCACTTCGAGCACCTGGGGTGGGACGAGGTGACAGTGGTGATCCGCTTCTGGATCATCGCGGGCCTCTGCGTGGCGGCCGGGCTCGGGATCTTCTACGCCGACTGGCTCAGCTGAGGCCTACACTGGTTGGCGGCCCGAGTCGAAGTGGCCCGAGGCGCCCGGACCTGGAGGTCTGCCATGTCTCAGACGCGCGAAGCGGTTGACGAGCGACCAGCACGCGCCAGGGACTGGAGAACCGAGGCCGCGGCCGCGGCTCGCGTGTGGGCCGCCGTCCTGCTGGTGGGTGTTGCGTGCGGTGTCGTCGTGGTCGGGGTCCTCTCAAGGCTCGTCATGTCCCTGCTCGCCTCGACGAACCCCGGAGCTGCCGGCGTCCGCAGCGACGACGGGTTCATCATGGGCCAGGTCACCCTCGCGGGGTCGGCCCAGCTGGTCGGTTCCGGCGCCCAGCTCGGGGCTGTGGCCGCTTTCCTGTACGTCGCCCTCCAGGGTCTGATGATCGGCCCGGCGTGGTTCCGGCTGGTGTCGATCTCGGTGGGACCCGGCGTCGTGGTCGGATCGATCCTCGTGCACACCACCGGTGTCGACTTCACCATCCTCGGGCCGTTGTGGCTCACGGTCGGGTCCTTCGTGCTGCTACCGGTCCTCTTCTGCGCGGCTCTGCACCTCCTTGCCGAGAGGGCGCTGGCCCGAGGAGGCGTTCGGGCCAAACCCCAGCTGGTGCTGGGGCTGCTGCTGGCGGTGGCGGTGTTCCCGCTGACGGTGGTGCTGGGCCTCGGCTGGTGGATGTGCCAGTGGGTTCCTACCGATCAGGTCGGCCTGAGGCGGTTGGGCGCGTGGGCGATACGGGTCGTCCTGGCCGTCGTGTTCGTGCTCGCCGTCCTCGACCTGGTCTCGGACGTGACGACGTTGGCCGAGTAGCTCTGGTCTGTCGGCAAACGCGCCCAGCGTTCGAGCAGGCGATCGCGGGGGCCGCTCCGAACTACTGATGTGCCCGAACGCGAACGGCATACCCAACTCCCGAAGGTCGGCGACATGGACGAGATCGGCACAGGCTCCTCGAAACCCTCCTCGAAGCCCTCGAGGAAGCACATGTACACAGCTGACGAGATCAAGGAGTCCGCCCGGACCAGTGGCGACGCCGACCTGACCCGCCACCACGGACAGGGCAACGGGTTGCGCGTGCACGGGGCCTACTTCGCCGTGGTCTCCGCGATCGCACTCGTGCTGATCATCGTGGGCATCGCGCTCGCTGCCAGGATGATGATGTAGTCGGCACTGTCGTGCTCCGGTCCAAGTCGATAGAGGCGTGAGAGGGTGTGGGCCGTGAGTACCGAGACCATCGCGGACATAGCCGTCATCGGTGGGACGGGCTTCTACTCCTTCCTGGTGGACCCGACCGCACATGAGATCGACACGCCGTACGGCGCCCCGTCGGCCCCCGTCTCCGTCGGCACTGTGGCCGGACGGGCCGTGGCGTTCGTCCCGCGCCATGGTGCGCACCACGAGCAACCACCCCACGCGATCAACTACCGCGCCAACGCATGGGCACTCCGGTCACTGGGTGTGCGCCAGGTGCTGGCGCCGTGTGCCGTCGGGGGGCTTCGCGACTCCGTCTCACCAGGGGACCTGGTGGTGCCACACCAGCTCGTCGACCGCACGTTCCGCCGCATCGGCTCCTTTGTCGAGTCCGGCGCCGTCCACATGCCGTTCGCCGACCCGTACTGTCCCGCGGTCACATCGGCCCTCGCCGCGGCTGACGACGGGGTGAGGAGCGGCGGCACCATGGTCGTCGTGGAGGGCCCCCGCTTCTCCACCCGAGCCGAGTCCCGTTCCTTCGCCGATCAGGGCTGGGACCTGATCAACATGACCGGTGCCCCGGAGGCCGCGCTCGCCCGCGAGATGGGACAGTGCTATGCCCCGCTGGCCCTGGTCACCGACATGGACGCCGGCGCCGAGTCCGGTCAGGGTGTCGGTCAGGCGGAGGTGTTTGCTCTGTTCAAGGTCAACCTGGGACGCCTCACCGGGTTGCTCGAGCGAGCGGTCGCAGAGCTTCCCGAGCCTGGTGGCTGCGCCTGCGGCACGTGGAGCGACGGCCTGGAGCTGACCTACGAGGTGCCAGGCACGAGCCCACGGCGATGAGGGTCCTCCTCACCGGCTCGGCCGGCTTCATCGGCACGGCCATCGGGACGCAGCTCGAAAGAGACGGCCATGAAGTGGTCCGGGTCGACGCGATGCTGCCGAACGCCCACGGAGCCAGCAGCGCCCCGCCCGGCACTCTGCAACTGGACGTGCGGAGCGCGGTGACCGATCCTGCGTGGGCGGAGGCCCTGAGAGGCGTGGACGTGGTGTGCCACCAGGCCGCAGTCGTCGGCGCCGGGGTGCAGGTGGCGGACCTCCCCGACTACGCCGGGCACAACGACCTCGGCACCGCAGCCGTGCTGGCCGCGATGCACGAGGCGGACGTCACCAGGATGGTCCTGGCCTCCTCGATGGTCGTCTACGGGGAAGGCCGCTACGCCTGCCCTGTCCATGGCGACCAACAACCACCGCCTCGGTCCCTGGAAGCTCTGGGGGCCGGGGACTTCGAGACCCACTGCCCACGGTGCGGCGAGACCCTGGGCTGGGAGACCGTCTCCGAGGACGCGCGCCTCGACCCCCGCAGCAGCTACGCCGCCAGCAAGCTGGCGCAGGAGCACTACACCTCCGCCTGGGTGCGCCAGGCAGGGGCCTCGGCGATCGCGCTGCGCTACCACAACGTGTACGGACCGGGGATGCCCCGGAACACGCCCTACTCGGGGGTCGCCGCGATGTTCCGCTCGTCCCTCGAGCAGGGGCGAGCCCCTCAGGTCTACGAGGACGGCGGCCAGATGCGCGACTTCGTGCACGTCGCCGACGTTGCGCGTGCCAACGTCCTCGCCCTGCAGGCGGTGGTCGCTGCTGAGGACGAGAGCTTCGCGGCCTACAACGTCTGCTCCGGGAGTCCGGTCAGCATCCTCGACGTGGCCCGCGAGGTTGCAGCCGGTTCGGACCACGACCTGGCGCCCGAGGTGACCGGCGCCTTCCGGCCAGGAGACGTCCGGCACATCGTTGCCTCTTCGGCCCACGCCGCCGCCGAGCTCGGCTTCACCGCGTCGGTGCCGCCCGAGCAGGGACTGCGCGAGTTCGCCACGGCGCCGCTGCGCGCCTGAGGCAACTACCAGGTCGTGTAGAGCAGGTGCTGGACGAGCAGCGCGGTCGCCAGCTGCAGCACGAGCCCGCCACGACGCCAACCGGCGGGAAGTTGTGCCAGCGAGAGAGTCAGCCACGGCACGAACGGCAACCAGATCCGCTCCACCTCGGCCTTGGACATCTGAGACAGGTCGGCAGCGAGCACCGCCACCACAGCGGCGCCCACCAGGAGGAGCACCGGCCCGACCGACTCCTCTGCTCGCTCGCGACGGTGAGCGACTGCGTGCGCAAGGCCGGCCCCCACGAGCGGTCCGGCGCAGACAAGAAGGGCCGCGATGTTGCCCCAGATCCAGTAGGACGCCGGCCGGTCGCTGGCGATCCCGTCCCAGTAGCGGTCCACCAGCACCGGGTAGGCCTCCCACCACGCAAAGCCGGCGCTGGCGAACCCCAGGACCAGGGCGACGGCGGCCGCAGCCGCGATCGGCAACGGCCACCACGAGCGTGCGGACAGCAGCACGGCCAACGCGAGGGTCCCCAGCAGCGGCAGCCCGTAGGAGGACATGACGCACCAACCGAGCATCAGTCCGGCCAGCACTGCCAACGTCACCATCCTGGGACCCCGGCGCGCCACTGCCGCACCAGCGAGGGCTGCCAGCCCCCACGCCCCGATGGCCGTGAACACCGCGTCGGCCGACACCGCCAGGAAGACCGCTGCCGGGCTGAACACGAGGAACGGCGCCACCAGGCGAGCTGACCGCTCGGCCCCCAGCGTCCGCAGGGTGACCATGACGGCCGCAGGGACGGACGCCGCCATGGCGATGATCACCGACGCCGTGGCGAGCTCGCTGCCCAGGCCCACCGCGACCAGGCCGACGAACATCAGCAGCGCTCCCGGAGGGTGCCCGGCGACGTGGGTCGGCCAGTTCTCCCGGTGTGAGTAGGGGATCCGGTCGACGTACGTCTGCAGCATGAGTCCCACGTCGTCGATCTGCCGCGCGGTCACGAGGTATTCACTGCGGTGAGCCATGGCGCGCGTCAGTCCGTCGGGACCGTCCACCAGTGCCAGCGCGGCCAACCACGCCACGGCTAAGAGGTAGGACGCCACGAGGAGTCGCCGCCACGACCAGTGCCGGGCCCACGTCTCCGCGCGCCATACCGCCAGAAGAGCCAGCAACAGGGCGGGGAGAGTCCCGGGCCCGACCTTCGGGTCCCAGTAGCCGTGCGTCGGAGCGGCGGCCAGATCGTCGCCGCGCGGCGCCACGTCCCAGCCCAGCAGCGGGGGGAGTGCGAACGCCGTCGCGACCAGGACCAAGGAGACCGTGAGCCCCAGGGTGGCCGGCCGTGCGTCTACCCCGTCGCGACCCCGAAGCGCTCCCTGGACTGCCGTTGCCATGCGCCGACCCTACGGAACAGCACACCGGAGTCGGTGGAGACCGACCAGCGTCACAGGGTCGTAACATTTGGGGTGAGCCGCCCGGGCCCTTCGGTGGCTACGTTGCGAGGGTGCCCATCTGTGACCTTGTGCTCCCGTGCCGCGACGAAGGCCCCGCCCTCGCCTCGCTGCTGCCCCGCGTGCCCAGCGCCTTCTCGGTGATCGTGGTCGACAACGGCTCGCGGGACGACACCGCCGAGGTGGCTGCCCGTTTGGGCGCGCGGGTGGTGCGCGAGGACGTCCCCGGCTATGGCTCAGCGATCCACGCCGGGCTGCTGGCTGCGACCCGCGACTACGTCGCCTTCATGGACGGCGACGGCTCGTTCGACCCCGACGAGCTGTTGCCACTGCTGGCGGACGTGAGCAGTGGTCGCGCCGACATCGCGCTCGGCCGGCGACGCCCTGTCGCGCGCGGGGTGTGGCCGTGGCACGCTAGGGCGGGCAACGCGCTCATCGTCGCCTGGCTGCGGCGCCGCCTGCGGATGCAGGCCCATGACATCGCCCCCATGCGCGTGGTCCGCCGCCAGGACCTGCTCGATCTCGCGTTGGCAGACCGTCGCTTCGGATATCCGGTGGAGCTGCTCCAGGAAGTCACGCGGGCGGGCTGGCGCGTCAGCGAGCGAGACGTCGCCTACCACCCCCGCGCCGAGGGCACCCGCTCGAAGGTGTCCGGCTCCCTGATGGGGACACTGCGGACCGCACGCGACTTCTGGAAGGTGCTGTCGTGAGCGCGATGACCGTGCTCGTGATGGCGAAGGCCCCCGTCCCCGGCCTCGTCAAGACGAGACTGGCGGTCGACCTGGGCGATCAAGCCGCGGCCGAGCTGGCGGCCGCCGCACTGCTCGACACCATCGAAGCCACCCGCGCCTCCGGAGCAACGGGACTCCTCGCCCTGGCCGGTGACCTCACCGACGCCGTGGGGGGTGACCAGATCGCAGCGGCGCTCACCGGGTGGAGGGTGATGCCTCAGCGCGGACGGGGCTTCGCCGAGCGTCTGGTCGCCGCCCATGCGGACGCGGGGGAGGGCGTCGTCGTCCAGGTCGGGATGGACACCCCCCAGCTCACCGGTTCGATCCTGCGCGACGCAGCGGCCGCGCTGGTCGAGTGTGACGCCGTGCTGGGGCCGGCCCTGGACGGCGGGTGGTGGGTGCTCGCCCGACGTGACCCGCGCGTGGTCGAGGCGCTGGCTGGGGTCGCGATGTCGACCCCGACGACGGGGGAGGCCACAGCAGCAGCACTCGCTCGCGCTGGTCATCGAGTTTCCCGGACGGCTCTCCTGCGCGATGTCGACACCCTCGATGACGCCCGGGCCGTTGCTGCTCTCGCTCCCGACACCCGCTTCGCGCGTGCGTGGCGATCGACACCGGCAGCGACCCGATGACGGCCGAATCCTCGTTCAGCGACGTGTTCGCGCGGGCGCTGCTCGGCGAGCCGACGTCCGTGGTCGGGCTGGACGGCACACCGAGCCCGCTTCCCATGGCGTCCTGGCTGCGACCGGCAGACTCGGCCGACCACCGGATGCTGGCACTGTGCGAGGGGCCGACGATCGACATCGGCTGTGGTCCGGGCCGCATGACCGTGGCGTTGTCGGAGCTGGGACACCTGTCCCTGGGGATCGATGTCGTTCCCGAGGCGGTCGAGCTCACCCGACGACGCGGCGCGTCCGCCCTGCGACGAGACGTCTTCGATCGGCTGCCGAGCGAGGGCCGTTGGCAGTCCGCCCTGCTCGCCGACGGCAACGTCGGCATCGGCGGAGACCCGGTCGCACTGCTCGCCCGCGTCCGGGAGCTGCTCGATCCCCGTGGCCGGATGGTGGTCGAGCTCATGGGCCCCGGGGTCCGTTCCTCCTCCGGCTGGGGCACGCTCGAAGGTGCCGCCCACCGGAGCCGTCCGTTCCGCTGGGCGGTGGTCGGAGTCGACGACGTGCACACACTCGCCAGCTCGGCTGGACTCGTCGTCGACGCGGTTCATGACGTTGGCGGCCGCTGGGTCGCCGTACTCCGTGAGGACCCCACATGAGGATCCCCGGGCCCGAGGACTTCGGGTCCCGGCTGCGCAGCCCAGCCGTGGCTGCCCGGATCGGCGTGTGGCTCGGGGCCACCTTCGGGATCTGCTTCCTGACCGGACTCATCAGCCACTACGCCCAGCTGCCCTCGCACCCCCTGCCGTTCCCGACCTCGCCGAGCTGGGGATACCGCCTCACCCAGGGCCTGCACGTCACGAGCGGCACCGCCGCGGTCCCCCTGCTCCTCGTGAAGCTCTGGTCGGTCTACCCGCGGCTCTTCGAGCGGGTCGACGTCCGTGCGGGACGTCGGTTGCTCCTCACCGGCCTGGAGCGCGGCTCCATCGCGGTGCTGGTCGCCTCGGCCATCTTCCAGCTGGTCACCGGTGCCATGAATGCCGCCCAGTGGTATCCGTGGAGCTCCTTCTCCTTCCGCACCGTCCACTACGCCCTGGCGTGGGTGGCCATCGGCGCGCTGCTTCTCCACATCGCGGTCAAGCTCCCGGTCATCCGCGACGTCCTGACGCAGGACATCGACGAAACGGCCCACGACCGCCCCACCGCAGTGGAGCCCGCGTCGCTGTCTCGCCGGGGACTGGTGCGCACCGCAGTCGCCGCCGGCGGGGTGGCAGCACTCGCCACGGCCGGCAGCACCGTGCCACTGCTGCGCAGGGTCTCGGTGTTCGGTGTCCGCTCGGGGGATGGGCCGGGCGGGGTCCCCGTCAACAAGTCGGCCTTCGCCGCGGGCGTGGAGACGTCGGCCACCAGCCCGGACTACCTTCTTCGGATCGTCGTCGACGGCCAGGAGGTGGGGACCTTCACCCTCGCTGACCTGCGTGCGCTCCCGCAGCGGACCGAACAGCTGCCAATCGCGTGCGTCGAGGGCTGGAGCGCCAGTGCCAGCTGGGGCGGCGTGCGGGTGCGTGAGGTCCTGGCTGCCGCCGGCGTGGGGTCGGACCGGGACGTCGGGGTCGTCTCGCTCCAGGAGGCCGGTCCGTTCCGACGCACCATCCTGCCGCCCAACTTCGTCCGGGACGACCGCACTCTGCTGGCGCTCGACCTCAATGGCGAGCCCCTGGACCTCGACCACGGCTATCCCTGTCGCCTGATCGCCCCCAACCGTCCCGGCGTGCTCCAGACGAAGTGGGTCACTGCGCTCGAGGTGACCACATGACCGGCCGGTTCGCGCTCGGCGCGCTCGGCGCGCTCGTCATGGGGTACGGCGCAGTGCTGGCGCTCACGAGGCAGGACCTCGGCCAGCTGGCGGAGGTCACCGTGTGGCTCGCCGTCGGCGTCCTCGTCCACGACGGTCTGCTGAGCGCGGGACTGCTGGTTGCCGGCTACGCCGGGCGACGTCTCCTCCCCGCGGCGTGGCGTGCGCCCGCGGCAGTTGCCCTGGTGGTCTGGGGCACCCTGACGGTCGTCGCCATCCCGGTGCTAGGACGCTTCGGTGCGCGTGCCGACAACCCGACGCTGCTCGATCGCCCCTACCTCGCTTCGTGGCTGGTCCTGCTGTGCGTCACGGTCGCGGCAGTGGTGGTGGCGGGCACGATTCGGTCGAGGACGACCGATGGTCCGCCCGCCGGACCGGTGGAGTGACCCCGAGGCGCAAGCCCGTGTCGCCTTGCGGACCGCTACACCGCCAGCGAGACGGGCATGCGGATGCGGACCGTCGTTCCGACATCGCGCTGGGAGGTCACATCGATCTCGGCGCCGTGCGCCTCGACGATGCTGCGGACCACGGCCAGGCCCAACCCCGCTCCGGGCGTGGCCAGGGCCTGCGCCTCGCGGGTGCGGAAGAAGGGGTCGAACAGCTCGAGGTGCTCGTCCTCGCGGATCCCGACCCCCGTGTCCGCGACCTCGAACACGACGTCGTCGTCCTCGCGGACGATGGAGAACGTGATCGAGCCCCCGTCGGGGGTGAACTTGACCGAGTTGCTCAGCAGGTGGTGGATGGCCCGCTCGAGCTGGGCCACGTCGCCATACACGTTCGGGAGGTTGTCGGCGACGACCAGGTCGGCTTGGAGCCGGCGCCCGCGGAGCAGGGGCTGCAGCGACTTCCACGCGCGTATGCCGGGTGCCGTGGCATCGAGGACCGACCGCTCGAGAGCCGCAGGGCCCCGGGCCTCGAGGGTCGAGAGGTTCAAGAGGTCCTCCATGAGGTGCAGCAGCCGCTTGCCGTTGGTGTCCACCCGGTCGAGGAGCCGCGCTTGGTCGGAGGTGAGGTCGCCCGCGGCGCCATCGGTGAGCAGCTCGGTGAAGCCGAGGATGCTCGTCACGGGAGTGCGCAGCTCGTGGCTGGCAGTGGCGATGAAGTCGTGTCGTGCGCGGTCGAGCTCGAGGAGGCGGTCGACGGCGTCGGACTGCTTGACGATGACGTCGTGGAGTGCAGCCTGGGTCTGGTGGTGGGCCGTCACGTCGTTGCCGACCAGGACATATCCGTCCTTCTCACCGCGGGCGTCGTGCAGCACCGTCAGGCGGATGGACACGATCCGGCGTGCGCCAAGGTCGTTCTCGACGATCCACTCGCCCGGGCCGAGCTGCTCGAGCTGGGCGCCGAGGTCCGCAGCGTCACTGTCGGCGCTGTGAGCGGCGTCAACGGTCAGGCCGGGCGTGGCAGGCGCGGCGTGCCGGAAGAGCTTGGGAAGCTGGTGGAGCTTCCACGTGCCGACGAGCTCGCCTGCGCTGGCGCCGAGCAGGACTTCCGCGGCCTGGTTGACGACCGTGATGGTGCCATCGCGGTCCGCGGCGATGAAGCCGGTGTGGGTGGCACCGTTGATGGCCTGGTGGAGCCGCGCACTGGCCAGCTCCACCTCGCGGGTGCGCAGTCGTAGGGCGAGCTCGGTCTCGACGGCGCGGGCGAGATCGTGCAGCACGGCGAGCTGCTCGGGGGTCCAGTCGACCGCGGTGTGATCGAGGACGCAGAAGGCCCCGAGCACCTCGTTGTCAGGTCCGTGCAGAGGGAAGCCGGCGTAGGCCTGCAGGCCGTAGTCCCGCACGGAGGGGCTGGAGCTCAAGATCGGGTGAAGGTTGACGTCGGAGACGACGAGCGGGGCGTCGTGCATCACGATGTATTGGCAGATCGAGTGCGACAGGGGGGTCTCCCGCGTCTCCTTGACCTCGTCGGGAAGCCCGTAGGCGCCGGGATAGACCTGACGGAACTGTTCCACGAGCGACACGAGCCCGATGGAAGACCCGGTGAAGACCGCGGCCAGCTTGGCCAGGCGGTCCAGGGAGGGATCGCCGCCGGAGTTCAGCAGGCCCGTCTCCAGCAGCCGGCGGAGGCGTCGCGGGTCGCCGAGTCTGCCTTCGCTGTCCACGAAGGACAAAGGCTGATCCGAGTCCCCGGCCACCGTCCACCCCTTCACGAGTGTTTACCTCGTAAAGGACACCACGGATCCGCCTTCGTCGGGGACGAAGTGGCGATATCCGTGCGAAGCCACCTGGCGGCTCCGGCATCCGGTTGCGCCGACTCAGGCCAGGGGCTGGAGGGTGGCCCGGGTGTGCTCGACGACCGCGTCGCGCAGCGTCGTGCCGCCACCGTTGACGATCGAGATGGCGAACCCGTCCCACATGGCGCGCAGACGCTCGGAGACGGCATCGGCGTCGGTGATGCCCGTGAGCCACGCGCGCAGGAGGACCACCAGGTCGCGGTGCCAGCCCTCGTCGAGCTCGCGCTGGGCCGAGGCGAGCTCGGGGTCGTACGGCGCACGCGCCCACAGCTCCAGCCACAGCAGCCAGCGAGGGTCACGGTCGTCGAGGGGGAGGTAGACCTCGGCGAACGAGAGGACCGCCGCGAGGCTGCCCTCACCGGCGACCGCCTGCTCCACCAGTGGGGCACGTTGCACGGCGTACTGCTGCTCGCTCCAGCGCAGGGTCTCCAGCAGGAGACCGTCACGGGTGCCGAAGTAGTAGAGGAGATGACCGCCGCTGGTGCCGAGTCGTGCTGCGAGGGAAGCCATCGTGACTTTCCCGAGCCCTTGCTCGCCGATCATCGCCAGCGCGGCCTCGAGCACCTGTTCCCGCGGGCGGTCCATCCGTCGGTTGGGTCGTGCGCGTACCAACGTGACGACCCCCCTGACAGTTGTGACAGCAAAAGATCACATATCGGGGTTGACTGTAGCTGTGATCTCAGCCACCTTGGCTACTGTTTGTACAGCGTTCAAACCCGCATGACTGAGCAGACTACGAGGAGACCCGAGACATGGCTCGCTATGGCGCTCAGTACGGACCGGACATCACCTTCCTGGGGGTGGACAGGTGCGACTGGGCCGACCCCTCGACGTACGCCGGTGCCGACGTCGTCATCCTCGGCGCACCCTTCGACGGAGGCACCTCACACCGTCCGGGCACGCGGTTCGGCCCGCAGTTCATCCGGCAGACGTGCTACCTCGGTCATGACGGCTCCCGCCCCTCGCTGGCGATGCGCGTCGACCCCCTGCAGGACCTCAAGGTGCTGGATGCAGGGGACGTCGAGATGTTCTCCGGCGACGCGGAGCGGTCGGTGCGCGACCTCCAGGAGGCCGTGTACGCCGTCACGAGCGGCGGCGCGATCCCGCTCATCCTCGGCGGCGACCACACCATCGCCTGGCCCGACGCAGCCGGCGTCGCGCAGCACCACGGTGCCGGGCGGGTCTCGATGATCCACTTCGACGCGCACGCCGACACCGGCGACATCGAGTTCGGGTCGCTCGTCGGTCACGGCCAGCCGATGCGTCGTCTCATCGAGTCCGGTGCCCTGCGGGGGGACCGCTTCCTCCAGATGGGGCTGCGGGGCTACTGGCCCGGACCGGAGACGCTGGACTGGATGGCCGAACAAGGCATGCGCTCCTACGAGATGACCGAGATCGTGCACCGAGGGCTCGGCGTCTGTCTCGACGAGGCGTCTGTCATCGCCATGGACGACTGCGACGGGGTGTTCCTCTCCATCGACATCGACGTCTGCGACCCCGGGCACGCACCTGGGACGGGCACGCCCGAACCGGGCGGACTCACGGCCCGCGAGCTGCTCGACTCGGTGCGACGCCTCGCCTACGAGCTGCCGGTGGTCGGCATCGACGTCGTCGAGGTCTCGCCACCCTACGACCACGCGGAGATCACGTCGTTCCTCGCCAACCGCGTCGTCCTCGAGGCGCTCTCCGGGATCGCTCGCCGACGCCGCGACCAGCTCGACGGCAGCACCTGGGACCCGTCCCAGCCGCTCCTCGCGGGTCGGCCCACGTCCCCCGGGGCCACAGGTTCCACCGAGGCGACAGAAGAGGATCGATGACCCAGCACGACGTGATCGTCATCGGCGCCGGTGCGACCGGGCTGACCGCTGCCTGGCGCCTGCACCAGGCAGGCTCCGACGTCCTGGTCCTCGAGGCGCGCGACCGGGTCGGCGGGCGTCTGCGCACCGACGTGGTGACGACGGAGGGTGACCCTGCATCCTTCGAGGTCGGCGGGCAGTGGGTGTCTCCCGACCAGGACGCGCTGCTGGCGCTGCTCGACGAGCTGGGGATCGCGACCTACCCGCGCCATCGCGACGGTGCTTGCGTCTATGTCGGTCGAGACGGAGAGCCTCGCAGCTTCGACGCAGACCTACCGGTCTCCGCCGCCACCCGAGCCGCCATCGACCAGCTGGTCAAGGTCCTGGACACGCTGTCGGACGAGATGGACCCCGCCCGGCCCTGGGCGATGCCGGGAGCCGAGCGCCTCGACCAGGTCTCGTTCCGGGCGTGGCTGGAGGAGAACTGCGACGACGCCGAGGCGTGCGACAACGTCGCCCTCTTCGTCGGCCCCGCCATGCTCACCAAGCCCGCCCACTCCTTCTCCGCGCTCCAGGCCGTCCTGATGGCAGCCAGCGCAGGGGGCTTCAGCAACCTCGTGGACGCGGACTTCATCCTCGACCGTCGCGTCGTCGGGGGCCTCCAGTCGGTGCCGCTCGAGCTCGCCCGCCGACTCGGGGACCGGGTGCGCGTCGGACAGGACGTGACAGCCGTCGAGTGGACGGCCGACGGTGCAGTCGTGCACGTCGGGGGCGAGCGGCACGCGGCACGCCGAGTGCTGGTGGCGGTGCCACCGACCGTCGTACGCCGCATCCGGTTCGCCCCCGAGCTGCCGGCCGAGCACCGGATGGCCCGCGAGCACCAGTCCTTCGGACTCGTCATCAAGGTGCAGGCGATGTACGCGGAACCGTTCTGGCGCCAGGACGGGCTGAGCGGGACCGGCTTCGGTCCCTACCTCGACCTGCACGAGGTCTACGACAACACTCCGGAGGGAGAACCCCGGGGTGTGCTCGTCGGTTTCGTCTCCGACGTCAGGGCCGATGCGCTCGCGCGCCTCTCCGAGGACGAGCGACGCACCCGGATCCTCGAGTCGGTTGCGACGTACTTTGGTGCGCGGGCGCGTCATCCGCTGGCCTACATCGAGAGCGACTGGCACCACCAGGAGCTGACGGGCGGGGCCTACGGGACGAGCTTCGACCTGGGCGGCCTCACGCGCTACGGCCACGTGATGCGCGCTCCTGTCGGCCCCATCGAGTTCGGCAGCAGCGACGTCGCCGGGCTCGGCTTCCAGCACGTGGACGGTGCCGTGCGCGTCGGTGGCGAGCTGGCGGATGTCGTGCTGAGATCGACCTGACGACCTTTCCCTCATCGACACCACCCGAGCACCTGACAGACCGGAAGGACCTGCCATGACCGAGTACGCCGTGCTGAACCCCGCCACCGGAGAGCTGGTGCAGAGCTACCCGACCGCCACCGACGCCGATGTGACCGCTGCCGTCGAGAGCGCCGCTGGCGCCTACGACACGTGGGGGCGCACCTCGACGGTGGGGGAGCGGACAGCCCTGCTCACCCGGGTGGCCGAGCTGCACCGCGAGCGCAGCGACGAGCTCTCCGCGGCCATGGTCGAGGAGATGGGCAAGCCGCTGGGCGACGCCGAGGGGGAGGTCGACTTCGCAGCGAGCATCTACGACTACTACGCGGACAACGCCGAGCAGTTCCTCGCCGACGAGGAGCTGACCCTGTCCGAGGGTGAAGGGACAGCCGTCATCCGGCGTGCCCCGGTGGGCGTGCTGCTGGGCATCATGCCGTGGAACTTCCCCGCCTATCAGGTGGCGCGCTTCGCTGCGCCCAACCTCGCGACCGGCAACACCATCGTGCTCAAGCATGCGCCCCAGTGCCCGCGCTCGGCGGCGCTCCTGCAGCAGATCTTCCTGGATGCGGGCTTCCCCGAGGGGGCGTACGTCAACGTCTACGCCGCCAACGAGCAGGTGGAGTCGATCATCGCCGACCCGCGTGTCCAGGGCGTCTCTCTCACAGGCTCGGAGCGTGCTGGAGCGGCGGTCGCCGAGATCGCCGGACGCCACCTCAAGAAGGTCGTGCTCGAGCTCGGCGGCTCCGACCCCTTCCTCGTCCTGGGGGGCGCTGACCTCGGACCCGTCGTCGAGGCTGCCGTGGCGGCGCGGATGGAGAACACCGGCCAGGCCTGCAACGCGGGCAAGCGCTTCATCGTGGTCGACGACGTCTACGAGGCGTTCGTCGCTGGCTTCACCGACGCACTGCTCGGGGCGTCGCCGGGCTCGCCCCTCTCGTCCTCGGCCGCCGCCGACAACCTCTCGGGCCAGGTGGACTCGGCCGTCTCGGGTGGTGCGACGCTGGCATCGGCGGGGGAGCGCAACGGCGCGTTCTTCCCCACCGGCGTCCTCACCGGCGTGGAGAGTGACAACCCGGCCTACCGCCAGGAGCTGTTCGGCCCGGTCGCAATGGTGTTCCGCGCGGCCGACGAGGACGACGCCCTCCGGTTGGCCAACGACACGCCGTACGGCCTGGGCTCCTACGTCTTCACCGACGACCCCGAGCAGGCGCAGCGAGTGGCCGACCGGATCGACGCAGGCATGGTCTTCATCAACGGCGTCGGGCTCGATGCGGCGGAGCTGCCCTTCGGTGGCGTCAAGCGCTCTGGTTTCGGGCGTGAGCTCGGACGCTTCGGCATGGAGGAGTTCGTCAACAAGAAGCTGATCCGCACCGCTCGCTGACTCGCCGCACCCCGCCCACACCAGGAGAAGGACCGAATCCACATGACCGATCTGTCTGTCCGCGCCGACAACGGCGTCGACCAGCACCGACTGCTCGTCACCGAGCTCCCCGGCCCTCGGTCGCGCGAGCTCATGGCCCGCAAGGTCGCTGCCGTCGCTGCGGGCGTCGGCACCACGATGCCGGTGTTCGCGGCCAGGGCCGGCGGCGGAGTCGTCGTCGACGTCGACGGCAACCATCTCATCGACCTCGGCTCCGGGATCGCCGTCACGACGGTCGGTTCCAGCGCCCCGCGGGTGGTCGAGGCCGTGCAGCGGCAGGTGGCGGCGTTCACCCACACCTGCTTCATGGTCACGCCCTACGACGGCTACGTCGCGGTGGCCGAGGCGCTCAACCGACTCACCCCGGGCGATCACGAGAAGCGGACGGCATTGTTCAACTCGGGTGCCGAGGCGGTCGAGAACGCTGTCAAGATCGCTCGGGTCGCGACCGGCAGGGACGCGGTGGTCGTGTTCGACCACGCCTACCACGGGCGCACGAACCTGACGATGGCGATGACGGCGAAGTCCATGCCCTACAAGCACGGCTTCGGACCGTTCGCCCCCGAGGTCTACCGCGCGCCGGTGTCCTACCCCTTCCGCGACCACAAGGAGCTCGACGGCCAGCTGGCGGCCGCCCGGGCCATCGAGATCATCGAGAAGCAGGTGGGCGCCGCCAACCTGGCTGCCGTGGTGATCGAGCCGATCCAGGGTGAGGGCGGCTTCATCGAGCCGGCGCCCGGGTTCCTGCCCGCGCTCGTCGAGTGGTGCCGGTCCAACGGAGTCGTCTTCGTCGCCGACGAGGTCCAGACGGGGTTCGCCCGCACCGGAGACATGTTCGCCTGCGACCACGAGGGCGTGGTCCCGGACCTGATCGTCACTGCCAAGGGCATCGCCGGAGGCCTCCCGCTGTCAGCGGTCACCGGCCGCGTCGAGCTCATGGATGCCCCGCACGTGGGCGGGCTCGGCGGCACGTACGGCGGCAACCCGCTGGCCTGCGCCGCCGCCCTGGCTGCCATCGAGACCATCGAGGCCGACGGCCTCATCGAGCGCGCACGTCAGGTCGAGCGGCTGATGAAGGACCGTCTCCAGCGCCTCCAGGCCGACGACGACCGCATCGGTGACGTCCGTGGACGCGGCGCGATGCTCGCCGTCGAGCTCGTGGTGTCCGGCACGACGAACCCCGACCCCGACCTCACCAAGACCCTGGCGACGAAGGCACACCAGGCCGGGGTGATCGTGCTGACCTGCGGCACCCACGGCAACGTGCTGCGCTTCCTGCCTCCGCTGGCCATCGGTGACGACCTGCTCCACGAGGCCCTCGACGTCCTCGCCGAGATCCTGGCCAGCACCCGATGACGGGCGCAATGACGGGGACCGGGGCGACGTTCGAGGTCGTCGACCCGGCCACCCTGGCCGTGCTCGACGTCGTCCCCGACCACGGACCCGACGAGGCCCGCAGGGCGGTCGACGCCGCCTCGGCTGCGTTCAAGCCCTGGGCAGCCACGGCACCCCGGGCACGGTCCGAGGTCCTGACTCGCGCCCACGGTCTGCTGCTCCGCGACCGCGACCGGCTCGCAGCCCTGATCTCGGCCGAGAACGGCAAGTCCCTGACCGATGCCGCGGGCGAGGTGACCTATGCGGCCGAGTTCTTCCGGTGGTTCGCCGAGGAGGCTGTCCGGCCCGGAGGGGAGTACGGCGAGTCCCCGAACGGCGGCACCCGCACCATCGTGCGGCACGCTCCCGTGGGCGTCGCGGCGCTGGTGACGCCGTGGAACTTCCCGGCCGCCATGGCCACGCGCAAGATCGCCCCCGCGCTGGCCGCAGGCTGCACCGTCGTGCTGAAGCCGGCCGCCGAGACCCCGCTGACCGCCCTCGCAGTCGCCGAGCTCCTCACCGAGGCCGGTCTGCCCGACGGCGTGGTCAACGTCGTGACCACCACCGACGCCGCAGGCGTGGTCGGCGCCTGGCTCGACGACCCACGGGTCCGCAAGGTCTCGTTCACCGGCTCGACCGGGGTCGGGCGCGTGCTCCTGCGACACGCTGCCCAACGGGTCGTCAACGCCTCGATGGAGCTCGGGGGCAACGCGCCCTTCGTCGTCACCGAGGACGCCGACCTCGAGGCGGCCGTCGCCGGGGCGATGATCGCCAAGTTCCGCAACGGGGGACAGGCGTGCACCGCGGCCAACCGGTTCTTCGTCCACACCGCGGTGCTGGACGAGTTCGTCACGCGGTTCGGCGCGGAGGTCGAGAAGCTGAGCGTGGGCGCTGCGACCGACGGCTGCACGATCGGACCGCTGATCAGTGAGGCGGCGTGTGCTCGCGTGGAGCGGGCGGTCGCCGACGCCGAGGCCGACGGCGCCACGGTGACGCACCGGGCGGCCCTCCCGGACTCCGCGGCCGGCTACTTCGTCGCGCCGCGCGTCCTCGTGGGCGTCGCCCCGGACGCGGCGATCGTGGCCGAGGAGATCTTCGGCCCCATTGCTCCCATCATCGGCTGGGACGACGAAGCCGCGATGCTGGAGGCGGTGAACGGTTCGGAGTACGGCCTGGCCGCCTACGTCTTCGCCGGCGACCTGGGCCGTGCCCTGCGCCTCGGGGAGGCGATCGAATCGGGCATGGTCGGCATCAACCGCGGCCTCGTCTCCGACCCGTCGGCCCCGTTCGGGGGCATGAAGCAGAGTGGCCTCGGGCGTGAGGGCGCCCGTGACGGGCTGCGCGAGTTCCAGGAGACGCAGTACCTCAGCGTCGACTGGCCGGGGTGACCTGACGGCTCTGACCACGCAGCGCCTAGCGTGAGCGCGTGACGACGGAGCGTGTGACCGCAGCAGCCGACCAACCGCTTCGCGCGCTGTGGAAGCGCTACGGCGCCTACCGCCCGCGCTTCATCGCCGCCGTGGTCGCATCGACGGTCAACAAGGTCGCCGACGTGGTGCCGGAGCTTCTCATCGGCGCCGCGGTCGACGTCGTCGTACGCGGCAACGCCTCGTTCGTCGGCGACGTGCTCGGCGTCGAGTCGCGCTATGCCCAGCTCGGCTGGCTCGCTTTGATCAACGTCGTGGTGTGGATCATCGAGTCCGCCTCGCAGTACGTCGCCGACGTGCTGTGGCGGGGCCTGGCGCAGGGCGTCGAGCACGACCTGCGCGTCGAGGCCTACGACCACGTGCAGCACCTCGACCTGGGCTGGCACGAGGCGCGACCGGCAGGCTCCACGCTCGCCACCCTGAACGACGACGTCAACCAGCTCGAGCGGTTCCTCGACATCGGCGCCCCGGCGATCCTGCAGACCGCGCTCAACGTGGTGCTCGTGGGCGCCGTCTTCGCGGTCGCGTCCGGCCAGCTCCTGTTGTTGGCGTTCCTGCCGATCCCAGTCATCGTGATCGGTTCGTTGGTGTTCCAGCGACGGTTGGAGCCGCTCTACGCGCGGGTGCGGGAGGCGGTGGCCGATCTCTCCGGCACCCTCAGCGCCAACCTCGCCGGCATCGCCACGATCAAGGCGTTCACCGCGGAGGACCGTGAGCGGGACCGCGTCAGCGCCGTCTCGGCGGCCTACCGCGACGCCAACCGGACCGCGATCCGGTCGTCGGCGGCCTTCGTCCCGCTCGTGCGGATGGCCATCCTGGCGGGCTTCACGTGCACGCTGCTCCTCGGCGGGTGGGCGACGCTGCGAGGCGAGCTCGAGGTCGGCCTCTACTCCGTGCTGGTGTTCATGACCCAGCGCCTGCTCTGGCCCCTCACCGAGGTCGCCGAGGTGCTCGACCTCTACCAACGCGGACGCGCCTCGACCAGCCGCATCCTGGGACTCCTCGAGGAGCCGGTCACCGTCCCCGCCGGGGTCACTGCCCTGGCGCGGCCCGTGAGGGGTCGGATCGAGCTCAAGGGCGTTCGCGCCGGGTATGGCGACGGGCCGGACGTGCTGCACGGCATCGACCTCGTCGTCCCGGCCGGCGAGACGCACGCCATCGTCGGCGCCACCGGCTCGGGCAAGTCGTCGCTGCTGCGGCTCGTGCTGCGGTTCGACGACCCCCGCTCGGGCCAGGTGCTGCTGGACGGCCAGGACGTCCGGGACCTCGACTGGGACTCGTTGCGGGGCTCCATGGGATACGTCGCCCAGGACGTGTTCATGTTCGCCGGGTCCATCGGCGAGAACATCGCCTACGGTCGTCCCGACGCGACCCCGGAGCAGGTCCACGCGGCTGCCGAGGCGGCGGCCGCCCTCGAGTTCATCGATGCGCTGCCGGCCGGGATGGACGCCTGGGTCGGCGAACGGGGAGTCACCCTCTCCGGCGGGCAGCGCCAGCGGCTCGCGCTCGCGCGGGCACTGCTCCGCGACCCCGCCCTCCTCGTGCTCGACGAGGCCACCAGTGCGGTCGACAACGAGACCGAGGCCGCCATCCAGCGATCACTGCGACGGGCCACCGCCCAGTGCACCGCTCTCGTCGTGGCGCACCGCCTCTCGACGGTCCGTCACGCCGACCGCATCTGGGTGCTCGACGCTGGGCAGATCATCGAGAGCGGCACCCATGACGAGCTGCTCACGCTCGACGGGCCGTATGCCGCGCTGTGGCGGGTCCAGACGGGCGAGCCTGCACGAGGCGAGACTGCGAGCCTCAGGTGATGACGGCGGCTGACCTGGCGTGTTGCACGAGGGTCTCGCCACGCAGCTCGCGGTTGACGACCTGGGCCGCGACCGCGCTGAGCTTCTGACCGTGGTCGCGGGCATAGCGACGCAGGACAGCGAAGGCCTCCTCCATCTCCAACCCGCCGCTGCTGGCGACGACCCCCTTCGCCTGTTCGAGGGCGATCCGACTGGCGAGGGCGTGTTGCAGCTGCGAGATGACGATGGTGCGGTCCTCTGCGGCCTTCTCGTTGACGATCGCCACGCAGGCCACGTGCGCCAAGGCCTGGGCCAGGGCCAGGTCGGGCTCCGTGAGGGAACCGACCGTCTCGCCGAACAACCCCAGGGCCCCCAGCACGTTGCCGCGCAGTCGCATGGGCAGGGCGTGCACCGACGCGAACCCGGCGCGGTCGGCGCGTTGGCAGAACACGGGCCAGCGGCCCGTCGCCGCTGACAGGTCGGGCACGTTGACGGCCTTGCCGCCGTGGAAGCAATCGAGGCAGGGACCTTCGTCGCGCTGCAGCTGGAACAGCTCAAGGTTGTGCGTGCGCTCCGAGGAGGCCGCCACGAAGTGCAACGCGCCCTTCTCGTCGGTGAGCAGGAGGCCGGCAGAGGCGACGTCCAGCAGCCGGGCACAGCTCTGGGTGAGGTTTGTCAGCAGGTCGATCATGTCGTAGCCGTCCACGAGCTCGTTGGACAGCTCGACGAAGGCTCGGATGACGTCGGTCTCGCGATTGGCGATGCGGTCGGGACTGTCGGTCATGACTGACTCCTCCCCAATCCGAACCGGTCGTCCCGGTCCAGGACCAACCTACGCTCCACGATGGCCCTGGCGACCTCACTCGCAGTCTGCTCCGTGGCCATCGCGTGCGCACGCAGCCGCACCAGTGCCTCGGGGGCGCCGACGTCGAGCTGCGAGATCAACATCCCCGTCGCTTGATAGACCTCGATCCGGTCCATGTCGGCCAGGAGCCCCCAGGCGTCCTCGCCCTCGGACATGAGCTTGTCGTCCAGGGTGCTCTCGGATCCGATGATGTCACTTGTCAGCAGCCTGAGCAGCGGCAGGGAAGCGAGCTCCGCGGCCAGCACAGCGCCGGTCAGCTGATCGCTCCCGAGCGGGCCGGGACCCTCCCGGAACAGGTCGAGTGCGCCGACGCAGGCCGACGTCACCATGATCGGCAGGGCGAACACGCCGCGCACCCCGTCGCCCAGCACGGCGCCGGCGAAGGCGGGCCAGCGCCGTTCCTCCGGGGAGTCGAGGTCGGGCACGAGCACCGGTCCCCGGCTGCTGACCGAGTCGAGGCACGGTCCCTCGCCGTAGGTGAACTGGTATTCGTCGAGTCGGCGGCCCAGCTCGTTGCTCGACCCGAACGTCCCGCGAGAGGATCCCTCCAGGACGATCGACACCGCGGCACCGTCCACCCCGAACAGGCGCACGCACGCCGCGCACAGCTCATCGGCCCCGGCGAGCCCGGGGCCAGCACCAATGACCGCCGCGCTGAGCTCGGACCGCATCTCCTCGACCGAGGTGCTCACAGCCATGCCCGTCGTCGGTCGTCGAGCGGAACTACGACGGTGGGATCTTGGCCGGGCATGCGGTCGAGCATACGCAGGTCAACGCACGGTGGACGCCCAACCCGAGGCGGAGCCAGACACCGACAGGTCTCGCCGCGGCGGTGAAGGTCACGTGCGCCCGGACGTGTGGTTCACTTGAAGGAGCCACATCAGTGGCGCTACCCCGGACCTCGGTGGCGTGGACGTCGACCACAGCCCGAGCGGGGATCTCCCGACGTGTCAGGCGTCCCGTCACATGGGACCCGAACGTGAGGACGTCATGGGAGTCATTCCTGAAGTCATTTCGACCGCGATCATCGATGCCGAAGCGACCCGACGAGCCCCCTCACAGCTGCACGTCGCGGAGCACGCACGCCTTGGGCACACACCGCTGCACGTCGCCGCCAAGCCGCTGCGGGTCACTGTCGTCGGCGACGACGAGATCACCGTCCGAGGACTCAGCTCGATGGTGGGCATGACGGGGACCATCGAGCTGGTCCGACTGACTCGTTCGCTGACGGAACCCGTCGACATCGCGTTGTACGACCACGCCCACGCAGGCGCTACGGCAAGCAGACCCACCCTCGCCCAGCTCCTCGCCGACGCCCGCATCCGCCGGGTCGCCCTGTTCACCTGGAACTTCCAGCCGTGGTCGGCGCCCGGCTTCCTCGAACAAGGTGCAGCCGCCTACCTGCCCAAGAGCCTCAACGGCGCCGAGCTCGTGGCGGCACTGCATGCCATCCACAACAATCAGCGGCCAAGCACTGGTTCAGCGCGGACCATGGCAGACACGGGCGGTCTCGCTGAGAACGGCGAGATCCTGACCGAACGAGAGGCCCAGGTCCTCTCCTTCATCTGCCAGGGCCGCACGAACACCAACATCGCCGGGACCTTGGGCTTGTCGGTGAACACGGTGAAGTCCTACGTCCGCGGGGCCTATCGCAAGATCGAGGTCGAGTCCCGCTCCCGGGCGGTCCTGTGGGGTCTGGAGCACGGGTTCGGGAGCGGCCCGGGCGCAGACCCGGCGTCCGGCACGCGTTCCGGGGCGCGCTCATGACCTCGGATTCCTCCGGCCCTGGGGACCCTCCCGTCTATGTGGCGGGAGACGACCCGCCGTGGGTGGGTGAGCTGACGGGGGTGGCACGTCGCATGTCGGGCGTCCTGCTGGCCCACGAGACCGTCGACACGGTGCTGCGGCTGATCACCACGCTGGCCGTTGAGGCCATCCCCGGGTCCACGGGCGCAGGCGTCACGCTGACCGATGCCCGCGGGCAGCCCACGAGCGCCGCAGCGACCGATTCGCTGGTGGAGCGCGCCGATGTGCTGCAGTACGAGCTGAACGAGGGCCCCTGCCTGGCGGCCATCGCCACCCGCACCCCTCAGCGCGTCCACGACCTGGCCGCGGAGCAGCGGTGGCCCCGTTGGGCAGCGAAGGCGCAGGAGATCGGCCTCGGCGCAACGCTGAGCGCGCCGCTGTTCGCCGGTGACCTCTGCCTGGGGGCGATGAAGGTGTACGCCGATCGAGCGGGCGCGTTCGAGGAACGTGCGGAGCAGCTCCTGGGACTGCTCGCTGCCCCAGCGGCGGTCCTCGTGGCCAATGTCCAGTGCCAGCAGGATGCTCGTCGGATGAGTGAGAACCTCCGCACGGCCCTGGGTCACCGGGATGTGATCGCGCTGGCCAAGGGCACCCTGATGCACAGTCGCAACGTCGACGAGCAGGGGGCGTTCGCCATCCTCGCCGCGGCGTCGGCGCGACAGAACCTGCCCCTGCACGATGTGGCACGCGAGCTCGTCCTGGCGACGACGCGTCGCCGATCATGACCATCCCGTATTCCGACGACTCCACCGCCGAGGTGACGGTGGACGGCGTCGGCGATGGACATCGCGCAGCGATCCGAGCAGTGCTGGACCACGGCACCCTCTCGATGGAAAACCTCTGGCTCCGCGCCTTCTCGATCGGCGCGGACCTCGACCTCATCGACCTCGAGGGCTATCTGCACGGGCTGATGAGCCTCCCTGCACTCCAACGCGACGTCCTGGCCCATGCGGCCAATGAGTACCTCGACGACGAGGTCGGTCGGTCCCGCGTCCCCTACAGCCGGGTGCTGAGCCACCCGCTCCCTGCGCACGGTCCCCTGGCCGCGCTGGTGCACCTGATCAACGAAGCCCCGCGCGCCCTCTTCGGCAAGCTGGCGGCCGTGGCCGCGGAGGCGGCAGGTGAGCTCGGAGTCGGGGTCGTGGTCTATCTCGTCGACTACGAGCAGCTGCACCTCGTGCCCATGTCGGACCCGGAACGCTCGCCGGCCGCGGCTCCCCGACCCCGAGAGCCGCTGGACATCGAGTCCACCCTCCCGGGCCGGGCGTTCCAGAGCGGCATCACGCAGTCGGCGATCAGTGACGCGCAGCTGCGATGGTGGGTCCCCATGGTTCGCGGGACCGAACGGATCGGTGTCCTTGACGTCCTTCTCCGCGATCCGCGTGACCTGCACGACCCCTATCTGCGTCAACAGTGCGAGTGGCTGGCCAGCATGCTCGGCAATCTCGTCCTCGGCGCGGCCGAGCACGGCGACGGGGTGGACGACGTACGCCGCACACAGCGGCGCTCGCCGGCAGCGGAGCTGATGGCGTCGTTGCTACCGCCCCTGAGCGCCGAGAGTGAACGGTTCACCCTGGCGGGACTGCTCGAACCCTGCTACTCGATCGGAGGCGATGCCTTCGACTACGCGTTGGGGCCCGAGCGGGTCCAGCTGGCGGTCTTCGACGGGATGGGACATGAGCTCGGAGCAGGCCTGATCGCCGCCACTGCTCTCTCGGTCTACCGAGCGGGCCGCCGCTCGGGCGATGACCTCCCCGCGCTGGGAGAGGCCCTGGACGAGGCTCTCGAGGCACAGTTCCCCGACGCCTTCGCCACCGGCATCCTTGCCGATCTGGACCTCCGGACGGGGAGCCTCGAATACCTGGCCGGCGGGCACCCGGCACCGCTGCTGCTGCGCGACGGCAAGGTCGTCACTGCGTTGGAGGGTGGTCGACGACTGCCCTTCGGTCTGGGCGACGGCACTCGCACCGTCGGCCGCGCCTCACTGGAACCTGAGGACTGGCTCGTGCTCTACACCGACGGCGTCACTGAGGCACGCGCCGCCGGCACCGGCGACCTGTTCGGAGAAGAGCGTCTCATCGACTTCCTCGAGCGCGAGGCCATGGCCCAGCACTCGCCGACCGAGACCGTCCGTCGGTTGATCCACGCAGTCCTTGACCATCAGGCCGACGTCCTCCAGGACGACGCGACCGTCCTGCTGGCCCGCTGGGCGCCGGGTGTCCCTGCACCACCGCTCGTCACCCTCTGAAGGAGGCCGCCGCGGGGACCGGGCTACGCCTCGTTGCGCAGCCGCGGCTCAGTGCGGTTCTCGGGGCGCAGCCCGCGTTTGTCGGCGTAGAAGGCCCGGATCATGTCCATGTCGGCCGCCACGTCACCGCTGGGCATGAAGGTGGGACCCGAGCCGACGGTGCGCGAGGGGCCGTCCATGAAGGCGAGGGTGACCGGGAGCCCAGTCTGCTGGGAGAGGCGGAAGAAGCCGGACTTCCAGTAGTCGCCCTTGCTGCGGGTCCCCTCCGCGGCGATGGTGAGGAGGAACTCGTCCGAGCGTGCGATGAGGTCCACGAGCGCCTTGATGTCGGCGCCCGGATTGTCGCGGTCGATGGACACCGCGCCGGTGGCCCGCATGATCGGGCGCAGCGGTCCACGGAAGAACTCCTTCTTCACCATGATCCGCGGCTGCCGGCTCTGGCTCCAGGCGAGCAGCAGCGAGACGACCCAGTCCCAGTTGGAGGTGTGGGGGGCGCCCACGACGATGCCGTGCGTCGGCAGCGATCCTTCTGTACGCCACCGCGCCAGCCGCAGGACGGTGCGGGCCAGGCGAGGGCGGATCACCATGCGTGCCATGGGGGTGAGGCTACTGGTGCCGGGCGCCAACAATCCGGTGGCCCTCGATGGATACGATCGATGGACCCGCAAGTCCGCCGTACCTCATCAGGAGTCACTGTGTCCGAGATCAAGGTCGTCCGCACCCACGCTGGTCAGCGTGAGGAGCAGACACTGACGACCTCGGACGGGGCGCCGGGCACCAAGGCTTGGGAGCTCTTCCGCGACGACGCCGACGTCATCGCGGCTCGGGTCGATGGCGAGCTCAAGGATCTGTCCTACGAGCTGCGCGACGGCGACGAGGTGGAGGGCGTCGACATCGCCAGCGCCGACGGGCGCGACATCCTCCGGCACTCGACCGCCCACGTGATGGCCCAGGCAGTCCAGCAGCTCTGGCCCGAGGCCAAGCTGGGCATCGGCCCGCCGATCACCGACGGCTTCTACTACGACTTCGACGTCGAGACCCCGTTCGTGCCCGACGACCTCGTCAAGATCGAGTCGGCGATGCGCAAGATCATCAAGGACAACCAGCGCTTCGAGCGCCGGATCACCACCGACGCCGACGCGATCAACGAGCTCAAGGACGAGCCATACAAGCTCGAGCTGATCGGCCTCAAGGGTGGCGCGGGAGCCGAGGACACCGAGGGCGCCAGCGTCGAGGTGGCCAGCGACGCGGGTGCGGAGCTGACGATCTACGACAACCTCGGACGCAACGGCGAGGCCAAGTGGTCCGACCTGTGCCGCGGGCCGCACGTGCCGACCACCAAGCGCATCCCCGCCTTCAAGCTGATGCGCACTGCTGCGGCGTACTGGCGAGGAGACGAGAAGAACAAGCAGCTCCAGCGCATCTACGGCACCGCGTGGGAGACCAAGGAGGCGCTCGAGGAGCACCTGCACCGCATCGAGGAGGCCGAGCGGCGCGACCACCGCAAGCTCGGCCGCGACCTCGACCTGTTCAGCTTCCCCGACGAGCTGGGCTCCGGGCTCGCGGTCTTCCACCCCAAGGGCGGAGTGATCCGCCGGGTGATGGAGGACTACGTCAAGCAGCGGCACATGGAGGAGGGCTTCGAGTACGTCGCCACCCCGCACATCACCAAGGAGGGGCTCTTCCACACCTCCGGGCACCTGCCCTACTACGCGGACACCATGTTCCCGCCGATGGAGATGGAGGGCAGCGACTACTACCTCAAGGCCATGAACTGCCCGATGCACAACCTGATCTACCGGTCGCGCGGGCGGTCCTACCGCGAGCTGCCGCTGCGTCTGTTCGAGCTCGGGTCGGTCTATCGCTACGAGAAGTCCGGGGTCGTGCACGGGCTGACCCGCGTCCGCGGCCTGACGATGGACGACTCGCACTCCTACGTCATGCCCGAGCAGGCCGCCGACGAGATCAAGCACCTGCTGAGCTTCCTGCTCGGTCTGCTGAAGGACTTCGGGCTGGACGACTTCTACCTCGAGCTGTCCACCCGTGACGACTCCAAGCCGGACAAGTTCATCGGGAGCGACGAGGACTGGACCAACGCGACCCGCATCCTGGAGGAGGCCGCGGCCGAGTCCGGGCTGGAGCTGGTGGCCGACCCGGGTGGTGCGGCCTTCTACGGTCCGAAGATCTCCGTGCAGGCCCGCGACGCGATCGGCAGGACCTGGCAGATGTCGACGGTGCAGTACGACTTCAACCAGCCGAAGGGCTTCGGGCTGGAATACCAGGCCGCTGACGGTTCTCGGCAGCAGCCGGTGATGATCCACTCCGCCAAGTTCGGCTCGATGGAGCGCTTCATGGGCGTGCTCGTCGAGCACTACGCCGGCGCCTTCCCGCCCTGGCTCGCCCCGGTGCAGGTCCAGGCGATCCCCGTGGCGGACGCGTTCAGCGACTACCTGCACGACGTGGCGCGAAAGATGAAGGCGCAGGGAATCCGGGTCGAGGTCGACGACTCCGACGACCGGATGCAGAAGAAGATCCGCAACGCGCAGCTGCAGAAGGTGCCCTTCATGATGATCGCCGGCAACGACGACGTCGAGGCTGGTGCGGTCTCCTTCCGCTACCGCGACGGACGCCAGGACAACGGGGTGCCGTTGGAGGAGGCGATCCAGCGTGTGCAGCAGGCGGTCGCGGCCCGCGAACAGGTCTGATCCCGGACTTGCTCGGGGCAGTGTCCAGCTATGCGGGGCGGGCGCGCTCGGCGACCCGCTTGGTGTAGCGGCGGCACGGCGAGACCCACGTCCGGCCGCCCGCACTGACTTCGTACGGCAGGTCGCCGGCATCGTGCCAGCCGGACTTCTCGTAGAAGCGTCGGGCGCGTGCGTTGCCGGCGACGACGGCTAGCCACGCCTCGTCGTGGCCCGCGGCTGCCACCAGCCGCTCGCCCTCGGTGAGCAGCAACACCGCCAGCCCGGTGCCGCGAGCCGCTCGTCCGACGAAGACCTGCTCCACCTCGTCACCGCTCACCATCACGAACCCGAGCAACCCATCGCTCAGGCCGACTGCCACCGTCGTGTCGGCCACCCGATCCGAGGTGCGCTCGTGGAAGGCCGTGGGCGTGCGTAGCGCCGTCAGTCCGTCCGGCACGAGGCCTGCGTGTCCGTCGTGCCAGCCCTCGTGCCACAGGTCGGCGACGGCGGGCATGTCTGCCGGGGCAGCCGATCGAATCGTGACCATGGCTCCAGCCTAGGATCGAGAGCATGCACGACGAGAGCCCGGACGGCCTGACGCGGCTCTGGACGCCCTACCGCATGGCCTACGTCCGGTCTGACACGACCGCCGACGGCTGCCCCTTCTGCCGGATCCCCGAAGGTGCCGACGAGGACAACCTGATCGTGGCTCGCGGTGAGCACACCTACGCGGTCCTCAACCTGCATCCCTACAACCCGGGACACCTCATGGTGCTGCCCTTCCGTCACGTGGCCGGGCTGGAGGACCTGACGCCCGACGAGTCGGGGGAGCTGATGGCGCTGACCCAGCAGGCCATCCGCGCGATCCGCAGCGTCAGCGCTCCGCACGCCTTCAACGTGGGCCTCAACCTGGGCGGGCCAGCCGGCGGCTCGCTGGCTGACCACCTGCACCAGCACGTCGTCCCACGCTGGTCGGGTGACGCCAACTTCATCACGGTGATCGGCAACACCAAGACCCTCCCGCAGCTGCTTGAGGACACCCGAGCGCTGCTCGCCGACGCCTGGAGCGGCTGACGACCCTCAGTTCACCGGGTGCGGGTGCTCCTCGGCCCGGCCCTGGAACGCCAGGATCGCCGGGTTCTGGATCCGGCCGTCGCGGATCTCGATGGCCCGGGTGATCGTCTCGTCACCCTGCCAGGCCTCCGGACCCGACAGCACGGTCTCGATGAAGGGCATCAGGGCCTCGCTGTTCTCCCACGTCGCGGAGTTCCACAGGTAGGACGGGCTGTGGTCGACGGCGTAGTAGTGAACCCGGTCCGCCACGGTGAACATCGGGTCGTCGAACGTCGTCGGCGTGGCCCACGAGAAGCCCATCGCCTCGTCGCAGGACACGTCGACGATCAGGCTGCCCTGCCGGAAGGCCGGGAGGTCCTCGGTGCGGAGGTAGGTCAGCGGCGCGTTGGGGTCCTGCAGCGTGCAGTTGACGATGATGTCGTTCTCCGCGAGGTACGGCGCCAGCGGCATCCGGCCACGCTCGGTGATCACGTGGCTGACCGCCGGGTCGTCGGGGTCGTGGTCGAACTGGCGGATCCGCACCGAGTGGATGGGGGAGCCGACAGCGGCGACGCCACGGTTCGTGAGCACCGCGACCTGGTTGACACCGTGCGCGTTCAGGGCGGTCACCGCTCCCCGAGCAGTGGCGCCGAAGCCGATCACCACGGCGCTGAGCCGACGGCCGTAGTCACCGGTGATGCCGACCAGCTCCATCGCCTGGAGCACCGAGCAGTAGCCGGCGAGCTCGTTGTTCTTGTGGAAGACGTGCAGGCCGACCGAGCCGTCGACGGTCCAGTGGTTCATCGCCTCGAAGGCGATCAGGGTGAGCTCGCGGTCGATGGCGAGCTGCGTCATCTCGGGGTCCTGGACGCAGTGCGGCCAACCCCACAGCACCTGGCCGGGGTGCATGGCCGCGACGTCCTCGTGCTGGGGCTTCGGCAGCACCACCACGTCGGAGCCGGTGATGATCTCGTCGCGAGAGGCGAAACCGGCCACGTGCTCGGCCAGGTCTGCGTCGCTGCGTCCGAACTTCTCGCCGTACCCGTGTTCGAGGGTGATCCGAGCGGCGATCTCCGGGGCGAGCCTGGACAGGTGGTCGGGGTGCAGGGGGAGTCGGTGCTCGTTCTCCTTGGTCGACGTCCCGATGACGCCGAGGCTGAGGAGGCTCACTTCTTCTTGGTGCCCAAGTTCTCAGAGGGGCTGCCCCCGCTGGCCTTGTCGCGCTTGTCGGCCCGCTTCTCCTTGATGGACTTGCTGGTCTTCTTGGTCATGCCTTGCCGCGGCGACTTGTCGGCCATCGGGACTCCCTGGTTGGGAGCCCGGGCGGCTCCGTGCGGTCACAGTACGCCGCCCGTCCACCCTGCCGACGCCGCAGCGACTCGAGGCGGCGGTAGCCTGCGCGACGTGGACGACGCAGAGCTGGCGACCAGGCTCGTCACGGAGGCCGGGGCGCTTGCAGCGGCGATGCGGCGCGACGGGCTGGGTGCCGAGACCAAGACGCACGTCTCCGACATCGTGACGGCAGCCGACCGTGCCGCCGAGGCACAGGTGGTCGCGACCCTCAGGCGGGTTCGGCCTGACGACTCGATCATGGGGGAGGAGGGCGCCGACCACACCGGCACGAGCGGGCGGACCTGGGTGATCGACCCGATCGACGGCACCTACAACTTCCACCGCGGTCTCGACTGGTGGTGCAGCGCGGTCGCCCTGGTGGACGGCGAGCGGCTCCTCCTCTCGGGCGTGCACCAGCCGACGTCGGGAGCGACGTTCCTCGGCGGCCCCGGGCTGCCCAGCACCCGCAACGGCGTGCGCCTGCCCGCGCTGACCGACCGTCCGCTGCGCGAGTCGTGCGCGACGACGTACCTCCACCCGCCCTTCTACGACGGTGAGGTCGGCGCGGCCTTCGTCCGCGCGGTCACGGGCGTCGCGACGCTGCGGATGATGGGCTCGGGGACGATGGACGCGATGGCCATCGCCCAGGGACAGTGCGACGTGGTCTTCCAGCACTCGGTCCCTGACTGGGACCGGCTGCCGGGGGCGGCGATCATCCGCGGCGTCGGAGGTGAGTCCCGCGTGGTGTCCGCAGCGGGCGTGGACTGGCACGTCGCGGGGGTGCCCACGGCTGTGGCCGAGGTCTGCCGAGCCCTGCTCAGCGAGTAGCCTCGCGGCCGTGGACAACCAGAACAGACCGCGGTCCAGCGTGCTCAACGAGTCGGTGCTCGACCGCTTCAAGGGCTTCTGGCAGGGCGTCGTGCTGCAGCCCTTCATCAAGCTCTTCATCAGGCTGGGGATCAGCCCCGACACGGTCACCGTGGTCGGCACGGTCGGCGTCTGCGCCGGAGCGCTCATCTTCTTCCCCCAGGGGATGCTCTGGCAGGGCGTCCTGTTCATCACCGCCTTCATCTTCAGCGACCTGATCGACGGCCAGATGGCGCGGACGATCGGCCGCAAGGACACCTTCGGGGCCTTCCTGGACTCCACGCTCGACCGGATCGCCGACGGCGCGATCTTCGCCGGACTCGCCCTCTACTTCGCCTGGGTCGCCGAGGACCGGCTCTACCTCTGCCTCGCGCTCGTCTGCCTCGTGATGGGCTCGGTGACGTCCTATGCGCGCAGCCGCGGCGAGGGCCTCGGCTTCAACGCCAAGACCGGCATCGCCGAGCGGGCCGACCGACTGGTGGCGATCCTGGTGTTCACCGGCTTCGGTGACCTGCTCGACCTGCCCATCCTCTACGAGGTCGCGCTGTGGCTGCTCGCGGTCGCCAGCACCGTCACGGTCATCCAGCGGATCCTGCTCGTACGCCGACAGGCCCTCGATGCCGTCAAGCGGGACGAACGCCAGTAGAATCAGGGCATGGCTGAGCAGACCCCCACCGCCCCCGAGTCCACCTCCTCCACCGGCACCTCGCGCGTCAAGCGCGGCATGGCCGAGATGCTCAAGGGCGGGGTGATCATGGACGTCGTCACCGCCGACCAGGCGAAGATCGCCGAGGATGCCGGCGCGGTGGCCGTCATGGCCCTCGAGCGCGTTCCGGCCGACATCCGCGCGCAGGGCGGCGTCAGCCGCATGAGCGACCCGGACATGATCGACAGCATCATCGAGGCCGTCTCGATCCCGGTGATGGCCAAGGCCCGGATCGGCCACTTCGCCGAGGCGCAGGTCTTGCAGTCGCTCGGTGTGGACTACATCGACGAGTCCGAGGTCCTGACCCCGGCCGACTACGCCAACCACATCGACAAGTGGAAGTTCACCGTTCCCTTCGTCTGCGGAGCCACCAACCTGGGCGAGGCGCTGCGCCGGATCACCGAGGGCGCGGCCATGATCCGTTCCAAGGGCGAGGCCGGCACCGGTGACGTGTCCAACGCGGTCATGCACATGCGCACCATCGGTGGTGAGCTGCGCCGACTCTCCTCGATGGAGCCCGACGAGCTCTACGTCGCGGCGAAGGAGCTGCAGGCGCCGTACGACCTCGTCAAGGAGGTTGCCGCAGCCGGCAAGCTGCCGGTCGTGCTGTTCACCGCCGGCGGCATCGCGACCCCGGCCGACGCCGCCATGATGATGCAGCTCGGTGCCGAGGGCGTGTTCGTCGGCTCCGGCATCTTCAAGTCCGGCAACCCGGCAGAGCGCGCCGAGGCGATCGTCCAGGCCACCACGTTCTTCGACGACGCCGACGTGGTCGCCAAGGTCAGCCGCGGCCTCGGCGAGGCCATGGTCGGCATCAACGTCGACGAGATCCCGCAGCCGCACCGCCTCTCCGAGCGCGGCTGGTAGTCGCTACTCCGACGTCGGGCGCAGCCCTGGCCTGTGGTGATGGACGAGGTGGGCTTTTCCGACGCGGAATGAGGCCCCCGGAGCTCCGACTGTTACCTGTTGTGGATTCATCGTGGTTGGCGCCCCCTCGTCGACTCACCACCATGGCCCGAACGGTCGAACTCCGGGCCGGGCCGTAGTCCTTGATAGCCATTTGTCAAAATTGTGTAGCAATTGCAACGGGAGATCCTCAAACTAGTGACAGCGGGCCATGGGGGCTCGCGGTCCCCCCCGGATCCAGCACTTCCATCAGCTCCACGAGCTCCACGCAGGCCACGGCACTCCTGGCCTGCGTGGACGCGCGCCGCTTCGTCGGCGAGGCCGAGCTGCCCCTACGATTCGGGGCATGTCGACGCCCACCATCGGAGTGTTCGCGCTCCAGGGCGACGTCCGCGAGCACGTGCGACTCCTGGCTGAGCTGGGCGTCGACGCGGTCGCAGTGCGTCGGCCCGGCGAGCTGGAGCGGTGCCACGCGTTCGTCATACCGGGCGGCGAGTCGACCACGATGTACAAGCTGGCCCGCACCTTCGAGCTCTTCGACCCGCTGCAGGCAAGGATCCGCGCCGGTATGCCGACCTTCGGGACCTGCGCCGGCATGATCATGCTCGCCGATCGGGTGCAGGGAGGCACCGCCGACCAGGAGACGCTGGGGGGCCTCGACATCACGGTGCGTCGCAACGCCTTCGGGCGCCAGGTCGACTCCTTCGAGGGCGAGCTCGACTTCGAGGGCCTGCCCGACAGGGTGCGGGCGATCTTCATCCGAGCCCCGTGGGTCGAGAGCCTGGGCGAAGGCGTCGAGGTGCTTGCCCGCGTCGAGGCGGGGGAGGCGGCGGGTAGGATCGTCGCCGTCCGCGAAGGGCATGTGCTGGCGACGTCGTTCCACCCCGAGGTGGGCGGGGACGACCGCATCCACCGCTACTTCGTCGACATGGTCACGACCGCTTAGCAGAGGGAGCCCCCATGTCCGGCCACTCCAAGTGGGCGACCACGAAGCACAAGAAGGCCGCGGTCGACGCCAAGCGCGGCAAGCTGTTCGCCAAGCTGATCAAGAACATCGAGGTCGCAGCCCGCCAGGGCGGCGGGGACCTGTCGGGCAACCCGACGCTCTTCGACGCGGTGCAGAAGGCGAAGAAGAGCTCGGTCCCCAACGACAACATCGACCGCGCGGTCAAGCGCGGCTCCGGTGCCGAAGCAGGGGGCGCCGAATACTCGACGATCATGTACGAGGTCTACGGACCCGCCGGCGTCGCGTTCCTGGTCGAGTGCCTGACCGACAACAAGAACCGCGCCGCGATGGAGGTGCGCACCGCCGTGACCCGCAACGGCGGCACGCTGGCCGATCCCGGCTCGGTCTCGCGCCTGTTCACACGCAAGGGCGTGATCGTGGTGCCGAAGATGCAGGAGAAGGACGGCGCTCCGGCCGAGGTCTCCGAGGACATGGTCCTCGAGGCGACCCTCGACGCCGGTGCCGAGGACGTCAACGACCACGACGAGTCCTTCCAGGTCATCTCCGAGGCGACCGACATCGTGGACGTGCGCCAGTCGCTCCAGACCGCGGCGATCGACTACGACTCGGCAGACGTCGAGTTCGTGCCCAGCATGGAGATCCCGGTCGACAAGGACGCGGCGGTCAAGGTGCTCAAGCTCGCCGACGCGCTCGAGGACCTCGACGACGTGCAGAACGTCTTCACCAATGTCGACATCCCCGACGACGTGCTGGCGCAGCTCGACGCCGAGGACTGAGCATCGTTTGACACCGGTCCGATGTAACGCCGGGTTAGCACCTGTTGCGGCAGGGAGGGCAGGTCCGGTAACCCGGCGTTACAGCAAGCCCGGCGGGGTCACCCCGCGCGTTGACGAGACCGCTTGATGACGTACGGCGCAAGGTCGTCGATCGAGGTGCCAAAGCGTTGGCACGTGTCCGCGAACTCGCGAGCCGACCTCACCAACGCCTGGTTCCGTCCGCTGCCGCAGTCGTACGCGGTGATGCGGGAGGCGCCGAGCTTGAACCCCGTGATGAAGTCAGTCGCCGCTTCTCCTTCAGGACCACGACCTTCGGATCCTCACCGCTGGGATTGTTCTCGTCGTACTTCAACTCCCCATCCACCTCGAAGATGTGCCGACCGACGCGGAAGTCGCAGTAGACACTGCGATTGCCGTCGCTCAGGCCGAACTGGGTCTCCGGCCGGCCGATGCCGAGCTCCAGCACAAGATCGCGGCCCTGGGACTCCAGGTAGGTCTCGGCACCACCGTCCGCCATGTCGATGCACCACCGCATGAGCCGACTCCTGGGCCAGCACCACATGCGGGCCAGCTCCTCGGCGAGCTCGCCACGCGTCGCACCTTCCCGCATGGCGCCATCGCACGCGGCGAGTCCCGCGACACGTCCATGCTCGCGCGTCATGTCCAGCGCAGTGCGCGCCGCACCCAGAACCCGCAGACCCTCGACCGTGACGACGTCCTCTTCCCGGTACGGCGCCAGATGGTGCTTCACCCCGGCTCGCACCGCGTCGCCGTGCACGTTGGGTCGGGTGAGGTGAACCAGCGATGTCGCAGGGTGTGGTGCGCCCATGCCCAAGACGATGGCGGCGGAGTCGTGGCTGAACACGAACGGCGTCGCCCGCAAGGTGAGGGCGGCGGCTCGGATGCGCAGCGTCGGCTGCTCGAGGTAGGGGTCCATCGATTGCCACATCTGCGCGTCGGCGTACACCCCGCGTCGAAGTCGCACCAGGAGCCGCGCCTTGAGCAGCCGGCGGACGTCGAGGTGGGTGACACCCGCCTCGGCGAGCTGGCCGGCTGTGACGAGGCCGTGCTGCGACTGCATGAGAGCCCGGACTGGCAGATACATCTGGCCAGCGTGCCGACCGACCGCGAGAGCCGCAGCCGCGCCGTGGGCCCCTTGTGGAGGACCCTCTTCGGGAGGTGCCTGTGCACGTCTCGCGGCCCCACGCCGACGCGCAGACCAAGTAACCGCCGGGCATGTAACGCCGGGTTAGTGTTTGTATCGCCCCCACTGCAGCAGAGGGGCAACAGCAGATAACCCGGCGTTACAAGCCCGCGCCGATCATTAGCCGGCGTCGGACAACCACGACGCGTCATCCGTGCGTGTCGCACCCCGCGGCGGTGGGGGCGCGGGTTAGCGTTGGCCCGAACAGACGTTCGGACGAGAGGTGCGACTTCATGCGGGTGCTCGGGATCGATCCCGGTCTGACGCGCTGTGGCGTCGGCGTGGTCGAGGGCTCCGTCGGGCGCCCACTGACACTGATTGACGTCAACGTCCTCCGCACGAGCGCGAGCGAGCCGATCGCGCAACGACTGGTGACGATCGAGCGCGGCCTGGACGCCTGGCTCGATGAGTTCGAGCCGGATGCCGTCGCGGTGGAGCGGGTCTTCGCGCGCTCCGACTCCAGCACCATCATGGGCACCGCCCAGGCGAGCGGCATCGCGCTGGTGGTGGCCGCGCGACGCGGTCTGCCGATCGCCCTGCACACCCCGAGCGAGGTCAAGGCCGCTGTGTCGGGCAGTGGTCGGGCGGACAAGGCGCAGGTGACTGCGATGGTCACCCGCATCCTGCGGCTGGACGCGCCACCCAAACCCGCCGACGCCGCCGATGCTCTCGCTCTCGCCATCACCCACATCTGGCGCGGGGGCGCGCAGGCCCGCATCGACGCAGCACTGGCTGCGGCAGGGAGGAAGCCGTGATCGCCTTCGTTCGTGGGGATGTCGCCGCCCTCACCCTGACCAGCGCGGTGCTCGACGTGGGCGGGATCGGGCTCGAGCTCATGTGCACACCCGGCACGTTGGCCACGCTGAGGGTCGGGTCCGTGGCGACCTTGTCGAGCAGCATGGTGGTCCGCGAGGACTCGCTGACCGTCTTCGGCTTCCTCGACGACGACGAGAAGCAGATCTTCGAGCTGGTGCAGACCGCCTCCGGCGTCGGGCCCAAGGTGGCCCAGGCCATGGTCGCGGTGCTCTCGCCTGACGACGTACGCACCGCGGTGGCCAGCGAGGACGTCAAGACGCTCACCCGTGTCCCCGGGATCGGTCAGAAGGGGGCGCAGCGGATCATCCTCGAGCTCAAGGACCGCATCGGTGCACCGACGGGCGCCCGCCTCGCCGGGCAGCCCGCGGCAACCGCTGCCCCGTGGCGTGACCAGGTGCACCAGGGTCTGGTGGGACTCGGCTGGTCCGCCAAGGAGGCCGACAAGGCTGTAGAGGCCGTCAGTCCTGACGCCGGTCGCGATCCCGACGTGCCTGCCCTGCTGCGCGCTGCCCTGCGTACGCTGAGCAAGGCCTGAGAGGCACGTCATGGACTGGGAGAGCGACACCGACGACGTCGAGCTGACCGAGGCAGAGGCCGCGCACTTCCGGCGGCTCACCTCCGCGGAGGCCGACGGGGACGAGCGGGCGGTCGAGGCCGCGCTACGCCCGAAGAGCCTGGACGAGGTGGTCGGCCAGACCAGGGTCCGCGACCAGCTCGGACTGGTCCTCGAGGCGGCTCGCCGGCGCGGCCGGGCCCCCGACCACGTGCTGTTGTCCGGGCCTCCCGGGCTCGGTAAGACGACGCTGGCGATGATCATCGCCGCCGAGATGAGCGCGCCGCTGCGGCTGACGAGCGGGCCAGCGATCACCCATGCCGGTGACCTGGCGGCGATCCTGTCCGGCCTCAACGAGGGCGACGTGCTCTTCGTCGACGAGATCCACCGGATGTCGCGCCCGGCCGAGGAGATGCTCTACATGGCGATGGAGGACTTCCGCGTCGACGTCATCATCGGCAAGGGGCCCGGGGCCACCGCGATCCCGCTCGAGATCCCCCCGTTCACGCTGGTCGGGGCCACCACCCGGGCGGGCTTGCTGCCCGGACCCCTCCGCGACCGCTTCGGCTTCACCGCCCACCTCGAGTTCTACGAGCCCCACGAGCTCGACCTGATCGTGCACCGCTCGGCACGCCTGCTCGAGGTCGAGCTCACCGACGAGGGTTCGGCCGAGATCGCGGGCCGGTCCCGGGGCACGCCCCGCATCGCCAACCGGCTCCTGCGACGAGTTCGCGACTTCGCCCAGGTGCGAGCCGACGGCGTCGTCACCATCGAGGTGGCGCGCGCCGCGCTCGAGCTCTACGAGGTCGACGAGTCCGGTCTCGATCGCCTTGACCGTGCCGTGCTCGACGTCCTGTGCCGACGCTTCGGTGGCGGTCCGGTGGGCGTCTCCACCCTCGCGGTCGCCGTCGGCGAGGAGCGCGAGACCGTCGAGGAGGTCGCGGAGCCGTTCCTGGTCCGCAAGGGCTTCCTGGCCCGCACCCCGCGTGGGAGGGTGGCGACCCCCGCCGCTTGGCACCACCTGGGCCTGAGTCCACCCACTCTGCCGGCCGGACCCGACTCCACGCTCTTCGAGGACATCTGACCCGGCGCCGTCGCGACGCCCGCGTACACTCCACCGTTGGTCGCTCCCGGTGCCGTCCGGCACTGAGCGAGGACCACACTCCTGTCGTCATTCCACAGCTGAGGAACTTCTCGTGGACCAGCCTTACTCCTTCCTGCCACTGGTGGCCATCGCGCTGCTCTTCTGGTTGATGGTGGTGCGTCCCGCATCGCGCCGGCAGAAGGCCATCGCCCAGCTCCAGGCCGACCTGCAGCCCGGTCAGCGAGTGATGTTGTCCTCAGGGATCTTCGGCACCATCCGGTCCCTGGACGATGACCGGGCGATCGTGGAGATCGCGCCCGGCGCTGAGATCGAGGTCGTCCGCGCGGCCATCGGAGCGCTCGAGCAGCCCGCCGACACGGCGACCGAGTCCGAGTCCGAGTCCAGGCCCGAGTCCAGGCCCGAGTCCAGGCCCGAGCCCGGCGACGAGCAGGGCTGACGTGGCACCCCGCAAGCCCAACCCGGGACGTACCGTCGTCGTCTTCCTGCTGCTCACCGCCCTGACCTATGGGGTCATGGCCATGGCCGGCGTCTGGACGCCCAAGCTCGGGCTCGACCTCCAGGGCGGGACCCGGATCACGCTCGTCACGAAGGGCGAGGTCGACAGCGAGAGCCTGGCCGAGGCCCGCGGCATCATCGAGGACCGCGTCAACGGTTCCCGCGTCGCGGAGGCCGAGGTCACGACCCAGGGCAACAAGTACGTCGTCGTCGAGATCCCCGGCGAGAGTCGGCGCGACCTCGTCGAGACCGTCAAGCGTCAGGCCCAGCTCCGCTTTCGGGTGGTGGCCGCTGCCGCCGGCGGCGTCCCCGGTGCGACTCCGGCCGTGCCGGACCCGACAGGGTCGAGTCCAGCGCCACCCAGCCCGGCTCCCGAGAAGCAGCGGAACAAGCCGCGGGACAAGCCCCAGAGCGCGCCCGCAGGCAACAACCGCGCGCCCTACGCCTGGGCGGCCACCGCTGGACAGGAGGAGTCCGAGGAGTCCGAGACCCCGGCACCCAGCCCGTCGGAGTCCACGGCGACGCAGGCACCGGTCCCCGAGGACGAGTCAGACCAGCCTTCGGGCATCGATGATCCGCTCACCTGGATGGACAACCCCGACGCAGCATCCGTCGCCGCCTTCGAGCAGTTCAGCTGCCCCCCGCCGGGCGAGCCGGTCGATGTCGTCGACGACCCCGACAAGCCGCTGGTCACGTGTGACCAGAACGGGACGAAGCTGTTGCTGTCCATCGCCATGATCGAGGGCACCGACCTCGACGCAGCAGACACCCTCGCGCCCAACCAGTCGAGCGTGGAGTGGGGTGTGAACCTCGACTTCAACCGTGGGGGGACCGAGGAGTTCTCGGAGATCTCGCAGGCTCTCGTGGGCACCGAGAAGCAATTTGCCGTCGTTCTCGACGGACAGGTCATCTCCGCTCCGACGATGAACGGGTTGATCAACGACGGGAACGCCCAGATCACCGGGCAGTTCACCGAGGCCGAGGCCCGCAGCCTCGCGACCAGCCTGAAGTACGGCGCCCTGCCCGTCTCGTTCGAGAGCGACCCACCGGTCGAGCTGGTCGGACCGTCGCTGGCCGGCAACCAGCTCTCCGCCGGCATCACCGCCGGCCTCGCGGGGCTGCTCCTGGTGATGCTCTACTGCCTGCTCTACTACCGCGGCCTCGGCCTGGTCGTCATCGCCTCGCTGCTGGTGGCTGCCACCCTGACGTACTCGCTCGTCGTGCTGCTCAGCGAGGCCGTGGGCTTCACGCTGACGCTGCCCGGCATCGCGGGGCTCATCGTGGCCGTGGGCATCACCGCCGACTCGTTCATCGTCTTCTTCGAACGCATCCGCGACGAGATGCGTGACGGCAAGTCCATGCCGACGGCGGTCGAAGCCGGCTGGGTCCGGGCGCGCAACACCTGTCTTGCTGCCGACGCGGTCTCGTTGCTCGCGGCAGTGGTGCTCTTCGTCTTCGCGGCCGGAGTGGTGAAGGGCTTCGCGTTCGCACTGGGCCTGTCCACGCTGATCGACCTCGCTGTGTTCTTCTGGTTCACCCACCCGATGGTGTCGTGGTTGGCACGCTTCCGGTTCTTCAACCGCGGTCACGCGATGTCGGGGCTCAGCGCCGACACTCTCGGTCTCACCCGCACCGCGACTGCTGGAGGGCAGGCCTGATGGGCGCTTTCTCCCGACTGGGCAACGATCTCTACTCCGGCCGACGTTCGATCGACTTCGTCGGACGCCGATGGGTCTGGTACGCCGTCTCCGCCCTCATCATGGCCTTGGCCAGCTTCGGACTGCTGCGCGACGGCCTCAACATGGGCATCGAGTTCACCGGCGGGGCTGAATACCGCGTGACCGTACCGGCGGAGAAGGCCACGCAGGAGACGGCCGACGAGCTGCGTTCAGCAGTGGCCAGCACGGGGATCGACAGTGCGTCGGACTCCCAGGTCACCACGTCCGGCGATGAGGCCATCCTTGTCCAGACGCAGCCCGTCAACGACGATGAGAGCGCTGAACTGGTGTCGACGATCCTCGAGGTCACCGGCGCCACCGAGGCGGACATCTCCCAGACCGAGATCGGTCCGAGCTGGGGCAAGGAGGTCGCCGAGCGGTCCCTGCTCGGACTGGCCGTGTTCCTGGTTCTGGTCACGCTGTTCATCTGGGCCTACTTCCGTGAGTGGAAGATGTCGGTCGCGGCGCTGGTCGCCCTGGCTCACGACGTCCTGATCACGATCGGCATCTACGCCCTCTCCGGGTTCGAGGTCTCGCCCGCCACCGTGACCGGCGTGCTGACGATCCTCGGCTTCTCGCTCTACGACACCGTCGTGGTCTTTGACAAGGTGAGGGAGAACACCCACCAGCTGAAGAAGTCGCGCCTCTCGTACGCCGAAGCGGCGAACCTCGCGGTCAACCAGACGCTCGTCCGCTCGATCAACACCTCGATCGTCGCGCTCATCCCAGTTGCCGCGATCCTGTACGTCGGCGTCGTACAGCTCGGCTCAGGTTCGCTCAAGGACCTGGCCCTGGCGTTGTTCGTGGGGATGGCAGTCGGCGCCTACTCGTCGATCTTCATCGCCACCCCGCTCCTCGTGCAGCTCAAGTCGGGCGAGAAGGACCTCGACCATGACGAGCGTCGAGCAGCAGCGAGACGCCGCGAGGCTGGGGCCGACCTCTACTCGAGCGTCCGGGGGGCAGATTCCAGTGCCACCCCGCCGCCCGACCCGCGTCAGGTCCGCGCGGACGGCACAGTCGCCACCAAACCGAAGACGGCTCCGCCACGTCAGGCAGAAGCAGTCAACAAGGGCCGGGTGGTGCCCAAGCCGCACGGTCCGGTCAAGCCGAGCCCGTCGGCCGGCCGGGTGCAGCCCACGCGACAACCCCGGTCCAAGCGGGGCAAGAAGTGAACACACGCGGGGCAAGCCGCCCGTGGACCCCTCAAGAGTCCGGAGACGTCGCCCGGGAGGCCATGACTCGCCTGGTGCTCGACGTCCCCGACTACCCGCTGCCGGGGGTGATGTTCAAGGACATCACGCCCCTGCTCGCCGACCCCTCGGGCCTGGCTTCCGTGGTCGTTGCGCTCGCCGAGCATGGCCGCGGCCCGGACGGCACCGTCGTCATCGACAAGGTGGTCGGCATGGAGGCGCGGGGCTTCATCCTCGGGGCACCCGTCGCGCTCGCCCTCGGCGCGGGCTTCGTGCCCGTGCGCAAGGCGGGCAAGCTCCCGCGTGCCACCCACGCGGTGTCCTACTCGTTGGAGTACGGAGAAGCCACGTTGGAGGTCCACCAGGACGCGGTCGCACCGGGCGAACGCGTCCTGCTGATCGACGACGTGCTGGCCACCGGCGGCACCATCGCGGCGACCCGGCGGCTGATCGAGGCGTGCGAGGGAACCTGCATCGGGGTCGCCGTCCTGATGGAGCTCACCGCCCTCGGTGGCCGTGCAGCACTGGGTGATCTGCCGATCCACGCCGTCATGACGGTGTGAGATCACCGGTCACTAGACTGAGCAGATGGCCGAGGAACCCAGCACCCCTGTGACGCAGGAGCGCGCCGCGGGGGTCCCGGTGTCGGCTCGGAGCATGCGTTCGCGGCTGGCCCGGATCGGTGCCAAGGCACCGACCGGCAACCCGGTGCTCGAGCCGTTGTTCCGCTCGGTGCGTGCCAATCATCCCAAGGCCGACCTGGCGTTGCTGGAGCGCGCCTACGAAGTGGCCGAGAAGATGCACGGCAGCCAGATGCGCAAGAGCGGTGACCCCTACATCACCCACCCCTTGGCCGTGACCACGATCCTGGCCGACATCGGCATGACCGAGCCGACGCTGGTCGCAGCGCTGCTCCACGACACGGTCGAGGACACGCCGTACACCCTCGACGAGCTGCGCGCCGACTTCGGCGACGAGGTGGCGCTGCTGGTCGACGGTGTCACCAAGCTCGACAAGGTGCAGTACGGCGACTCCGCCCAGGCGGAGACGATCCGCAAGATGATCGTGGCGATGTCGCGCGACATCCGCGTCCTGGTCATCAAGCTCGCCGACCGCCTGCACAACATGCGCACGCTCCGCTACGTGCCCCACGCCTCCCAGGAGCGCACGTCACGCGAGACGCTCGACATCTATGCACCGCTGGCGCACCGGCTCGGCATGAACACCCTCAAGTGGGAGCTCGAGGACCTGGCGTTCGCCACGCTGCACCCGAAGATGTACGACGAGATCGTTCGACTCGTCGCGGATCGGGCGCCGTCGCGTGACCAGTTCCTGGCCGAGGTGATCGCCGGGGTCGAGGCGGACCTGCGCGAGGCCAAGATCAAGGCCAAGGTGACCGGACGGCCCAAGCACTACTACTCGATCTACCAGAAGATGATCGTGGGTGGTCGTGAGTTCTCCGACATCTACGACCTCGTCGGCATCCGGGTGCTCGTCGAGGAGGACCGCGACTGCTACGCCGTCCTCGGTGTCCTCCACTCGCGCTGGAACCCGGTGCTCGGCCGGTTCAAGGACTACGTCGCGATGCCGAAGTTCAACATGTACCAGTCGTTGCACACCACGGTCATCGGTCCGCAGGGCAAGCCGGTGGAGCTGCAGATCCGCACCTTCTCGATGCACCGCCGCGCGGAGTACGGCGTGGCGGCGCACTGGAAGTACAAGGAGAACGGCAAGGCCGGTGTCGACACCGACGCCCGCGCCGGCTCGTCCCAGCTCGGGGACGACATGTCGTGGCTCCAGCAGCTGCTCGACTGGCAGCAGGAGGTCGAGGACCCGGGCGAGTTCCTGGAGTCGCTGCGCTTCGAGATGAACCGCGCACAGGTCTACGTCTTCACCCCCGCCGGCGACGTGATCCCGCTGCCGGTCGGAGCAACTCCGGTCGACTTCGCCTACGCCGTGCACACCGAGGTCGGTCACCACACGATCGGTTCGCGGGTCAACGGTCGCCTGGTGCCGCTCGAGTCGACGCTCGACAACGGCGACGTGGTCGAGGTGTTCACCTCCAAGGCGCCCAGCGCCGCCCCGTCGCGCGACTGGCTCAACTTCGTCAAGTCGCCGCGGGCGCGCTCCAAGATCCGTCAGTGGTTCACCAAGGAGCGGCGCGAGGAGGCGATCGAGCGCGGCAAGGAGCAGATCGCCCGCCTGATGCGCAAGGAGGGCCTGCCCCTCAAGCGGCTGATGACCCACGAGTCCCTCACCCAGGCCGCCACCCACTTCAACCACGCCGACGTCAGCGCGCTCTACGCCGCCGTGGGGGAAGGAAACCTCAGCGCCCAGGCGGTCGTACGCCGGGTCATCGACCTGCACGGCGGTGACGACGGGGCCGCGGAGGATCTCTCCGAGGGCGTCACGATCACCCGCCGCTCACGCACGGTGTCGAGCAGCACGGACTCCGGAGTCGTCGTCAAGGGTGTCGACGACGTGTGGGTCAAGCTCGCCAAGTGCTGCACCCCCGTCCCGCCCGACGCGATCCTGGGCTTCGTCACCAAGGGTGGGGGAGTCTCGGTGCACCGGCGCGACTGCACCAATGCGGGGAGCCTGCAGACCCAGCCCGAGCGGGTGCTCGAGGTGGAGTGGGCGCCGACCTCGCAGTCCACGTTCCTGGTGAACATCCAGGTCGAGGCCCTCGACCGTGCCCGACTGCTCTCCGACATCACGATGGTGCTCTCGGACGCCCACGTGAACATCCTCAGCGCGTCCCTCACCACGACGCGCGACCGCGTCGCCAAGAGCCGCTTCACCTTCGAGATGGGAGACGCCTCTCACCTGGACAGCGTGCTGCGCACCGTGCGCAGCGTTCCCGGCGTCTTCGACGCCTATCGCGTCACCAGCTAGTTGGCGCTCGCTTCGCTCGCGCGTGCTCGTCGCCCCTGAACGGACTGTCTTCCCTCGTCGCTCGACGGCGCTGCCTCGCTGCGCTCGTCACGCTTGCTCGCTCCTCAGTCCAGACAGCCCGGGGGCGCCGGGCGTTCAGGAGATGTCGGGTGCTGCGCGTACACCACAGACGCTTGTGGGCACGGCCTCAGCCGAAGTCGGCGGCCGCCCTGCGGGCCATGTCGAGGAACGCCTGCTTGTTGGTCAGCGACTCCTCGAGGCGCTTGACGGCCCGGTCGTCCCCGGCCGACCTGGCCTTGTCCAGCTTGGCCTGTTCATCGGCGATGCCGGCCTCGAGCTTGCCGATCATGTCGTCGGCCCGAGCGGACTTCTCCGGGTCGGACTGCTTCCACTTGTCGTCCTCGACGGAGCGGATGGTCTGCTCGACCTTGCGCATGCGGCCCTCGAGGTCCTTCATCCGGTCACGGGGGACCTTGCCTGCCGCGTCCCACCTGTCGGCGAGGTCGCGGAAGGCCTTCTTGGCAGCGTCCAGGTCGGTGACCGGCAGCAGCTTCTCGGCCTCGACCAGGATCGCCTCCTTGGCCTCGGCGTTGGCGGCGAACTCCTTCTCGGCCTCTGCGTCCGCAGCATCTCGAGCACCGAAGAACGAGTCCTGGGCGCCCCGGAATCGCTGCCACAGCTCGTCGTCGATGTCGCGGGGCGCAGGGCCGGCGGCCTTCCAGTCCCGCATGAGGTCGCGGTACTTGCCGGCGGTGGGGCCCCACTCGGTCGAGGTCGACAGGGCTTCGGCCTCGCTCGCCAGCCGCTCCTTGATCACCCGTGCGCCGTCGCGGCGCTCGTGCTCCTCGGCGAAGTGTGCCTTGCGGTGGCGGGTGTAGGTCGTGCGCGCGCCGCTGAAGCGGCGCCAGAGCGTGTCGTCGGTGGCCTTGTCGAGGCGGGGCAGCGCCTTCCACTGGTCGAGCAGGTCGCGCAGCCGGTTGGCGCCGTTGCGCCAATCCTTGCTCTCGGCGAGCTTCTCGGCCTCGAGGACGATCCGCTCCTTCTCCGCCTTCGACTCCGCGGTGCGCTGCGCCTTCTCGGCGCGCTTGGCGTCGCGCTGGATGGCGATCAGCGGGGCGAGGGCGTCCAGCCGGCCGGCGAGGCCGACGAGGTCACCGACGGCGTTGGCCTCCACGACCTGTTCGCGCAACGACTTGACGGCCGACACCGCCTCTTCGGGGCTGAGCTTGCCGGCGCCGATGCGTTGCTCCAGGAGGTGCACCTCGAAGGCGAGGGCGTCGTATCGGTCGGTGAAGAACTTCAGCGCCTCCTCAGGTGTCCCTTCGGCATATTGTCCGACGCTCCGTTCGCCGCCCGGGATGTTCACATAGACGGTTCCGTCATCGGCCACTCGGCCCCAGTCGGACTGCTTGTCGGCGCTCATGGTCGATCATCGTAGTCACGAGCACTCTCGGTAGGGTGACGCCCCGGACGCTTGGCGTCTGCTCACCGACCTCGACCCTGCCATCGCAGAAGGACTTCTCACTCGTGTTCATCGCCGGCTTCCCCGCTGGACCCTGGGGTACCAACTGCTACGTCGTCGCCACCGGACCCGGCAGTGAGTGCGTCGTCATCGATCCCGGCAAGGACGCCGCGGCGGGTGTCGCCGAGGTGGTGCGAGAGCACCGGCTCAAGCCGGTCTCGGTGCTGGTCACGCACGGGCACGTCGACCACATGTGGTGCGTCGCGCCGGTCGCCGGCACGTACGACGCGACGGCCTGGATCCATCCCAGCGACCGCCACCTGCTGGCCGACCCGATGGCCGGGATGAGTCGGGAGACCACGCAGATGCTTCTCGGTGGCGACTACACGTGGGCCGAACCCGACGACGTCCGGGAGCTCGGCGACCTCCAGGAGCTCGAGCTCGCGGGTCTGCGGTTCGTCGTCGACCACACCCCGGGCCACACCGAGGGTTCGGTCACCTTTCGTGCGCCGTACGCCGACGGCGCCTCCTCGACGCGGGCGGACATCAGCGAGGTCATGTTCTCCGGCGACCTGCTCTTCGCCGGTTCCATTGGTCGCACCGACCTCCCCGGGGGCGACCACCCCACGATGATGCGCAGCCTGGCGAGCAAGGTGCTGCCGCTCGCCGACGACATCGTCGTGCTTCCGGGCCACGGCGAGCAGACCTCCATCGGGCGCGAACGCGCGACCAACCCCTTCCTCCAGGACCTGTGATGGCAAACAAGATCGCTCCGCTCACCGGATTCCCCGAGCTCCTCCCCGAGCAGCGCGTCGTCGAGCGCGAGGTCATCGCCGCTCTCTCGCGCACCTTCGAGCTGCACGGCTTCGCCAACATCGAGACGCGCGTCGTCGAGCCGATCGACCGGTTGGCGAAGGGCGGCGAGATCGACAAGGAGATCTACGTCCTCCAGCGTCTCAATGCCGACCCCGCAGCCAGCGCCGAGCTCGGCATGCACTTCGACCTCACAGTGCCCTTCGCGCGCTACGTGCTGGAGAACGCCGGCAAGCTCGAGTTCCCGTTCCGCCGCTTCCAGATACAGCCCGCCTGGCGCGGTGAGCGCCCGCAGGAGGGCCGCTACCGCCAGTTCACCCAGGCCGACATCGACATCGTCGGCCGCGACACCCTCGGCTTCCACCACGACGTCGAGGTCGTCCGCGTCATGGTGGAGGCCCTCGGCGGCCTGTCACTCCCGCCGCTGTCGTTCCAGGTGAACAACCGCAAGCTGATCCAGGGCTTCTACCGTGGCCTCGGGATCCCCGACGTCACCACCGCGATCAAGGTGATCGACAAGCTCGACAAGCTCACCGCCGACACCGTCGCCGATCAGCTCGTCGAGCAGGCCGGCGCGACGCCCGAACAGGCGCAGCAATGTCTGCGGCTCGCCTCGATCAGGGTGGGCGACACGTCGTTCGTGGAGCAGGTCAGGGCGCTCGGAGTCGAGGACGAGCTCCTCGAGACCGGCCTGGCCGAGCTTGCGGCCGTGATCGAGGGGTGCGCCGACGCTGCCTCCAAGCGCGTCACCGTGGAGGCCAACCTGCGCATCGCACGCGGCCTCGACTACTACACCGGCACCGTGCTCGAGGTGTTCATGGCCGGCTACGAGCGCCTCAAGTCCATCGGCGGCGGCGGGCGCTACGACGCTCTGGCCAGTGACGGCCGGACCACCTATCCCGGCGTCGGGGTCTCGTTCGGGGTCTCCCGCACGCTCATCCCGCTCATCGCCGACGGTGTCCTCTCCGGCAGCCGCAAGGTGCCGAGCGCCGTCCTGGTGGCCGTCACCGACGAGGAACGGCGGCCCACGAGTGCGGCCGTCGGAGCGGCTCTGCGCGCGCGAGGGATCCCGTGCGAGCTCTCTGCCGACGCGGCGAAGTTCGGCAAGCAGATCAAGGCCGCCGAGCGCCGCGGCATCCCGTTCGTCTGGTTCACCCAGGACGACGGCACCCACGAGGTCAAGGACATCCGCACCGGCGACCAGCTCGCGGCCGACCCTGCGACCTGGACACCACCCGAGGCAGACCTGCGACCGCAGGTCCTCTTCGAACTCACGACCGACATCAAGGAGAACCAGTGATCCGCACCCATGACGCCGGCGCGTTGCGCGCCGAGCACGTCGGCCAGACAGTCGTCCTCGCCGGATGGGTGGCGCGACGCCGCGACCACGGTGGCGTCGCGTTCCTCGACCTGCGAGAGGCCAGCGGCGTGGTCCAGGTGGTCGTGCGGGACGCGGACGTCGCCGGGGAGCTGCGAGCCGAGTTCTGCCTCAAGGTGACGGGGGAGGTGGTGGCCCGCAAGGCCGGCAACGAGAACCCCAACCTCGACACCGGTGAGATCGAGGTCGTCGCCACCTCGGTCGAGGTGCTCTCCGCGAGTGCCCCACTGCCCTTCCCCATCGACGACGCCGGCACCGCCAAGGGCGGCGACGTGGGGGAGGAGGCCCGTCTCAAGCACCGCTACCTCGACCTGCGGCGCAGCGGCCCCAACAACGCGCTCCGTCTGCGCAGCAAGGTCAACAAGGCCGCCCGCGACGTGCTGGACCGCCACGACTTCGTCGAGATCGAGACGCCCACGCTGACCCGCAGCACGCCCGAGGGTGCGCGCGACTTCCTCGTGCCGGCACGGCTGCAGCCCGGGAGCTGGTACGCCCTGCCGCAGAGTCCACAGCTGTTCAAGCAGCTGCTGATGGTGGCCGGGATGGAGCGCTACTTCCAGATCGCCCGCTGCTACCGCGACGAGGACTTCCGCGCAGACCGCCAGCCGGAGTTCACCCAGCTCGACATCGAGATGAGCTTCGTCGAGCAGGACGACGTGCTGACCTTGGCCGAGGAGATCCTGGTCGCGCTGTGGAAGCTGATCGGGCACGAGGTGCCGACCCCGCTGCCGCGGATGACGTACGCCGAAGCGATGACCCGCTTCGGCAGCGACAAGCCCGACCTCCGGATGGGCCAGGAGCTCGTCGAGTGCACCGACTACTTCAAGGACACCACGTTCCGGGTCTTCCAGGCCGACTACGTCGGCGCCGTGGTGATGCCGGGCGGCGCGGGTCAGCCCCGCAAGCAGCTCGACGCCTGGCAGGAGTGGGCCAAGCAGCGCGGGGCGAAGGGGCTGGCGTACGTCCTGGTCACCGAGGACGGCGAGCTCGGCGGGCCGGTCGCGAAGAACCTCACCGACACGGAGAGGGCGGGCCTCGCCGCCCATGTGGGAGCCGCGCCAGGAGACTGCATCTTCTTCGCCGCGGGCCCGGTCAAGAGCAGCCGTGCGCTGCTGGGCGCCGCACGCCTCGAGATCGGTCGACGGGGCGGTCTGATCGACGAGAGTGCCTGGAGCTTCCTGTGGGTCGTGGACGCGCCTCTCTTCGAACCCGCCGGTGACGCCACCGCGGCGGGCGACGTGGCCGTCGGCAGCGGCGCCTGGACGGCCGTGCACCACGCATTCACCTCACCCAAGGACCTCGACTCGTTCGACTCCGACCCCGGCAGCTCCCTGGCGTGGGCCTACGACATCGTGTGCAACGGCAACGAGATCGGCGGTGGTTCCATCCGTATCCACCGCGAGGACATCCAGAAGCGGGTGTTCGCCGTGATGGGCCTGGCCGAGGCCGAGGCGCAGGAGAAGTTCGGCTTCCTGCTCGACGCGTTCAAGTACGGCGCGCCTCCGCACGGCGGCATCGCCTTCGGCTGGGACCGCATCGTTGCCCTGCTGGCCGGCACCGACTCGATCCGCGACGTGATCGCGTTCCCGAAGTCCGGCGGAGGGTTCGACCCGCTCACGGCGGCGCCGGCGCCGATCTCGCCCGAACAGCGCAAGGAAGCCGGTGTTGACGCGAAGCCGGCGGAGGATTTGTCGCCGGAGGGCTGACCCATCAGCAGATCTGCGGCGCCCGGTGGGCGTTGGTCGTGTCCGGATCGTTACGCGCCGGTGATCGTCCGTGAGGTCCGCGTCACATAGAGTCCCGAATCGGCGCTGAGGATCCCCCGGGTCCAGACCGCACCGACCGGGTCACCCCCGGCGCACCATCGCACCACTGACCAGCACCCGGCCAGATAGGGAGAGCATGTCGCAGCCGACTGCACCGGAGACATTGGGATCGTTGACCGACGAGACCCCGATCGATCCGAACAGCAAGAAGGCCAAGGCCATCACCGGCCGCTCACCGATGCAGATCGCTCTGGGTCGGTTGATGCGCGACAAGATCGCCGTCGTCTGCGCGATCGTCATCCTCTTCTTCATCATCGTCGCGGTGTTCGCGCCGTGGATCAACAAGTTTTTCGGGGTCGACACCGAGACGGTGTTCCCCAGCCAGTACCTCGACATCCTCGGGGGCGGCATGCCCCTCGAAGGCCCGCCGAACAACGGCTTCGACCCCGACCACCCCTTCGGCATCGCACCGCAGACCGCGGACGACAACCTCGCCTACTGGGTCGAGGGATGTCGCACCTCGCTGACGATCGCAGCCCTGGCCACGCTCTTCGCCTCGGTGCTGGGCGTCACGATCGGGCTGCTGGCGGGCTTCCTCGGCGGCATCGTCGACAAGGTGCTCTCGTTCTTCATCGACCTGTTCCTGACGGTGCCCTTCCTGCTGGCGGCGCTGACCCTCGCCCCGATCCTCAACGAACGGTTCAACACCGCCGACAGCTACGTCACGATCCAGAAGTTCTCGTTGATCGGCGTGCTGGCGGTCTTCGGCTGGATGGGGACGGCGCGCCTCATCCGCGGCGAGGTCCTCTCACTGCGCGAGCGCGAGTTCGTCCAGGCGGCCCGGGTCCTCGGCATGCCCACCTCGCGGGTCCTCCTCAAGGAGCTCATGCCCAACCTCGCCGCCCCGATCATCATCAGCGTCTCGCTGATGCTGCCGGCGTTCGTGGCGGCCGAGGCCGGCCTCGCCTTCCTCGGCATCGGCGTCACCAGTGGCGCCTCGTGGGGCCAGACGATCTCCAAGGCCGTCAAGTACTTCGAGCAGTACCCCCTCTACCTGTGGGAGCCGCTCATCGGCGTCGTCCTGCTCGTCCTCTCCCTCAACCTCCTCGGCGACGCCATTCGCGACGCCCTGGACCCCAAGACTCGTCGCTGATCAACCGAGAAGCGACCGAGACGTTGCCGCAGCACCTGCCGACGGCACGTACACAGAATAAGAAAGGCTGGGACACATGAAGCGGAACAAGCCGCTCGCGCTCGTCGCCGGTGCCGCTCTCATCACTCTCGCCGCCTGTGGTGGCGGCGACGGTGAAGAGAATGAAGGCACGACGGGCACCGAGAAGAAGTTCGGAGCACAGGAAGGTGGCACCAAGGACGCGACCCTCGAGGGTCCCGCCCAGGAGGTCGAAGGCGCCACCGAAGGCGGCACCGTCACGGTGTACGTCGCTGGCGACCCCGGCCCCAACTCGCTCGACCCGACCGATGGCTGGTCAGTCCTCGGCAACTCGATCCAGCAGGCGCTGACCCACCGCTCGCTGACGCAGTACAAGCGTGGCGAGGACGGTCAGCCCGTCCTGGTCCCCGACCTCGCGGTCGACCTGGGCGTGCCCAACGAGGACTTCACCGAGTGGACGTTCACGATTCGTGATGACGCGACGTGGGAGGACGGCAAGCCCGTCACGGCCGAAGAGGTGGCCTGGGGCATCCAGCGCTCGCTCGACGCCGAGACGTTCCCTGCCGGTCCCGGTGCTGAGTACTCCAAGGGTTACTTCGCCGGCGGTCAGGACTACGCCGGTCCCTACACCGACAAGGACAAGGCCTACGACGCGATCAGCTTCGATGGTCAGGACGTCACCATCAAGATGGAGAAGCCCTTCCCGGACATGGACTACTGGGGCGCCTTCATGGCGATGGGCCCGGCGCCGCTCGGCAAGGCTTCGCAGCCGCCGAACTACGGCACCGACCCGCTGTCCAACGGTCCCTACAAGATCGAGAAGTGGACGCCCTCTGAGGAGCTCATCCTCACCAAGAACGACCAGTGGATCGCCGAGAGCGACCCGGCTCGTCACCAGTACGTCGACGAGTGGATCATCAAGTTCGACCAGGACCAGGCCAAGGTCGACCAGATCATGCTGTCGGGCAACTCCGACTCGCAGACCGCGATCGCCACGTCCATCGGTTCGGACAAGTACGAGCAGGCCAACTCCGAGCTCGGTGAGCGTCTCGTGCAGCAGACCTCGCAGTGCGTCTCGACGCTGACGCCGGACTACACCAAGATCACCGACATCAACGTCCGCAAGGCACTGGCGTACGCCTACCCCTACCAGGACGTGTGGCTGGCCGGCGGCGAGGTTCCGGGCGTGACCCGCGTTCCCGCCAACTCGATCATGCCTCCCGGCATGGCGGGCAAGAAGGAGGGCTTCCAGCCGGACGGTGAGCAGATCGTCTACGACCCGGAGAAGGCCAAGGAGCTCCTCGCCGAGGCTGGCGAAGAAGGCTACGAGATCACGATGATCTTCTACGAGGTCGACCCGCTGGCCGTTGCCGTCCAGAAGCAGATCACCAAGGGCTTCGAGTCGGCCGGCTTCAAGGTCAAGGCGATCCCGGTCCAGGTCTCGCCCTACGACATCTGGTTGAACCCGGACGACAAGGTCAACAAGACCCTCAACCTGCGTGGCGTCAACTGGTGCTCCGACTGGCCGGCCGGCTCCACCATGCTGCCCCCGCTCCTGAGCGGCGACGGTGTCTACAACACCGCGCTCTTCTCCGAGCCTGAGATCGACGCCGAGATGGAAGAGATCGCCGGCCTGCCGCTCGAGGAGCAGGGCGCTGCCTGGGGCGAGCTGGACGCGAAGATCATGGAAGAATTCTTCCCGATCATCCCCACCGCGTTCCGCAACGACCTGTTCGTCTTCGGTGAGAAGATCGGCAACCCGAGCGGCGACGCTGCTCTGGGTGCGCCGAACTACAAGGACTTCTTCGTGATGCAGTGACCCTCTACCGTGAGTCTTCACGGTGAGTGTCACTCCTTGTAGCAAGGTTTGAGCAACACAGCTTCACCTGTCGGGTGGGGGCTCCTGGACCAGGAGCCCCCACTCGCCAGCCCGGGTGTTCATCACCCTCCATCCCCTCCACCCATCTCTGGGAGAGACTGCGATGTTCGCGTATATCGTCAAGCGGCTGATCTCGGGCTTCCTCGTCGTGACCCTGGTGTCCATGGGGGTCTTTGTCCTGTTCTGGTACGGCCCGTCCAGCCCGGCGAAGCCCATCTGCGACCGCGAGCTGGGCGTCCGCTGCAGCCCGGAGCGACTCGTGGCCTACGAAAAGAGCCTTGGCTACGACAACCCGATCTACACCGAGTACGGCAAGTTCGTGAAGGGCGTCGCCTTCGGTCGCGAGATCGCGTTCCGTACCGACGTCTACCAGTGCGACGCGCCTTGCCTGGGTCTGTCCTACAACACGAAGCAGCCCGTCACCGAGGAGCTCGTCAGTCGTCTGCCCGCGACCATCTCGGTCGCTGTCGGCGGCGCCTTCCTCTATCTGCTGCTGGGCGTGCCCATCGGCGTCGCCGCCGCTCGACGGCGGGGCTCGGTGGCCGACAAAGCGCTCGTCTCCAGCTTCTTGTTCCTCAGCTCCATCCCCTATTACCTGTTCGCGCTGCTGACCTGGCTCTATCTCACCGTCCTGTGGGAGGCACCGTTCGTCTCCGACGTCGGCTACTTCTCACCGTTCTCCGAGGGACCGCTGAAGTGGTTCGGGGGCCTGTTCCTGGCCTGGGTCGCGCTCGGCATCTTCGGCTGCACCCAATACACGCGCTACACGCGAGGTGCCATGGTCGAGGCGTTGAGCGAGGACTACATCCGCACCGCGAAGGCCAAGGGACTGCCCGCACGCACCGTCGTCTACCGGCACGGCCTGCGCGCCGCGCTGGTGCCCGTCGTGACCATCTTCGGCATCGACTTCGGCACCCTGCTCGCCGGCACCATCTTCACCGAGCGCATCTTCGAGATCCAGGGCATCGGCTACTGGAGCCTGCAGGCGGTGGGCAACAAGGACCTGCCCGTGGTGGCAGCCACCGCGCTGTTCTCCTCGGTGATGCTCATCTGCAGCAACTTGATCGTCGACGTCGTCTACAGCTTTCTCGACCCCAGGGTGAGGCTTTCGTGACCAGCACCGTTCCCAGCTCAAGTCCCGGCCCAAGTTCCGGCTCCGACTCCACCGCCGGCCGCACCGAGGGCCCGATCCTCGTGGTGGAGGACCTCACGGTCACCTTCCCCACCGAGGACGGACCCGTCTCGGCGGTGCAAGGCCTGAGCTACTCCGTGGAGATGGGCAAGACCCTCGGCATCGTGGGCGAGTCCGGCTCGGGCAAGTCCGTGTCGAGCATGGCCGTCCTCGGCCTGCACGATGCCAAGTCGAGCAAGATCACCGGCTCGATCCGTATCGACGGCACCGAGGTCGTGGGGCTCTCCGAGAACCGCTTCCGCAAGCTTCGTGGCAACACCGTCTCGATGATCTTCCAGGACGCGCTCGCGGCCCTGCACCCGTTCTACAAGATCGGTGCGCAGCTCGCAGAGGCCTACCAGGTCCACCACCCCGACGCGAGTGATCGCGATGCCCGGCGCAAGGCCATCGAGATGCTCGACCGCGTCGGCATTCCTCAGCCCGACAGCCGGGTCGACGACTTCCCGCACCAGTTCTCCGGCGGTATGCGGCAGCGCGCGATGATCGCGATGGGCCTGATCAACGACCCGTCCCTGCTCATCGCCGACGAGCCCACCACCGCCCTGGACGTGACGGTGCAGGCGCAGATCCTCGATCTCCTGCAGGACCTCCAGCGCGAGTTCAACTCCGCGGTCATCATCATCACCCACGACCTCGGGGTCATCGCCGAGACAGCCGACGACGTGCTGGTCATGTACGCCGGCCGCTGCGTCGAGTACGGCACCACGAAGGAGATCCTCACGCACCCGGAGATGCCCTACACCTGGGGTCTCCTGTCCAGCATCCCCGACATCTCCGCCAGCACCGACGCGCGGCTGATCCCCATTCCGGGCAACCCGCCCAGCCTGTTCAGCCCGCCCACCGGCTGTGCCTTCCACCCGCGCTGCGGGTTCAAGGACAAGGTGCCCGGGCGGCTGTGCTACGACAAGATGCCCGAGCTGGCACCGGGTTCGGGCCGCATCGAGCACCTCAAGCGCTGTCACCTGGCCAACCCCGACGCGATCTACCGGGCCGAAGTCCTGCCGGAGATCGCTCCCGACCTGGTCGAGGAGATCCGATGACCCAGGACCCCAACGCTGAAGCACAAATCGCACCGAGCGAGGTGGGCGCCAGTGCCGCCGACACCGGGGAGCGCGAGACCACTGTCCCGGCCGACGGTGCAGTCGGCGTCCAGGAGGACGGCTACAGCGACCACGAGATCGCGATCGCCAGCAACTTCGAGGGCCACACCGCGTCGAGGCTCGACCCGACCGCGGAGGCAGTGCTCGAGGTCGAAAACCTCAAGATGTACTTCCCGGTCAAGTCGTCGGGCCTGCTGCGCCGCACCATCGGCCACGTGCAGGCCGTGGACGGCATCTCCTTCCAGGTGCCCCGCGGCGGCTCCCTCGGCCTGGTGGGCGAGTCCGGCTGCGGCAAGTCCACCACCGGTCGCCTGATCACCCGGCTCTACGACCCCACCGCCGGCTCGATGATGTTCGAGGGCAAGGACCTCGCGCAGCTCTCCCAACGGGAGATGAAGCCCTACCGTCGCGACGTCCAGATGATCTTCCAGGACCCCTACACCTCGCTCAACCCCCGCCACACCGTGGGCGCCATCGTGGGCGCGCCGCTGGCGGTGCACGACATCGTCCCGAAGAACAAGATCCTCGGACGGGTCCAGGAGCTCCTCGAGGTCGTCGGTCTCAACCCGGAGCACTACAACCGTTATCCCAACGAGTTCTCCGGCGGCCAACGGCAGCGCATCGGTATCGCCCGCGCGCTGACGCTCAACCCGAAGCTGCTGGTGGCCGACGAACCTGTCTCGGCCCTCGACGTCTCCATCCAGGCCCAGGTCGTCAACCTCCTGCAGGACCTGCAGAAGGAGTTCGACATCGCCTTCCTCTTCATCGCCCACGACCTGGCGATCGTGCGGCACTTCTGCCCCGAGGTGGCGGTGATGTATCTCGGCAAGATCGTCGAGATCGCCGACCGCGAGACTCTCTACTCCCACTCGCACCACCCCTACACCCAAGCGCTGATCTCGGCCGTCCCGGACGTGAAGCAGGCGGCGATCGGTGGTCGTCGCGAGCGCATCCGCCTCGAGGGCGATGTGCCGAGCCCGATCAACCCGCCGTCCGGCTGCCGCTTCCGCACCCGGTGCTCGTATGCGCAGGAGATCTGCGCACGGGTCGAGCCGCCGTTGCTGCAGATCGGCTGGCGGCACAAGGTCGCCTGTCACTTCGCCGGCGAGCTGGGTGCCCACCCGGCGACCCCGGTGACGACCGAGCTGCTCGGCGTCGACGACCAGGGCACCCCGACCGGCACCGCGACCGCCGCGCCGTTGATGACGGGCCCGGGCTACGAGCCGGAGTGGTATGACCTCAAGACCAAGCAGCTGACCTCGGCCTGAGTGGACTCCCTCTTCGACATACCCGAACACGCGGGGACGGGCGTGCCCGTCTCCGCTGTCGGCAAGGGATCACTGGGCGCCAACACGCACGCCTCAGCACCGCTCGCGGTGCGCATGCGACCGCGCACGCTCGACGAGCTCGTCGGGCAGGGACAGCTACGGGCAGCGGGATCTCCGCTGCGGCAGCTGATCGAGGGCGATCAGTCGATGTCGTTGCTGTTGTGGGGACCTCCCGGCACCGGCAAGACGACCATCGCTTCGATCGTCAGTCAGCAGACCAAGCGGCGGTTCGTCGAGGTCTCGGCTGTCGCGGCTGGGGTCAAGGAGGTACGCGCAGCCATCGACGCCGCCCGGTCCGAGCTCGCGCGCGGGGGTAGCGAGACGGTGCTCTTCGTCGACGAGGTGCACCGGTTCACCAAGGCCCAGCAGGACGCGCTCCTTCCGGGCGTGGAGAACCGCTGGGTCACCCTGGTGGCGGCGACGACGGAGAACCCGTTCTTCTCGGTGATCTCCCCGTTGCTCTCGCGCAGCCTGCTGCTCCGGCTCGAGTCGCTGACCGACGACGACATCGTCGCCGTCGTGGAGCAGGCCCTCGTCGACGAGCGTGGACTTGCAGGCGGCTTCGAGATCGACGAGGACGCGCAGGCTCACCTCGTCCGGTTGGCCGGCGGCGACGCCCGCCGCGTGCTGACCTACCTCGAGGCGGCTGCCGGCGCGGCACGCTCCCAGGACAACACGCTGATCGACGTTGCCACGGCCGAGACGGCAGTCGATCAGGCGGCCGTGCGCTACGACCGCCAGGGCGACCAGCACTACGACGTGATCAGCGCCTTCATCAAGTCGGTGCGCGGCTCGGACGTCGATGCCTCGTTGCACTACCTCGCGCGGATGATGGAGGCAGGCGAGGACCCCCGCTTCATCGCACGCCGCCTGGTGATCCTGGCCAGCGAGGACGTCGGACTCGCTGACCCCTCGGCCCTGACCACGGCGGTGGCCGCCGCGCAGGCCGTCCAGCTGATCGGCATGCCGGAGGCGCGGCTCAACCTGGCCCAGGCCACCATCGCGCTGGCCATCGCCCCGAAGTCGAATGCGGTCATCCTGGCCATCGACGCCGCCAGCGCCGATGTCCGGGCGGGGAAGATCGGCAACGTCCCGCCGCACCTGCGTGACGGGCACTACGCCGGGGCGGAGAAGCTGGGGCACAACAAGGGCGCTCCCAAGCCCTACGTCTACAGCCACGACGAGCCCTTCGGCATTGCCGAGCAGCAGTACGCCCCGGACGTGATCGCGGAAGCGGCCTACTACCGGCCGACCGCACTGGGTGCCGAGGCGGCGATCAAGGACCGCTGGGAGCGCGTCCGTCAGATCATCCGCGGGAAGGCGAGATAGCCGTGGATCGCGCTGGCGTGCCGGGGATCGAGGAAGCCCTTCGCAGCTACTACGACCGGGAGATGAGCGACCGGGCAGATCGTCCCTTGGGCGAGCACCGGGAGACTCGGTTGACGGAGTTCCTTCACCGGTGCGGCGACGAAGGATTGTCCTCGGTGGTCGAGGTGGGTTGTGGTGCCGGGCGGGACGGAACGGTCCTGCACGCCGCCGGACTCGACTACGCAGGCGTGGACTTCACCTCCGCGGCCGCGAGGATGTGCAGCGGTCTGGGACTGAAGGCCGTCCAGGCATCGGCGGTGACCCTGCCCTTCGCAGACGGGTCATTCGATGCCGCTTGGTCGATGAGCACGTTGATGCACCTCCCGGCAGACGGCATGAGGACCGCGCTCGCCGAGATGCAGCGGGTCGTGCGGCCGAGGGGCCTCATCGAGGTGGGGATATGGGGTGGCACCGAGGAGCGGGAGTGGACCGACCAGCACGGCCGCTACTTCTACAGCCGCACTGACGAGGACATCCAGTCGCTGCTCTCGGCCATGGGCGAGATCCTGGCCTTCGGCACGTGGAGTCGCGGCCAGGTTGGCGGTCACTACCAGTGGGCCCGCGTCCGTCGCTCAGGCGTGTGACGTCAGCCGCGGGTCGGCCCGAGCCTTCCTGATCATGTCCAGGGTCAGCCGCCACGACGCGAGAGCGTCCAGGGGTCGTCGCGCACAGCCATGCGTGGTCCGACCGGCGCGACGGGCGCGCACTGCCGCCGCGAGCGCGGTCGGGACGTCACAGCGCGACGAGTCCTCGAGGGCCGCCGACTTGGTGATGAGCTCGCCTGTTGCCAGTGCGCGGTCGGCGCGAAGCATCGTGGTGACCGCCAGGTCGAGGTGGTCGGCTCCGAGCCACAGCCACGGTCGGCGTACTGCCCACGACCAGTATCCGGTCAGCTCCTCGCCCGCCGCACGCGCGATGTCGTCCGCGCTCATGCTGGGCCAGACGTCGGCGGGCTGCACGCCGAAGACGGCATAGCCGTGCTGGGCCAGCTCGGCTCGGGCGATCCCGGAGAGTCGGCGTCGGATGAACTGCCCGTGCGTCCAGGTGTCGTGCTCCTGACCGGGTCGGTCGAAGAGATCGGCGGGGACGTAGGTGCACCCCAGCTTGCTGGTGGGTTCGACGGCGTGGTGGATCGCGGTGACGGCGGCGCGTTGCTCCCGGCTCAGGACGTCGGCCGTCACCGCCACGAGGTCCAGATCGCTGACGCCGTCATGGTGGTCACCGGTCGCGAGTGAACCACCGACGTGGAGCGCCCTCACCCAGCCGAGGCCGGTCAGCTGCCGTGCGAACCCAGCGACGATCTCATTCGGCGACTGCGTCATCGTTCGAGACGAGCGGGGAGGAGGAGGAGCGAAGACGCGCGCCGGAATGGATGTGGACGCGCAGGTGCTGCGAGTCCTGGTAGTTGCCCAGGTTGCTCATGACTGGTTGAGCCCCGAGCTCCTCCTCCACGCCTCGCGCCAGCGACTGGGCGACCTTGAGCACGGCGGCGACGTCGTCCTGGTCGATCGCGGAGGCACGAGTCAGCGAAGCGATGTGCCGCTTCGGGATGACCACGAGGTGGAACTCCCACTTCGGCTTGGTGTGGTGGAAGGCGAGCACCCGATCGTCCTCGTGCACGATGTCGAGCTCCGCGGGATGAGCAAGGGCGACGTCGCAGTAGAAGTCGTCCCCGACGTACTCAGCGCCGTCGTGCACGTCTTGCCTCCTGGGATAGGTGCTAAGCCTCTCAGCACCATAGGGCCTGGAGCGCGCCCGTAGTTCCTGTGCGCGCCGATTCTCGCTCCTGAAATGCTTGGAGGGCCCGGCATCCGTGGTGTGCCGGGCTCCTCGTTCAGACAAGCCGTGTGGAACGTGACCGAGTTCTCGTCCGGCCGCTACTCGAGGATCTCCGCGTACCACTCGCGCTTGACCCCGTCATGGGTCCTCCTGTGGCGGCGCTTGCGGTGCACCGCGTTCGATGAGGGGCAGGTACCCGGGAGCCGGCCCTCCTGCCAGCGCCCCCAGCCCGCCTGACGGCCGGGTTATAGGGTTTCGCAGATGAACGGTGACCAGGTCGGGCTGTGGATGACGGCGGGAGGCGCAGTGGCGCTGGTCCTGCTGGTCGTCTGTGCCCAGCTGTGGCGCACCTCCCGCCGGCTTGTCGCACGAGTTGAGTCGCTCGAGGCGCTCGAGGCGCTCGAGGCCGAGCGGCCCGCGCGGCCCGAGCGGCCCGAGCGGTTGGGACCACCCGGGACTGCGGGACCCGTCGCGGCCGACCCGTCGTCCTACGTCATCACACGCCTCGACGACGCCGACCTGGACCCCGTGGCCACCGTCGACGGAGTCGTGTCCGCGCGTATCGACGCCCCGATGTTCGCGGACATCGTGGCTCGAGAGACCGTGATCAAGGCCGCCGGTCTGGCGCACGGTCTCCGGCGAGCCCTGTCGGCCGAGACGCGCAACCGGATCAGGTTCGAGATGAAGCGCGAGGTCAAGCGTTCGCGCAAGCAGCGCCGTGCCGACATGAAGGCCGCGCTCCGTGACGTCCAGGCCCGAGAACGCGCACACCCTGTCGAGGGGCAGGACGGGGAGGACGCCGCCTGATGGCCAGATCGCTGTGGTTCGTGGCCGGAGCGGGGGCAGGCGTCTATGCGATGTCCCGCGCCCGGAGGGCTGCCGAGGCCCTCACCTCGGCCGGTCTCAAGGATCGGCTGAGTGGAATCGGGGTCGGCGTGAGACTCTTCCGCGACGAGGTGGCCGCCGGACAGGCCGAGAAGGAAGCCGAGTTGCGCGAGCGCATGGGCCTCGTGCCTCATGGGGTTCCCGAGCTGACGACACACGACACGATGAAGGACCACTGATGGACACCGCCGAGATCCGCCGCCGCTTCCTCGCGCACTTCGAGGCTGCCGGACACGCGGTGGTGCCTTCCGCCTCGACGCTCGCCGACGACCCCAACCTGCTGTTCGTCAACGCTGGCATGGTCCCGTTCAAGCCCTATTTCCTCGGTCAGGAGTCCCCGGGCTTTGGTCGCGCCACGAGCGTGCAGAAGTGCATCCGCACACCCGACATCGAGGACGTCGGCAAGACGACGCGGCACGCGACCTTCTTCGAGATGTGCGGCAACTTCTCGTTTGGCGACTACTTCAAGGAAGGCGCGATCGAGCTGGCCTGGGACCTGATCACCAAGCCGGTGGCCGACGGCGGCTACGGGCTGGACCGGGACCGCCTCTACCCGTCCGTGCTGGTTGGCGACGAGGAGGCCATCGAGCTCTGGATCAAGGTCACCGGGCTGCCGCGTGAGCGGATCATCCAGCTCGGCCCCAAGGAGAACTACTGGTCAATGGGGGTTCCCGGCCCAGGCGGCCCGTGCTCGGAGATCCTGTTCGACCGCGGCCCGGACTTCGGCCCTGACTTCGACACGGCCACGCTCGGCCCCGACATGCCCGTCGAGCTCGAGGACCGGCTGCTGGAGATCTGGAACCTGGTCTTCATGCAGGACGACCTCAGCGCCGTCCGCACCAAGTCCGACTTCGACATCGCGGGGTCCCTGCCCAAGAAGAACATCGACACCGGCATGGGGTTGGACCGCGTCGCGCTGCTGCTACAGGGCAAGCGGACCATGTACGAGATCGACATCGTGCACCCGGTGATCGCACGGGCCGAGCAGCTGACCGGCAAGACATACGGCGCCGATCGCACCAATGTCGACGACATCAGGTTCAGCGTCGTTGCCGACCACGTGCGCAGCTCGATGATGCTGATCGGCGACGGCGTCACCCCGGGCAACGAGGGACGCGGCTACGTCCTGCGCCGGCTCCTGCGCCGCGCCGTACGCTCCATGCGCCTCCTGGGCTTCGACGATCCCGCGCTGCCCGAGCTGATGCCGGTCTCCCGCGACGCGATGAGTCCGACCTACGACAACCTGGTCACCGACTGGGAGCGCATCGCGCAGGTGGCCTATGCCGAGGAGGACGCCTTCCGCAAGACACTGCAGGCCGGCACGCAGATCTTCGACCTGGCCGCCCGGGACGCGAAGACGGCCGGCGCCGCGACGCTCGGCGGCGACCAGGCCTTCGCCCTGCACGACACCTACGGGTTCCCGATCGACCTGACCCTCGAGATGGCCTCCGAGCAGGGCCTCACCGTCGACGAGCCGGGCTTCCGCGCCCTGATGGCCGAGCAGCGGGACCGCGCGAAGGCCGACGCGAAGTCGAAGAAGGGGCAGCACGCCGACACCACGGTCTACCGCGGCCTCCTGGACACGCACGGGCCCACGGAGTGGCTCGCCTACGAGACCCTCGAGACCGAGTCGAAGCCGCTGGCACTGCTCTCCGGCGGTGCGCCCGTCCGGGCCCTGGGTGAGGGCGAGGTCGGCGAGCTCGTCCTGGACCGCACGCCCTTCTACGCCGAGTCCGGCGGACAGGCGGCTGATGCCGGGACCATCGTCTTCGAGGGTGGCCGGCTCGAGGTGCTCGACGTGCAGCGTCCCATCAAGGGACTGGTCGTCCACCAGGTGCGCGTCACCGAGGGCGAGCTGTCGGCGGACGCTGCTGGACTCCACGCCGTGGTCGACCCCGGCTGGCGGCTCGGCGCCCGGCAGGCTCACTCGGGCACGCACGTCGTGCACGCGGCGCTCCGCGAGGTCCTGGGCCCCAGTGCCCTCCAGTCGGGGTCCTTCAACCGGCCGGGCTACCTCCGTCTCGACTTCGGCTGGACGCAGGCCTTGAGCCGTCAGCAGGTGCGCGACATCGAGCAGGTCTCGCAGCAGGCGCTGCGCGCCGACCTGCCCGTGGCCTGGGACTACATGACGTTGGAGCAGGCCAAGGACTGGGGCGCGATCGCGCTCTTCGGCGAGACCTACGACAACACCCAGGTGCGCGTCGTCGAGATCGGCGGACCGTGGTCGCGCGAGCTCTGCGGCGGGACGCACGTCGACCACTCCTCCCAGATCGGCACCATCGTGGTCACCGGCGAGGCCAGCGTCGGCTCGGGCAGTCGGCGCATCGAGGCCTTCACCGGCGTCGAGGGCTTCGACTACCTCGCCCGTGAGCGCGATGTCGTGGCCCAGCTGACGGGCATGCTCAAGACCCAGCCCGACTCCCTCGTAGGACGCGTCAGCGACCTCGTCGACCGCCTCAAGTCGGTCGAGAAGGAGGTCGAGAAGGCCCGGATGGTCCAGCTGCTGGCGGGCGGATCGGATCTCGCGGCGCAGGCGGCCGATGTCAGCGGCGTCGCCGTCGTGGCGCACCGCGTCGACGGCGCGGGCGGCGGCGACGTCCGCACCCTCGCGATGGACGTGCGGGCACGGCTCGACTCGTCCCGCCCGGGGGCCGTGGTCATCGCTGGTGTCCAGGGCGGGAAGGTCGCGGTCGTCGCGGCGGTCAACGACCTCGCACGCGAGCGCGGCGTGAGCGCCAACGATCTCGTGCGCGCCGTCGGCTCGCTCATCGGCGGCAAGGGCGGCGGCAAGGACGACGTCGCGCAGGGCGGCGGCAGCGACGCCACTCGTCTTGACGAGGCCCTGGTCCTGGTCAGCACCGAGATCGCCCGGACGGCCGGCTGAGTCGTGCGGAGCGGAGTACGCCTCGGACTGGATCCGGGAGACGCCCGGATCGGGGTCGCGCGGAGCGACCCCAGCGGGTTCCTGGCGACGCCCGTCGAGACGGTGCGTCGCGGTCGAGGTGACGTGTCGCGGCTGGCTCGGCTCGTCCGGGAGACCGAAGCGGTCGAGGTGGTCGTCGGGCTGCCCCGCTCGTTGTCGGGGGACGAGGGCCCGTCGGCGCTCAAGGTGCGCGGCTTCGCTGCCGTGTTGGCGCGGCAGATCGCGCCCGTACGAGTCAGACTGTGTGATGAGCGACTGACCACCGTATCGGCGGAGTCCATGCTCCGCGACCGCGGTCGCAAGGGACAGGACCGGCGATCGGTGGTCGACATGGCAGCCGCCGTACTCATCCTGCAGAACGCATTGGACACCGAACGCGCGAGTGGCACCGCGCCTGGAGAGATCGTCGAGGTCGAGCAGTGAGTGAAGAGACCACCGTCGAGGATGACGGCTACTACGAGGGCGGGTCGCGTCGCGCGAAGAAGAAGCGCGGACTTCCCGGCTGTCTGGCCGTGCTGGTCGCGCTGGCTGTGATCGTGGGTGGTTTCTACTTTGCCGTCGACCGGGGGGTGGACTGGGTCCAGGGCCAGTTCTCGACCGCGGAGGACTTCTCCGGCCCCGGCAAGGGCAAGGTGGCCTTCGAGGTCAGTGAGGGCGACGCAGTTGCGGCCATCGGCCGCAACCTCAAGGCCGAGGGCGTGGTCGCGTCGGTGCAGTCCTTCCTCGACGCAGCCGCTGCCGACCCGGACTCCTCCGGGATCCAGGTCGGTTTCTACGAGCTGAAGAAGGAGATGGCCGCCGAGGACGCTCTCGCCGTGCTGCTCGACCCGGCCAACCAGGTCAAGAGCGTCGTCACCGTGCCGGAAGGACTGCGGGTGGAGGACATCGTCACCCTGTTGGCGAAAGACACCGAGTGGGGCGCAGCCAAGTGGAACGCGGCACTGGCCGACGACGCCGCCATCGGCCTCCCCGAATACGCTGAGGGCAACCCCGAGGGCTATCTGTTCCCGGCGACCTACGAGATCGGTCCGAAGGACAAGCCCAAGGACATCCTGGCCAAGATGGTGGACCGTTGGCGGCAGGCCGCGGACGAAGCCGGTCTCGAGGAGAAGGCTGCCGAGCTGGGCAAGACGCCGGCGGAGCTGATGATCATCGCGTCGCTGATCGAGGCCGAGGGCCGCGGCGACGACATGCCCAAGATCTCCCGGGTCATCTACAACCGTCTCGACGGACCGGGCGACAAGGGCGGCACCAACGGGCTGCTGCAGATCGACGCGAGCGTCAACTACGGCCTCGACCAGGAGCTCGGGGTCGCCCTGACCACCGAGCAGCTGGCGCAGGACACGCCCTACAACACCTACACCCGGGTGGGTCTGCCGCCGACGCCGATCGAGGCGCCGGGCGACGCGGCCATCGCCGCCGCGGCCAACCCCGCCGACGGTGGCTGGTACTACTACGTCACGGTCGACCTGGCGACCGGCGAGACCAAGTTCGCCGAGACCTACGACGAGTTCTTGGACTACAAGGATGAGTTCACCCAGTACTGCACCACGTCCGACGCCTGCTGATGGCGCGTCGGTGCGGGGTGCTGGGTGACCCGATCGCTCACTCGCTCTCGCCGGTCCTCCATCAGGCGGGCTACGACGCCCTGGGCCTGGACTGGGAGTACGCCGCCCACCGGGTCGGCTCCGGCGGGCTTCCCGCCTTCGTGGACGGCCTGCGCCAGGACCCGACCGGCGACTGGCGCGGCCTCTCGCTGACGATGCCGCTCAAGCGCGAGGCTGTGCCGCTGGTCGACGAGCTGACCGAGCGGGCAAGGCTCGCACGCGCCGTCAACACGATCGTCCTCCAGGACGACCGTCTGCTCGGCGACAACACCGACATCCCGGGGGCGATCGCGGCCATCCGGGAACGCACGTCGGCACCGCTGGCGAGCGCAGTGATCATCGGCGGTGGCGCCACCGCGACGTCGGTCGGGCTCGCGCTGGCCGACCTGGGCGTACGCCGACTGGAGATCCTCGCCCGCTCGACCGAGCGTGCCTTCGAGGCAGTCGAGACGGTGGCCAGCCACCCCGGCCGCCCGGACGTCACGGCGCGCCGGCTCGACGAGTTGACCGCACTGGAGGCCGACCTGGTGGCGTCCACGATCCCGCCGGAGGCACAGGACGCGCGTCTCGTGGCGGCGTGCAGCGACATACCGGTCGTCTTCGAAGTGACGTATCACCCATGGCCCACCCCGCTGGCGGCATCGGTCGGCGACCGGGTGCTGGTGGGTGGGCTCGACCTGCTGGTCCACCAGGCGGCCGTCCAGTTCGAGCTGTTCACCGGCGCACCCGCGCCCGTGGCCGCGATGCGGGCGGCCGGGGAGCGGGCCCTGGCGGAGCGGACGTCCCCTTGAGCGTCCTCGGTGCCCTCGTGGCGGGCCTCCTGTGCGGATTGCTCGGACTCCTCGTGCCGCGGCTCATCGCAGCGGTGCCCGAGCCCGAACCCAAGCCCGAACCGGACCTCGAGCTCGAGTCCGAGTCCGACGCTGAGCTCGAGTCGGGGCTCGAGTCGGGGCTCGAGTCGGGGCTTGCACAGGCTGTCGAGGAGAAGGAGCTGTACGTCGACATCGCGGCCGGACCTCGTCTGGCACCGGGCAGCACCGTGACCTGCGCGATCGTGGGGGCCCTGGTCGGTGGGGCAGTCGGACTCGACTGGTCGCTGCTCTTCCTGGTCCCGCTGGTGCCTGTCGGCGTGGCCCTGGCTCTCATCGACTGGCGGACCCGGCTGCTGCCCACGTGGATCATCAAGCGGACCTACATCGCGCTGATCCTGCTGGTCGTCATCGCCGCGCTGGCGAGCGGTGACCCGTGGCTCCTGGTGCGAGCAGCCATCGGCTGGGCCGTCCTCGGGGGGTACTACTTCCTCGCGTGGCTGATCTACCCCCCCGGGACCGGGTACGGCGACGTCCGGCTCAGCGGCATCCTCGGGATCGTCCTGGGCTACCTCGGTTGGGGAGAGCTCGCGCTCGGCGGCGCCTCGGCGTGGGTGCTGGGCGCACCAGGCGGACTGTTGCTCATCGCCCTCAAGGTGGTCGACCGGCGTCACAACCCCTTCGGACCATGGATGCTGATCGGGGCCCTGCTCGGGATCGTCGCTGGGCCGGCGTTCGCGGTCTGGATGTGGGGCGACCTCGCCGCCTGACGGCGCCACCATCTCGCCGCGCAGCGGCAGCACCATCTCGCCGCGCAGCGCCGGGGTCGAGCAGAAGTGCTCGCGTGAAAGACTGCGCCAATGCTGCGTTGGCTCACCGCGGGCGAGTCCCACGGCCCCTCCCTGGTCGCCATCCTCGAGGGGATGCCGGCTCACGTCCAGATCACCTCTGCCGACATCTCCGACGCGCTTGCGCGGCGCCGGCTCGGCTACGGCCGGGGCGCACGGATGAAGTTCGAGGCCGATGAGGTGACGATCACCGGCGGCGTCCGCCACGGCGAGACCATGGGCGGACCCGTCGCGATCCAGGTGGGCAACACCGAGTGGCCCAAGTGGGAGAAGGTGATGTCGGCCGACCCGGTGGACCCCGCCGAGCTGGAGGCGCTGGCTCGCAACGCCGCACTGACCCGGCCGCGACCCGGGCACGCCGATCTGGTCGGCATGCAGAAGTACGACTTCGAGGAGGCCCGCCCGATCCTGGAGCGTGCCTCCGCCCGCGAGACCGCGGCCCGGGTCGCGCTCGGCCGGGTCGCCAGCAACTTCCTCCTCCAGTCCGTCGGTGCGGAGGTCGTCAGTCACGTGGTCGAGCTGGGTGGGGTGCGCGCTCCCGCGGGCTCGGTCCCGGAGCCCGGGGACGTGGAGCGCCTCGACGCGGACCCGGTGCGCTGCCTGGACCCCGAAGCCGCGGCAGCGATGGTCGAGCGGATCGACCAGGCGCACAAGGACGGTGACACCCTCGGCGGGATCGTCGAGGTCGTCGTCCACGGACTCCCGCCGGGGCTCGGATCCCACGTGCACTGGGACCGACGGCTGGACGCACGCCTTGCCGGTGCGCTCATGGGCATCCAGGCGATCAAGGGCGTCGAGGTCGGCGACGGATTCGAGACCGCCCGCACCCCGGGCTCGCTGGCGCACGACGAGATCGTCGCCACCCCGGGGGGCCTGCGGCGTACGTCCGGTCGCTCGGGCGGCACCGAGGGCGGGATGTCCACGGGTGAGGTCCTTCGTGTCCGCGCCGCCATGAAGCCGATCGCGACCGTCCCCCGGGCACTGAGGACGGTCGACGTCGCCACAGGCGAGGAGACCGTCGCCCACCACCAGCGCTCCGACGTGTGCGCCGTGCCGGCTGCGGGGATCGTGGCCGAAGCCATGGTGGCGCTGGTCCTGGCCGAGGCCGTGCTCGAGAAGTTCGGCGGCGACTCGGTGGGCGAGACCCGCCGCAACGTCGAGGGCTACCTGGACACGCTGAGGTTCAGATGAACCCCCGGGTCGTCCTGATCGGCCCGATGGGGGCCGGCAAGAGCACGGTGGCCTCCTTGCTGGCGACCGCCTGGGGCGTGGCTGCGCGCGACACCGACAACGACGTCGAGGACGCCGAGGGGCGCACGATCGCCGAGATCTTCGTCGACTCCGGGGAGGGCTACTTCCGCACCCGTGAGGCCGCGGCCGTGGCCGACGCGCTCGCCACCCACGACGGCGTGCTCTCACTCGGGGGCGGGGCCGTCCTCGACCCGGCCACCCGCGAGCTGCTGGCCGGACAGACCGTGGTCTTCCTCCGCGTCGGCCTCGCCGAAGCAGTCAAGCGCGTCGGGCTGGGAGTGGGCCGCCCGCTGCTGCTGGGCAACGTCCGGTCGCGGGTCAAGGCCCTGCTCGACGAGCGCACGCCGATCTACGAGTCGACCGCCACGATGGTGGTCGACACCGACGCACGCACGCCCGACGAGGTGGCCTCCGAGATCGTCGCCGCGCTCGCCCGAGAGGGACGCGGATGAACGACACCGTGCTGCACGTCGGGGGCGCTGCGCCGTACGACGTCGTCGTCGGCCACGACCTGGCCGGACAACTGCCCGCCATGCTGGGCGAGTCCGTGGAGCGGGTCGCCGTCCTCTACGCGGGCGAGCTGGGCGAGCTCGTGCAGCCCCTGGTCGACTCGCTGGTCGAGCACTACGACGTGCTCGCGCTGGGCCTGCCCGACGGCGAGCGAGCCAAGACCGCGCCGGTGGCGGCCGACTGCTGGCAGGCACTCGGCGAGAGCGGCTTCACCCGCTCGGACGCCGTCGTCACCTTCGGGGGTGGCGCCACCACCGACCTCGGCGGGTTCGTCGCAGCCACGTGGCTGCGAGGAGTGCGGGTCGTCCACGTGCCGACCACGGTGCTCGGGATGGTCGACGCGGCCGTGGGCGGCAAGACGGGCATCAACACCCCCGCGGGCAAGAACCTCGTCGGTGCCTTCCACGAGCCGGCCGGGGTGCTGTGCGACCTGTCCCTGATCGCGACGCTGCCGCGAGCAGAGCTCGTCGCCGGGCTCGGCGAGGTCATCAAGTGCGGCTTCATCGCCGACCCGGTCATCCTCGACCTCGTGGAGTCCACCGACCCGGCCGACCTGACGGCCGACTCCCCGGTCACCCGTGAGCTGATCGAGCGGGCCATCCGGGTCAAGATCGACGTCGTCATCGAGGATTTCAAGGAGATGGGCGGCTCTGCCGATCTTGGGGAGGGCCACCCGGGCCGCGAGGTGCTCAACTACGGCCACACACTCGCCCACGCGATCGAGCGGACCACTGACTACGCCGTCCGCCACGGCGAGGCCGTCGCCATCGGATCGGTGTACGTCGCGGAGCTGGCCGCCAGGGCCGGGTCCCTCGACCCCGCACTCGTCGATCGGCACCGCGCCGTCTTCGCGCGCGTCGGCCTCCCGACGACCTTCGCCGACGCCTCCTTCGAGGACCTGCACGCCGTGATGAAGGTGGACAAGAAGTCGCGGGGCAACCAGCTGCGCTTCGTGGTGCTCGACGACCTGGCTCGGCCACGGATCCTGGCCGGCCCGTCCGAAGAGCACCTGCGGGCGGCATACGCGGCACTGAACGACTCGGGGATCGGCTCGGCGTCGTGAAGGTCCTCGTCCTCAACGGACCCAACCTCGGCCGCCTGGGTCGCCGGCAGCCGGAGATCTACGGCCACACCACGCACTCCGAGCTCGCCGAACGGTGCATCGCCTGGGGAAGTGCCGTGGGCCTGGACGTCGAGGTCCGCCAGACCAACCACGAGGGCGAGCTGCTCGACTGGCTCAACAGGGCGGCCGACGACGGCACCCCGGTCGTGCTCAACGCCGGCGCCTGGACGCACTACTCGCTCGCGCTCTGGGACGCGTGCGCACAGCTGAGCGCCCCGCTCGTCGAGGTGCACATCTCGGACCCGAAGCAGCGTCCCGAGGAGTTCCGGCACACCTCGGTGGTGGAGCCGCACGCGATGCTGACCATTGCTGGTCGAGGGATCGACGGCTACCGCGAGGCACTGTCCGCGGTCGCCGACGCCGTCAGCTGATCGCGGGTCGCGGCGTCGGCCGGATAGAGGGCCTCGATCGCCAGCTCCGCCACCGTCACGTCCCGGGGGGTCCCGAAGACGGTGGTCGTCGTGAGGAACGACAGCACGTCGTCGCCATACCGGAACCGCACGGTCTGCACGATGTCGGGCGGCGTGGAGTGCTGCGGGGCGGGGTGGTCGGCGAGGAGCTCACCCAGCCGCGGGTCGCCGGACGTGTCGAACTCGTGCTGGATGCGGTGGAGGATCCCAGCCCGCCACTCGTCGAGGTTGACGATCCGGGGAGCCAGCCCGCGCGGGTCGAGAGTGAGCCGGACGACGTTGACCGGGGGCTCGAGCAGGTCGGCGGGGATGTCTGCCAGCAGGCGGTATGCCGCCTCGTTGGCCGCCACCAGGTCCCACCCGCCGTCGATGACCAGCGCCGGGTAGGGCTCGTGGCCGGCCAGGATGAGCTCGAGAGCCTCGTTCACCTGGGCCAGCGCGGGGGAGTCGAGCGGGAGCTCGGTGGCGCCGGGAGCGAAGCCGGCGGCGGTGAACATCCGCCGCTGCACTCGCAGCGGGACATCGAGGGCACTGCCCAGCTGGCCGATCATCGTCGGGCTCGGCACGGACTTGCCGGTCTCGATGCAGGACAGGTGCCGGGTGGACACCCCGCAACGGTCCGACAGCGCCTGCTGGGACAGGCGACGGCGTTCGCGCCAGCGGCGTACCAACGCCCCGACGTGGTCCTGCAGGAGCTCGGGCTCGACGGTCATGTGCCCACGATGGCAGGCCAGCTCAGCCACGTCGCGCGAACCACAGCTGGCCGGCGGCACAGGCTCCCACCAGGACCGCCTGGAGGACGTCCCACACCCGGCCGACGGTGGTGAGGTCGCCGGCCACTGCATAGGCGAGGCTGGCTGCGACCCAGGCGGCGTTGAGGGCGGCCAGCTCGAGGAGGCCCGTGCGCGGCACGGGTCGGCGGGTGGCGAGGTAGGCGACTCCTGCGCCGACCAGCACCAGGAAGGCGCCGAGGCCGAGGAGCACCGAGGTGCCGACCCCGAAGAGCTCGGCGAGCCATCGGGCGGTGAGCAGGTAGACGAGGCCGTTGGCGGTGGTGAGGGCGGCGTCGCCCAGCAGGAACGGCCGCAGGGCCGGGTGGGTGAGGTCGTCGTGGAGGTGAAGGGCGTCCGTTGTCGTTGTCATGCGTCCAGCCTCGACGTGGGACCGCGTGGGGTCCATGACGTCAGAGGTCATGGTCACGGGACGCCCATTTCCTCAAGCCTCGTGGCCGCCCTCTAGACTTGGCGGTCGGCCCGAGTCGGGTCGAGGGCAGACACACGACGAGAAGGCGGACTGGCGCGCATGGCAACCACCAATGACCTGAAGAACGGCATGGTCCTCAACATCGAGGGCCAGCTCTGGGCCGTCGTCGAGTTCCAGCACGTCAAGCCCGGCAAGGGCCCGGCATTCGTGCGCACCAAGCTCCGCAACGTCGAGTCCGGCAAGAACGTCGACAAGACGTTCAACGCCGGCACCAAGGTCGAGACGGCCAACGTCGACAAGCGCACCATGCAGTACCTCTACAACGACGGCACGTCCTACGTCTTCATGGACACCTCGACCTACGACCAGCTCGAGGTCGCCCCCGAGGTCGTCGGCAACGCGAAGAACTTCATGCTGGAGAACCAGGACGCCATCGTGGCCACCAACGAGGGCCGGGTGCTCTTCGTGGAGCTGCCGGCCTCCGTCGAGCTGCTGATCGCCGAGACCGAGCCGGGCCTGCAGGGCGACCGCTCCACCGGTGGCACCAAGCCTGCGACGCTCGAGACCGGGCACCAGATCCAGGTCCCGCTCTTCATCACCAGCGGCGAGAAGGTCAAGGTCGACACTCGCGACTCGTCCTACCTCGGCCGCGTCAAGGGCTGAGAGTGTCTGCTCGCGGCAAGGCCCGCAAGCGCGCTCTCGACCTGCTCTACGCCTCGGAGATGCGCAGCGAGAACGCCGTCGTGGCGCTCGACCGCGCCATCGCGGAGGGCGAAGGCCCGACGAACGACTACACGGACCTGCTCGTGCGTGGGGTCGTCGAGCACCAGGCCAGCATCGACGAGGTCTTGTCGACGTACAGCCAGGGATGGACCCTGGCCCGCATGCCCGCGGTCGACCGCAACGTCCTGCGCATCGGCGTCTTCGAGATGACGTATGTCGACGACGTGCCCGACGCGGTGGCGGTCTCCGAAGCCATCGCGCTGGTGCGCGAGTTGTCGACCGACGAGTCGCCCACGTTCGTCAACGGCATCCTCGGCGCGATCGCCAAGGCCACACCCGCTGGGCCTGCCTGACCCGCTGACGTCGTGACCCCAGGGGTGAGCCGCGCCCCACGGTGCGCATGGTTGGGTGTGCCCATGGGAGAAGTTGCCGAGAAGGCTGACGAGCTGGGGCGCAAAGCCGACCAGAGCGACTGGATTGACCACGCGGTCCGCGCCGGACTGGTGGCCTACGGGGTCGTCCACCTGATTGTCGCTTGGCTGGCCGCCCAGCTGGCGTTGGGTGACAAGTCGGAGAGCGCGTCGAACGCCGGTGCTCTCCACTCGCTGGCGGAGCAGCCGATGGGTGCCTTCCTGGTGTGGCTGGTCGCCATCGGCATGCTGCTCCTCGTCGCCTGGCGGCTGCTGGAGTTCGCGACCGGCTACCGCGACGAGTCCGACGACAAGAAGAAGTGGCGCAAGCGTGCCGGATCGCTCGGGAAGGCTGTCATCTACGGCGCGCTGGCCTGGAGCGCGATCAAGACCGCAGCCGGAGACGGCTCCAGCGGCGGCACCGACTCCACGACGGCCAAGCTGATGGGCCTGCCCGGTGGCCAGCTGATCGTCGGCGCGGTGGCGCTGGGCGTCATCGCGTACGGCATCTCGCTGATCATCCGAGGCTGGACCGAGAAATTCACCGAGCACCTCGACGCCCAGGGTCAGTCCGGCAAGGACGGCTCCACCTACGTCCTCTTCGGCAAGATCGGCTACATCGCCAAGGGCATCGCGATCATGATCGTCGGCGGGCTGTTCGCCTATGCCGCGATCACGCACAAGGCGAAGAAGTCGGGCGGCCTCGACCAGGCCCTGCAGACCGTCCTCGAGCAGCCGTTCGGGGTGCCGATGCTGCTGGCGATCGCGCTGGGCATCGCGTGCTACGGACTCTTCTGCTTCGCCCGGGCCCGTCACCTGGACCGTTGAGCGGCCTGGCATGAGCCAACACGTCGCGTGTGACGTCATCGTCCTCGGGCTCGGTCCGGGAGGTCAGGAGCTGGCCACGGAGCTGGCCGAGGCGGGTCTGGACGTCGTGGGTGTCGAGATGCACCTGGTGGGCGGCGAGTGCCCCTTCTACGGGTGTACGCCGACCAAGCTGATGATCCGCGCCTCCCATCTCATCGGCAGCGTGCACCTCGCGGACCGCCTCAGCGGGCCCGCGTCGGTGACCCCGGACTGGTCCCGTCCGGCGGGTCGGATCACCGACGAGGCGACGAAGGGCTGGACCGACGATGCCAACGCGGACGCGGTGCAGAAAGCCGGGGTGCGCCTGGTCCGCGGTCGCGGGCGGCTGACTGCGCCCGGCGTCGTGGAGGTCGACGGCGTCTCGTACACCGCTGCCCGCGGTGTCGTCCTCAACACCGGCACCGAGCCGCTCGTGCTGCCCATCGACGGGCTCGACCAGACGCCGTACTGGACAAACCGTGACGTCGTGCAGGTCACCGAGCTGCCGGCGAGCCTGGCGATCATCGGGGGCGGCCCCATCGGCTGCGAGATCGCCCAGGCGATGGCCCGCTTCGGTGTCGAGGTCACCGTCCTCGAGATGGCCGACCGGCTGCTCGCGGTGGAGGAACCCGAGTCGAGCGCGCTGGTCACGCGGGTGTTCGACGACGAGGGCATCACCGTGCACACAGGCGTGGAGATCTCCCGAGTCGACCATGACGCGGGCTTCACCGTCACCGCAGGCGACCTCCGCGTCGAGGCGGAACGACTGCTCGTGGCTGCGGGTCGCAGCGACAACGTCACCGACATCGGGCTCGAGGCCGTCGGCCTGGACCCGAGCGCACCCCGGGTCGAGACCGACGAGCGGATGCGGGCGGGGGAGAAGCTCTGGGCGATCGGTGACATCACCGGCCACGGTCGCTTCACCCACGTCTCGAGCTACCAGGCCGAGGTGGCGAAGGCCGACATCCTGGGTGAGGACGGCCCGATCGCCGACTACCGCGCCGTCAGCCGGGTCACCTTCACCGACCCCGAGATCGGGTCCGTCGGCCTGAGCGAGGAGCAGGCGAGCAAGCAGGGTCTCGACGTCCGCACCGGCTTCGCGGACATCAGCGGGTCCGCCCGGGGCTGGCTCGACGGGGCCGGCAACCTCGGTCACATCAAGCTGGTCGCGGACGCGTCGACGGGACTGCTGGTGGGTGCCAGCGCCGTCGGCCCGACCGGCGGCGACCTCGTCGCGCTCCTGGCGCTCGCCATCCACGCGAAGGTCCCGCCGTCGACCGTTCGACGCATGCACTTCGCCTTCCCGACCTACCACGGTTCAGTGATGACCGCGCTGGACGACCTGGGGCTCTAGCGGTCTGGTGCTCAGATGCCCTGGTGCTCAGATGCCCTGGTGGGCCAGGGCGAGCGCCGAGGTGACGAGATAGGTCTTGACCTGCTCGCCCGTGACGCGGTGGATGCGCGGGATGCCGGGCGCGGCCTCGCTCACCAGCATCCCGACGCGCGCCAGCTGGAGGGAACCGAGGCCGCTGGCGTAGAGCTGGTTGGCGAGCAGGGTGGTGTCCTCGACGTGGAAGTCGCCGGACTCGATGCCGTCATCGAGGACGCGCGCCACCACGGTGAGGCAGCTCGAGATCGCCCGGCCGAGACGGAACATCGCGCTCTCGCTGATCTCCTCGAGCAGCTCGGGACCGGTGCGCCGCATCAACGTCTGCGCGCAGTCCACGAAGGCGGGGTGATCCAGGCCGAAGTCGACGAAGGCGCTCACGGTCGCCCGCAACCGTTCCTCGGCTGCGTCGAGCCCGTGCACGCTCTCGCGCAGGAGCCCCCGCAGATCGTCGAGGTAGCCCACCAGCGTGAGGGCGAAGAGCTCCTCCTTGCCGGTGAAGTGGCGATAGACGATGGCCCGGTTGATGCCGACCGCCTGGGCGATGTCCTCGATCTGTGCGTCCCGCACACCCCGCTGGTCGAAGAGCGCGCGCGTCGCGTCGAGGATCTCGCGCTCGCGCTGGTGTCGGCGGGCTGCTGCCGCCGAACGGCGGCCGTCGACCCGCGGGGTCTCATCGGCGACGGGGCTGATCATGGAGACGAGTCTAGGCACGAGCAACAGGCAGTTGCACAGGCGCGACGGGGAAATTCATCCCTTCCGGACGTCACCACGCAAACTCGTCAACCGACACCAGGCCGTTCACGAACGTGACGAAGTCGGGGGCGATGGGGGTGATCCGGTAGCTCGCTTCCTGGTCGACGTGCACGACGCTGGGCTCGCCGGGGACTCGATAGTCGAGGGCGATCATGTCGTGCCCAGCGGAGGGACAGTCAGCGAAGTAGACACCGACGTCTGGGTATCCCCACTCGTGGACCCAGAAGGCGCTTCCAGTCTCGCCACACAGGCTGAACCGTGCCGTCCTGCCGATGGCGGCGATGAAGGTGACGCCGACATGGTCGTCCGCCCATGTCGTCGGCGATGGGGAGGGATAGCCGTTGCGAGCGAGGTATCCGCCGTTGTGGATCCGACTCAGCGCGACGTAGGCCGCGGGCAACCTCACGTCGAGCTCTTCCTCGATGGACCGGATGAGGCCGTCGCCGGGCGGTCCCTCCAACGCCGGTCCGCCGAAGATCGTGGGGTCAGCGTCCATGGGCGGAGCCTAGGTGAGGAACGCTCGGACGGTGTCGAGCGTGTCGGCCTCGTCAGGTCGCTTGTCGTCGCGGTAGCGGACCACTCGCGCGAAGCGCAGGGCGACGCCGCCGGGATAGCGGACCGAGCGCTGGACCCCGTCGATGGCGATCTCGACGACCTGCTCGGGACGGACCGTGACGACCCACCCGTCGTCGGAGACCTGTAGCTCGGTGAAGCGCTCCGTCTGCCAGGCCAACATGTCGTCGGTCATCCCCTTGAAGGTCTTGCCGAGCATCACGAAGCCACCCGTCTCCGGGTCGCGGGCGCCGAGGTGGATGTTGGACAGCAGGCCCTTGCGGCGGCCGCTGCCACGCTCGACGGCGAGCACGACGAGGTCCAGGGTGTGCACCGGCTTGACCTTGACCCAGGCCGATCCGCGCCGGCCGGCTTCGTAGAAGGCGTCCGGGTCCTTGACGATGACGCCCTCGTGCCCGCTGGCCAGTGTGGCTTCGACGAAGGTCGCAGCGGCTTCGGCGTCGTCGGTGACCAGTCGGGGCACCCGGTGCTGCTCGGGCACCAGCCGGTCGAGGGCGGCCGTCCGCTCGTGCCCAGGGGCGTCGAGCAGGTCGGTGCCGTCGAGGTGGAGCAGGTCGAAGAAGTAGGGCACCACGGCGGCACCGGTCGACTGCGCCGTCCGCGACGCCGTCTCCTGGAACGGCCGTGGCCGTCCGTCGGGACCGAGCATCAGGGCCTCGCCGTCGAGGACCAGGTCGCCACCGGGCAGGGCACGCACCACGTCCACCACCTCGGGGAGCCGGGCGGTGATGTCGTCGAGGCTGCGAGTCACGAGCAGCACGTCGCCCCCATGCCGATGGGCCTGGATGCGGATGCCGTCGAGCTTCGCGTCGATGACCACCGGACCGCTCGGGACAGCCTTGGCCATGGCCGCCCCGACGTCGGGAGCGCTGGACGCGAGCATCGGCAGCACCGGCCGGCCGACCTCGAGGCCGAACTCCGCCAACGCTGCCTCGCCACCGTCGAACGCGGCAACTGCTGCGGCCAGGGTGCTGCCGGAGAGCATCGCGCTGCGGCGTACGGCGGACAGCGGAACCCCGGCGACCTGGGCGACCGCCTCCTGCACGAGCGCGTCCAGCGCTCCCTGGCGCACCTCCCCGGTGACCAGACCGCGCAGCCACGCCTGCTCCGGCGCAGTGGCGCGGGCGAAGAGCGCGTCCACGGCAACCCTGCGGCTCGCCTGCGAGCCCGACCCGGCGATCCGCGCGAGGGCCTCGAACGCCTCGTGCACCTCGGTCGCCGTCAACGACGGCTCCGTGGCGGGTTCCGGCAGCGCGTTGAGCCCCCGCCAGCCCAGTCCCGTGCGGCGTTGCCGCAGCGAACCGCCGAGGTAGCTGACCACCGTCTCCAGCTCGCCGGGGTCCGTAGCCCGCAGCGCGTCGGCGAGCGCGGCGACCTTGGCCTTGCGGGACCTGGTGGCAGCGACGGCTGTCGAGGTGGCGACAATGTCGGCGAGCAGCATGAGGACAGTGTGCCCGGGCTCACCGACGGCCGCGCGAGTTCCGATCCTCCGAGCGATCCTGCTGTCCGGGCGCCTGTTTTGCAGCAGGTTCGCTCGGAAGCCCGGCGAGGCTGTGGAGGAACGATCGACCCGGCGAATCTGCTGGGACACGATCGTCGGATGGCACACCGCTGGGACCCTCGTGCACCTCACCCCGGCCGACTCGTGCTGCCCGTGCGCATCGATCCGACCGGCAAGACCGGGCCGACCCCGGCCCAGGCGCGGGGGCCTGCCTGGCGGCGTACGTCGCAGGGTTCTACGTCCCGGCGGGGACTCGCCAGGACCATCCTGAGCAGCGGATCGCAGAGGCTTCAGTCCGGCTGTCGAGGCCAGCAGCCCGGATCACGGGCTGGGCGGCATGTCGGCTGAACGGAGCCAACTTCTTCGACGGCCTCGAGCGGGACGGTCGTACCCAGCTCGGGGTTCCGGTCTGCGTCGGCCCCCGCGGCCAGCTGGCGTCGGCGGGCCTGAGGGTGGCCTACTGGTCGATCCCTGCGGAGCACCACGCGATCCGACACGGACTGGCCACGGTGGACGAACTGTGGGCCACCGCCGACGCGGCGCGCCTGGCGCCGGGCTTCGTGGAAGCAGTCGTCGTTGTCGACATGATGTGCGCTGCCGAGCTGGTCTCGATCCGGCAGCTGCGCGCAAGCGGTCTGCGCTTCGCTCCGGGTGTGCTGGATGCCGCGAGCGAGCACTCCTTGTCCCCCAACGAGGTGCGTTGCCGCCTGCGTTGCGTCGCGGCGGTGCCCGGGGTGACATGGCAGGTCAACTGCCCCATCTACGACCGCTCCGGCCGGTTGCTGGGGATCGCCGACCTGCTGGACCTCGTGGCCGGCCTCGTCGTCGAGTTCGACGGGGCCGAGCACCGAGCAGCGCTGCGGCACACCAAGGACGTGGTGAAGGAGGACGCGCTGCGCAGGGTCGGGATCGAGGTGGTGCGGGTGACCGGAGCGGAGGTGGATGACGAGCCAGTCGTGACGGCGCGGGTCCGGGCCGGCCGGAGCCGCGCCGCGTTCGAGCCCGAGTCGCAGCGGCTCTGGGTCGCCCGGCCTCCGCAGGGCACCCTGCACGATCGGATCGAGGAACGTGCCTTCGCCCGGTCTGCCTACGACCCGGCGCGCTGAAGGTCCGAGCGATCCTGCTGTCTGCGGGCCCTGATGTGCAGCAGGAACGCTCGGTATGTCGCAGCCAATCGCTCCGACCGGACCCGTCAGTCCCCGATCCGCGTGCGCACCTCGAACAGCTCCGGGAAGAACGTGAGGTCGAGAGCCCGGCGCAGGAACGAGACCCCCGACGACCCGCCGGTGCCCGTCTTGTGACCGATGATGCGCTGCACCACCTGGAGGTGCCGGAACCGCCACTGCTGGAAGTTGTCCTCCACGTCGACCAGCTCCTCGCAGGCCTCGTAGACGCCCCAGTGCTTGGTCGTGTCGGCGTAGACCTCGGCGAAGACGTCGACCAGGCCCGAGGACGAGACGTGCGGGGACGTCACGTCCCGGTCGAGGACGTCGGCGGGAATGGCATAGCCGCGGCGGGCGAGGTAGGCCAGGAACTCGTCGTAGAGCGACCGTTCGTTGAGCAGCTCGGCCAGCACGTCGTGCGCTGCTTGGTCGTGCGCAAAGACGCCCACCATGTCGGCGTCCTTGTTGCCGAGCAGGAACTCGACCTCGCGGTACTGCGCGGACTGGAAGCCCGATGACGTGGCGAGGAAGGGCCGGATCTCGGCGTACTCGCTCGGCGTCAGGGTGGCGAGCACGGACCACTGGTCGGTCAGCACCCGCTGGATCTGCTTGACCCGCGCCAGTCGCTTCAGCGCCGGTGCCAGGTCGTCGCCGGCGACCAGGTCCCGGGCCGAGCGCAGCTCGTGCACCATCAGCTTCAGCCACAGCTCGGAGGTCTGGTGCTGGATGATGAACAGCAGCTCGTCGTGCAGCAGCGGGTCGCTCTGCGGTTGTTGGGCGTCCAGCAGCAGGTCCAGGCGCAGGTAGTCGCCGTACGACATCTGGCTCTTGAAGTCCTTCTCGATGCCGGCCTCGATCTCGCGCTTGGATGCCATGAGGGCAATCTATCGACCGTCGGTGCCGTGACCTACCGTTCGGGGCATGCAGGAGCAGACGCGGACCTGGGAGCCGTCCTGGCCGTGCGCGGTCGGTCGCATGCTGCGCCAGCAACGCCGCGGGGCCCGTGACCCGTCCTACCGCATCGACGACGCGACCGGGACGCACTGGCGTGGCATCCGTACCCCCGAGGGCGCTGCGACGCTGAGCATCCGACAGGGCCCCCGTGGTGAGGTCCAGGCCGCCGCGTGGGGCCCGGGAACGCGATGGGCGCTCGACAGCGTCCCGAGTCTGCTGGGTGCGCACGACGACCCGTCGACGTTCGAGCCGCGCCACCCCCTGCTGGTCGAGGCCAGCAGGCGCCACCCGCACGTGCGCTTCGGTGCCTCCGGCCTCGTGATGCAGGCGCTGATCCCCAGCATCATCGAGCAGAAGGTCACCGGCCAGGAGGCGTTCGCGGGCTACCGCGCCCTCGTGATGCGGTACGGCGACCACGCGCCCGGTCCCGCCCAGCAGCTGCGGCTGTGGGTGCCGCCCGATGCCGCGACCGTGCGGATGATCCCCAGCTGGGCGTGGCTGGAGATGCACATCGACCACGCGCGGTCCCGGGCGATCGTCACCGCGGCGCGGGTCGCAGAGGCGCTGGAGCGGCACGACGGGCCGGCGGACCTCGACCGTCGCCTGTGCAGCCTGCCGGGGATCGGCGCCTGGACCAGTGCTGAGGTGCGCTCCCGCGCACTCGGGGACCCCGATGCGGTGAGCTTCGGGGACTACCACGTCGCCAAGGACGTCGGCTGGGCGATGACTGGTGAGGAGTTCGACGACCGCCAGCTGGCGGAGTTCCTCGAGCCGTGGCGTCCGCAGCGCAACCGGGCGGTGGTGCTCATCATGCTGGCCAAGGGAGGACGCCCGCGCCACGGCGCAAGGATGGCGCCGCGTACGCACCTGCCCGGCCGAACCCCCGGTCGCTGACTGCAGCAGCGGGCCTCAGAGGAGTGGGCGCAGGGGGGCCAGCACGAACTCGGTGAACTTGCGGTGCAGGTCGCGCGCCTCCCACTCCTGGCTGGTGAGCTCGAGACAGTTCGACTGGTCGCGGAGGAAGATCTCCTCGAGCACCTCGGCCATGCCCTCGTCGATGACCTCGACATTGATCTCGTAGTTGCCCTGGAGGCTGAGCCGGTCGACGTTCGCCGTCCCGACGGTCGACCAGTTCCCGTCGATGGTCGACGTCTTGGCGTGCACCATGGCGTCCTTGAACCGGAAGATCCGCACCCCGGCGGTCAGGAGCTGGGAGAAGTAGCCGCGCGAGATCCAGTCGGCCACGATGTGGTTGGACTTCAGCGGCACCAGCAGACGGACGTCCACCCCCCGCGCAGAGGCGTCCTTGAGTGTGTCCACGAAGTCCTGGTCCGGGATGAAATAGGCGTGCGTCATCCAGATGTTGCGCGTCGCGCGATTGATGGCCTCGAGGTACATGTTCCGGATGGGGAACATCCACAGTCGCGGCACGTTGCGGGAGAACCGGATCCGGGGCTCCCACGTGGAGGCCGCCGCCTCGAGGAGGAGCGGCCGCTCGCTGTGGCCGATCCGCTTGCGACGGTTGAGGTTCCAGAAGTCGGCGAAGGCGCGGGTGAGATCCCAGACGCCGGGCCCGGTGATGCGGATGTGCGTGTCGCGCCACTCGGTGGCGTACGGAGTGCCGATGTTGTAGCCGCCGACGAAGCCGACCTCCTCGTCGATCACGAGGATCTTGCGGTGGTCGCGGCCGTAGCCCCGGAGGCGCCAGAACCTCAGGCCGGGCGTCCAGACGGGGTAGCGCAGCACCTTGAGGGTCGGCGGGAAGTGCTTGAAGGCGGGGGAGACGACGAGGTTGGCGAAGCCGTCGTAGATGCAATAGACCTCGACGCCCCTGTCGGCAGCCGCGATCAGTGCCGACTTGAAGTCCTCACCGACCTCGTCGCCCTTCCAGATGTAGGTCTCGAAGAGGATCTGCTTCTGCGCACCGTTGATCGCCTCAAGCATGTCGGCGTAGAGGTCGCGACCGAACGTGTAGGTCGTCAGCGTGCCCTCGCCGACCTCGACGGTCCGCGGCGGCGTGACCGGGAACGGCTTGGGCTTCTTGCCCCGGCGGCGGTAGGAGTCGACGAAGGACAATGCGATCGCGAGGGCGATCTGGAAGCCGAAGACCGACATGAGGGTACGGCGCACGACTCTCAGCAGACGGTCGGCTCTCACAGACACAACATAGCGAGCGGCTTCACTGTCGGTGGTCACCCGTAGGCTCGACGCATGCGTCCAGTGACAGATCTCGAGCGCCGCGTGGCCCCCTTCCAGGTGGTTTCCGACTACACCCCCTCCGGCGATCAACCGACCGCGATCGCAGACATCGCCGAGCGCGTCGGCGCCGGCGAGCAGGACATCGTGCTGCTCGGCGCGACCGGCACCGGCAAGACGGCCACGGTCGCCTGGGTGGCCGAGAAACTGCAGCGACCGATGCTGGTGCTCCAGCCCAACAAGACGCTGGCGGCGCAGTTCGCCAACGAGCTGCGGATGCTCTTCCCGGACAACGCGATCGAATACTTCGTCAGCTACTACGACTACTACCAGCCGGAGGCCTACGTCCCGCAGACCGACACCTACATCGAGAAGGACTCCTCGATCAACGAGGAGGTCGAGCGGCTTCGCCACAGCGCGACCAACTCACTGCTGACCCGGCGCGACGTGATCGTGGTCAGCACCGTGTCCTGCATCTACGGCCTCGGCACCCCCCAGGAATACGTCGACCGCATGCTTCGCCTCCGGGTGGGCGAGGAGCACGACCGCGACTCGATCCTGCGCCGCCTCGTGGAGATCCAATACACCCGCAACGACATGACCTTCACGCGTGGCACGTTCCGGGTCCGCGGCGACACCCTCGAGATCTTCCCGGTCTACGAGGAGCTCGCCGTGCGTATCGAGTTCTTCGGCGACGAGATCGAGCGGATGATGACGCTGCACCCGATCTCGGGCGAGGTCATCACCGAGGACAAGGAGCTCTACGTCTTCCCGGCGACCCACTACGTCGCCGGCCCGGCACGCATGGAGCGCGCGATCAAGGGGATCGAGCTGGAGCTGGAGGACCAGCTCGCCACCTTCGAGCGCCAGGGCAAGCTGCTCGAGGCGCAGCGCCTGCGGATGCGGACCACCTACGACGTCGAGATGATGCGCCAGGTCGGTTCGTGCTCGGGCATCGAGAACTACTCGATGCACATGGACGGTCGCACCCGCGGCACGGCGCCCAACACCCTGCTCGACTACTTCCCCGAGGACTTCATGCTCGTGGTCGACGAGTCGCACGTCGCGATCCCGCAGATCGGCGGGATGTACGAGGGCGACATGTCCCGCAAGCGCAACCTGGTCGATCACGGGTTCCGCCTGCCCAGCGCGATGGACAACCGACCGCTGAAGTTCGAGGAGTTCCTCGACCGCATCGGCCAGACGATCTATCTCTCGGCGACCCCCGGCAACTACGAGCTCGACAAGGTCGGCGGCAAGGACAACACCGTCGAGCAGATCATCCGCCCGACCGGGCTGATCGACCCCGAGGTCGTCATCAAGCCGACGAAGGGTCAGATCGACGACCTGATCCACGAGATCCGCACGCGCGCCGACAAGAACGAGCGGGTGCTCGTCACGACGTTGACCAAGAAGATGTCCGAGGACCTCACTGACTACCTCCTCGACGCCGGCATCCGCACCCGCTACCTCCACTCCGAGGTCGACACGCTGCGGCGCATCGAGCTGTTGCGGGAGCTGCGCATGGGCGAATACGACGTGCTGGTCGGCATCAACCTGCTCCGCGAGGGTCTCGACCTGCCCGAGGTGTCGCTCGTCTCGATCCTCGACGCCGACAAGGAGGGCTTCCTGCGCTCGGACAAGTCGCTCATCCAGACGATTGGTCGCGCGGCTCGCAACGTGTCGGGCCAGGTCCACATGTATGCCGACAAGATCACGCCCTCGATGGAGGCGGCCATCGACGAGACCAACCGTCGACGCGCCATCCAGGTGGCCTACAACACCGAGCGCGGTATCGACCCCCAACCGCTGCGCAAGAAGATCGCCGACATCACCGAGATGCTGGCCCGCGAGGACGAGAACACCCAGGAGCTCCTCCAGACCTGGGCCGACGTGGGTCAGAAGGGCCGGGCCGGTGGAGTCAAGCCCGGCAAGTCTCCGACGCCTGCCCTGTCGAAGCTCAAGAACTCGCTGCCGGACGCGGCCGGGATCCCGTCGTCCGACCTCGCCGAGCTGATCCAGCAGCTGACCGACCAGATGAGGGCGGCTGCTGCCGAGCTCCAGTTCGAGGTCGCTGCTCGCCTTCGCGACGAGGTCAACGAGCTGAAGAAGGAACTACGCCAGATGATGGAAGCGACGAAGTGAGGAGCGGTGCGCGCGGGCCGAGGAACGAGGTCTGTGGCGCACCCGACGAGCGGGGAGCTGCGCGAGCGAAGCGAGCGCCGGCGACCAAGTGAGCGGCAGCGAAGACATGAGGAGGGACGCGCGAACTGTGCGAGCGCCGGCGACGAAGTAGTCACGACCACCGACCGTGCAAGCGCGGGCGCCCACTGAAGGCCTCAGGCGTCGGAGCCCGGCTCCAGCTCACTCGCCGCGCGCGCCTCAACCGCCTTGCGCTCGCGTTTCAGGAGCTTGCGCTCGTGCTCCTGGATGATGTCCCTCTTGTTGAGCTGGGTGCGCATCGTGTTCATCGCGGCGGCCAGCATCGGGAAGAGCGGCCACGGGAACCCGCCGAGCATGGTGGCGGCCCAGATGGTCCAGGTGATGACGGAGATGCCGACGAGTCCCATGACGGCCTCGCGTCGGTCTTTGGCCCACAGGTCTACGGCCTGTTCGTGCAGACCGAGCGCTTCTGGGCCACGGGCGGCGATCGCCGACCCGGGGTCGTCGGGGACCAGGTCCTCAAGGTGCGGCACCAACTCGGCGAGGACGTTCGCCACCATCACCGCGGACGATCGGACGTCGTACTCCGCGTGGTCGAGGCGGCCGTCGGCGAACGCGTCACCGAGCACCCCGTGGGCGACGTCGCGATCGCGGTCGGAGGCCCGCAGCCGAGACGACTGCGGTGATCGGGGGTCATGGTCGAAGCGACCCCACACACCGGACGACGACATGCGGTCAGCATAGGCGCGGACAACCTCTTGGGAGGTGCGCAGGGTGCCATCGTCGGGCTGGGCAGCTAGCGTCGCGCCCATGAGCACTTCCATCGACCTCGGCCGGCCCGTCTCCGGCGACGTCATCGACCTGATCCTCGACGACCACCGGCGCTTCGAGACGCTGCTCCGCGACCTGCGCGACAGCACGTCGGACCGCGACGGCGTCCGCCGGGCGCTGTCTGCACTGCACGTCGCGCACGCCGAGGCGGAGGAGAAGCACGTCTACCCGACCCTGCGGCGCGAGCAGGCGATCACGGCACATGAGGCCGAGCACGGGGAGGAGGAGCACGCCGAGGGGCACGAGGCAATGCTCAAGGTGCTGGAGCTCGACGCGACCGACACCTCTGAGTTCGACGACGCCGTCGAGGAGCTGGCGACGGCGCTGAACCACCACCTCACCGAAGAGGAGCTGACCATCCTCAACCCGGCGCGCGACGAGGTGAGCGTCGAGGTGCGAGCCACGCTCGGCGACGCGTTCGTCTCCGAGCGCAACGCTCAGCTCGACGCTGGCTGCGGTGACATCGAGGACCTCCGCCGCATCGTGCAAGCGGCTGAGCGCGACGGGTTGCTCGACGGCGAGGAGTGATCGCGTTCCCAGCACCAGTGTGTGGTGCGGCCAGTCGCCTGCGCGCAACACTCCGTGCCGCGCGGGACTCCCTGCGCGATGTCAGCACGGTCGGCCTGCCAATATGCGTAGCATGAAGTGTGCACCGGCACCTCGGACCGACGACGTCACCAGGGGCGACATCTGATGGACCTACGCCGGCTCAACGTGGTCCTGATGGTGCTCGGGCTCGCGCTCGGTGCCACGGTCGCGTTCCTCGTCCAGAGTGAGGAGTCGACCGCGACCGAGGCGGAGCAGCACGGCCAGCGCAGCCTCGACGTCACCCGGGCCGCCACCGCGCAGGTGCAAGCCTTCCTGGGGATCGACCACGGCAACGTGGATGCTCAGGCGCAGGTAGTGCTGGACGGGGCCACCGGCGAGTTCAAGCAGCAGTACGCCGAGGAGCTGGACAGTCTCCGGCGCTCGGCGCGGGCGCAGCAGTCCACTGCCGAGGCGACCGTGCTCGAGGTCGGGATCAGCGACATCGACGCGACCACCGCCAGTGTCTTCGTCGCGGCCGACACCGTCGTCACCAGCAACGCGACCGACGGCACGTCCCGCACCGTGCCGTGGCGGATCCAGCTCGACATGGTCAAGGAAGGGGACCGGTGGCTCACCGCCGGTCTGCAGTTCGTGGGATGACCACCGTGACGACCTCGACGAGCACGGCCGCCGACCCAGCCACCGACCCGACCACCGGGCGTCCGCCCGGAGTGCTCGGCAGCGCTTGGCTGGCTGCGCTCCTGACGGCCGTGGTTGTCGGGCTGGCGGTGTTCGTGGGCTTCAAGGGCTACGACGTGCTCAGTCCCGCGCCGGAGCCTGCTCTCGAGTCGACCCAGATCCTCGACGCGGACGCGCGCAGCACGCTCCTCATGTCGGCGGCCGAGCTCAGCCAACGGGTCCTGACCTATCACCACGACAGCTTCGAGGAGGACATCCAGACAGCCTCGACACAGCTGACCCCGGAGTTCGCGGAGGAATACGCCCAGGCGATGAAGCAGGTCCGTGCCAACACGGCCAGGAACCGGATCTCGCAGGAGGCGACAGCCGTCTCCTCGGCGATCATCTCGGCGACCCAGGACGAGGCGCAGGTGCTGGTCTTCATCAACCAGACGACGTCCTCGGCGCGCTCGAGGGCCGAGCAAGTAGTCCGCAACCGCCTGGTGGTCGATCTCGTACGTGTCGAGGGCGACTGGACGATAGCGGGAGTCGACGCTCTCGGTTAGGTTGCAACGTCTCAGCAGCTGTGCAGAGTCTCCGCGCCGCGGAGGTCTGAGTTCGCGAGGGAGATGACCGTGCCGCAGACGGACCTGCTCATCATCGGCGCCGGGCCCACGGGCCTCTTCGCCGCCTACTACGCCGGTTTCCGCGGACTCAGCGTGGCCGTCGTCGACTCGTTGCCGGAGTTGGGCGGTCAGATCACGGCGATGTATCCCGAAAAGGCGATCCTGGATGTCGCCGGCTTCCCGACCATCAAGGGCCGGGACCTGGTGGCCGGCCTCGTGACGCAGGCCGACACGGCCAAGCCGGACTACTACCTCGACCGCACTGCCTCGACCCTCACCCATGAGGGCGACCGGGTCGTGGTCGGACTCGACGACGGCACCCGGATCGAGGCCGGCGCGGTCATGATCACGGCCGGGATCGGGAAGTTCAGCCCTCGTCCGCTACCCGCTGGTGACGGGTGGGCCGGCCGTGGGCTGGAGTTCTTCGTGCCCAGCTTTGCGCCGTACCACGGAAAGGACGTCGTCATCGTCGGCGGCGGTGACAGCGCCTTCGACTGGGCCCAGCACCTCGAGCCGATGGCCAGGTCGGTCACTCTCGTCCACCGCCGCGACGCGTTCCGGGCCCATGAGCGCACCGTGGCTGCGGTCCGGGAGTCCTCGGTGGAGATCATCACCAAGGCCCAGGTCACGGCCCTGCGCGGGGAGACCTCGGTGGAGGAGGTCGAGATCGTCGTGGACGGTCAGGAGCCGATCGTCCGGCCGGCGCAGGCCGTGGTCGCCGCGCTCGGGTTCATCGCCGACCTCGGTGCACTGCAGACGTGGGGGATCACCACCGACAAGCGGCACGTCGTCGTGGACTCCGCGATGCGCACCAACCTGCCCCGCGTCTTCGCTGCCGGTGACATCACCGAATACCCCGGCAAGGTCCGGCTCATCGCCGTCGGCTTCGGCGAGGCGGCGACGGCCGTCAACAACGCGGCCGTGGTGATCGACCCGAGCGCGCACGTCTTCCCGGGGCACTCAAGCGAGCTCTGACGCCTGTCAGCGCACGATCAGCCGGACTGCGCGCTCCATGTGCGCCACGGTCTCCGCAGTCGTGCTCCGCCCGGTCACGCAGCCGACCAACGAGGCGAGCCACACGTCGCCGACGACCCGCGCGATCGCGACGTCCTCGTCGTCGACCTCGTCGCGGTCGGGATGCATGGCGTGGGTCACGATCCGGGTGAGCAGTCGGGCGACCAGGCGGATCTCGGTGGCGACGGACCTGTCCGCGAACATGAACGCGCGAGTGAGCGCCTCGGTGAGGTGCGGGTCGTCCTCCAGGCCGCTCGTCGTCCACCGCAGGACGGTGACCACCCGGTCGGCGGGCGTGTCGCCCTCGATCCTGGAGTCCGCCAGTGCTGCCTCGGTGCGCTCGAACTCCCGGGCCAGGGCGGTGACGAGCAGATGGATCTTGGAGGGGAAGTAGCGGTAGAGCGTGCCGAGGGCGACATCGGCCCGGTCGGCGACCGCTCGCATCTGCACGGCATCAAACCCGCCCTGGCTGGCAAGCGTGATTGTGGCGTCCAGGATGCGTTCGCGCCGTTCGCGCTGGGCGGACGAGCCGAGGTCCTCGGTCGTCAGTGCGTGGATGCTCACCGGGTCTCCACGATGACGGCGGCCTCCAGGATGGCTGGCGAGGACAGATGTGTGTGACGCGCGGCACGACCCGGAGGTGGAACAGGGTCCCGGTCCGGCCGGTTGAACACCCTGGAACAGGCTATCAACGCGTGGGACATAATGGGAACACGTTCCATTTCGAGAGAGCCACTTCGAGAAAGGTCGCCGCACGTGCGCATCGCACTGCTGTCGTACCGCAGCAAGCCCCACTGCGGCGGCCAGGGAATCTACGTCCGGCACCTCAGCCGAGAGCTCGTCAACCTGGGTCACGACGTCGAGGTGTTCTCCGGCCAGCCCTATCCCGAGCTCGACGAGGGCGTCCGCCTGACCAAGGTGCCCAGCCTCGACCTCTACCGCGAGCCCGACCCGTTCCGTACGCCGAAGCCGAGCGAGATCCGCGACCTCATCGACGTCGAGGAGGTCCTCACCATGTGGACCGCGGGCTTCCCGGAGCCCAAGACCTTCAGCACCCGCGTGGCGCGCGTCCTCAAGGACCGGGTCGGGGACTTCGACATCGCCCACGACAACCAGGTCCTCGGCTACGGCATGCTCGAGATCGAGAAGATGGGCCTCCCGCTGCTCACCACCATCCACCACCCGATCACCTTCGACCGGCGCATCGACATCGAGGCGGCGCCGACGCTGCGCAAGAAGCTCTCACTGCGCCGCTGGTACGGCTTCCTGCGCATGCAGGCGAAGGTGGCCCGACAGGCGCGCACCATCCTCACGCCCTCCGACACGTCGGCCCGCGACATCGCCGTCGACTTCGGGGTCGACCCGGCGCGCATGCAGACGGTCCTGCTCGGTGTCGAGGACGCCTTCGTCCCGCCGACCTCGGCCCGCGTGCCGGGACGCATCCTGGCGATGGCGAGTGCCGACGCGCCCATGAAGGGCATCGCGACGCTGCTCGAAGCCTTCGCCAAGCTGCGCACCGAGCGCGACGTGCACCTCCTGCTCGTCACCCGACCCGAGCCCGGCGGCCGGACGGAGAAGCTGATCGACAGCCTCGGCATCGGCGAGCACGTGACCTTCGTCAGCGGCGTCTCCCAGGACGAGCTCGTGCAGGTGATGGGCTCGGCCGAGATCGCGTGCGTGCCGTCGCTCTACGAAGGCTTCTCGCTCCCGACGGCCGAGCTGATGGCGTGCGAGACGCCCCTCGTCGTCTCGCGGGCCGGTGCGATCCCCGAGGTCGTTGGCCCCGACGGTGAGTGCGCGCTCCTCGTCACGCCAGGAGACGTCGGCGAGCTCGAGCTGGCGCTGCTCGAGCTGCTCGACGACCCGGCGCGCCGCGAGCAGATGGGACGCGCCGGGCGCGAGCGCGTGCAGCGGCTCTTCAGCTGGCGCGCCGTTGCCGCGGCCACCGCGGCGGCGTACGAACGAACGATCGACAGCTACCGCGCCGAGCACGGTGGTGGCAGCGAGACAGGCGCTGGCACTGAGACTGGCGTGGGGCGCCCGACGAAGGAGAACACCAGTGCTGACCGTTGATTTCGACCGCCTCGGCCTGCGTCCCGGCGAGCGGGTGCTCGACATGGGCTGCGGCGCGGGTCGCCACGCGTTCGAGATGTACAAGCGCGGCGCCGACGTGACCGCCTTCGACCAGGACGCCGACGAGCTCGCGGTCGTGCGGGAGTGGTTCGGGGCGATGAAGGAGGCCGGCGAGGTGCCGGACGGCGCCGAGGCCGACATCAAGGAGGGCGACGCGCTGGCCCTGCCGTTCGCCGACGGCGAGTTCGACCGCGTGGTCGCAGCCGAGGTGCTCGAGCACATCCCTGCCGACATCGCGGCGATCGACGAGCTGGTGCGGGTGCTGCGTCCCGGCGGCACGATGGCCGTCAGCGTCCCGCGGTGGCTGCCCGAGATCATCAACTGGAAGCTCTCCGACGACTACCACAACGTCGAGGGCGGCCACATCCGGATCTACACCGACAAGGAGCTCGCCGACAAGGTGACCAAGGCCGGCCTCGAGCTCGTCGGCAAGGACTACGCCCACGGACTCCACTCGCCCTACTGGTGGATCAAGTGCGCCGTCGGCGTGACCAACGACGAGCACCCGCTGGCGAAGGCGTACCACAAGCTGCTGGTGTGGGAGATCATGAAGAACCCCAAGGCGCTCCAGCTGGCGGGCAAGGTGCTCGACCCGGTCATCGGCAAGAGCATGGTGCTCTACTTCCGCAAGCCGGAGGCAGCCGTTGGCGAGCGGTCAGCGGGCGATGCAGCCTGAGGTCCGGGTGCAGCCTGAGGTCCGGCCCAGCCGGGTCCGCACCACCGAGGTCAGCGCCGTCGAGCACGTCCTGACCTGGGCCCAGGTCGAGGAGACGGCGGCGTCGATCGCGGCCATGCAGGAGCCCGACGGTGCCATCCCCTGGACGGTCGGTGAGCACACCGACGTCTGGAACCACGTGGAGTCCGCCATGGCGCTCGTCGTCGGTGGCCAGGTGGAGGCGGCCGAGCGCGCCTACGACTGGGTCAGGTCGACCCAGCGGGCCGATGGCTCGTGGCCGATGAAGATCGTCGGTGGCCGGGTCGAGGACCACTCCGGCGAGACCAACATGTCCGCCTACCCCGCGGTCGGCGTCTGGCACCACTGGCTGATCCGTCAGGACGCCGAGTTCGTACGCCGCATGTGGCCGACCGTGCGACGGGGACTGGACTGGGTCGTCGACATGCAGCTGCCCTTCGGCGGCATCGCCTGGTCCCAGGAGTGGGTCGACGGCGAGCCCGGAGCCGTCAACCGCGAGGCACTGCTGGCCGGCTCGTCCAGCATCTACCAGAGCCTGCGGGCCGGCTCGGCGATCGCCGACCTGCTCGGAGATCCGCAGCCGGAGTGGGAGCTCGCCGGCGGACGCCTCGGCCACGCGGTGCGCAAGCACCGGGAGGAGTTCCTCGACAAGTCCGAGTTCTCGATGGACTGGTACTACCCCGTCCTCGGCGGGGCCGTCCGGGGCGCGGCTGCGCGCGAGCTGATCGACTCGCGCTGGGACACCTTCGTGGAGCCCGGCCTCGGCATCCGCTGCGTGTCGAGGAACCCGTGGGTGACCGGCGCCGAGACGTGCGAGCTGGTGCTCACCCTCGACGCCGCCGGTGATCGGTCACGTGCGTTGGAGCTCCTCGCCGACATGCAGCACCTCCGCGCGGAGGAAGGGAAGTACTTCACCGGATACGTCTTCCCCGACGACGTCAACTGGCCCGCCGAGCACACCACCTACACGGCTGCCGCGGTGATCCTGGCCGTCGATGCGCTCTCCCACACCACGGCGGGCTCCGGCATCATGCGCGGCACCACCCTCGCTCCCGACTTCGCCGAGATCGGGCTCGAATGTGGCTGCTCACCGTGTGTCCTTGTCGCCGGCGTCTCCTGAGACGCGCTCCAGGACGCGCATCGAGCCCAGGGCCTCGACCTCGGTGAACGCGCCGCTCTCGAGCGCGCGCAGGAAGACGTGGTACGGCGCCTGGCCCCCGTCTGCAGGGTCGGCGAACACGTCGTGGATGACCAGCAGCCCGCCGGCCATCAGCCAGTGCGCCCAGCCGGAGTAGTCGTTCTGGGCATGCTCCTCCGCGTGCCCGCCGTCGATGAAGAGCAGCGCCAGCGGCGTACGCCAGTGGCGTGCCACGGTCGTCGACCTGCCGACCACAGCGACGACCTCGTCCTCCAGACCGGCGCGCGCGAGCGTCCTGCGGAAGACGGGCAGGGTGTCCATCAGCCCGAACTCGTCGTCCACGAGGCTGGCATCGTGGTGCTCCCACCCCACCTGGTTCTCCTCGGAGCCTCGGTGGTGGTCGACCGTGAAGACGGTCCCGCCAGCCTCGCGGACAGCCGCTCCGAGGTAGATCGCGGACTTGCCGCAGTAGGTGCCCACCTCGAGGAGCGGACCCAGGTGGGCCTGATGTCGCGCGTAGCGGTGGAGCATCAGCCCTTCGTCCTCAGGCATGAATCCCTTCGCCGCCAGTGCATGATCGATCCACCCAGTCACGGTCGAGACCCTAGTGGCGAGGCTGGTTGACTGAGGGGATGGTCCCCGACGTCGTCCTGCCCCCACCCGTCCGGCCCGGCGACCGGGTCGCTGTCGTGTCGCCCTCGTGGTGCGCCCCTGCACAGTTCCCCGAGGTCCACGAGCAGGCACTCAGCAGGATCCGGGACCTGGGCCTCGAGCCGGTGGAGCTCCCGTTCACGCGTGTGCAGGGCACGCCCGCCGAGCGGGCCGAGGACCTGATGCGCGCCTTCGAGGACGACTCGATCGCTGCCGTCATGGCCACCATCGGCGGTGACGACCAGATCACCGTCCTGCGTCACCTCGACCACGCCCGCATGCTGGCGCACCCCAAACGGTTCCTGGGATTCAGCGACAACACCAACCTCTCCAACTGGCTGTTCTTCCACGGCATCGGTGGGGTGTACGGCGGGTCGACCGCCGCCCTGGGGCCGGGACCGAGCATCGAGGTCGAACACCTGACGTCGTTGCGCGCTGCGCTCTTCGGCGGCGACCTGCAGCTGTCGCCTCCGGCGCGCACGCGAGACTACGGGCTGGACTGGGGCACGCCCGCAGCGCTGGTCGACCCATCTCCGGCCCGGCCCGCCACCCCCTGGCGGTGGTCAGGGCCGACGCGTCCGGTGACCGGGCTGCTGTGGGGCGGGTGTCTCGAGATCGTCGAGTGGACGCTCGCGGTGGGGCACTGGGTGCACCCCGCCTCGGCGTACGCGGGATGCGTGCTTGCGCTGGAGGCGTCCGAGGAGATGCCGTCGCCGACCGCGTGCTCCTACATGCTGCGCAACCTCGGGGAGCGCGGCATCCTGGGCGCCGCGTCGGCGCTTCTCTGGGGCCGCCCTCCGGTCAGCACGCGGGAGCAGCCCCGGACCGAGGAGGAGGCAGCCGGGCTGCGCGCGGAGCGCCGGGAGGTGGTGCTGCGCGCGGTGGCGGACTACAACCCCGGCCTGGTCGTCGTGCTCGACGTGGACTTCGGGCACACCTCGCCCCAGCTGCTGGTGCCGTACGGCGGTCGCGTGACCGTCGACGGCGAACGTCAGGTGCTCACCGCTCACTTCGGGTGACGAGCGACCCCGCCTGGGCGTCGGCGCCCTCCTCAGGCGGGTTCGAGCACGAGTCCGGCAAGGACCTCGGGGTCGGCGAGCAGGTCGATGGCCACGATGCGGCCGTCGATGACGGTGAAGTCGAAGACCACCCTGGCTTCGCCGCGATGCATCCACGCTGCGCCGGCGATGCCGTCCACGATCATCAGCTTGGCGGACTGGGCTCCGCCGTTGAACCGGTTGGCCACGTCCTGCGGCCCGATGAGCAGTGGTGCCGGTCCCATCGCGGCCGTCGTGGCGTCGGCTCGCAGCACGACGTCGGGGTCGAGCAGCGCGATCAGCGTGTCGAGCTCCCCGGCGCGTGCCGCTCGCAGGAAGGCGTCGACCACCTCGCGTCCGGGAGCGGTTGCGGGGGTCGTCCCGCGGATCCGCCGACGCGCCCGGGAGGCGAGCTGGCGCGTCGCGGCCGGGGAGCGGTCGAGCAACGCTGCGATCTCGTCGAAGGACACCGCGAACAGGTCGTGCAGCACGAAGGCCACGCGCTCGGGCGGGGTCAGCTCGTCCAGCACGGTCTGCATGGCGCTGCCGACGGCCTCCGCCAGGACTGCGTCGTCCTCCGGCGTCGGATCTTCGGTCGGCCGTTCAAGGTGGTGGTCGACGAGATCCTCGCGTCGCGCCGTCCGAGACCGGAGCTGGTCGAGGCAGATCCGGCTCACGACCGTGGTGAGCCAACCCCGCAGGTTCTCGACGTCGGCGGTGTCGGCACGCTCGAAGCGGAGCCAGGTCTCCTGGACGGCGTCCTCGGCGTCTCCGCCCGGACCCAGGATCCGTGTCGCCACCGCTGTCAGGTGTCCGCGGTGCTGCTCGAAGGACTCCATGTCACGTCTCCTGTCGTGGTCCGTCACCAGTCTGACGAATCGGACGCTTTGGTTGTGACCTAGGGAGAGGCGGGAGCGACCTCGTGGTCGACGGGAAGGCCCGCCCGCCACGTGTTCCAGTGCCAGCCGAGGTAGCGCTCGATCGCGCGCACCACGTGGGCCGACCGGATCGAGGGGAACGTGTCGAACGAGTGCTGGGCGCCGGGGAGCTCGGCGTACACGACGGACTTCTTCGAGACCCGGCGCAGCTTCTCCACGAACGCTCGGGCCTGACCGACGTCGACCAGCGTGTCGCCCGTGCCGTGGATGACGAAGAAGTCTGGCTCGTCGCCGTCGACGCGCAGGATGGGTGAGGCGGCCTCGAAGGCCTCTGGGTCGTCCTTCCAGCGCTTCATCAGCACCTTCGGTCCCAGGAAGCCGTCGCGCATGCGGATGGCGTTGCGGAGACCGGTCGAGCCGGCGAAGTCGTAGACGCCGTAGTGCGGGATGGCCGCCTGGACCGAGGTGTCGGCGTCCTCGAAGCCGGGCTGCCACTCCCGCGCGTTGGGGGTGACCGCGGCCAACGAGGCGAGGTGTCCGCCGGCCGAGCCGCCGGTGATGACGACGTAGTCGGGGTTGCCGCCGTAGTCGGCGATGTGGTCCTTGACCCAGGCGAGGGCCCGCTTCACGTCGATGACCTGCGCGGGGAAGGGGTCCCGGGGCGCGAGTCGGTAGGTGATCGCCACGCAGACCCAGCCGCGCTGCGCCATGTGCTGCATCAACGGGATGGCCTGACGGTGCTTGGCGCCGACCCGCCACCCGCCGCCGTGCACCTGGAGGAGCACCGGCGCGTCAGCAAGGGCGGTGCCATCGTCCGGGCCATCGTCCGGGCCATCTGCCGGGCGGTAGATGTCGAGCATGGAACGACGGCCGAACTCGGCATACGCGATGTTCCGTTCGACCTGGACCGCCGGGTTGGTGAAGTTGAACGGGTTGACGAGCCGTCGCCACGGTGTGGCGAGGTCTGCGGGGGTGGGGGCCGCATCGAGCTGTTCGACGTAGTCCACGCCGAGCCCCTCGACGAGAGCGTCCTCCACCTGGCCCTTGACCTGCTGGGACTGGCGGACGAGGTGCGCGAGCCCTGCCGTGCTGAGGGCTGCCAGACCGAGGCCGAGCCTGGTCTGGCGGCTCGGACGGCGCGATGAGCGCAGCTGGGCGGCCGAGTCGACGGCTGTCAGCGCCAGCATCTGGGGGGCCAGCTCGCCGAAGATCCAGCCGGCGACGAACGAGGGGAAGCCGGCGCGCAGGCCGGGCACCGGGCGTAGGGCGTTGGCGGTCAGCGCGGCGAGGACCGCTTGGCGTCGCAGGTAGCTCACGGCAACGATGGTACCGGGGAACTAGAACGTGTTCCCGTCTCAGTCACCTGTGAAGGGAGCCGTGTCCACCCTCTCCACAGCGACTGGCCACGGAAGCCAGGTGTCTCGCAAGGCAACGACCCGCGACCACGGGACTGTTCGGAGCTCGTGCTGGCGTGTCTCGAGCCGCGCGCGGTGCAGCTGCTCGTCGCTGCACTCGACCTGGATGACCCGCAGGTCCACGTCGTGAGCCGCAGCCAGGTCGAGCCAGGCCTGTCGCGCGTCGGGGTGATGGTTGACCGCGTCCGCGATGACGGTGTGACCGAGCGCGAGCTGCACGTCGACGAGCCGGTTCGCGACGGCGTACGCCGCAAGTCCGATCGGCTGGGAGCTGTCGACTCCGGCCTGTCGCAGCCCGTGCTCGATGGTGTCGACCGCGATCACGGCGCACGACAGCTCGGCCGCCAGTTGCTTCGCGACCGTGCTCTTGCCGCTGCCGGGGAGGCCGGACATCACGATCAGCGTCACGAGGTCGACGCTAGTCGTTCATCATGAGGCTCCCGAAGATGGCGGTCGTCTGCTGCCACCAGGTGACACCGAAGTACCGCAATCTTCGCCGCGGGACAGCCACTGGCGCGCTCTGCGTCCGACGAAGTGGCGCCCAGAGTGTCGGACGTTCGGCGGGACGTCCGCTGACTCGGCTGCCGGAGCTACCACCGCGTCGGACGTCCCGTGTGGCGTCCGACACGGTGACAGACGGGAGCTCGGACTGACGCCCGGAGCCGCTGTGTCAGCGCAGGTTGTCGGCGAAGAAGGTGAGCACGGCGTCGATGGCCTCCTGCTGACGGTGCTCGGTGACGGTGGAGTGTCCCTTGCCCTCGAGGTCGATGCGGATGAACGCCTCGCCGAGCTCCCGGGTGAGGGTGTCGAAGCGGGTGCCGGTGAGCGGGTCGGAGCGGAACTGCAGACCGAGGACCTGCTGCCCGGCAGCGCACTTGCCCTTGACGACGTCGAGATCTGCCGGCGAGAGGTTGAGGTCGGCTCCCCGCTTGGCGCCGGGCACGAACGGCGTGCTCGGCTGACAGAGGACCGGTGCCGCAACGGGGGCGTCCACCATCATCGCCAGCGCGAAGCCGCCGGTGAAGCACATGCCCAGGGCGCCGACGCCGGGGCCGCCGAGCTCGTCGTGCAGCTCGCGCGCCAGTGACCTCAGCCAGCCGGCAACGGGTGTCGTGACACCGGTGCGGAGCTTGGTGAACTCCCGGCTGACGCACACCTGCCGGAGTGCCCGGGCCGTGGCCAGGGGAGTCATGCGGGCGCCGTCGGTGCCGAAGAGGCTGGGCATCACCACGGTGTAGCCGGCGTCCACGACCTCCTGACCGAAGGCGGCCACCTCGGGCGTGATGCCCGGGATCTCGTGGACGATGATCACGCCCGGCCCGTCTCCGCGGCGGTACGTCGGGTGGCTGGTGCCGTCGTAGGTGTGCGCGCCCTGCGTCCAGCCGTCCGGGAAGGTCATGAGCGTCAGTGTGGGCCATGTCCGGCGCGCCGGACGGTCACGTCCAGTCCTCGACGGGCGGGCGTCGGCGTACGGGCTCGAGGTGCGCGAGAATGGTTCCGTGAACGTACAGGCCGCCGACGAGAACTTCCCGCACGGCTTCGAGTGGCGCCCCGGGGAGACGGTCGAGGTCGACTGCGAGGAGACGCAGACCCGGGCGCGGCTCTTCCGCGAGGTGCTGGGTCGCTACGCCTCGGGCGTCACCGTCGTGACGACGACGCTCGGCGGCGAGCCGGTCGGCATGACCGCCCAGTCGTTCACGAGCGTGTCTCTCGACCCGCCGCTGGTTGCGTTCCTGCCGACCAGGAAGTCGCGTGCCTTCGCCTCGATCCGGCGCACCGGGGTGTTCTGCGTCAACTTCCTGGCGGGCGGCCAGCAGGCGATCTCCGAACAGATGGCCTCCGACGGCGACGAGGACAAGTTCGCCGGTGTGGCGTGGACCCCGAGCAGGATGACCGGGTCCCCAGTGCTCGACGCGACCGTCGGCCACGTCGACTGCACCGTCGAGGTCATCCACGAGGCGGGGGACCACTACCTCGTCATCGGCAAGGTCGTCGACCTCGCCGTGGGCGACGCCGACGAGCCGTTGTTGTACTACCGCGGGGCTTACCGCACGTAGGTCCACCACCGAGAAGTCGGGCAAGCGGTCGAAGGGGGCGGTTGGGTGTACCCAAAAGGGCCATTCCCGCATAGGTTGTCTGGGTCACACCAGACCCCTCGAAGGGAACTCCCTCCATGCGTCACACCCGCCTTGCCCGCGCCGCCGCGGTCACCAGCATCCTGGCTCTCTCGCCGCTCACGTTCGCCGTCAGCCCGGTCTTTGCCGCCATCGCTTCCGACGCTGGTGCCGGCTGCGCCGAGGAGGACAGTTCCGCCGCCCGGGTCAAGAAGGGTGCCACGGCCAAGGAGCCGGCGCTCTACAGCCCGAACGAGGCCAACCAGTACGGTCTGATCACCGACCTGCCCACGATGGTCGACGGCTCGGTGGACATCGAGACGGTCTTCCACGTCATCACGGCCGCCGCCCCGACCGCGGCGCAGAGGACGCGGCTGGAGACGATGGTCACCGATCAGATGGACGTCCTGAACGACGCGTTCTCCGGCACCACGGCACCGGAAGCAGCGGACACGCCTTTCCGCTTCGATCTCGTCTCGACCAACTTCGTCACGAACGCCGCCTGGGCCAACGTCTCCCCGGGGAAGACCGAGCGCGACATGAAGGCGACACTGCATCAGGGCGACTCGGAGACCCTCAACATCTACGCGGCGGACATCGGCGGTGGTCTGCTGGGCTGGGCCTACTTCCCGAAGGGCTACAACAACGGCCGTGACTACGTTGACGGCGTCGTCATCCTCGATGAGTCGATGCCCGGCGGGACGGCGGGCAAGTATGCGCTGGGCGACACCCTGACGCACGAGGTCGGTCACTGGATGATGCTCGAGCACACCTTCGCCGGGGGCTGCTCGGCCAAGGGCGACGGTGTGGCAGACACCCCCGCCGAGGCGATGCCGCAGTTCGACTGCCCGGTCGGCGCCAACACCTGTGACGCGCCGGGTCTGGACCCGATCAACAACTTCATGGACTACACGCAGGACTCCTGCATGAACATGTTCACCCAGGGTCAGGCAGACCGCATGAGCGACGCGTGGCTCGACTTCCGCGCCGGCGGCAACGGCTGATCCACCTCGTCGGGCCGGTCGCGCACCTCGAGTGCGCGGCCGGCCCGAACGCCTGCCCGGGTGATCTCGAACAGTCCACGGTGCCGGCAGAGGGGTCTGACATGATCGGTCGCCATGATGGCCTTCCCCGCACACGGCTTCGTGCTGCTGGCCATGCCGAAGTGCGCCTCGACGTCCATCGAGTCGGCACTGTCGCCGTACGCCTCGCTCGTCATCGATCGCCCACCCAGCCGCAAGCACCTCGGCTGTACCGGATTCGCCAAGCGGGTCGCGCCCGGTCTGGCCGCGGAGGGTCACCCACGCGAGAGCTATGAGCTCGTGACCATGTTCCGGGAGCCGGTCGCCTGGCTGGAGTCGTGGTGGCGCTACCGGTTCCGTCTCGACGGGGCGATCGGCAACTCCACCCAGGACCTGAGCTTCGAGGACTACGCACGGCGGTACGTCGACGGCGACCCCACGGCGCCCACCCCGCGCGGGCGGCCTGGTCAGTTCCTCACCAACGAGGGGCGGGTGGAGGTGGACCGGGTCTTCGCCGTCGAGCGCCCGGATGCCTGGATGCCGTGGTTCGGGTCGCGGCTGGGCGCCGACCTCACCTTCGAGCGGCGCAATGTCTCCCAGGCCGTGCAGCGGGTGACGCCCGAGCTGTCGGAGACCACCCGGTCCGAGCTCGTCGACTACTTCGCACCGGAATACGCCGTCCAGTCACGATTGGCCGAGACGGGCGAGTGGGCCGGGGCCCGAGGCGCGCCTCTCGACGTACCGGCGCGGCCGCGCAAGACCCGGCATGTCAGGACCAGTGACGCCCATCAGTGACGCCGGGCGCGGGCAGGCTCAGAAGTCGTAGCCGAACGCCTCGACGTCCCGGGCGTAGACCTCGCCGACCCGGTCGCGGGTCGCGGAGGAGTAGTAGTCGCGGTACGACCCGTGCGAGGTGGTGTTGCGACGCGGGATCTCGGTGACCGGCAGCCCGAGCTCGCGCTGGACTCGTGCCATGTCGTCGGCGAGCGACTCGGTCCGGCCGATGAAGTCGGCGCGCTGGTCGCCGTCGACCAGGTAGTCGACCTGGGGCATCGCCAGCCGGTCCAGCTCGGCGGTGCCGCGGAGGATGAACTCCTCGAAGTCGGCGTAGTCCGCGGCCGCGCGCCACAACGGGTTGCCGTCCCGGGTCGATCCCCACTGACCCTCCTGGGGGCGACCCGAGGCCGGTCCCCAGCGGTGGTTCCAGGTCTCGATCATCGAGTGCCACGACACCATCCGGGCCCACGGATTGCGGACGAAGCCGAAGGACCAGTAGCCCTCGAGCTCAGGGTGCCGGGCCAGGATCCGGCGCAACCGCGCGTGCCGCTGCTTGTCGACCGAGCGGGCGTCCGGGCACATCTCGCGGAGCAGCTGCTCGACCGACGCCCCGCCGGTCTTCGGGATGTGGACGAAGAGCATCCGGCGTTCGTCGGAGATGAGCACGGGTCACAGGCTAACGCCGGTGCCTGCGTCCGGTCCCTGCGCCCGGTCCCTGCGCTCGGGGTGTTGCTGTCTAGGCTCGGGACGTGAACCGCTTCCGAGCTCGCACCACCTCCACCGCCACCCTGCGCGCCGACCCGGAGCGGGTCTGGGACGTGCTGACCGACCCGGAGCTGCTGCCCGTCCTGACGCCGTACCTCGAACGCATCGTGGTGGACTCCACCTCCGACGACCCGGAGCGGTGGACGTGGCACCTGACGCACATCCCGGTGATGAGCGCGACCGTCATGCCGGTCTTCACCGAGGTGATGACGTTCGAGAAGCCGACCCGCATCGGCTTCACGCACGATCCGGCGAAGACAGCGGAACGGACCGGCGTCGAGGGCAGCTACCTGCTGGCACCAGACGGCTCGGGGACGCGGGTGGCCATCGACCTCGAGATCTGGTGCGACCTGCCGCTGCCGAGAATCTCGCGGATCGCCGTCCAGACAGTCATGCACGGGGTCGTCGCGGCCATGGGCAAGCGGTTCGCCGCCAACATGCTCCGCCACCTGGGGGAGTGAGATGCGCATCCTGGTGCTCGGGGCGACCGGCTACGTCGGTTCGCGGCTTGTTCCCTCCCTCCTCGACGAGGGCCACACCGTCGTGGCTGCCTCCTCCTCCCCGCCCGTTCCCGATCGGTTCGACTGGGGGTCTGCCGTCGACTGGATGCAGTGCGACGTCACCTCGGCCGACGGTGTGGCAGCTGCACTCGTCGACGTCGACGCGGTCTGCTACCTCGTGCACTCCATGAGCGGCCGGGAGTTCGCCGGTCGCGACCTGTTGGGCGCCGAGGTCGTACGCCGCGGTGTCGACGATGCGGGTGTGTCCCGGCTGGTCTACCTCAGTGGGCTGGTCCCGGACGTGCCGCGCGACGAGCTGTCCGCACACATCACCTCGCGGCTCGAGGTGGAGGAGGAGCTGCTCAGGTCGGAGGCATCCATCGTGGCCCTGCGAGCCGGGGTGATCATCGGCGCGGGGTCGACGTCGTTCGAGGTGATCCGACAGCTCGGGTCGCTGCTGGTCGTCCAGCCGATCCCATGGTGGCTGCGCTCGCGGGTCCAGCCGATCTCCGTGACCGACGCGGTCCGGGCGCTGGTGGAGGCGCTGTCCCCCGACTCGTCGCTGACCGGTTCGGTCGACATCGGTGGACCGGATGTCCTTCGCTACCCGCGTCTTCTGGCTGCCTACAGCCGTGCCGCGCGCCTGCTGCGGGTCCGGGTGCCCGTGTTCCTGGCGCCGCCGATGGTGGTCGCGGTGGGCACGGCCGGGCTGGTGCAGGCGCCCTTCTGGACCGTCACCGCACTCGTCGACTCGCTGCGTCACGACATGGTCTGCCGGCCCGCCTCCACGTGGGTCCCGGCGTCGGGTGGTGAGCTCATGAGCGTCCACGAGGCGATCCGGCGAGCCGTCGACGGTGTCGGTCTCGAAGGGGCGATGCCGAGCGACCCGGACTGGACGCGCCAGCGCACGCCGGTGCTCGACGCGCTGCGCGCCCCCCGGACGGTGCGAGCCGGCGCCAGCCTGGCCTGGCACCGGCTGCGCAGCCTGTAGCGAGACGCCCGGCGCTACTCCGCGCCGATCCGCTTCAGCAGGTGGGCGAGGTCCGGGTCGGTGCCGCGGAAGGACCGGTAGGACTCCATCGCGTCCACCGACCCGCCGGGGGCCAGCAGGGTGCGGCGGAAGCGCTCACCTGCTTCGCGGCTCAGGCCGCCCTGCTCCGTGAACCAGGCCACGGTGTCGGCGTCCATGATCTCCGACCACAGGTAGGAGTAGTAGGCCGCGGAGTAGCCCCCACCGAAGATGTGGTGGAAGTACGTCGAGCGGTAGCGCGGCGGCACCGGGCGGTAGCCCACCCCGGCCGCCTCGAGGGCCGCGAGCTCGAAGGCCTCGACGCCGTCGGTGTCCATGGGCAGGTCGGCCGCGGCCGTCTGGTGCCAGGCCTGGTCGACGATCATCGCGGCCAGCAGCTCGGCGTAGCGGTAGGTCTCCTTGCCGGAGGTGTCGAGCAGCTGGTCGCGCAGGTCGTCCGGCAGCGGATCGCCGGTCTCGTGGTGGCGTGCGTAGTCCGCCACGAGCCGGGGCTCGCGCGCCCAGATCTCGTTGACCTGGCTGGGGAACTCGACGAAGTCGCGGGGGACGGAGGTGCCGCTGCGGCTCGGGTAGCGGACGTCGGAGAGCAGTCCGTGCAGGTCGTGGCCGAACTCGTGGAAGAGCGTGATCACGTTGTCCCACGACAGCAGGCTCGGGCTGCCCGGGGCCGGCGGGGGGAAGTTGCAGGTGTTGGTGACGACCGGCGCGTCGCCCAGCAGAGCGCTCTGGTCGACGATGCTCGTCATCCAGGCGCCGCCCTGCTTGGTCGCACGCGTGTAGGGGTCGATGACCACTGCGCCGAGGACCCTGTCGTCCTCCTCGCGGACCTCGTAGACGCGGGCGTCGTCGGTGTAGCCGACGAGGTCCTCCCGCCTGTGGAAGGTGACGCCGTAGAGCGCGGTCGCAGCGGCGAAGACGCCGTGGACCAGCACGCGGTCGAACTCGAGGTAGGGACGCAGGGCGCCCTGGTCGAGGGCCGCCTCCTGCTGCCGAAGTCGGCTGTCGACGTACGCCCAGTCCCAAGGCTCCAGCGTGGCTCCCGGCTCGATCTCCTGGAGGTGGTCCTGGAGCTGCTCGCCACGCGCGCGGACGAGGTCGTATGCCGCCGGCCCGAGACGGCCGAGGATCTCGTTGACCGCCGCTGTGCTGCCGGCACACCCGTCCTCTGCGGCGTACGCCGCATGGTGGGGGTAGCCGAGCAGACGCGCCCGCTCGTCGCGAAGACGAGCCATGGTGAGGAGCACCTCGCGGGTGTCGTGCTCGCCGGGGCGGAGCCCACGGTCCGCGCTGGCCCGGAACACGCGCTCGCGGGTGGCGCGGTGGTCCAGGTCGGCCAGCACGGGCTGCCCGGTGGTGTTCGTGATGGTGAGCAGCCAGCCCTCGCGGTCGGTCGCCTGCGCCGCCTCGCGGGCCGCAGCCACGTCGTCGGCGCCGAGTCCCGCGAGCTCGGCTTCGTCGGTGACGAGCACGCCCGCGGCGTTGCGGCCGGCAACGAGCAGCTGGTCGAAGCGGGTCGAGAGGGTCGCGAGCTCCGTGTTCAGCTCGCGCAGCCGTGTCTGCTGCTCCGCCGGAATCGCGATGCCGCCGCGTTCGAAGTCCTTGAGGTTCTCGCGCAGCAGGTGTGCGTCCTGTGCGTCCAGGGTCACCTCACCGCCGTCTGCACGCGCCTTGAGCTCCGTCAGCCGGGCGTAGAGCTGTTCGTTGAGGAGGATCGCGTCCTCGTGCTGTGCCAGCTTGGGAGCGATGTCCTCCTCGATCGCGTCGCGCTCGTCATTGGTGTCGGCGGCCTTGGCGACCCAGAAGGCGTTCATGGCGCGGGTCAACAGGCTGCCGCTTCGCTCCCACGCCTCCAGGACGTTGGCGACGGTCGCTGGCTCGGTGCCCCTCGCCACCGCGTCGAGCTCGGCCAGGTGCTCGGCCATCCCCATCTCGATCGCCTCGCGGAAGTCCGCATCCGTGAGGTTGGCGTAGTCGGGCAGGTCGAAGGGCAGGGTCGACGGGCTCAGCAGCGAGTTGGTCATGACGCCATCCAAGCAGCCACCCGTGCGACGGCTCCGTGGCCCCCAAGTCCTCGAGGAGCCTTTGAGAAGTGGCAGGCTGGGCCGATGCCCGACCACCTGACCCGCTTTCGGGGCCTGACGGCCGCCTGCGACGCAACAGTCTTCTGGCACCCGGTCGAGACGCCGGGAGCAGCCCTGCGACGGCTCGCCGACCTGGCCGACGAGCTCGACGTCTCCTGGGACCAGTACGGCGCCCGCGGCCCGGTCGCGATGCTCGAGGAGCAGCTCGAGGCGCTGTTCGGCAAGCCGGCAGCCTTCTTCCCCAGTGGCGTGATGGCTCAGCAGTCCGCGCTCCGGGTGTGGTGCGACCGTTCGGGGACCAGCCGGGTGGCGATGCCGGACCTGTCGCACCTCCTGGTCCACGAGCAGGACGGCCCTCGTCGCCTGCACGGCTTCCAGGTCGAGCACCTGACCACGGGCGCGGAGGTCGCGACGGCGGAGGCGCTGCACGGAGTGGTCGGCCGGCTGGGGGCGGCGCTGGTGGAGCTGCCACTCCGGGACGCCGGCTGCCTGCTCCCCACCTGGCAGGAGCTGACCGACCTCTCGGCCGCTGCCCGCCACCGCGGCGTACCGCTCCATGTCGATGGCGCCCGGATCTGGGAGTCCCAGCCGTTCTGGGGGACGTCGCTCGCGGAGATCGCTGCGCTGAGCGACAGCATGTATGTCTCGTTCTACAAGGGACTCCGGGGGATCGCCGGGGCCGCACTGATCGGCTCGGAGGACTTCCTGGCGGAGGCGCGGGTGTGGCGGACCCGGATGGGCGGCACCCTGTATCGCTCGACCCCGGAGGCGCTGGCCGCGCTGCTCGGGCTCCGTGAGCTGCTGCCCCGGATGGGGGAGTGCCTGGCGTGGGCGCGGACGCTCGCGGCCGAGCTGCCGGCCCTCGGCATCATCGCCAACCCGGCGCAGCCGCACACGCCGACGTTCCTGCTGCACGCCGACGGCACCGACGATGCGGTCAACGAACGGCTGCTGGGAGTGATGGAGCGCGAGCGGCTGCGAATGACCGGGCTGTGGCGGGCGTCCCGCGAGCCCGGGCGGGTCATGACCGAGGTGGCCGTCTCCACCCCGGCTCTGGACCACGAGCCCCAGCGGATCGCGCAACTCCTGGCTGAGGTCGCCGTCGGCTGAAGCTCAGCGAGTGTGCATCTGGCACGCTGGCAGCCATGGGCTACCTGGTGGAGACAGCTGGACGAGTGCTGCTGCCCCTCGACCGCGAGGGGGCTGCCTTCGAGGCACTGAAGGCGGCGATGGCAGACCGGCGGGGCTGGTTCGACCCCGATGACCCGCAGTGGCCGGTCACGTCCTTGGCCGACCTCGCGACATGCGCCGCGACCTCGATCACCCGCGATGGCGAGTGGTTGGTCCTCGCCACCGACGAGGAGGGCGATCCGAAGTGGTCAGAGCAGGCGACTGCCTTCTATGCAGAGCTTGCGAATTGGGTGAGCGATGGCACGGTCAGGTTGTCTGGCGAGGACGGTTCGGAATGGGGCTACACGTTCTCAGCGGGTGGCCTGACCCCATCCGGGACCAACGGGTGGGACGGGTCGACCGAACCATTCGGGGACCCGGTCGAGGCAGACCCGTCCGCAGAGCGGCCCAAGCGACGAGCCTGGTTCCGCCGAGGCTGACCGCCGGTCTCCGCGAGTCTTCTCCCAACATCCGAGGGCTCATCGGCGAACACGCATCGCGGCTACTAAGAGACTTCCCACAGGATCGGGGTCTGGCCAGACTCTGGTCTAGTTGATCGGCGGGACGGAATGCCGCAACGGCTCGATCGGCCCACGCTCAGAGGCGCCAAGAGAGGGCGGCCTGGCCGACGAGCTCTTCGACCTCTTCCACGACAGGTCCGGTCGTACGTCTGGTCTAGATGGATGGGGCAAGGATGACCGATCTGCGGCCGACACCGCGCAACGAGGACAGACTGCTCCTCCAACGGTCGGCCCTCGGTCGCCCCAATTTTCTGAACGAGGTCGCCATGCCTATGTCCCCGCGCCCCGCTGCTCGGGCAAGCCTGCTGACGGCGCTGATCCTGGCGGTCCCGCTGCTCGGTGCCTGCAGCGGCGAGGTCTCGGTCGGATCCGGCGACCCCACGGTCACCCAGGCGGAGCTCGAGAAGGCCGTGGCCGCTCGGATCACCGGCGAGGATGCCGACCAGGTCGAGGTCGTCTGCCAGGACGACCTGACCGCCGAGGTCGGCGCAACCCAGGACTGCAAGGCCACGGCTGCCGGAACCAGCACCGGCATCCGGCTCACGGTGGACGCCGTCGAGGGCGAGGAGGTCGAGTTCAGCCAGACCCTGTTCATCTCCGAGACCGAGCTCGCCTCGGGCGTCGACAGCTACTTCACCGACCAAGGGATCGAGGTCACCGGAGTCACCTGCGACGGCGAACTGATCGGCGAGGAGGGGGAGTCCGCCATGTGCGAGGTCACCTCCAGCTCCGACGGCGACGCCACCGTGCGGGCCACCACCTCGGACGTCGATGGCCTCACGGTCAACTTCAGCATCGAGGTCGTCGAGGCCTGAGCCCCTGTTGGACGCTGACGGCCACCGGGCAACGCTTGCGGTGTCGGGGGTGCGCCAGCTCACCGAGTGGATGTTGACGTACCACTCCGGGGCGTTCGTCGGGTCCCCCGCATATGCGGCGACCTCCGCGCACGGGGTGACTCCGGGTCACTGCTGCGCAGGCGTCAGCGGCAGCACGATCTTCCAGTTCTCCAGGTGCAGGTACATTTCACCGCGGTATCGGGTGAGGTGGCGAACGTTCTCGACCACCTCAGGTAGCGGGGCGGCACGGTCGCAGTCGGGTGCCTGGGAGTCGAGTGCCACGAAGGAGTCGGTGAGGACGAACTCGCCATCGATGAGGCTGAACCCGGCCTCCCAGCTCTGGCAGCCGTCCCACACCTGCACCCGGTCCCCGTCGACGGTCATGCGCAGGTCGAGGTCGCGGTAGGTGTCGTACTCCTGAGGGTTGCCGGCGATGATGGCCACCCACTCGCCCTGGAGCTCTGCACCATCAACCCCGCCGCCCTCGGGCCCGGTCCTGGTGTCGCTCGTCGGCAGGCCACTCTCCTGGGTGAACGTGTCGACCTGCGTGACACCGTCCGACTCGAACACCCCCACCGTCCGCGGCTCACCGTCACCGGCGCCGGGCTCCCACGGTGGCTCCTCCTCCAGGTCGGCTGCGTGCACGTATCCCTCCACGCCGCAGTTCCCGATGGCGGCCATCAGGTCAGGGTGCGGCCTCCCATCCCGGCCACCTGCGCCGTAGGTGAGGCCGTTGGCGTTGGTGGGATAGTTCGGTCCTTGCGGGAGCGGGATAGCACCGGCGGTTCGTGGTCCATCTGTTGCGCATTCGGTCCTGGCGGTCGGGTCAGCCGCAGCATCCGGGTCGTGACGGTCCGTGTCGTTGCTTCCCGTCGCGGACAGCCCGACCGCACCACCGCCGACGACCAGGGCGACAGCGACCAGACTGGCCGCGACCACCCGTCGGTTCCTGCGCCGCTTCCCCTGTCGTGCGGCGCTCAGCAGCGTCGGCAGTGGGACGGCGCGGTGGGGAAACGTCTCCGCCAGGCGTTCGAGGAGGGCTTCCGTTTCGGCGTCCTCGAGGTGGTCGCGGGCCGGGTCGTTCGTGGGGTCGTTCATCGGGTCGTCCCGTCGCGGAGGGAGGTCAAGTGGGGGTCGGCAGCGAGGTGCCGGTGCGCTCGGGAAAGGCGGCTCTTGACCGTCCCCTCGGGGACGCCGAGCGCCTCGGCTATCTGGCGTTCGCTGAGGTGCAGGTAGTGCCGCAGGACCACGACCTCGCGGTGCCTGGCCCCGAGTCCGGCGAGCGCGCGAGCCACGGCGTCGGCCCCGTCGACGGCGTCGGCGCCGTCCGCGCCATCCGAGGTGAAGGACTCAGGGAGGTCGGAGGTGGGACGTTCCTGCCACCACTTCCTCCGTCGCGAGCGGGCGAACTCGTTGACGAGCATCCGGGCGACGTACGCATCGGGATGTGCCGCTGCCGCCACTCGGCTCCACGAGACGTAGCAGCGCATCAACACGGTCTGCGCGAGGTCCTCGGCCTCGTGGTGGCCGGCACCGAGCAGCACTGCGGACCGCGCCAGCGACAACCATCGGCCGCTGGCGAACGCCGCGAAGTCGTCGTCCCGACTCATGTGCCAACCCCCTTTCACCTGTTAGAGGACGTAGCGGCACCGAACAGTTCCCTGGCCGCCGAGAAATCTCCCTGCTCCTCAGCCCGAGGTGGGGCTCCAGGCGAGCACCTCGTCACGCAAGGCTTCGGGGGAGAGCGAGCTGTCGAGTCGAAGGACGGGACAGGTCAGCCTCGTGAGCCAGTCCTCGTGGGCCGCGCGACTGCGGCCCGTGAACGAGGGGTCGTCGTATCCGCGAGCCCACGCGAGGAACGCGCTCAAGGCCGCCTCGTCCACCGGACCTCCCTGGCGTCGCACGCGCTCGCGGGCTTCGATGCGTCGGAGGCGTTCAGCCGGGTCCAGCGTGAGGAACACGACGGCGTCGCAACGCGCCACCACGCTCTTGCCCCACCCGAGCATCGAGCCCGACACGACCCAGGCCTCGCGCGGCAGGAACACCTGCTCCATGAGCGCGATGCGTTCCGCGTCGGGTCGCTTGTCGACGTACGGCGGATCAGTGGGCACCCAGAAGTAGTCGTCCGCATCTGCGTGAGGTACGGCCCAGGCGTCGGCGACGGCCCGCGCGAGGGTGGTGGTTCCGGCGCCGCTCGCGCCCGTCACGTGGAGTCTGGAGCGTTGCATCGGAGCATCGTCCCAGAGGAGTCTCGTCCGGCTCAGGGCCGCCAGCCCGTCTCTGCTGCCCAGTCTTCGGCGAGAGCCATCAGCAGAGGTTGCGCGCTCGCCTTCAGCTGCCCGTAGGTGTGGATGTCAGGGCCCTCCTCGGCGAGGCGCATCTTGAACCGGCCCCACGTGTCGCGGTGGTCGTCGTTTGCTCTGAGGAAGTCGCGGAAGAGCAGTGAGTACCGAGCGGTTTGGGCGCCCGCCTCGCGGACATGGACGTTGACCCTCCTGCCGCCGACGGGGGGCGCGAACACCCGCTTCGGACAGGTGACCGCCCCCAGTGCCTCCGTCCGGTTCCAAACCTCTGGTCTCTCTCGGAATCCCGCTTCGGTGAGAGGACTGAGATCCGTGTCGGCGAGGGACACGACGCGCACCATCAGGTCGATGCAGTCCTTGGCGGGCAGGCCGGGGACGGACGTGGAACCGATGTGATCGACCGCGCGCGTGCCGGGAAGCATCCGCCCGAGCCTGGCGGTGAGCTCCAGGCCAACGGTTGCCCACTCGGGTCTGTACGGCACAACCTCGACGATCTTGGCAGACTTCTCGTCCGGAAACGGCACAGCGGGAGTCTCCCAGAGACCAACGCGGTTGGCGCGTGCTCGCGGCATGCACGTCAGGATGGGCCCTGTGCAGATGGTCAGGGGTTTGAGTGCATTGGTGGACCGGCTGGAGACGCTCGAGGGCCTGGTGCTCCTTCCGGGCCGCACGCTCCGGCGGATCCAGGCCGGAGAGACCAACGCGTTGATGGCTGCGAACTTTCTGGTGCTGGGACCTGCCGAGCCGAGCCGGGCATCGTGGGCACCGTGGTTCTCGGTTGCGGTGCTACGTCGTGTTCCATGGGGATCAGCGCCTCCTCACGAACTGGCGGAGGCCTGGTTCCGCCCCCACAGCGCCGTGTCCGGGGACTTCGATGGGATGTTCGGCGACGAGGATGTGCCCACAAGCCTCGCCATCCCGTCCGGCATGTCGCTCGACGAGCGAGTGCGCTGGTGGTCCAAGGCCGTCCTCATCCAGGCGTGGGTGCGCCATGACACGGCGACACCGCAGGCGTTGCGGCCCGCGAGTCAGGTGGAGGCTGTGGCGTGTGAGGAGCGGATCGGAGTCCTGATCCCGCAGTCGTTGCGTACCTACCATCTGGCGCTCGGGGCCAGCGAGACTCTCGAAGAGATCCTGCCCCTCACGCCGCGTGGCTACGAGGCGTTCGGGCCGCTCCTTGACGCCTTTCCGGGCATCCCAGATCTCCTGGAGACGCTGCCGGATCGCATCGCCATCCTGGAGCAGGTCGACTCGCTGGTTGCCTTCGGGTCGTATCTCGGCAACGGCAACTACTGGTGCTTCCACCGGGACGACGGATCAGTGTGGTACTTCGACCATGACGGCGGTCAGGCCGCCGGATGGCGTGGAGGTGACGGCACCGCCGTCCTCACCCGCATGTTCGACGACGTCGGCGAATACTTCGATGCGCTGACGGTGATCGCCATAGGGCAAGCGCACGAGGCGCTCGGGGGTCAGGACTTCAGCGAGGTCGAGCTGCGCGCGATGCTGGGGGACCAGCGGGTCTCGACCTGGTTGTACTGAGGCCACCGTTCAGGGCCATCGGGGCATCGCCGGTATTGCGTTCGGTTCTTGCGTTGGGCCTACGTCCGCCGGTGGAAGGCGACCTTCCCGCCGGGGAGATGGGTGGTCTCGTAGCGGGGGTCGTGGATGACCCGGTGGTGGCGGTGGCACAGGAGTCGGCCGTCGTCGACGTTGGTCAGGCCGCCGTCAGACCACCGGATGTCGTGGTGGGCGTGACAGGCGGCCGGAGGCAGGTCGCAGCCGTCGGCAGTGCACCCCCGGTCGCGCAGGGCGAGGGCGACGCGTTGGGCCTTGGTGTGGAAGCGGCGGGTGCGGCCAAGGTCGAGGATCTCGGACCTCCCGCCCAGGACGGCAGGGATGATCCCGGCCTCGCAGGCCAGTCGGCGGGCCTGCGATGCGCTGATCCGGGTGCCGGTGTCGAGCGACGCGGCCTCGAGGCCGCCGGTGAGGGTCGCAAGGGACAACGTCACCACTGCTGTGACGGAGACACCGCCGGACGAGGGAAGACGGTCAGCCGGGTAGCACTCGATCCAGTCGATGAAGGCCCACCCGAGCCGGGCGTGCAGAGGTCGCGAGTCGTGGTCGGGGGAGTCGTCGGCATTCAGGAGGGCGCTGACGCGGGTGGGAGCGACGATGGCCATCAGCTGTCTGCGGAACATCTCCGCCGCTACGGTCGGGAGGGTGAACCGACCGGTCGTGGTGCCGTTGCCGTCGTCGCGCAGGGTGAGGGCGACCTTGCGATCGGCGGCCGCTTCCTCGTCTGCCAGCGCCTTGGCCTCCGCGGCTTCGACCACTTCAGGGGCCGCAATGTCGAGGATCCGACGTCCGAGCAGTCTCAATGCCTTCGCGTCGTGAGCCTTCGCGAGGACCAACAAATGTTCGATCGCACGCCCCTTCAACACCGCGGGTGCCTCGGCTGTCGTGGGGAGCTCCCCAAGGGAGGAGGGGATCTCCTCGACAGCATGGACGATCGCCGACGCCTGGTCGGCGTGGATCTGCCCGCTGGCGAGCCCGGCCTGGACCGGGGCATACACCTCGTCGCTCAACAGCCTCCCGAGCCGGGTCAGCCGGTTGGCCTCGGGCCGGGTCAACCGCGAGCGTCGCGCCCACCACTGCCCGGTGTGTCGCGCGCCGATCGAGTCCCCGAGGCGCCGCCGGTCAGCTTCGCCGACCGCGGCGGTCACCGCGCCGGCGCCCCGGTCGGCCAACCGGGTCGCGGCGTCGAGCAACACCGTCAGGTCCTCGTCGGAGAGCGCCGTCGGGGAGAGCGAGAACAGGGCGTCGTACGCCGTGTCCAGCTGCGCGATCGCAGCGGACAGGACCGGCGACGGGGGAGTGGGGACCCCAGGAGCACGCCACTCCTCGATGTCGGACATCAGTTGCTCCTCCCCGCATGTCGGCCGGATCCCGGACCATCAGTCCGGGGGACAGGCAGCGGGGTGGAGGCTGAACGAGTCAGGAGAACGATGACCACTGTCTGGGATTAATCGTACGCCTGTTCGAGCATCGATGGAGAGGCTTCTACTCACTGGTGGATGATCGGCCCGTATCCTCCCGACCACGCGATGGCTGACGCGACGACAGATCCACCAGCACTAGTCTCGGCGGCATGGATCACGAAGGTGTCGACTACTCGGCCTTGTTCGACAACGCGGGAATCGACGGAGAGTCCCGCTGACGGTCCTGCTTGTCAGGGGTGGCACGCACGATCGAACATCCAGGCCCACGAGCGGTTCGGATGCGCTCGCGACGGGGTGCTCGTCTTCGACGCACATGAGTTCATGTACGTCGACGAGACCGAGAAGGGGACGGTGCCTCCCGAACTGCGGTCGATGTTCGATTCGGTGTGGGTCGACCTGGATGCCGACGACGACTCCGGCAATGACTCCGAAGACGATGATTGGGCGAGCGGCTTCGTCGGGTACGACATGGCTGCTACCTGCACCGGGGTCGTCGTCACGGAAGAGGATCTCCGCCGCGCTGTCGAGCAGGGCTACCACCGGGTGCGGACACTGACCTACCGCAAGTGACCCCGTGCGACCCCAGCCGCGATCGTGTAGGCGTGGGGCGGCTCTTCTCACCCTCGCTGAAGGTGCCCGGCGCCGCGAGCGGCCCTGATTCCACCGCACGGGGTGGGCAGTCCTCAAGCCAATCTGTCTGCGGCGCAGATCCGAATTGTTCCTGACAGGCACGATGACTGCGACGAAGGAACGTGTGTCCCATGGCTACTCTCACCTCCACCCCCAAACGGGTCCTTGCCGGCATCGCGGCAGCCGCAGTCCTCGTCGTCCCTCTCGCGTCCTGCGGCTCCGACGAGTCCTCGGCTCCCGAGCCGGTCGCCGCCATCGACGACCTCAGCGGAGAAAGCACCGCGATCGCCCTCGACAAGGGCTTCACCGACGCTTTGACGTCGCTCAAGCTGACGCCCGGCGTCACGGGTAGCGCCAAGCTGACCGACGGCTCGCTCATCTTCCCGATCACTGGCGGCAACGTCTCGGTCTTCGAGCCCGGCTCGGTCCCCAACTACGTCGTCGGCCAGATCCAGCACGAGGGGTCAGGGCTCTCCCTGAGCGCGGGCGGCACGAAGGTCCTGCTGACCAACTTCAACGTGGACCCCGGCGTCTCTCGTGTGTACGGCGACGTCACCGTCAACGGCAAGGTCGCGGCAACGAGCGCCTATCTCTTCCAGCTCAACGGCAGCACGCTGAAGCCGCTGCAGACCAAGGGCAAGACCGCGATCCTCCAGGGCACGAAGGTCCTCATCTCCAAGGTGGCGGCCCCCCTGCTCAACGACACCTTCAAGACCGACGCCGTCAAGCCCGGACTCCTGGTCGGGGTCGCCAAGATCACCGTCAACACCAAGTGATGGTCGGCTGACACGCTCGTGTCCGCGACCACCACGTCCATTCCACTGGCTCCGATCAGTACGGCGGCGGCACTCGACGATGCCTTCGCCGGGACGCCCTGCGACCTCGTGCTGGCGGACGGGCGACGCATTCCCCTGGCCACCGAGCGCTGGCGACGTTCGGCCTCGACGATTGACGTCGCCCTGTTCGTCGAGCGCTGCACGGGGCCGACCATGGATCTCGGATGCGGCCCCGGGCGGCTCGCGGAAGCTCTGCAGCGCCGCGGGGTGGACGTGCTAGGGGTGGACATCTCCGCGGAGGCGGTCCGGCAGACCCGCGCTCGGGGCGCCCGTGCGCTGCGCCGCGATGTCTTCGACGCCCTGCCCTGGCTCCATACCTGGGCACACGTGATCCTCGCCGACGGCAACATCGGCCTGGGCGGCAAGCCGCATCTCCTGCTGGGACGGGTGGCCGCACTGCTGGCGCCCGGCGGGTCCGCGCTGGTGGAGCTGGCTGGGAGCGGGACGGTCGCCGTCCAGGAGGGGGCGCGGCTGGTCGTCGGTGCACGGGAGAGCCGTCCGTTCGACTGGGCAACCGTCGGGGTCGCCGGGATCCACGACGTGTCCGCGGACGCCGGTCTCGTCGTGGCCGATGTGGTGGTCGTAGCGGGACGCCACGTCGCGACCTTGCGCCACCGTGGGTGGAGGACCCGCCCCAGCGTCTAGGCTGCGCCGGTGAGCGGCACCCTGGTAGCGAAGGAACTGGCCGGTGGCCACGGACACCGCACCCTCTTCGAGTCCCTTGACCTGACGGTCGCCCCCGGCGACGTGGTCGGGGTGGTGGGCGCGAACGGCGCCGGCAAGTCGACCTTGCTGCGGCTGTTGAGCGGTGAGGCGGTGCCGATGGCGGGCACCGTGACCACCGCCCCGGCAGACGCCTTCGTCGGCTGGCTCCCGCAGGAGCACGAACGGATCCCGAGGGAGACCGTGGGCGGCTACCTCGCGAGGCGGACGGGCGCTGCCGCGGCGACCGAAGCGATGGAGGCTGGCGCGACGGCCCTCGAAGTTGATGCCCCCGGCGCCGCCGACGACTATGCCGTGGCTCTCGACCACTGGCTGGCCAGCGGTGCCCCCGACCTCGAGGACCGAGCGCCCGCCACCCTCGCCGAGCTCGGTCTCAGCCTCGGCCTCGACGCGCTCATGACGTCCCTCTCCGGCGGCCAGGCAGCGCGCGTCGCCCTGGCGGCACTGCTGCTCAGTCGCTTCGACGTCGTGCTGCTCGACGAGCCGACCAACGACCTCGACCTGGAGGGCCTCGAGCGGCTCGAGTCCTTCGTCCGCGGCCTCCGGGCCGGCGTCGTGCTCGTCTCGCACGACCGTGAGTTCCTGGCCCGCTGCGTCACCCGGGTCGTCGAGCTCGACCTCGCGCAGCAGCAGGTGTCGGTGTACGACGGCGGCTACGACGCCTTCCTCGAGGAGCGGGCCGTCGCTCGTCGTCACGCGCGCGAGGCCTACGACGAGTTCGCCGACAAGAAGGCCGACCTCCAGGCGCGGGCACGCACCCAGCGGGAGTGGAGCTCGCAGGGAGTCCGCAACGCGATGCGCAAGGCTCCCGACAACGACAAGATCCGGCGCAAGGCCCAGACCGAGTCGTCGGAGAAGCAGGGTCAGAAGGTCCGCCAGATGGAGTCGCGGATCGCGCGCCTCGAGGAGGTCGAGGAACCGCGCAAGGAGTGGGCGCTGCAGTTCGACATCGCGGCGGCCCCACGGTCGTCGAGCGTGGTCGCCACGCTCGATGGGGCCACCGCCCGCCGAGGTGACTTCGTCCTCGGACCGGTGTCGCTACAGGTCGCGGCGGGGGACCGGATCGCGATCACGGGTCCCAACGGCGCAGGCAAGACCACGCTGCTGGAGCTGTTGCTGGGCCAGGTCGCGCCTGATGACGGGCGCGCGTCCCTGGGAGCCAGCGTCGCGGTGGGCGTGATCGACCAGGCCCGAACCTCGCTGCCCGACGACCTCCCCCTCGGTGACGCGTTCGAGGGCGCCATACCCGCCATGACCTCAGCGGAGGTGCGGACGCTGCTGGCGAAGTTCGGGTTGAAGGCTGATCAGGTCGCCAGCCTGGTGGGACGGCTCTCGCCCGGTGAGCGCACGCGGGCGGCGATGGCGCTGCTCCAGGCGCGCGGGGTCAACCTGCTCGTGCTAGACGAGCCCACCAACCACCTCGACCTGCCCGCGATCGAGCAGCTCGAGCAGGCGCTGGACACCTACGACGGGACCTTGTTGCTCGTCTCCCACGACCGCCGGCTGCTGACCAACGTCCGGCTCGACCAGCGGTGGGACGTGGAGGCCGGGCGGGTGCAGGTGCGCTGAGCCATGGGCGGACGTGCTGTGCGCCAGTGGTTCACAGACCCCAGAGCGCCGCGACGTCGCGTGTGTCGGTGCCGCAGCAACCGCCGATCACCCTCAGGCCGGCAAGCCGCGCGCGGAGGGCGTCGTACGACGAGGTCAGGAGCTCGAGGTCGCCGGGGTCGAGCTCTTCTGCCAGGTCCAGCTCGGCGTGGCTGAGAGTGGACGCGTTGGGATTGACCTGGACGATGCGAGTGAGCCACTCGCCGTCGTCGAGGGCGGGCGCGATGTGGGTGGGGTGAGCGCAGTTGACGACGAACCCGTCAGGCTGTTCTTCGGCGTCGACGAGTTCGATGGCTTCGCGCAGCGTGGTGCCGTCCGGCAAGCGGCCGTCGGTCTCGACGGTGAACCCGACCAGCACCGGCACGCCGGCTCGTCGGGCAGCACGAGCAATCCCGATGCCTTCCTCGGGACCCGTCAGCGTGTATGCCGCGACAACGTCGGCGCCCGCAGTGGCGAACGCCTCCACCTGTCCGCGGTGGTAGTCGGCCGCATCGTCGGGGTCGGCCTTCTCACCCGCGACGTAGCCATCGCCGCGTGGGCCGATTGCTCCGATGATGCGCACGTCGTCGACGTCGTTGAAGGACTGTCGCAGGTGGTCGAGGAATGCGATCGCCGCACGATTCACGCGGTCGAGCGCGGCCCCGTCGTATCCCACCTTGGCCCCCCAATCCGGGTTCGCACGCCAGGTCGGCGACTCCATCGTGAGGCCCGCACCAACGTTGCGAGCGACAGTGGCATACCCCTCGTAGTAGGTCCGCAGCATGCCCCGGCCTCGCTCGTCCTCGACGAGCGGGAACGCGGCAAACTCTGGAAGGTCGACGCCGTGGTTGAAGATCAGGTCGGTCTCCAGGCCGCCGTCGCTCACATATCGACCGGTTAGCCAGGATGGCTGGACGAGAGTGCTCATCGATACTTCTTCCACCGTGAAACAGACTGATTGGTCTGTTGTACCAGACTGCTTAGTCTGATACAAGAGCCTCATGCCAACCGATGGAACAGTCAACCGCGAGCGGATCCTCGATGCAGCAGAGCATTTGGTCATCGAGAACGGATTCTCGGCCACGTCTGTCGATCAGGTCATCAAGGCCGCCGCGACCTCCAAGGGCGCGTTCTTCCACCACTTCGCCACCAAGCTCGACCTCGCGCAGGCCCTGACGACGCGGTATGTCAACGCGGATCTCGGTCACCTTCGTGCTGCGCTCCAAGCAACCGCCACCGCTGCGGACCCTGCGGAGCGGGTCGTTGCGTTCGTCCGACACTTCGAAGAGGCCGCCGACGAAATGATGTCGGCGCAGAGCAGCTGTCTCTATGTCGCGGTGCTCACCGAGCAGCAGCTCGTCACCAACGGCACCGCTGATCTGATCAACCGAGCCATCGAGGCCTGGCGCAAGGAGATCGCAGACCTCCTGACGGCGGCTGCGGCGTCTCGTGACGTCGACCTCGATGACCTCGATGCCCTCGCTGACCACGTGTTCGTCACGTTCGAGGGAGCTTTTCTGCTGTGCCGTTCCACCGGCTCGTCCGAGCACATGCGGGCGCAACTCCGGGTGCTGCGACATCTGCTCGGCGCCGTGCTCGGCCTACCTCGCGCGGAGCGGATCGTAGGAAACGCCTGATCGCGTCGGCGCCGCCTCAGCGGTCGAGCGGCCAGCCGCGCTGACCCCAGCCCTGGGTGCCCTCGGTGACGTTGAAGGCGTCGACTCCCTGGGCCTTCAGGTAGTCGGCGATCGCGCGGCTGCGACCGCCGCTCTGACAGATCACCATGACCTGGCGGTCGGTCGGGACGTCCGCAAGCCGCTCCGGCACGTCGTTCATCGCGATGTGTACGGCGCCGGGGACGTGTCCGGCCGTGAACTCGTGGTCCTCCCGCACGTCCAGCACGAAGGCGCCCATGGCGTGCGCCGCGGCGAAGTCGTCGAGGGTGACCTCACCGGACGCGGCTGCGTCCTGGGCGGCGCTCGCCTGGCGGCGTACGTCGTCCATGTCGAGCCCACGCGCCTGCTCGATGACGTCGCCGAGGGCCTTCGGGGGCAGGGCGCCGGCCTGGTTGAAGAGCAGGATGCCGTCGCGGAAGAGCATCAGCGTCGGGATCGAGGTGATGCCCGCCTGCGCGGCCAGCTCCTGCTCGGCCTCGGTGTCGACCTTGCCGAACGTGATGTCCGGATGGGCCGCAGCGGCCGCCTCGAAGACGGGCGCGAACTGACGACACGGGCCACACCAGGAGGCCCAGAAGTCGACGATGGTGATGCCCTCGCTGGTGACGGTCTGCTCGAAGGACTCGGCGGTCAGCTCGACGGTGCTCATGCGCTCCAGACTACGTCGGGGAGGGCGCCACCCTTGTCCGGGCTGCACGCTTCGCCGTACCGTCTCGGGAACCGACTCGTTGGAGTGACCATGCCCCTGAGCCCCCGACCAGCTGCCCGGCGTCTCCTCCTCACCCTGCTGGCCGGCGTGCTCGCGGCCGGCGGGCTGCTCGCCGTCACGGGTGGTGGCGCCCAGGGCGGTCGGGAGCCCCTGCCGGTCCCGCGCGCCGACTGCGGCAAGGGCTCGCGGCCAGAGACCGACATCCAGGGTCGGGTGCCGGCCAGCGACTACGCGTCCGGCCGGGTCGACCGCGGCTATCGCTGCAACGCCCGGGCAGTTGCGCACCGGGGCACGTCGGGCGGCTTCAAGGTGCATCGCTTCACCGACGCCAAGGGCCACACCTGCGCCTTCTACGACAGCACGCTCGTCTTCCCCCGCGACCTCGTCTACAACCTCACGTCCGGCCTCGGCGTCATCGTGCTGGCGATGGACGACCCGAAGAAGCCACGACAGACCGCCACGCTCACCACGCCGGCCATGCAGAGCCCGCACGAGTCCCTGCTGCTCAACAGGAGGCGAGGGCTCCTCGTCGCCTCGCTCGGGACCGCAGCGACCTATCCCGGAGTCCTCGACGTCTATGACGTCAAGAGCGACTGCCGCCATCCCCGGTTGCTCTCCAGCACCCCCAGCGGCGTGCTCGGTCACGAGAGCGGCTTCGCCCCCGACGGCCGGACGTTCTGGACGGCCAGCACCTCCGGGACGCTCGTCGCGATCGATCTCGCCGACCCCCGGCTGCCCACCCCGATCATGGTCCAACCGGGTGTCAGCTATCACGGTCTGCGCTTCTCCGCTGACGGCGACACGATGTATGCCGCCAACATCGGCAACCCCGACCTGTCGACGCTCGACCTGATGGGGGGCACCGGCCTCGACATCCTGGACGTCAGCGCCGTGCACGACCGGGTGCTCGGAGCGAGGCCGACCGTGCTCTCCAAGCTGACGTGGCCAGAGGCGTCGATCCCGCAGTCGGCCGAGCCCTTCACCCAGGACGGCCACGACTACCTGCTCGAGATGGACGAGTACGCCGACCTGTTCTCGCTCAAGGGCGTCTCCGACCAGCCCAACGCGCCCGTCGGAGCGGGCCGGATCATCAACGTCGACGACCCGCGCCGCCCGTTCGTCGTCTCCCACCTCCGGCTCGAGGTGCACCAGCCCGAGGTGCACGGAGGCGAGCAGTACGCCGATCCCGGCGCCAACTTCCCGGCGCAGGGCTACGCCGGTCACTACTGCTCCGTGCCGAGGCGCACCAACCCGAAGATCGCCGGCTGCTCGATGATCCTCTCGGGACTGCGGCTCTTCGACATCAGCGACGTGGAGCGCCCGCGCGAGGTGGCCTACTTCAACCGGCCCCAGCGGCCGGGCAGCCGCCCGGGCTTCCCGGACGTCGCCGGCTCCTACGCGATGTCGGCCCCGGCATGGGACCCGAAGCGCGGATCGGTCTGGTACACGGACGCCAACTCGGGGTTCTACAACGTCAAGCTGACCAACGGGGTCGAGCAGCTGCTGCGCTGACGATCACAGGCTACGGAGCGGCCTGGCTGTAGTGCTGCCTGGCTGAGCCGAGGTTTGCTGGGGAGTCGTCCGGACCGTCCGAGCCCTCCTGCGGCGCCACCAGGAGCAGCTCGTCGACGTGTTCGGCGAGTGACTGGCGTGCGGACTGGGAGAGCCCGTCGTCGGTGATGATGGTCGAGGCCTTCGACAGGGCGGCCATCGAGCTGAGCCCGACGACTCCCCACTTGGTGGCGTCGGCAACCACGACGAGCCGGCGACCGCTCGCGATCATCGCGCGGTTGGTCTCTGCCTCGAGCAGGTTGGGCGTGCTGAAGCCGGCTGACGCGTCCATTCCGTGCACGCCCATGAAGACCGTGTCGAGGTGCAGCGACCGCAGGGCGGCGATCGCCACGGGGCCCACCAGGGCGTCGGAGGGTGTCCGCACACCGCCCGTGAGGAGCACCGTGTGGCTGGGCACCCGGGCACGGTGGAGCAGGTCCGCGACCCAGACGGAGTTGGTGACGACAGTGAGCCCCGGGATGGCCACGAGATGCCGGGCGAAGGCGAAGGTCGTGGTGCCGGCCGAGACGGCGATGGCGGAGCCCGGGTGCACCAGCTGAGCTGCGCGGGCCGCGATCGCCTCCTTCTGCGCCAGCTGGCGGTCCGACTTCGCCTCGAAGCCGGGCTCGGCGGTGCTGGGCTCGGCGCGTACGACGGCGCCTCCGTGCACCTTCTCCAAGGCGCCCTGCTCGTGCAGTGCCAGCAGGTCGCGGCGGATCGTCATGTCGGAGACCCCGAGGGCGGAGACCAGGTGGCTGACCCGGACTATGCGGTCGCGCTCGAGGATCGCCATGATCTCCGAACGCCGTTGTGCCGCGAGCATCAGGCCTCCCGAACCACGGCAACGTGGCCCGCGGGCACCGTCAACCGTTCCTCGACCGTGCTGCCGGTCACGAGGTCCACGCCCCGGGCGTCCACCTGTGCCGGCGCGTCGGTGTGGTTCACCACGAAGAGCCACGACCTTCCGTCGTCCGATTCTCGGCGTGTCGCTTCCACGCCCGGGCGTACCTTAGCGATCGGCTCGACCCCGGCGGCTTCGAGCAGGAGGGCGACCAGCGCGTCGCCGCCGTCGCGGTCCAGCCGGGTGGCGACGTACCACGCGGAGCCCTGGCCCACGGTGTGACGCGTGACCGCCGGCACCTCCTGAGCCGGTCCGTCGAGATAGTGGGCGACCGCCTCCGCTCCGTCGAGGTGCAGGTGCTCGGTCCAGACGTCGGCAGTCCAACCGTTCGACAGGGTCACTCCCTCGTGCTCGCGCAGGGGCAGGAACTCCTCGACCCGGATGCCGAGCAGATCGCGGTACGACCCGGGATAGCCCCCCAAACGGACGTGGTCGAACTCGTCGACGATGCCGCTGAAGTAGGTCACCAGTGCTGTTGCGCCCCGCTCGACGGCCTCCTTCAACCGTGAGGCGGCGGCGTCGGTGACGGTGTACAGGGTGGGCACGAGGATCAGGTCGTAGCCGGTCAGATCGTCCTCCGGGTGGGCGAAGTCCACCCCGACCCCGGCGTCGGTGAGCGAGCGGTGCAGCGCATGGGCCCGGTCGAGATAGGTCACGTCGGTGCTCGGGTGGGAGTCGAGCTCACAGGCCCACCAGGCGTGCCAGTCGAAGAGCATGACGACCCGGTTGCGGACGACGCTGCCCTCCACCTCGGCAACGGCGTCGAGGACCTGTCGCAGCTCCACCGACTCACGCCAGATGCGGGTGTCGGTGCCGGCGTGGGGGAGGATCCCGGCGTGGTACTTCTCGGCCCCGGCCTGGGAGGCTCGCCACTGGAAGAACAGGATCCCGTCCGCCCCGCGTGCGACGTGCTGGATGGCGGAGCGCAGCAGCTCCCCAGGACGGCGGGCGATGTTGCGCGGCTGCCAGTTGACCGCCCCAGGGGAGGTCTCCATCAGCAGCCATGGACGCCCACCGGCGACCCCGCGAGTCAGGTCTGCGCAGAAGGCGAGCTCGGTGTGGGCGTCGGGGTCGGCCGCGAGCAGGTAGTGGTCGTTGGAGACGACGTCGACCTCGCGGGCCCAGGCCCAGTAGTCCATCTCGCGGATGTGCTCGGTGATCATGAAGTTCGTGGTCACGGGGACGCCGGGGGACACGTGGTGCAGCACGTCCCGCTCGGCGACGAAGTTGGCCAGCAGCTCGTCGGACGAGAATCGTCGGAAGTCCAGCTCGCGGGTCGGGTTGGCCACGGCGGCGGCGGTCCGCGGCGGCAGGATCTCCTGGAAGTCGGTGTAGCGCTGCGACCAGAAGGCCGTGCCCCAGGCGCGGTTGAGCTCCTCCAGGTCGCCGTACTTCTTCTGCAACCAGACGCGGAACGCAGCGGCGCTCACGTCGCAGAAGCACAGGGCGTTGTGGCAGCCGAGCTCGTTGCCCACGTGCCAGAGTCGGAGGGTCTCGAGGTCGCGATAACGCTCGGCGAGCTTGCTGCACAGGGCGACCGCGTGCTCGCGATAGACGGGGGAGCTGGGGCAGAAGCCCTGGCGACCACCCGGCCACAGACGCGTCCCCTCACGGGTCATCGGGAGCATCTCCGGGTGCAGTGCGGTCAACCACGGGGGCGGTGAGGCAGTGGCGGTGGCCAGGTCGATGCCGATCCCCGCCGAGGAGAGTCGCTCCAGGACGTCGTCGAGCCACTCGAAGCGGTAGTCACCGGGCGCCACCTCGAGGTGTGCCCACGAGAAGACGCCCACGGTGACGAGGTCCACGCCCGCCTCGAGCATGAGGCGCACGTCCTCGTCCCAGACGGCTGGGGGCCATTGCTCGGGGTTGTAGTCGCCCCCGAACGACAGGCGCTTCGGACGATCCCCGGGTGGCGCGGCCACACCCTCAGCGGTTGTTGAAAACAACAGGCAACTCCATCTGGTCCGTTTACTCTTGTGCGCTTTGACAAGTTGTGTGTCCTAGATGGTTGCAATGTGAGGTACTTCACGTCAATACTACAGCTCCCGTGTTTGTTCCTGTTTGCCTTGGAGGTCATTGATGAATCGTCCCAACGTTGGTTCGCAGCCCATCCCCGCGTCCGTCCTGGGGATGGCCGCTTCCCGACGGAACGTCCTCCGAGGCGGTCTGCTCGGCAGTGCGATGCTGGGCTCGTCCACCTTCCTCGCCGCGTGCGGAGGTGACGGCGGCAGCGGCGGCGGCGCGTCTGCAGCGGTCAAGTTCGGCATGAACGAGGCGAGCGGCGCAGGTCCCGCCTACGAGCGACTCGCTCAGATCGCGAAGGCCTACGAGAAGAAGTCCGGCATCAAGGTCGAGCGCAACGAGGTCGACCACAACACCTTCCAGGAGAACATCAACACCTACCTGCAGGGCAACCCCGACGACGTCTTCACGTGGTTCGCCGGCTTCCGGATGAACCAGTTCGCCGAGCAGGGCCTGATCACCGACGTCAGCGACGTGTGGCCCATCGACGGCCTTGCCGACAGCTTCAAGACCGCCTCCACCGCGAGCGACGGCAAGCAGTACTTCGTGCCCGTCGGCTACTACCCGTGGGCGATGTTCTACAAGAAGTCGGTCTTCGAGAAGAACGGCTACGCGCCCCCGACGACGCTCGACGAGCTGATGACGCTGAGCAAGAAGATGCAGTCGGACGACATCACGCCCATCGCGTTCGCCGACAAGGACGGGTGGCCCGCCATGGGCACCTTCGACATCCTCAACATGCGCATCAACGGCTTCGACTTCCACATGAGCCTGATGGCCGGTGACGAGGAGTGGGACTCCACCGAGGTCAAGCAGGTCTTCGACACCTGGGCGAGCCTGCTTCCCCTGCACCAGGCCGACCCCCTCGGCCGCACCTGGCAGGAGGCTGCGACGTCCCTGAGCACGGGCGAGTGCGGCATGTACCTCTTGGGGACGTTCGTCGTCGACGCCATCCCGGACGACGAGGACGACCTCGACTTCTTCACGTTCCCCGAGCTCGACAGCGCCATCGGCGCCACCGCTCTGGACGCCCCGATCGACGGCTTCTGCCTGTCGGCTGCAGGGAAGAACCAGGATGGTGGCAAGGAGATGCTCAAGTACCTCGGCACCGCTGAGGCGGCCGACGCTGCCAACAAGGGCACGACCCCGCTGATCGCTGCCAACTCCGGCGCCGACACCAGTGTCTACTCCGCCCTGCAGCAGAAGTCCGCCGAGGTCGTGGGCGAGGCCGAGAACATCGCGCAGTTCCTCGACCGCGACACCAGGTCGGACTTCGCCTCGACGGTCATCATCCCGTCCCTGCAGAAGTTCCTCGAGGACCCGTCGGACATCGATGGCGTGACCAAGAGCATCCAGGAGCAGAAGGAGTCGATCTTCGTCTGAGGATGAAACGCTCAGGCCAGGGACAACCACGAGGAATGTGAGGACCAGTGACGACAACGACGCCGGTAGCCGTGACGTCGGCGGACCCCCCCGTCACCCGCAAGCGACCACGTCGGGGTCTCCGCCCGCTGGATCGCGCGGTCGTCATCGCGATGATCGTGGTCCCCACCTCCTTCGTGGTGTTCCTGGTCTGGGTGCCGGCCATCTTGTCGATGGTGCTGTCGTTCGGCGCCTGGAACGGCATCGGTGAGCTCGACCAGATCACCTGGGTCGGCACCAAGAACTACACCGACATCGTCGACATCTATCCGGCGTTCTGGCCGGCGATCCGGCACAACCTGATCTGGCTGGCGTTCCTGTTCCTGGGTCCGACCCTGCTGGGCATACTGCTCGCCGTGATCCTGGACCGCAACATGCGCGGCAGCCGCTTCTACCAGACGGCGTTCTACATGCCGGTGGTCCTGTCGCTGGCCCTGGTCGGCTTCATCTGGCAGCTCTTCTACTCACGCGACCAGGGATTGATCAACCAGGTGTTCAACTCCGAGGTCGACTGGTACGGCGACTCGAGCGTCAACCTCTGGGCCGTCCTGGTCGCCACGGCGTGGCGGCACACCGGCTACATCATGTTGATCTACTTGGCGGGCCTCAAGGGCGTCGACGGGTCGCTGCGTGAGGCGGCCGCCATGGACGGGGCCAATGAGCGGACGACCTTCTTCCGGGTGATCTTCCCGGTGATGCGGCCGATCAACATGATCGTGCTGGTCATCGTGGTCATCGAGTCGCTCCGTGCCTTCGACCTGGTCTGGGTCGTGAACCGCGGCACCAACGGGCTCGAGCTGATCGGGGCGCTCGTCGCCCAGAACGTCGTCGGCGAGGCCAGTCGCTACGGCTTCGGCTCCGCTCTTGCGGTGATCATGATGTTGATCTCCACAGTCTTCATCGCGATCTACCTGCGCAACGTCTTCAAGGAGGAGCGGCCATGAGCACCCCCGCGACGGCCGTGGACCGGCCACGCACCAGGTCCCCGAAGCGGCTCGAGGGCGGAGTGACGGGCGGCAACCGGGGGACGGTCACCACCGTGATCATGGCGGTGCTCGCGCTGCTGTGGCTCTTCCCGTTGTTCTGGGCCGTGCTGAACTCCTTCCGGAGCTACACCTACACCCAGCAGAACGGTTATCTCTCCTTCGGTGGCTGGACGCTGGACAACTACCGCAACGTCTGGGAGAACGCCGGCCTCGGCAAGTTCTTCATCAACTCGCTGATCATCACCGTGCCGGCCGTGTTCCTGACCCTGTTCCTGTCCTCCTTGGTCGCCTTCGTGCTGGCCCGCTTCAGCTACCGCTTCAACCTGACGCTGCTGGCGATCTTCCTGGCCGCCAACCTGATGCCTCCGCAGGCTCTGTTGATCCCGGTCTACCGCATGTTCAGGGAGATCCCCCTTCCGCTCATGATGAGCGAGACCGGGACCGTGCTCGGCAGCTACTGGGGTCTGATCGCGATCAACGTCGCCTTCCAGCTCGGCTTCTGCACCTTCGTGCTCAGCAACTACATGAAGTCGCTGCCCTTCGAGATCTACGAGCAGGCCCAGATCGACGGTGCGAGCGTGTGGCGTCAGTACTGGCAGCTCACCATGCCTCTCGTCCGTCCCGCGCTGGCCGCGCTGGCGACGCTCGAGGTCACCTGGATCTACAACGAGTTCTTCTGGGCCACGGTGCTCCTCGGCGGGCAGGGGGACAAGTTCCCGATCACCAGTGCGCTCAACAACCTGCGCGGGCAGTTCTTCGTCGACTACAACCTGCTCTCGGCGGGCTCGGTGCTCGTCGCGCTACCGGTGCTGATCGTGTTCTTCGTGCTCCAGAAGCAGTTCGTCGCCGGCCTGACGCTCGGCTCGACGAAGGGTTGATGCGCGTGGACTCCGTCCACCTGAGCCGCGCCGGCGTCAGCGTCCTGTTGACGACCTCCGCGGCGGGGGTCCCTGTCCTCCTGCACTGGGGGACCGCCCTCGGTCCGGTCGACCCGACGTCGGCGGCCCGGCTCCTGACCCCCGGAGTGCCGCACTCAGCCCTCGACGACCCACGGCTCCGGGGGGTGGTGGGTGAGAACGTCGCCGGCTTCACCGGGCTGCCCGGTCTGGAGGGCTTCCGTCCCGGTGCCAAGGAAGCCGCCTGGGCGCCCCGGTTGCGCGACTGGTCGTGGCACCTCGACGAGGATGATGACGCCAGGCTGACGCTCAGCTCGACCGACGCCGAGTCGGGCTGGGGCGTTCGTGTCGATCTCGAGCTGACCCGCGAGGGACTCGTCCGCACGCGCACGCACATCACCAACACCGGCACCGGCGCGCTGGTCCTCACGGCCGTGCGGTGCGCCCTTCCCGTGGCGCCACGTGCCACTGAACTCCTCGACATGACGGGTCGCTGGTGCCGTGAGCGCACCCCGCAGCGTCGTCCGTGGCTGATCGGCACGCACCTGCGCGAGGGCCGCCACGGCCGGACCGGTCACGACGCGACCCTGTTGATGGTCGCCGGCACGCCGGCGTTCGGCTTCGGAGCAGGGGAGGTGTGGGCGACCCACGTCGCCTGGAGCGGCGACCATGCGGCGTACGCCGAACGGACGATCGAAGGCGAGTGCCTGCTCGGCGGCGGCGAGCTGCTCGGTCCGGGCGAGGTGGAGCTGCAGGAGGGCGCGACCTACACCAGCCCCTGGCTCGTCGGCTCGCACAGCACCTCCGGCCTGGACCACGCGAGTGCCCGCATCCACGGCTGGCTGCGCCGTCAGCTGCCGCTCAACCAGCGGCCGGTGCTGATCAACACCTGGGAGGCCGTCTACTTCGACCACGACCTGCAGGGACTCACGGACCTCGTCGACGCGGCTGCCGGTGTGGGCGTGGAGAGGTTCGTCCTCGACGACGGCTGGTTCAACGGCCGCCGATCGGACCGCGCCGGCCTCGGCGACTGGACCGTCGGCGCCGAGCAGTGGCCCGACGGGCTGCACCCGCTCATCGAGCGCGTCCATGCCGCGGGCATGGACTTCGGGCTCTGGGTGGAGCCGGAGATGGTCAACGAAGACTCCGACGTCGCCCGCGAGCACCCCGACTGGATCCTGCGGGGGCGCGGAGAGCTGCCGCCGACGTGGCGCCATCAGCAGGTGCTCGACCTGCAGGACCCCGACGCATACGCGCACGTGCGGGACGCCCTGATGGCGATCCTGGACGAGTATCCGATCGCCTTCCTCAAGTGGGACCACAACCGCGACCTCATCGACGTCGCCCACGGCGGACGCCCGGCCGTCCACGGCCAGACCGAGGCGTTCTACCGCCTCCTGGACGAGCTTCGAGCCGCGCATCCGGGTCTCGAGATCGAGTCGTGCTCGAGCGGCGGGGCACGCATCGACCTGGAGGTGCTCACCCGCACCGACCGGGTCTGGCCCAGCGACACCATCGACGCGGTCGAGCGCCAGCGCATCCAGCGCTGGACGTCCCTGCTGGTGCCGCCGGAGCGTCTCGGTGCCCATGTCGGCGGCCCGGTCGCCCACACCACCGGCCGACACGCATCCCTCGGCTTCCGCGCCGCGACCGCGCTGCTGGGCCACTTCGGCCTCGAGTGGGATGTCCGCCGGTTGACCGACGCCGAGCGCGAGGAGCTCTCGGCCTGGGTCGCGCTGCACAAGCGGATCCGTCCGCTGCTGGCCGCGGGGCGCCTCGTCCGGGGCGACGACCACGACCCGGCGGTCGTGGTGTCCGGCATCGTCGACCCGACGGGCGCAGAAGGGTGGTACGTCGTGGCGACTGTCGACACAGTCGTGACCCAGGCCCCGCCGCCGGTGTTGCTGCCCGGCCTCGATCCGGATCGCAGCTACACCGTGTCGGTGGAGACCCCGGCGAGCACCTCACCAGCCTTCGATCTCGGCACCACCTGGCGCGACGGCGAGCCGGTGGAGGCCACCGGCGCACTGCTCACCACGCTCGGCGTGCGGCTCCCGGTCATGGCACCCGAGACGGCGGTCGTGCTGAGAGCCCAAGCCATCTCCCAGCGGTCAGTCGCCGATCAGCCGTAGGACGTGACGTGCCTGGTCCTCGGTGGCCCCGGGAGGGTTGCGGTGCCATCCGCGGTTGCCGGGCAGCAACATCGCGAGCCAGAAGCAGGCAAACATCCGGCGATGGTGCTCCACCTGTGCTCGCCGGGACGTGTCGAGGCCGAATGCGCGCAGGAGCTCCTCGACATCGAGCCGTCGCTGCAGTCGGGACGACGCGTGCTCGACGACGTCGGCCAGCTCGTAGGCGAGGTCCGAGGCGCCGTACTCCTCCCAGTCGATCAACCGGCACACCTCGCCGTCCCACAGCACGTTGTCGAGGTTGCCGTCGCCGAGTGCGATCACACGATCGACGATCCAGTCGCTGGCGGTCTCATGGTCATCGGTCCACGCCCGCGCCACGGCCACGGCGTGCCGTACCAGGGCTGAGTCCTGGCACATCGTCCATTCGTACTCCTGAGCCAGCCAGGACCGGAAGAGCTCGGGAAGGCACGCCGGCGTGTTCGCCCGCTCCGGCAGGACTGCCGGCACCGGCACGGTGAAGAGCTGCTGCAGGGCCGAGATCAAGGCGTCTGTCTGCAGTTTGGAGAGCGCCCCTGTCAACGGCTCCCCGGGCACGCGGGACATCACGACCACGGGACGACCCTCCACCACGGACCGCTCGATCGGCCGCGGCCCCAGACCGGGTGCGTGCTGCTCGAGGTGCTCGAGGGCCGCCCACTCGCGGTCCGGCTCGCCCTTCGACCAGGAGACGTAGGTCTTGCGTACGACGTCGTCCACGAACTCGATGTCGTGGGTGTGCTGCACGGGCCCGACGCTACTGGCCACGACTCGGGGACATGGCGCCGCTCCACGGAATCGGCGGGACTTCGCCGTACCCCGGCAGGAATGCGGCGGCGCGCGTCCCGGCGATGCGCGACCATCATCAGGTGCTGGAACTACGACCCAACTGCGAGTGCTGCGACAAGGACCTGTCACCTGCCGCTCAGGACGCGATGATCTGCACGTTCGAGTGCACCTTCTGCCGCACCTGCGTGGACACGATCTTGAAGGGCGTGTGCCCCAACTGCGGCGGGGGCTTCACTCCGCGTCCGATCCGCCCGGCCGAAGCGCTGAGTCGCTATCCTGCGTCGACGGTTCGCGTCGTGGCGGAGGGATGCGCCGACGGCCGGTGACCGGGCAGCCGTTGTGGCGACCGCGAAAACGACGTTGCGTGCTGCCGGGCGGACTGGTCTCCTTCACTGCGTGACCGCCGACCAGCTGACCGCCATCCTTGAACGCCAGCTGGACCGCCCCGAGGCCGAGCTGCTGCGAACTGTCCTGGCTGCGCTGGACCACCAGGTGCGCTCCGCGCTCGGCGACTCGGTGGTGGGGATCTATCTCAAGGGCTCGTTCGCACTGGGATCGGGTGACTCGCACTCGGATGTCGACTTCCTGGTCGTGACCCACGACGAGCTCACGCCGGCTGAGGAGCAGCGTGTCCGCGCGCTCCATCGCTCGTTTCCGGATCGGACCGAGAACTGGGCCCACGTCCTTGAAGGCTCCTACGCTCCTGCCGACGCACTGGCCCGCCGAGCCGATGGCACGCCCTGGCTGTACGTGGACAACGGCCAGCGTGAGATGGAGCTGTCCACGCACGACAACACCGAGGTCTTCCGCTGGGTCCTCAAGCACCACGCAGTGGTCGTTTCGGGCGCGGTCGGCGGCTCCCTGGTGCCGCAGGTGCCGGATTCCGCCGTGCGCGACGAAGCAGCGCGGCTGGCCGTGGAACGGCACGACTCTGCGCTGGCCGAACCGGAGTACCTCGCCAACGGGTGGGGCCAACCGCACGAGGTGCTGACCAACTGCCGCATGCTCTACACCGCGACCACGGGTGCGGTGTGCGGAAAGGTCGCGGCAGCGCAGTGGTGTCTCGACATAGTTGCCGACGAGTGGCTCCCGCTCATCCGTGCTGCCATCAGCAGCCGCCCGGATCCCTGGCAGCGCGTCCACCAGCAGGCCGACCCGGAGCTGACCGCCCGTACGGCGCCCTTCATCACCTACATGACGTCCAGCATCCTCGAGGCAGCCGAGAGGCCGGCTCTTCGTGAGCCAGTAGGGCCGAACTGAGGAGACGAGAAGTCCGCCCTGCGCGGGCTCCCGAGACAGCGGTACTTCGCTGCCATCAGGTGGCACCGAACGACCGCTATGTGCGGCCGAGAGCACCGACCCGAGTGACTGTGGCTTTGGTGTCACCCACGGACACCAAAGCCACAGTCAACCGAACGCCAACGCGAAGGCGGCCGCCATGGCCCCGCTGTTCGCCGCAGGACCGGCGCCCAGGTCAGCGAAGCCGCTCGACGCGCTTGCGGTGCTGCTCGGAGTTGTCACCGTCGATGTCGGAGTCGCGGGTCCGGGAGATGTGGTTGATCTTCTCCTCCTGGCTCTGCACCGGCTGCGCCTCGATGAGGGTGTCGCGCTCGAACGCGTGCGACTTGTCGTTGTTGCGGTAGTAGCGGTAGAGCGCCCAGTAGGTGGCCGCGGCGCCGGCCGGTCCGGCGGCGAGCAGCCACACCAGACCGTCGTCGTCCGAGGCCATCACCACGATCTCGGTGAACATGGTGGCGATCATGCGGACGCCACCAGGATGTAGCCCGCGATGCCCTCGAGGAAGGTACCGACGGTCATGGCGGCGGCGATGAGCCTCCACTGGGAGACCGGGACGCTGCCCATCGTCTCTCCAGTGCGGGCGTTGACCGCGATGTAGTGGAGCATCTTGGTGTCCTCCTGGTAGTAGGAGTAGAGCCAGACCGGGAGATACATGGAGACCCAGCGCGAGCCGGCGACGTTGACCTGCTCCTGCTCCCAGCGCACGCCGCGGTCGAACTGCGCGAGGGAGGCGTGCACCTGCGAGCGACCGATGGACAGCAGCTGGTCCTCCAGGACGGGCTTCATGTCGCCGACGTCACGGTCGCGCTTCTCGCTGGTGAACCCGACGAGATAGCTGGAGTTCCACTTCACCGCGTTCTTGGTGTCGAACGGGAGGATGGTGTTGATGATGTTGTTGGTCTCGCTGCCGTCGAACTCCGCCCGACCAGCAGCGCCCTCGATCGTCAGGTCGTCGACGGTGAAGTCGACCGAGCGATTGACGCGGTAGACGTCTGCCGCGTAGTAGGTGACCGAGTTGTCGCCCTGCTTCTCGGTCCAGCGTCGCGTCTGGACCTCGCCGGTGCCGACGTACGCCGCATCGGCGCGCGCGTCGATGACGAGGTAGGGGAGGTAGACGCCGAGGACGTTCTCGGGCACGAACTCCTTCTTGAAGCGCGGGTGGGCGAAGAGTCGGCGCTTCGAGGCGAACTCCCGGATCTTCTCCACCGCCTCGACGTGGGTCAGCTTGAAGGGCAGGACCGCATCGGGTACGGCGCCGTTGGGCGTCCGCTCGTTGATGTTGAGGGTATGGCGACACCAGTGGCAGCGCGCGTTCAGGGCGTGGTCGGTGTCGACGATGACGTCGGCGCCACACCCTCCGCACTTCAGCGTGATGACGTCCTCGGCGTCGGCCGAGATCGCCTCGGCGCCGGTCGCGACGACGGTGCCCTTGAGGTCGTGGATGCCCTCCCCGAGACCGAACTCCTCCTCGACGCGGGCTTCTTCCCACTGGTGACGGCAGAACAGGCACATCAGCATGGCGGTCGAGCCGCGCAGGCGTACGTCCGTCGAGCCGCACTTGGGGCAGCGGTTGAGACCGTCTGCCAAGGACTCGTTGATGATGTCGATGCTCGGGCCCGGCTCGGGCTCGGCCCGCGCTGCCGCGAGCTCCTCCTCGAGAGACAGCGGCGGACCGTCGAAGACGGGCGCGTCGGGATCACGAGGCTGCTGGGCGTCCCCCTGTGCTCCGATGGTCATCTCAGAGCCCCAGTGCCTTTGCCTTCGCCGCGTCGTAGTCGGCCTGGGTGATCAGGCCGGCGTCCAACATGTCCTTGGCCCGCTTGAGGACCGCCATGGGATCGTCCGCGGCGGGTGCCGCCGGTGCAGCCGGGGCCGCCGGTGCTGCAGGGGCCGCAGGCGCGGCCGGTGCCGGGGCGGGCTGCTGGAGCCCACCGAGGCCCATCCCACCGGTGGCCATGCCCATCCCGATCAGTCCGCCGGGTCCCGCGTTCTCGCCGGCCGACTCGATGCCCGCGGCGACGGACGCCTGGAGGTTCGAGTTGCCCCGGGACCCCGACAGGGCATCGGCACGTTGGACGTTCTTGAGCAGCTCGCGGGTGTTCTCGTCGTACTCGATCGAGATGATCGCGGTCTTGACGATCTCGAGCCCGCGGTCGGTGCGCCAGCGGTAGTTCTCCTCGACTGCGGCGGACAGCGACTGCGCGAAGCCGATCGAGTCCTGCTGGAGCCGGCTGATCCGATTGCCCTTGGCGGGATCGTTGGTGTACATCGAGAACGCCGGTGCCAACGAGCCGACGACCTCGTTGAAGAGCTGCTCGCCGGCGGGGTTGTCGATGTCGGTGAAGTCGAAGATCGACTCACCGCTGATGACGCCCGCGGAGACGAAGTTGCGGATGAAGGTGAGGGGGTCGGTGATCTTCAGGGTGTAGGTGCCGCGGGTAATCGCGCCGACCTGGGTGTTGAGGAACGCGTCGTCCCAGTAGATCTCCGACTGGGTGCCGAACTTGTTGTTGGGCAGCTCCTTGAGCGCTACGAACAGGGCCGTCTGCTGGGATGACGGGCGCCCGCCGAACTTGAAGCGCTCCCAGCTCTGCTTGATCACTGAGTCCATGAGCCCGCCGCCGGAGAAGACCGACTGCGACGAGGCCTCTTCCGAGTTCCATACGTAGCCACCGGGCTCGGCGGCGAAGCCGGTGAAGGCGCCGTCCTGGAGCAGCACCAGGCCGTAGCCCTCCGGCACGACGATCTTCGAACCGTTGGTGATGATGCCGGTCGAGGCGCTGTCGTTGCCGCCGCGGCCGGCGTTCTCACCCTTGCGCACGGCCGGGAACACCGCTGCCGTGGCAGGCAACCCGTCCGGGACGCCGAAGAAGTCGAGCCACTGGTCGCTGAGCGTGCCGCCGATGGCGCCGATCGCTGCCTGGAAGAGTCCCATTGTCAAAGTCCTTCGAGGGTTCCAGTCGTGGGCGGTGCTGCCCCCGACACGTCGCTCACCCCAATGGGTGGTCGACCGCCGCAACCCTAGCGCTCAGGCAGCGTCCGAGCAGCCGATTCTCGTGACGCCGTTCCGGCTATCGTCACCAGCGTGTCCGGTCGCCAGCGCATCTTCGTGGTGAGCACAATGGGGGAGAAGTCCGGGCTTCCGCGACTCTCCGACGACCTCGGTCGCCACCCGGTCGTCCTCACCGCCCCGACGGCGGAAGCAGAGCGAGTGGTGCGTGGTCTCCGCGTCGAGCCCCAGGTGGACATGCTCCTGGCGCCCGCGAGATTCCCCCGCGCGGACCGCGGGCACCGCCTCGACGAGCTGGTCCGGCGCCATGCCCTGCGCGACAGGTTCCGAGACGTCGTGGTCGTGACGGACCCGGCGACGGCGACACTGCTGCTGCGTGTCCTCGCGCCGGATCAGCTGCCGACCGGTGGGGCGGTGACGGTGGTGGGTCTCCCGCGAGGGGATCGCCCGGTCGCCGTACGGCGTGCTGCCATCGCCGGGATCGTCCTGGGGATCGCAGCCGCTCTCGCTCAGCCGATGGTGCCGATCCTCGCGGTGTCGGCCGTGACGGCCCTGGGCGGCGTTGCCCTGGTGGTGGTCCGGCCCGTGCGACACCTGGGGCGCGAGATGCTGCTCGCGGCTGCCATCTGCGTCGTGGTCGTCCTCGTGCTGGTCGCCGGGTCCGCCCGCTTCCCTGCCGGTTGGTGACGTCCCATCCCCGAGCCCACGTCAGGGCCGGTACGTCGGGTGCCGCTCGCGCAGCTCCCGTCAATCACACGGCGACCCGCGGACCCCGTTCGCGGTCGCCGGTTGTGAGGATTGCGGGACCCTGGCGAGCAACAGTCACGGACGCGGCTGGGCCGCCGTAGCCGTGGTTCAGTCCCCAGAGGACGGCCTGGCTGCGGGACTCGACGTCGATCTTGCGGTAGCAGGCCCGGATGTAGGACTTCACGGAGTTCACCGACAGGTGCAACGTCTCCGCGATCTCCGCGTTGCTGTAGCCACTCGCGATGTGGGTCAGCACATCCGCCTCGCGGCCGGTCAGGAGCTCGCCGCGATCGGTCCGGCCGCCCTGGGGGTGCCCTGATCCTCCACCAGCGGAGACCACCGCGCGGCCGGCGTTCATGGAGTGCAGGGCGTCGACCAGTTCCTCGCTCGTCAGGCCCTTGCCGAGGTATCCGCAGGCGCCCTGCTCGATGAGCTCGGCCGCAGACCACGGCTGGAAGTTCCACGTGAAGATGGCGACCTTGCGGAGTCGGTTGTCAGCAATCAGCTGTTCCAACCGGCGCGGCCGGGAGGGTCCACTGAGGGTGTGGTCGTAGAGCGCGATGTCGATCGGCTGCACGTCGCGTGTCGCCACGCTGACCAGTTCGACCTGGTCGCGGTGGTCGCGCAGCATCGATGCCATTCCCCGGGACGTGAGCTCGTCGTCGTCGACCAGGGTGACTCGTACAGGCTTCTTGGAGGCACCCGTGCCGGTCGGGGCGTCGAAACCGGAACGTGTTGCGGACATCAGTCCACTCCTCTCGATTGCTTGACAGCGCGTCCCGCGGTGTCGGGTCCGCGTCAAACGTAGAATCAAAACCCCGACTTGTCCAGCCTTTGTCCAAGGTAAGTCCCGAGAACCCTAGGCAAACTATGTACACGATCAAGCGAGCGGCGCAGCTCACGGGTGTCCCCGAGACGTCCCTGCGTGCCTGGGAGCGCCGCTACGGCGTGTGGGCCCCGCATCGCAACGAGGCCGGCTACCGCGTCTACGACCAGGAATCCCTGGCCGTCATCTCCACCATGCGCAGACTGGTGGACGACGGCTGGTCGCCCACAGCCGCTGCCGACGCCGTTCGGAACGGGACGATCCCGCCCGCGCTCGTGGCGCGCGTGGACGAGGAGTCACGGGAGGCTGCAACAACGACTCTCCCCGGCTCAACCAGCTACACCGAGCGCTTCCTGAGAGCGGCAGCCGAGATGGACGTCGCCGCGATCGAGGACAGTCTCGACGGCGGGTTCTCGCTCGGGTCCTTCGAGCACGTCGTCGACGCCTGGTTGTTCCCCACCCTCGAGTCGCTCGGGGACGGCTGGGCGCGAGGTGAGATCGACGTCGCGGGTGAGCACGCGGCGAGTCACGCAGTGCATCGGCGTCTGGCGGCCGCCTTCGACGCCGCCGGCAGCAGGTCCCGAGGCCCTGCGGTGGTCGTCGGGCTCCCCTCGGGCAGCCAGCACGACCTCGGCGCGCTCGCGTTCGCCACGGCCATCCGCAGGCGAGGCCTGCATGTCCTCTACCTCGGGGCCGACGTGCCCGTGAGCAGCTGGGAGGCGGCCGTGGCGAGCCACTCAGCGCTGGCGGCAATCCTGGCCGTCGTCACTCCTCAGGACCGTCCGGCAGCGATCACCGTGGCCGAGCGGCTCGCCCAGCATCAGCGCCCGCCCCTCGTCTGCGCGGGTGGTGCCTCGGGAGCCGACCTCGCCCCCGGCGTCCTCGACCTTCCGTGGGGCATCGGAGACGCCGCTCAGGAGCTCGATCGACTCACGGACGAGCTGGCGACCCAGCCGGTCTGAGTCGCCCAGCAGCTACCAGCCGCGCTCGCGCCACTCGGCGAGGTGCGGGCGCTCGGCGCCGAGGGTCGAGTCGCTGCCGTGTCCGGGGTAGAACCACACGTCGTCGCCGTACACGTCGAAGATCTTGGTCGAGACGTCGTTGATCAGCGACTCGAAGGCTGCGCTGTCGCCGAAGGTGTTGCCGACACCGCCGGGGAAGAGCGAGTCGCCGGTGAAGAGGTGTCCCTGGCCGGTGTCGTCCTCCCAGAAGAGCGCGATCGAGCCGGGGGTGTGGCCTGCCAGGGCGATCACGGTCAGGTCGCAGGTGCCGGCCGCGACGCGGTCACCGTCGGTGACGGTCCGGTCGACGGCGACCCCCGTCTGGGCGGTGACCTCGGCTGCGTCGGGCGCGCCGGCGATGACCTGTGCACCGGTCGCGGCCACCACCTCGGCGAGGGCGCGGTGGTGGTCCCAGTGCTGGTGGGTCGTGACGACTGCAGCGAGTGGACGGTCACCGACCAGCGCCAGCAAGGTGGGTGCGTCCGCCGCCGCATCGATGAGCACGAGCTCGTCGGTCTCCTCGCAGTGCAGGAGGTAGGCGTTGTTGGACATGTCGGGATCGACGGCCACCTTGGTGATCGTCACGCACCCGGCCTTGCGGGTCTGGGGCGGCCCGCCCGGGGTCACATCGCCGGTGTAGCTCACCATGCCGGAACCTCCGGAAGCTCGTCGTGGTCAACGGTCAGGGTGCCACGGTCGTCACGGCCGGTGAGCCACCAGGCCAGGTCGTGCGCGTCGCCCGAGACGGTGGCGGCGGGCTCGCCGTCGCCGAGCTCCCAGGTCTGGGCGAGGTCACGAGCCAGCACCCGGAACGGAACGGGCCAGTCACCCGCGCGCTTGACCGCGGACTCGATGACCTGCACGGAGAACGCGGGCACCCAGTCGCGGTTCGAGTAGTCCAGCCCGAGGTCCGCATGGTGGATCTCCACCTCGCGCAGCCGCATCAGCACGGTCGATCGTGCGCGGAAGGCGGGGTTGCCCGGGGTGCGCTCGATCGTCGCCTCCCACTGGTCGTGCGGCAGGGCCGAGAGCTCGCGGTCGAAGAGCTGGGTCGACGCCTCCACCCGCGCACGGATCTCACTCGGTACGGCGACGCCGAGCGCGGCGATGTCGCGGTTGCGGGCCTCCTGCGACTCGTACATGGGAGTCCCGGCACCCGTGGTCACCCCGCGCAGGGCGCCCGCGAGGCCCTCGCCGTTGAGGGCCAGGTGCGCCAGCACATGTCCGACGGTCCACTCAGGGAGGAGGGACGCATGGGCGTACGTCGAGTCGTCCAACCCGTCCACCGTTCGCACCAGCCGCTGGTTGGCGGCAGTGAGGAGCTCGAGCTGCGTGGGTTCCACCGAGTGCGTCATGTCCTCATTCAACACACTCCTGCGCAGGTTGGGCAGGCCCGTAGGATCGACAGCTGACCCGCGCGGCGTGTTGCAACCCGGCGTCACATGGCGAACACTTGTTCGAACCGCATCCTCGCAGACCTCGAAGGACGACCGTGATCGACCAGCTCATCATCCGGGGCGCCCGGGAACACAACCTCAAGGACGTCTCGCTCGACCTGCCGCGCGACGCCCTGATCGTGTTTACCGGCCTGTCCGGCTCCGGCAAGTCGAGCCTGGCCTTCGACACCATCTTCGCCGAGGGGCAACGGCGCTACGTCGAGTCGCTGTCGGCATACGCCCGGCAGTTCCTCGGCCAGATGGACAAGCCGGACGTCGACTTCATCGAGGGGCTCTCCCCGGCGGTCAGCATCGACCAGAAGTCGACCAGCAAGAACCCCCGCTCCACGGTCGGCACGATCACCGAGGTCTACGACTACCTCCGCCTGCTGTTCGCCCGAGCGGGTCGCGCGCACTGCCCCGTCTGCGGGTCGCCGATCGAGCGCCAGACACCCCAGCAGATCGTGGACAAGATCCTCGCCCTCGAGGAGGGCGTGCGGTTCCAGGTGCTGGCACCGGTGATCCGCGGCCGGAAGGGCGAGTTCGTCGAGCTCTTCCGTCAGCTCCAGACGCAGGGATTCTCGAGGGCTCGGGTCAACGGCGAGACCCACGCTCTCGACGACCCGCCCAAGCTGGACAAGCAGAAGAAGCACACCGTCGAGGTGGTCGTCGACCGGCTCGCGGTCAAGGAGAGCTCAAAGCGCCGACTGACCGACTCGGTCGAGACCGCGCTCCAGCTCGCCGGCGGCCAGGTGCTCTTCGACTTCGTCGACCTGGACCCCAAGGACGCGGGCCGTGAGCTCCGCTTCTCCGAGCGGATGGCCTGCCCCAACGAGCACAGCATCGACACCGACGAGCTCGAGCCGCGCTCCTTCTCCTTCAACTCGCCCTTCGGCGCCTGCCCCCAGTGCAGTGGCCTGGGGACGCGGATGGAGGTCGACCCCGAGCTCGTGGTGCCCGACCAGCACGCCACGCTGGGGGAGGGGGCCATCCAGCCGTGGAGCTCGGCCCACGTGGCCGACTACTTCCTGCGCCTGATGAACGCGCTCGGCCAGGAGATCGGCTTCGACCTCAACACGCCGTGGATCGACCTCACGCCCAGGGCGCGCACGTCGCTCCTCGAGGGACACTCGACCAAGGTCCACGTCGTCACCAAGAACCGCTACGGCCGCCAGCGCGCCTACTACGCCGCTTTCGAGGGCGTCCGGCCCTACATCGAGCGCCGCCACCGCGAGGCGGAGTCCGACACCAGCCGCGACCGGTTCGAGGGGTTCATGCGCGAGGTGCCCTGCCCTGCCTGCCAGGGCAGTCGACTCAAGCCGGTCTCGATGGCGGTCACGCTCGGCGCCAAGGAGCAGGGCGGCAAGAACATCGCCGAGATCTGTGCGATGCCGATCAACGAGGCGGCCGACTACCTGCGCACCCTCGACCTCTCGGTGCGCGAGAAGCAGATCGGCGAGCGCGTCCTGAAGGAGATCCAGGAGCGGCTCAACTTCCTGCTCGACGTCGGGCTCGACTACCTCTCCCTCAACCGTCCCTCCGGCTCGCTGTCCGGGGGCGAGGCGCAGCGGATCCGGCTGGCCACCCAGATCGGGGCGGGGCTGGTCGGGGTCCTCTACGTCCTTGACGAGCCGTCCATCGGGTTGCACCAGCGCGACAACCACCGCCTCATCGAGACCTTGAAGCGGCTCAAGGACCTCGGCAACACCCTGATCGTGGTGGAGCACGACGAAGACACCATCCGCACCGCCGACTGGGTGGTCGACATCGGCCCCGGCGCCGGCGAGCACGGCGGACAGGTCGTGCACTCCGGCAGCGTCCAGGGTCTGCTCGACCACCCCGACTCGATGACCGGGCAATACCTGAGCGGACGCCGCGAGATCCCTGTTCCCGCCGTACGCCGCCCGCGGACCGTCGGGCGCGAGCTGACCGTCCACGGCGCGAAGGAGCACAACCTGCGCGACGTCGACGTCAGCTTCCCGCTCGGCGTCTTCTGCGCGGTGACCGGTGTGTCGGGATCGGGCAAGTCGACCCTGGTCAACGACATCCTCTACACCTCGTTGGCCAAGCAGATCTACAACGCCCGCACCGTCCCCGGCCGACACACCAAGATCACCGGCCTGGAGCACGTCGACAAGGTGATCCACGTCGACCAGTCGCCGATCGGCCGGACCCCCCGCTCCAACCCGGCGACGTACACCGGGGTCTTCGACCACGTCCGCAAGCTCTTCGCCTCGACCCCCGAGGCCAAGATGCGCGGCTACCTCCAGGGCCGCTTCTCGTTCAACGTCAAGGGTGGTCGCTGCGAGGCCTGCTCGGGTGACGGCACGATCAAGATCGAGATGAACTTCCTGCCCGACGTCTATGTGCCGTGCGAGGTCTGCCACGGCGCGCGCTACAACCGCGAGACCCTCGAGGTGCACTACAAGGGCAAGACCATCGCCGAGGTGCTGGACATGCCGATCGAGGAGGCCGCCGACTTCTTCGCGGCCGTCCCGGCCATCTCCCGACACATGAAGACGCTCTGCGAGGTCGGGCTCGGCTACGTCCGCCTGGGCCAGCCGGCCACGACGCTGTCCGGAGGCGAGGCGCAGCGGGTCAAGCTCTCCAGCGAGCTGCAGAAGCGCTCCACCGGCCGGACCGTGTACGTCCTCGACGAGCCCACGACCGGGCTGCACTTCGAGGACATCCGCAAGCTCCTGCTGGTGCTGGGCCGACTCGTCGACCAGGGCAACACCGTGCTGGTCATCGAGCACAACCTCGACGTCATCAAGACTGCCGACTGGTTGATCGACATGGGCCCCGAGGGTGGCTCGAGAGGCGGCATCGTCGTGGCAGAGGGGACGCCGGAGGACGTCGCGGCCCACCCGGACAGCTTCACCGGGGAGTTCCTCGCCCCCCTGCTCGAGGGCCGCGGTGCGAAACAGCCCCGGGGCAGGGTGCAGCCCAAGGCGGAGCCCGCGCGGCCGCTGAGCAAGGCGGCCGCCAAGAAGGCAGCCGCCGCTACGAAGAAGGTGGAAGCGGCTGCGAAGAAGGCGACCGCGAAGAAGGCGACCGCGAAGAAGATCGCCACGAAGAAGGCGGCTTCGGCCAAGAAGTAGTCTCGCGCCATGACTTCTCCCTTGAACCGCCGACGGGTGCTCGGTGGCGCAACAGCAGCCGTGATCGGTCTGCCGGTGCTCGCAGCGTGCGCCGGTGATGACAACGACTCGGCAGCGGACACGTCCACGAAGACGAGCGACTCGACAGGGTCTGCCGAGCCGTCCGCCGGGGCCGGTGCGGGCGCCTTGGCCGCGACCTCCGACGTCCCAGTCGGCGGCTGCGCCGTCTTCTCCGAGCAGAAGGTGGTCCTCACGCAGCCCGCCGAGGGCGAGTTCAAGGCCTTCTCCTCGGTCTGCACCCACCAGGGCTGCACCGTGAGCGCAGGCAGCGACGGCGTCATCCCCTGCAACTGCCACAGCAGCAAGTTCTCGCTGGAGGACGGCTCCGTCATCTCCGGACCGGCCACGGCACCGCTCGCCGAGGTGGCGATCACTATCGAGGGCGACTCGATCTCCCTGGCCTGATCACGGTTTCGCCAACACCGGACGGTGCCCTAGTTTGAGCCGGACCGGTGCCACACAGGGTGGCCCCCGCACAGAGGGTCTCCGCTCATGACTGCACCTCGCTCGTCCCGCCTGCCCGAGCTCGCTGTCCTGGCCACGACCGCGATCGCATCTGCTGCACTGGTGGTGACCGCAGGACCGGCCACGCTGGCCGCGGCTGATCGGCTCATCACCGGCCAGGACATCGCCGACCGCAGCATCGGGGCCAAGGACCTTGGCAAGGATTCGGTGCGGAGCAAGACCATTCGCAAGAACGCCGTCCAGGGCAGCGACATCCTCGACGGCACCATCACCGCCGAGGACCTCGCCGCCGGCCTCCGAGGCGTCGTCGGGCCGACCGGTGCCACGGGAGCCCCCGGCAAGGACGGCGCCGCCGGGGTTGCCGGACCGCCCGGCCAGGGCAAGCCCACCGGCGTCGCGACCTGGAGGATCCACCACCAGGCAAACGGTGCAACGTCGTTCTCGAAGGACTCCACGGACACCGTGCCTGCCGGAGCGCTGGTCGAGCCCTTGGCCTACACGTTCACCGGGGACTTCTCCAGCTGCACCGGGTCCAAGGGCGGCGGCAGGAACGGGCAGTTCTCGCTGGTGAACGTGTCGGGACTGGTCAGCATCAACGACACCACTGCCACGGCTCAGCCTGTGCAGTCCCTGAGCTCAGCTCCGAGCGCTCTGCGATTCACCACCTCCTGCATCACGGGTGGCGGGGACGTGGGGACGCCGGGTCCGATTCCCTCCTTCGACGCCTCGCTGACCTTCCAGTGGACCGTCCGAGACACCACGCCCACGCGCTCCTTCAGCTGACGTCACTCGCAGGGTCGGCGCCGTCCTCGAGTGTCGGCGCCGGCCCGTAGGGTTGTGGCATGGCTTCACCGGCGTCCTATCGACCCCAGCCCGGGTCGATCCCCACCCAGCCGGGGGTCTACCGCTTCCGCGACGCCAAGGGCCGCGTCATCTACGTCGGCAAGGCCAAGAACCTTCGCTCGCGCGTGTCGTCCTACTTCCAGGACATCCGCAACCTGCACTCGCGCACCGCCTCGATGGTCACGAGCGCGGCCAGCGTCGAGTGGACGACCGTCAAGACCGAGGTCGAGGCCCTCCAGCTCGAATACAGCTGGATCAAGGAGTTCGACCCGCGCTTCAACGTGAAGTATCGCGACGACAAGTCCTATCCGTGGCTCGCCGTGACGGTCGGTGAGGAGTTCCCACGGGTGATGGTCGGCCGCGGCGCCAAGCGCAAGGGCACCCGCTACTTCGGGCCCTACGGCCACGCCTGGGCGATCCGCGAGACCGTCGACCTTCTCCTCCGGGTGTTCCCGATGCGCTCGTGCAGCAACGGCGTGTTCAAGCGCTCCAGCCAGATCGGCAGGCCGTGCCTGTTGGGCTACATCGAGAAGTGCGCCGCTCCCTGCGTCGGCAACGTCACCGCCGAGCAGCACCGCGAGATCGTCGACGACTTCTGCGACTTCATGGCCGGCAACACCTCGGCCTTCGTCAAGCGCGTCGAGAAGCAGATGTATGCCGCCTCCGAGGCCCTGGACTTCGAGCGAGCCGCGCGGCTGCGAGACGACCTGGGCGCCCTGACCAAGGCGATGGAGAAGCAGGCCGTGGTGCTGGCCGACGGCACCGACGCCGACGTGATCGCCCTGGCCGAGGACCCGCTCGAGGTCGCGGTGCAGATCTTCTACGTCCGCGGCGGACGGATCCGCGGACAGCGGGGCTGGGTCGCCGACCGCACGGACGACGGCGGGACACCCGAGCTGGTCCAGGACTTCCTCCTCCAGCTGTACGGCGGCGAGTCCGACTCGATCCCGCGCGAGGTGCTCGTCCCGGCGCTCCCGCCTGACGCCGGGGTGCTCGAGGAGCTGCTGAGCGACCTGCGAGGCAGCCGCGTCACGATCCGGGTGCCGCAGCGGGGGGCCAAGCTGGCGCTCCAGCAGACGGTCGCCACCAACGCCCGGCAGTCGCTCGTGCTCCACAAGACCCGACGGGCCAGTGACCTGACCACGCGCAACCGTGCCCTCGAGGAGATCCAGTCGGTCCTGTCCCTCGACGAGGTGCCGTTGCGGATCGAGTGCTACGACGTCTCCAACCTCCAGGGCACCGAGGTCGTCGCCTCGATGGTCGTCTTCGAGGACGGGTTGCCACGCAAGGGCGAATACCGCCGCTTCGTGATCAAGCCCGAGACCGGGGAGACCGAGGTGACCCAGAACGACGTCGCCCACATGCACCAGGTGATCACCCGCCGGTTCCGCCGGCTGCTCGACGAGCAGGCGAAGAGCGAGGCGGTGTCGACCGACTCCGGACCCATGCTCGTCGACCCCGAGACCGGTCGCCCACGCAAGTTCGCCTACGCGCCGGGGCTGGTGGTCGTCGACGGTGGTCCACCCCAGGTAGCGGCAGCGCAGCAGGCGCTGACCGAGCTCGGCATCAACGACATCCCCGTCTGCGGCCTGGCCAAGCGGCTCGAGGAGGTCTGGCTGCCGGCCGAGGAGGACCCGGTGATCCTGGCGCGGACGAGTGAGGGGCTCTACCTCCTCCAGCGGATCCGCGACGAGGCCCACCGGTTCGCCATCACCCACCACCGGTCACGCCGCTCCAAGTCGATGGTGGAGAGCGCGCTCGACGACGTGCCCGGCCTCGGGGAGGTGCGCCGCAAGACGTTGCTCAAGCACTTCGGCTCCCTGAAGAAGCTGAGGCTCGCGGAGGCCGAGGAGATCGCTCTCGTGCCCGGCATCGGTCCCCGCACGGCCGAGGCCATCAAGGCGGCCGTCGCCACCGCTGAGTCGACCCGCAAGAATGCCGGCACCACCGCCCACGCCGTCCAGGTCAACACCGCGACCGGCGAGATCATCGAGGAGAACTGATGGAGCCCACCCCCGGCGAGCTCGTGATCGTCACCGGCATGACCGGGGCCGGTCGCAGCACGGCCGCCAAGGAGCTCGAGGACCTCGGGTTCTTCGTGGTCGACAACCTCCCGCCGACGCTGGTGCGCGACGTCGTCCGCCTCGTCGACGACAGTCGTGGGGTCGCCGAGCCCATCGCGGTCGTGGTCGACGTACGCTCCGGCTCGTTCTTCGCCTCCCTGCAGGCCAACCGGCACCAGGGCGTGACCGGCCGGCCGACGACCCTGCTGTTCCTCGAGGCGACCGATGACGTCCTCGTACGCCGCCAGGAGGCCGCTCGTCGTCCCCACCCGCTCCAAGGGAGCGGTCGCCTCCTCCACGGGCTGCAGCGTGAGCGCGAGGTGCTGGCCGAGGTGCGGGCCGACGCCGACGTCATCATCGACACCACCAACCTCAACGTGCACCAGCTGACCGACCGGATCGGTGAGCAGTTCGGCAGCCCCGAGGCCCTGAAGCTCAAGGTGACGGTCGTGTCGTTCGGCTTCAAGTACGGCATCCCGGTCGACGCCGACTTCGTCGCGGACATGCGGTTCCTCCCCAACCCGCACTGGGTGCCCGAGCTCCGCCCTCGGACCGGGCGCGACGAGGAGGTGGCCGACTACGTCAAGCAGCGTCCCGCGGCGCAGACGTTCCTCGACCAATACGTGCCGGTCCTCGAAAACGTCGCCAGCGGCTACCTCACCGAGGGCAAGCGGTTCATGACCATCGCGATCGGCTGCACGGGCGGCAAGCACCGCAGCGTCGCGATGAGCGAGGAGATCGCTGCCCGACTGCGCGAGCACGGCTTCGACACGCAGGCCAGCCACCGCGACCTCGGGCGGGAGTGAGGCCAGGCATGGCCCGTGACACAGCCCAGTCCGCCGTGGCCCTAGGCGGCGGGCACGGACTCTTCGCCAGCCTCAGCGCACTGCGTCGCCTGGTCGCGGAGCTGACCCTCGACGAGCTGACCGCCGTGGTCACGGTCGCCGACAACGGCGGCTCGTCCGGAAGGCTGCGTGAGGAGTTCGGCGTGCTGCCGCCGGGGGACCTGCGGATGGCGCTGGCCGCGCTCTGCGGGGACGACGAATGGGGCCGGACCTGGGCCGAGCTGGTCCAGCACCGGTTCGAGGGCGACGGCGACATGCGTGGTCACGCGATCGGCAACCTGCTCATCGTCGGACTCTGGGAGCTGATGGGCGATCCGGTCCGCGCCCTCGACTGGGTCGGCCGGCTGCTCGGGGCGCGTGGTCGCGTCCTGCCGATGGCGATCACTCCGATCGACATGACGGCGGTGGTGCGTGGCCTGGACACGACGGATCTCTCCCGCACCTCCACCGTCCGCGGCCAGGTGGAGGTGGCGACGACGCACGGGCAGATCGTGTCCGTTGCTCTCGAGCCCACCCATCCGGACGCCTGCGCGGAGGCGATCGACGCGGTGATGTCGGCTGACTGGGTCGTCCTGGGCCCCGGGTCGTGGTTCACCTCGGTGATTCCCCACCTGATGGTCCCGAAGCTGCGTCAGGCGTTGATCGACACCTCCGGTTGCCTCATCGTCGTGCTCAACCTCGGACCCCAGGAGGGGGAGACCCCGGGCTTCGGCCCGGAGGACCACCTGGCGGCCCTGTTCGAGCACGCGCCCGACCTGAAGATCCACACCGTCCTGGCTGACGTGCGCAGCGTGGTGCACCCCGGGCAGCTCGACCGGTCCGTGTCCGCATCGGGGGCGCGGCTCGTGATCGCCGACATCGCGGCAGAGGACGCCTCGGATCGCCACGACGACGCCAAGTTGGCCGCGGCGTTCGAAGAGATCATGGCGGGGAGCAGGGTCGAGGGTCATTGACGTTCGTGGCAGGATCGCCCCCATGGCGATGACGGCACAGGTGAAGGCAGAACTCGCCAACACCCAGATCACGAAGACCTGCTGTCGGAAGGCCGAGGTGGCCTCGATGCTCCGCTTCGCCGGTGGCCTGCACATCGTGAGCGGCCGGATCGTGGTGGAGGCCGAGCTCGACACCGGCGCGGCAGCTCGGCGCTTGCGCAAGGACATCGCCGAGGTCTACGGACACCACTCCGAGCTCGTCATGGTGCAGGGCAACGGCATCCGCCGGGGGAGTCGCTACATCGTCCGGGTCGTGAAGGACGGCGAGGCGCTGGCGCGTCAGACCGGCCTGCTCGACCAACGTGGACGTCCGGTCCGCGGTCTGCCGCCGGCCGTGGTCTCCGGGGGCGGCTGCGATGCGGTGGCGGCCTGGCGTGGAGCCTTCCTGGCGCATGGCTCGCTGACCGAGCCCGGCCGCTCGTCGTCGCTGGAGATCACCTGCCCCGGCCCTGAGGCAGCGCTCGCGATCGTCGGTGTCGCCCGTCGTCTCGGCATCTCGGCGAAGGCCCGCGAGGTCCGTGGGGTCGACCGCGTCGTCATCCGCGACGGGGACGCCATCGGTGCCCTGCTGACGAGGCTCGGCGCCCACGAGTCGCTGATGGCCTGGGAGGAGCGCCGGATGCGGCGCGAGGTGCGCGCCACGGCCAACAGGCTCGCGAACTTCGACGACGCCAACCTGCGCCGGTCCGCGCGTGCGGCCGTGGCAGCGGGTGCCCGGGTCGAGCGCGCGCTGGAGATCCTGGCCGACGAGGTCCCTGATCACCTGAAGCTCGCCGGGGACCTCCGGCTGGAGCACAAGAACGCCTCCCTGGAGGAGCTCGGGCAGCTGCACGACCCGGTGCTGACCAAGGACGCCATCGCAGGACGCATCCGGCGCTTGCTGGCGATGGCCGACAAGCGCGCCGAGGAGCTCGGGATCCCTGACACGGAGTCGTCGCTGACGCCCGAGATGCTGGTTGACGAGGCCTGAAGGTCCGCCTTCAGTTACTTGCACGTACCTCGATACGCGCGATCGGGCGTGCCGTCGCCCCGCGATAGGGTCGCTGGGTCAGCCGACGCCGCCCAGGCGTCCCGCTCACCTCTTCGACTTCAAGGAGTCCCTCAGTGACTGTCCGCGTAGGAATCAATGGCTTTGGTCGCATCGGTCGCAACTTCTTCCGAGCCGTTCGTGCTGCCCAAATTGACGGGGGAGCCGACATCGAGATCGTCGGCGTCAACGACCTGACCGACAACGCGGTGCTGGCGCACCTGCTCAAGTACGACTCGATCCTCGGCCGCCTCGACGCCGACGTCTCGTCCGACGAGACCTCGATCAAGGTCGGCGACCAGACGATCACTGCCTTCGCCGAGCGCGAGCCCGCCAACCTGAAGTGGGCCGACCTCAACGTCGACGTGGTCGTGGAGTCCACGGGCTTCTTCACCGACGCCACGAAGGCCAAGGCGCACATCGACGCCGGCGCCAAGAAGGTCATCATCTCGGCGCCCGCCTCCAACGAGGACATCACGATCGTGATGGGCGTCAACCACGAGGACTACGACCCGGCAACGCACCACGTCATCTCCAACGCCTCCTGCACCACCAACTGCTTGGGCCCGATGGCCAAGGCGCTCAACGACGACCTCGGGATCGTCAAGGGCCTGATGACGACGATCCACGCCTACACGGCCGACCAGAACCTCCAGGACAACATCCACAAGGACCTGCGCCGCGCCCGCGCAGCCGCGCTCAACATCATCCCGACGTCGACCGGTGCCGCCAAGGCCATCGGCCTGGTCCTGCCGGAGCTGAAGGGCAAGCTCGACGGCTTTGCGCTCCGCGTGCCGGTGCCCACCGGCTCGGCCACCGACCTCACGTTCGAGGCCGGCCGCGAGACGACGGTCGAGGAGGTCAACGCGATCATCGAGAAGGCCGCCGACGGCCGCTTCCTCCGTTACTCCACCGACCCGATCGTCTCCTCCGACATCGTCACCGACCCGGCGTCGTGCATCTTCGACGCCCCGCTGACGAAGGTCATCGGCAACCAGGTCAAGGTCGTCGGCTGGTACGACAACGAGTGGGGCTACTCCAACCGCCTCGTCGACCTGATCGGCCACATCGGCAAGTCGCTCTGACCCGTGGCTGACCACTCTGCGGACATCGCCTCGCTCGGCGACCTGACAGGCAAGCGCGTCCTGGTCCGCTCGGACCTCAACGTGCCACTCGACGGTGCGCCCGGCGCGACCCGCATCACCGACGACGGTCGCATCCGTGCAAGCGTCCCGACGATCAAGCGACTCTCCGACGCCGGTGCTCGGGTCGTCGTGGTGGCCCATCTCGGTCGTCCCGACGGGGCTCCCGACCCGGAGTTCAGTCTCGCCCCGGTCGCTGCTCGGCTCGGTGAGCTGCTGCAGCGAGACGTCGCGTTCGCCTCCGACACGGTGGGGGAGAGCGCGATGGCGACCGTCGCCGCGCTCGCGGACGGCGACGTGGCCGTGCTGGAGAACGTCCGCTTCAACCCGGGCGAGACCAGCAAGGACGACGACGTACGCCGCTCCTTCGCCGGACAGCTCGGTCAGCTGGCCGATGCCTTCGTCTCCGACGGCTTCGGCGTGGTCCACCGCAAGCAGGCCAGTGTCTACGACATCGCTCTCCACCTCCCCTCTGCCATGGGCGAGCTCGTGGCAGCGGAGATCGACGTGCTGCGGCGCCTGACGGTCGATCCCGAGCGGCCCTACGTGGTCGTCCTCGGCGGCTCGAAGGTCTCCGACAAGCTGGGCGTGATCGACAACCTGCTCGAGAAGGCCGACAAGCTCCTCATCGGTGGCGGCATGGTGTTCACCTTCCTGGCGGCCCAGGGTCACGAGGTCGGCAAGAGCCTGCTCGAGGAGGACCAGCTCGACATCTGCCGCGGCTACCTACGCGAGGCGGCCGAGCGCGGCGTCGAGATCGTGCTGCCGGCCGACATCGTGGTCGACACGACGTTCCCGACCGGCGACACCGAGCCCCAACCCCAGGTCGTCGCCGCTGATGCCATACCGGCCGATGCGCTCGGCCTGGACATCGGGCCAGAGTCCGCGAAGGCTTTCGCGTCGGCGTTGGCCGACGCGAAGACCGTCTTCTGGAACGGTCCCATGGGGGTCTTCGAGACCGACGCCTTCGCCGGTGGCACACGAGCGGTCGCCGACGCGCTCACCCGGATGGACGGCCTGTCCGTCGTGGGCGGGGGTGACTCGGCCGCAGCCGTGCGCCAGCTCGGCTTCGACGAGGCTGCCTTCGGTCACATCTCCACCGGCGGCGGAGCCTCACTGGAATACCTCGAGGGCAAGGAACTGCCCGGCATCGCTGTCCTGGAAAGGGATTGATCGACATGGCTCGTACGCCGCTGATGGCCGGCAACTGGAAGATGAACCTGAACCACCAGGAAGCCGTGGTGCTCGTCCAGAAGCTGGCGTGGACGCTCTCGGACAAGCGGCACGACTACAGCTTGGTCGAGGTGGTCGTCGTACCCCCCTTCACAGACCTCCGCTCCGTGCAGACCCTCGTGGACGGCGACCGGCTCTCCATCAAGTACGCCGCCCAGGACGTGTCGACCCAGGACAGCGGCGCCTACACCGGCGAGATCTCCGCGGCGATGCTGGCCAAGCTGGGTTGTTCCTACGTCGTGGTCGGACACTCCGAACGTCGCGAGCACCACGCTGAGACCGACGAGGTCGTCAACGCCAAGGCGCACAAGGCGCTCGCAGCCGCGATGACCCCGATCGTGTGCGTGGGTGAGGGTCTCGAGGTCCGGCAGGCCGGTGACCAGGTTTCCTACACGCTGACCCAGGTGGACGGCTCGCTGGCAGGCCTCACCGCCGAGCAGGTGGCCGGTCTCGTGGTCGCGTACGAGCCGGTGTGGGCCATCGGCACCGGCGAGGTCGCCACGCCGGACGACGCGCAGGAAGTGTGCGGCGCCATCCGGGAGCGGATCCGAGAGGTCCACGGCGATGCTGCGGCCGACGGCGTGCGCGTGCTCTACGGCGGTTCGGTGAAGGCCGGCAACGTCGCAGGCATCATGGAGAAGGCCGATGTGGACGGTGCGTTGGTGGGCGGCGCGAGCCTCCAGGTCGACGAGTTCAGCGGGATCTGTCGCTTCTACAATCTTCCGGTCCTGTGACACGACGCTCGCTACGGTGGGCCTGTCCGGTGACCGTCCGGTCGTGACGTAGGCTTCCGCTCGTGGAACTGCTCTTCACCATCCTTCTCGTTGCGACGAGTGCCGTCATGATCATGCTCGTCCTGCTTCACAAGGGACGTGGAGGTGGTCTCTCCGACATGTTCGGGGGCGGCGTCTCCAGCACCCTCGGCGGCTCGTCGGTCGCCGAGCGCAACCTTGACCGCTTCACCATCGGCATGGGCGTCATCTGGTTCGCGTGCGTCGTCGCGCTCGGGCTGTTGAAGGCCTACAGCGGGTCCTGACCGGCGTTTGTGTGCACGGCTTCACTGACGGTGACCTGAGAGAAAGAGGCGAACGTGGCTGGTGGAGGAAACGCGATCCGCGGTAGTCGGGTGGGCGCTGGTCCGATGGGCGAAGCCGAGCGCGGCGACGCTGCTCCGCGCCAGGCGGTCACCTACTTCTGCTCGCACGAGCACCGCTCGGTGGTGACGTTCTCCGTCGAGGCCACCGCGCCGGCCTCCTGGGACTGTCCCAAGTGCGGCCTCCCCGCGAGCCTGGACTGCGACAACCCGCCGCCGGCCCCCAAGATCGAGCCCTACAAGACACACCTCGCCTACGTGAAGGAGCGTCGCTCCGAGACCGAGGCAGCCGACATCCTGGCCGAGGCGCTCCAGCTGCTGCGGTCGCGCCGCAAATCCGGCGACATCATCTTCTGACCCTGGATCCTCTGACCTGGACGCCGGGGTCTGCATGCCCCGCCCAGAGGTGAGTGAGCCACCTTTTCAGCGCCTGGAGTGTGGTTGACAGACCGCTGCTCCGACGGCGTCGAGTGAACCTACTGACGGGGCCGCGCCCCTGCAGCCTGCAGGAGACGCCATGCCAGAACGGTGGCGACCACGGCGACGACCAGACACACGAATGCGTGGAGGTCGGCGTAGGGATAGACCTCGTCCCCGACCGCGTAGAGGAATGGCGTCACGTCCAGCAGGATCCCGGCCACGAATGCGACGACCCACGCCAGCGCGCCGACGCCCAGTGCCAGGACGAGGGCACACCCATCCCGCAGCGTGAAGGTTGCGCTGCTTCCGGTGCCGCTGACCGCCACATCGGTCTGGCCGTGGTTTCCGCCATCGAGGGTCGAGAGATAGCCGAACACGGCACAGATGAACAGCAGCACCATTGCTGTGCCGGCGTCGAACACGAGGTAGCCGGCGATGACCAGCCCTGCCACCGCCCCATACGCTGCGAGTCGCCGCGCTCGATGGTCCTGGGCTCCAGTCACGGAGCGGGGACGTGGATTGTTGTCGAGGCTCATGTCGACAGCCTGGGCGACGCGCGCCCGTCCGGGATGAGTACGCAGGCTCGTCACAGTCGGGTTTCGGCACGACCCTTGACCAAGCCGAGCTGGCGCTGGTTCAGTTCGACGGCAGGCTCGCCTCCCCGAGCTCGCCAGCGGCGGCCGCGTCGATGTGCCACACGGTCTCCTCGATCCCGACGACCCCGCGGGCCGGGATCTCGGCCCGGTCGCCGCCAGCAAGAGCAGCCGCAACGGCAGAGGCCTTTTCGGCGCCGTTGACCAGGAACCACACGGACCTGGCACGGGCCAGGGCGTCGAAGGTGAGGCTCACGCGAAGGGGCGGTGGCTTCGGCGAGCCGTGGACCCCGACCGCGATCTCGTCCACGGCGTCGAGCGCTGGGTGACCCGGGAAGAGCGAGGCGATGTGACCGTCGGGACCGACGCCGAGCATCAGCACCTCGAAGAAGTCGGCACCATGGGTGCGCATCGCGGTGGAGTATGCCGTAGCGGACTCTTCGACCGACGCGACCTCGTCGCTGGCGGGCACCTCGTGCACGTTGGCCGGGTCCAGCGCGACGTGATCGAGGAGCGCCTCACGAGCCTGACGGGCGTTGCGCTCAGCCGATCCGGACGAGACGAAACGCTCGTCGCCCCACCAGACCACGACGCGCGACCAGTCGACCGAGGAGTCGGGGGCCCGGCGGGCCAGCTCGCGGTGGAGGGCGTCGGCTATGGAGCCGCCGGTGAGACCGATCTGGGGGGTCTCGCCGCGAGCCTGGGCCTCTTCGAGGCGCTCCAGGAGGAGGGAGGCGACCTCGCTGACCAGGCCGGAGGCGTCATCGTGGACGACGGTGCGCGGGCCGGGGATCATGAAGCTCACGACTCCTTGTCGAGGGCGACGAGCCGTTTGGCGGTCGCGGCATAGATGTCGTCCTCATCGAGACGCCGTAGCTCCTCGCTGAGGAGCGCGGGCACCTCGCGTCGCTTGAGGGCGACCGGCCGGTCGGGGCGGCCGGGGGAGGAGAAGGTGGCCAGCCGGCCGTCGGCACGGGAGATGGTGATGGGCCCCTGCTTCGTCTCGAGGACGACCTCGGTGATGCCGGGCCCCTCGGAGGTGTGCCGCTCCACAGGCACGCGCAGCCGGTCGTTGAGCCAGGCCACCAGCAGGTCGGAGCTCGGGCTGATCCGCTCGGCCGAGACCGACGCACGGATCACCTTGGTCGGGTGCTGGTCCAGCGCGGCTGCGAGCAGCGCACGCCACGGGGTGAGCCGGGTCCAGCTCAGGTCGGTGTTGCCGGGAGCGTAGGCCTGGCACTGGCGCAGCATGACCGAGGACTTGCCGCGCTTGGCGGCCGCCGAGTCGGTGATCCGGCGCTTGGCGAGGGCGCCCAGCGGATCCTCGGCGGGGTTGTCCGGCGGTTGGGTCGGCCACCAGATGGCCACGGGGGAGTCGGGCAGCAGCAGCGGCAGCACGACGGACTCGGCGTAGCGCACGACCTCGCCGGTGAGGCGGATCAGGGCTGTCTCGCCGACCCACCCGCCCCCGGTGCCGACCGTGGCGTCGACCTGGGCCTTGCCGCGGCCGTCGCCCAGGATGACCCCGAGGACGCGGGCGGGGTGCTCACGCGAGGCCCGCTGCGCCGCCTGCATGGCGGTCTCCGCGTCCTCGTCCGGGACGACGATGACCAGCGTCATCACCATGCCCATCGCCGGCGAGCCGGCGCGTGTGCGGGCGCGGACGAACTCGGCGGCGATCTTGGATGAGTTGGTGTTCTCCAGCTCGTAGGCGGTCATGGCCTCCTCCAGGTGCGTCCGTCGCGAGCGAGCATGGCGTCCGCCGACTCCGGGCCCCAGGTGCCGGAGGGATAGGGCTCCGGCTTCCCCTTGCGGGCCCAGTACTCGAGGATCGGGTCGAGGATCTTCCACGACAGCTCCACCTCCTCGTGACGGGGGAAGAGCGGCGGGTCACCGAGAAGCACGTCGAGGATCAGGCGCTCGTAGGCCTCGGCGCTCGCCTCGGTGAAGGAGCCGCCGTAGGCGAAGTCCATGTTGACGTCGCGGATCTCCATCGCGGTGCCCGGGACCTTGGAACCGAAGCGCATCGTGAGCCCCTCGTCCGGCTGGACTCGGATGACCAAGGCGTTCTGGGTCAGCTCCTCAGTGGCCGTGGCGCTGAACGGGAGGTGCGGCGCTCGCTTGAAGACGACCGCCACCTCGGTGACCCGCCGGCCCAGTCGCTTGCCGGTGCGGAGGTAGAACGGCACCCCGGCCCAGCGCCGGGTGTCGACGTTGAGGGTGATGGCGGCGTACGTCTCGGTCTTGGACCCCCGCCTGATGCCCTCCTCCTCGAGGAAACCGAGCACCTTCTCGCCACCCTGCCAGCCCGGGGTGTACTGCCCGCGAGCCGTGGTCATGTCGAGGCGTGCCGGCAGCACGACGGAGGAGAGCACCTTCTGCTTCTCGAACCGCAGGCTCACGGCGTCGAACGCGGTCGGCTCCTCCATCGCGACCAGCGCCATCAGCTGGAGGAGGTGGTTCTGGATGACGTCGCGGGCGGCGCCGATCCCGTCGTAGTAGCCCGCCCGGCCGCCGATGCCGATGTCCTCGGCCATGGTGATCTGCACGTGGTCGACGTAGTTGGCGTTCCAGATCGGCTCGAACATGTTGTTGGCGAACCGCATGGCCAGGATGTTCTGGACCGTCTCCTTACCGAGGTAGTGGTCGATCCGGAAGACCGACCCCGACGGGAACACGCCGTCCAGGATGTCGTTGAGCTCCCTGGCCGACTCGAGGTCGTGGCCGAACGGCTTCTCGACGACCACCCGACGCCAAGGGGCGACTCCCGCGCCGTCGCCGGGCTGCTCGGCCAGGCCGTGCTCCTTGAGCTGGTCGACCACCGTGCCGAAGAAGGACGGAGGGATCGCGAGGTAGAAGGCGGTGTTGCCGCCGGTGCCCCGGGCCTCGTCGAGCTCCTGGATCGTACGGCGCAGCGTGTCGAACGCCTCGTCGTCGTCGAAGTTGCCGGAGACGAAGCGGAACCCCTCGGAGAGCTGCTTCCAGACCTCCTCGCGGAACGGGGTCCGGGCGTGCTCCTTGACCGAGTCGTGGACGATCTGTGCGAAGTCCTGGTCTTCCCAGTCGCGACGGGCGAAGCCGACCAGCGAGAAGCCGGGCGGCAGCAGTCCGCGGTTGGCGAGGTCGTAGATCGCCGGCATCACCTTCTTGCGCGACAGGTCACCGGTGACACCGAACAGCACCAGGCTCGAGGGCCCGGCGATCCTGGGCAACCGGCGGTCCTGCGGGTCGCGCAGCGGGTTGGGGCGAGGCTCGGTGGAACGAGGCGGGGCAGGACGAGGTGTCGTGGCCATCAGCGACGGTGCTCCCGGTAGTAGCGGACGAGGGACTGGGTCGACGTGTCCTGCTCGGCGAGCACGTCGGCGTCGCCACCCACGGCCGGGGTGATCGCCTGCGCGAGCTGCTTGCCGAGCTCGACGCCCCACTGGTCGAAGCTGTCGATACCCCACACGACGCCCTGGACGAACGTGAGGTGCTCGTAGAGAGCGATGAGCTGGCCGAGCACGGCAGGAGTCAGCGACGGGGCCATCATCGAGGTGGTCGGCCGGTTGCCCTCGAAGACGCGGGCGGCGACGACCGCCTCGTCGATCGAGGCGCCCGACATCTCGGCTCGCACCTCCTCCGAGGTCTTGCCGAAGGCCAAGGCCTGGCTCTGGGCGAAGAAGTTGGCCAGCAGCAGCTCGTGCACGTCGGTGTCGCCGTCGCGGAGCGCGTACGGAGGGTTGACGAACGCGATGAGGTCGGCAGGGACGAGCTGGGTGCCCTGGTGGATGAGCTGGTAGAAGGCGTGCTGTCCGTTGGTGGCGGGCTCGCCCCAGAACACCTCACCCGTCTCGGTGGTGACCGGCGTGCCGTCCCAGCGGACGCTCTTGCCGTTGGACTCCATGGTGAGCTGCTGGAGGTAGGCCGGGAACCTGTGCATCAGCTGGGCGTAGGGGAGCACCGCGTGGGTGGCCGCACCGAGGAAGTTGTGGTGCCAGATGTTGATCAGGCCCATCAGCGCGGGCACGTTGGTCTCGAGCGGCTCGGTGCGGAAGTGCTCGTCGAGCGCGTGGAAACCAGCGAGGAAGTCGGCGAAGTGTCTCGGTCCGATCGCGATCACCAGCGCGGTGCCGACCGCGGAGTCGACGGAGTAGCGACCGCCGACCCAGTCCCAGAACCCGAAGGCGTTCTCGGGGTCGATCCCGAAGTCGGCGACCTTGTCGAGCGCCGTCGACACGGCGATGAAGTGCTTCGCGACGGCGTCCGAGGCGTCCACCTCGGCGAGGCCGGCAAGCAGCCACGCCTTGCACAGCCGAGCGTTGGTCAGCGTCTCGAGCGTGCCGAACGTCTTGCTGCAGACGATGAAGAGGGTGGTGGCCGGGTCGAGCCCTGACAGCTTGTGCGCGGTGTCGGTCGGGTCGATGTTGCTGATGAACCGGCACTCGAGACCGTCCTGGACGTATGGCGCCAGCGCCTCGTAGGCCATGACGGCGCCCAGGTCGGAGCCGCCGATGCCGATGTTGACGACCGTCCTGATGGGCTGCCCGGTGACGCCCCGCCACTCACCCGAGCGGACCTTGTCGGCGAACGCGTAGACCCGCTCGAGGACCTCGTGGACATCCGCAACGACGTCTCGGCCCTCGATGGTCAGCGATGACCCTCGAGGCTTTCGCAAGGCCGTGTGCAGCACGGCCCGGTCCTCGGTGGCGTTGATGCGTTCGCCGGCGAACATGGCGTCCCGGCGTGCGGTCAGGCCGACCTCGTCGCCGAGCGCGAGGAGCGCTTCGACGATGTCGGCGTTGACCAGGTTCTTGGACAGGTCGACGTGGAGGTCGGCTGCACTCAGAGTCAGTCGGTCTGCCCGGTCCGGGTCCTCTGCGAAGGATGCGCGCAGGTCGGGGGCGAAGTCCCGGCTGAGCTCGGAGAGTCGCGACCACGCCTGGGTGGCAGTGGGATCGACCGGGCCTGACGGGCCCGGGTTGGACTCGGCCGGTGCCGTCACCGGGTGCCGCCGGCCGCCTCGAGCTGGCCGCGGACCGTGTCGAGGAGCTCGTTCCACGAGGCGACGAACTTGTCGACGCCCTCGGACTCCAGAGTTGAGATCACGTCGTCGTAGTCGATCCCGACCGCCTCCAGCTGGTCCATCACGGACTGGGCCTCGGCGTAGGTCGTCGTGACGAGGTCGCCCTCGACCTCACCGTGGTCGGCGAACGCCTCCAGCGTCTTCTCCGGCATCGTGTTGACCGTGCCGGGCGCCACCAGGTCGGTGATGTACATCGTGTCGCGATAGTCGGGGTTCTTCACCCCGGTCGAGGCCCAGAGCGGACGCTGCAGGTTGGCACCGGCGGCCGCCAGTGCCTCCCAGCGCTCGCCACTGAAGAACGTCTCGAAATCGTGGTAGGCCAGCACCGCGTTGGCGACACCGGCCTTGCCGCGCAGGGCGAGCGCCTCGTCGCTGCCGATCTTCTCCAGCCGCTTGTCGATCTCGCTGTCGACGCGGGAGACGAAGAAGGACGCCACCGAGTGGATCTTGGAGAGGTCGTGACCGTTGTCCCGGGCCTTCTCGAGGCCGGTGACGTAGGCCTCCATCACGCCGGCGTAGCGCTCGAGGCCGAAGATCAGGGTGACGTTGACGCTGATCCCCTCGCCGAGCACGTCGGTGATGGCCGGGGCGCCCTCGGTGGTGGCGGGGATCTTGATCAGAGCGTTGGGCCGGTCGACCTCTGACCAGAGCTCGCGAGCCGACGCCATCGTCGCGTCGGTGTCGAAGGCGAGGTCGGGGGTGACCTCGATGGAGACCCGCCCGTCCACACCGTTGCTGGCCTCGTAGGCAGGCATGAAGATGTCGCAGGCCCGGCGGACGTCGGTGGTCGTCAGGGCAAAGACGGTCGCGTCAATGTCGGTGCCCGCGGCGGCGAGCTCACGCACCTGCTCGTCGTAGCGCTCGCCGTCGGCGAGGGCCGCCGCGAAGATCGACGGGTTGGTGGTGACGCCGACGACGGAGCGCGTCTTGATGAGCTCGGCGAGGTTGCCGGTCTCGATGCGTTCGCGGGACAGGTCGTCGAGCCAGATGGACACGCCCGCGTCTGCGAGAGCCTTCATGCGGTCACTCATGGTTCCTCCTGTGGTGAGGCTTGGGTGAGGTCTGGGTGAGGTCTGGTGTGCCGGTGGGGCGATCGGTCAGTCGCGAGAAAGTCGCACGCTGTCGCGGGCGGCGTCGGCGACGGCCTCGCCGGTCATGCCGTATTCCTGGTAGAGCCGCTGATAGTCGGCAGAGGCGCCGTACGTCTCGATGGACACCATCCGACCGTGATCGCCGACGATCTCGCGCCAGCCGAGAGCGATGCCCGCCTCGACCGAGACGCGCGCCTTGACCGTCGGGGGGATGACACTCTCGCGATAGGCCGGCTCCTGCTCGTCGAACCACTCACGACACGGCATGGAGACGACGCGGGCACGGATGCCGTCCGCGGCCAACAGCTCGCGGGCCGCCACCGCGATCTGCACCTCCGAGCCGGTGCCGATGAGCACGACGTCGGGCAGCCCTTCCTCCACGTCGAGGAGGACGTAGCCGCCGCGGTGGACGTTGGAGGTGTCGCTGTAGCCGTCGGTGCCGCGAGGGAACACCGGGACGTCCTGACGAGTCAGCGCGATGCCGGCCGGCCGGTCGGTGTTGCTCAGGACGGCGTGCCAGGCGGCGGCTGTCTCGTTGGCGTCAGCAGGGCGGACGATGTCGAGGCCCGGGATGGCTCGTAGTGCGGCCAGGTGCTCGATCGGCTGGTGCGTCGGGCCGTCCTCGCCGAGGGCGATGGAGTCGTGGGTCCACACATAGGTGACAGGAAGCCCCATGAGGGCGGCGAGGCGGACCGAGCCGCGCATGTAGTCGGAGAACGTGAGGAACGTGCCGCCGAAGACGCGGGTCCCGCCGTGGAGTGCGATGCCGTTGAGGATCGCTCCCATGCCGTGCTCGCGAATGCCGAAGTGGAGCACCCGGCCGGCCTCGGGGTCGCCGTCCCACTCGTCGGTCGAACGATCCTTCGGGATGAAGGACGGCGCGTCCGTGATCGTGGTGTTGTTGGATCCGGCGAGGTCGGCCGAACCGCCCCACAGCTCGGGCATGAGGGCCGCCACCGCGTTGATGACCTTGCCCGAGGCCTTGCGGGTGGCGACGCCCTTGGGGTCGGCCTCGAAGGTGGGCAGCGCCTCAGCGAGCGCATCGGGCAGGGCACGGGTCTGCATGCGCTCCCACGTGGCGAGCACGTCGCTCGAGGCCGCCTCGCGCCAGTCGGCGAACTGCAGCTCCCACTCCGCCTGGGCCTCCTTGCCGCGCTGGACCAGCGAGCGGGTCCGGGTGATGACGTCCTCGGGCACCTCGAAGTGCTGCTCGGGGTCGAAGCCGAGGATCTTCTTGGTGGCGGCGACCTCCTCGGCGCCCAGCGCCGAGCCGTGGGATGCGCCGGTGCCCTGGGCGGACGGCGCCGGCCAGGCGATCACGGTGCGGAGGACGATGAGGCTCGGCTGGTCGGTGACTGTCCGGGCCTTCTCGAGCGCCGCATGGAGCGCGGGGACGTCCTCGACATAGGTGGTCGCGTCCTGGGTCCAGTCGACCGTCTGCACGTGCCAGCCGTACGCCTCGTAGCGGGCGCCGACGTCCTCGGTGAAGGCGATGTCGGTGTCACCCTCGATGGAGATGCGGTTGGCGTCGTAGATGACCGTGAGGTTGCCCAGCCGTTGGGTGCCGGCGATCGAGGACGCCTCGGCGCTGACGCCCTCCTGCAGGTCGCCGTCGCTCGCGACTGTGTAGATGTGGTGGTCGAACGGGGAGGCGCCCTCGGCGGCACCGGGGTCGAGCAGACCGCGTTCGCGGCGCGCGGCCATCGCCATACCGACCGCGTTGCCGACTCCCTGGCCCAGCGGTCCGGTGGTCGTCTCGACGCCGGCGGTGTGTCCGTGCTCGGGGTGGCCGGGGGTCTTGCTGCCCCACGTGCGCAGCGACCGGAGGTCGTCGAGCTCAAGGCCCCAGCCACCGAGGAACAGCTGGGTGTAGAGGGTGATCGAGCTGTGCCCGGCGGACAGGACGAAGCGGTCGCGTCCCGACCAGTTCGGGTCGGCCGGGTTGTGCCGCATCACCTTCTGGAAGAGGAGGTAGGCCGCCGGCGCGAGGGCCATGGCGGTGCCCGGGTGACCATTCCCGACCTTCTGCACGGCGTCCATGGCCAGCACCCGAGCGGTGTCCACACCCTTGTCGTCGAGTTCGGTCCAGTCGAGCGGGGGGAGCGAGGAGGTCACAGTGATCCTTGTCATTGGGTACGGCGCCGGGCGCCACCGAGCCTACTCATCCCGCGGGATAGACTCGACCCGCACTCATCCCATTGTATTTGAGGTCTTCACCGTGACGCACGTCGGCCATTCGGCCTCCGCTGCTGCCCCCTCCGGGGGCGGCGACGAGTCGACCGATTTGTCGACCGGGGAGCCGACGGCGACCACCCAGGAGCAGGCGTCCTTCAAGGACGTGGTCACGGCGTACGTCGGGCTCACGAAGCCGCGGGTGATCGAGCTGTTGCTGCTGACGACCGTGCCGGTGATGTTCTTCGCCGAACGCGGGATCCCGTCGCTGGGACTCGTGGCAGCCACCGTTGTCGGCGGCGCACTGTCGGCCGGCTCCGCGTCGACGTACAACTGCGTCTACGACCGCGACATCGACGAGCAGATGCGTCGCACCCGGCGGCGCGCACTGCCCCGGCACATCGTCACGGCACGCTCCGCTCTGGTCTTCGCGACGATCCTGGCGATCCTCTCCACCGTGGTGCTGGTCGCCTGGGTCAACCTGTTGAGCGCCGGGCTGTCGCTGGCGGCCAACGCCTTCTACGTGTTCGTCTACACGATGGTGCTCAAGCGGCGCACGGCCCAGAACATCGTCTGGGGCGGCCTCGCGGGCTGCTTCCCGGCGCTGATCGGGTGGACGGCCGTGACCGGAGAGCTGGCCTGGACGCCGGTGATCCTCTTCCTGGTCGTCTTCTTCTGGACCCCGCCGCACACCTGGGCGCTTGCTCTGCGCTACCGCGAGGACTACGCCAACGTGGACGTGCCGATGCTGCCGGCGGTCGCGCCTGCGACGGTGGTCGGTCGACAGATCGTGCTCTACAGCTGGGTCATGGTGGCGACCTCGCTCGCGCTGTGGCCGATCGCAGACACGAGCCTGTTCTACCCGCTCGCAGCCGCCGTGCTGGGCGTCGTGTTCATCGTCGAGGCCCACCGGATGTGGCAGCGCACGAAGTCCTCCGACTCGCTCAAGGACATCAACCCCATGCGCCTGTTCCACATGTCCAACCTCTACCTGTCGCTGCTGTTCGTCGCCGTCGCCCTGGACCCGCTCCTCTTCAGCTGAGGGTCCGCGGCGTCCGACCGGGCCCGGGTCGACAGCACGGTCCAGGTGACCGCGGCCGAGATGAGCGCCGCACCCAGCATGTGCAGCCCGACGAGGATCTCGGGCAGGTCGGTGAAGTACTGCACGAAGCCGAGCAGGCCCTGGGCCAGCTCGAGCGCGAGCAATCCCGACGCCGAGGTGCGCACGAGAGTGGCGCCCTGTCGGTGCGCGAGCAGGACGAGACCCACAGTCACCGCGACCAGGGCGTAGACGGCCGCGGCATGCACGTGCGACATCACCTGCGGGTCCAGGCCGGTGCGCCGTGACTCCAGGTCACCCGAGTGCGGCCCGCTGCCGGTCACCACGGTCCCGAGGTAGAGGACGACCCACGTGGTGCCCAAGGTCAGCCAGGCCAGGCCCCGGAGCCGGTCGGTCGCGGGACGCGCCGGCCCGCGCAGCTCGTCGAGGAGCATGACGCAGACGCCGATGATCGCCATCGAGACCATCAGGTGGAGCGACACGATCCATGGGTTGAGGTCGGTCAGCACCGTGACGCCGCCGAGCAGGGCCTGGGCCGGGATCCCGAGGGCGATCACCGCTGCGAGCCGGGTCGCCCGCTCGCGCCCGCTGCGCCACAGCGCCAAGAAGGTCGCCACCGCGATCACGACGAGCACCCAGGTGAGCATCCGGTTGCCGAACTCGATCACCCCGTGCGCGCCCAGCTCGCTGTGCACGACGTAGGACTCCTCGGTGCACCTGGGCCAGGTCGGGCAGCCGAGGCCGGACCCCGTGAGGCGTACGGCGCCCCCGGTGACCACGATGCCGATGTTGGCGACGAGGCTGGCGACGGCCAGCGGCCAGGCATAGCGGTGCAGTGCAGCGAAGCGGTGCAGGACGGTCATGGCTATTCCCAACGGAAGGTGCGTGCGGTCAGCAGGGTCGCGAGGGCTCCCCAGCCGAGAAGGATGAGGATGGCCGGCCCGTCGAGCCGGGCATCGACCAGCGCGGCCCGCATGGCGTCCCCGAGGGCAGCCGAGGGCAACCACGAGATGGGGCCGGCTGCTGCGCCGTACGCCGAGGTCGGCAGCACGACCCCGCCACCGGCCATCAGCAGCAGGTAGACCAGGTTGGCTAGGGCCAGCGTCGCCTCGGCCCGCAGCACGCCGGCGACGAAGAGCCCGAGCGCAGCGAAGGCCCAGGTGCCTGCAGCGACCGCGAGCAGCACCGACCCGGCCGACACCAGGGGACTGTCGAGCGAGGGGCGCCAGCCCAGGACGAGGCCCGCCACCACGAGTACCACGAGCTGCAGGACCACCACGTTGAGCAGCGCCAGCACCTTGCCGAGGAGCAGTCCGTGGCGAGGGAGGGGGGAGGAGCCGAGGCGCTTGATGACGCCGTAGCGGCGCTCGAAGCCGGTGGCGATGGCCAGCGAGGTGAAGGCAGTCGACATCACGGCCAGCGCCAGGACACCGGGTGTCAGCACGTCGACCGGGGCGTGGCCCGAGAGGTCGAGGCCGAGGCGCTCGGCGGCGAGCACCCCGCCGACCAGCACGATCACGGGGATCACGAGGGCCAGCAGCAGCTGTTCGCCGTTGCGCAGCATCAGGCGCGCCTCCATGCGCGCCTGCGCGGCGACCTGCCGGGCCAGCGGAGCCGAGCCGGGACGAGGAGTGAAGGTGCTCATGTCACGAGCTCGCGTCCGGTGAGCCGGAGGAAGACGTCCTCGAGCGTGGCGCGACCCAGGGTCAGCGACTCCGGCAGCACGTCGTGCTTCTCGCACCAGCGCGACACCGTGCCGAGAGTGCCCCCGTCGGCAGGCCCGGTGATCAACATGCTCCGGTCGTCGAGCTGGGTGACCTCGGTCTCAGGCCCCAGCGCACTGCGCAGCGACTCCGGGGCGCCGTCGGGGAAGGGGCGGGTCACGACCAGCCGGATGGTGGCCGAGCGGCCTCCGCTGGTCAGGTCGGTGGGCGATCCGGAGGCGATCAGCCGGCCTCGGTCGATGATGTGGATCTGGTCGGCGAGACGCTCGGCCTCGTCCATGTGGTGGGTGGTCAGCACGACCGTCACGCCGTCGCCGCGGATCTCCTCGAGGAGCTCCCAGGTCGTACGCCGCGCCTGCGGGTCCATCCCCGCAGTGGGCTCGTCGACGAAGACCAGCTCGGGACGACCCACCAGCGCCATCGCCAGCCCGAGACGCTGCTGCTGCCCGCCGGAGAGCCGGCGGTAGGGAGTGCGGCCACAGTCGCCCAGGCCGAGCCGGTCGTGCAGCATCACGGTGTCGAGCGGGTGGGCGTGCAGCGACGCGATGTGGTCCAGCATCTCCATCGCGCGCACGCCGCTCCACGCGCCACCGGCCTGGAGCATCACGCCGATGCGGGGGAGCAGGGCGGCCCGTTGGCGGTGCGGGTCGAGGCCGAGCACCCGCACCGTCCCGGCCTGCGGGCGTCGATAGCCCTCGCACGTCTCCAGGGTGGTCGTCTTGCCGGCACCGTTGGGGCCGAGCACAGCGGTGATCGAGCCCCGGTGGACCTGCATCGACAACCCGTCGACGGCGCGCTTGTCGCCGTACTGCATCTCGAGACCGCTGATGAGGACTGCGGGCTCGGACACCACCCGATTCTAGAGACCGGGACCCCAGCGCCCCCGGCCCGGGTCCGGGCTCAGCTGGCCGTGCGCTTGTTGAAGGTGCGGATGGCCAGAGGCGCGAGGATCGCGGTGATCACGACGATCCAGATGAGGGTGGCCAGGACCGGGTGCTGCAGGGGTAGGGCGGCGTCTGCGTGCAACGGCTGATCGTTGCCCCACAGCTCGCGCACTGCCTGGGTGAGGCTGGAGATGGGGTTCCACTCGGCGATCGTCCGCAGCCAGGTGGGCATGTTGTCGGTAGGCGCGAAGGTGTTGGCCAGGAAGGTGATCGGGAACATCGTGGCGAACATCACGCCGTTGACGGCCTCGACCGAGCGCATCGCCGAGCCGACCCAGATGCCGACCCAGATCATGGCGAAGCCCCAGCCGAGCAGCAGCAGGTAGCCCAGGGCCGCATCGACCACGTTGGTGTGGATCCGCCAACCGATCAGTAGGCCCGTCAGCGACATGACAACCAAGCCGATCGAGGAGTGCAGCAGGCTCGACATCGAACGGCCGACCAGAACGGCAGCAGAGTTGATGGGCAACGAACGCATCCGGTCGACGATGCCCTTGTCGAGGTCGGCTGTCAGACCCACGGCGACGATGAAGGCTGAGAAGGCAACCGTCTGGGCCATGATGCCGCCGAGTAGCCACGCCTTGTAGCCAGCCTCGGTCTCGATCGCGATCGAGCTGCCGAAGACGTAGGCGAAGAGCAGGACGAAGATGACCGGCTGGATGGTGACGTCCAGCAACATCTCCGGCATCCGCTTGATGTGGATCAGGTTGCGTCGGGCGATCGAGAGTGACTGCCGGAGCAGGCTGGTCTGCACGATCTCGGGACGCTCGAGCACGGGGCGTTGGATCAACCGGTGGCCTTGGTCGATGTTGGTCATGCGGGCACCTCCTCGGTGATGCGGGTGTCGTCGGTGGGCTCGGTCGTGTCCTCGGCGCGGTGGCCGGTGAGGTGGAGGAAGACGTCGTCGAGGCTTGGTCGCTTCAGCCCGATGTCGTCGAGCTCGATCTCGCTGTCGGCGAACAGGCCGGCGATGCGGGTCATGTGCTGGAGCCCTTCGGCCGCGGCCGTGAGCTGCCGGGCACCCGGGTCGACGTGGACCTCGGCGACGTGCGAGCGCAGCATCGTCTCGGCGAGAGCGAGGTCTGCAGCGTGGGAGACCGTCAACACCAGCGAGGCCGCGCCCGACTGGTCCTTGAGCTGCAGAGGCGTGCCCTCCGCGATCACCTTGCCGCGGTCGATCACGACGATGTTGTCGGCGAGCTGGTCGGCCTCCTCGAGGTACTGCGTGGTGAGCAGCAGCGTGGTGCCGTCGTTGACGAGCTCACGCAGCACCTCCCACAGCTCGAGGCGGCTGCGCGGGTCGAGTCCGGTCGTCGGCTCGTCCAGGAACAGCACCGGCGGAGTGGCGATCAGGCTGACGGCCAGGTCGAGTCGCCGCCGCATGCCCCCCGAATAGGTCTTGGCGATCTTGTCGCCGGAGTCGGTGAGGGAGAAGCGCTCGAGCAGGTCGTTGCTGGCTCGCTTGATGTAGTCGCCCGGCAGGCCGTACAGCGACCCGATGAGCCGGAGGTTCTCCCGACCCGTCAGCAGCTCGTCGACCGTGGCCGCCTGGCCGGTCAGGCCCATGTTGCGGCGGACCTCGCGCGGGTCGGTGATGATGTCGTGGCCGGCCACTCGTCCAGTCCCGGATGTGGGCTTGGTCAGGGTGGCCATCATCCGCACGGTCGTGGTCTTGCCGGCTCCGTTGGGGCCGAGCAGGCCCAGCACCGAGCCCGTCGGCACGCTGAAGCTGACGTCGTCGACGGCAGCCTTGTCGCCGAACCTCTTCACCAGGTTTTCGGCCTCGATGGCCGCGTCTGTGTTCATGGAACTCACCTTAGGAACTCATGCGGACAGTATTGGTCCGCTGCTGATCGGCCGGCAGCGATCCCCCGCCTGCACGCACTCCAATGTCTACACCGTGGACATAATGATGTCCAGTGAATAACCTGTCGGGATGACCGCGACCGCCTATCACCATGGCGATCTGCGCGCCGCCCTGGTGGCGGTGGCGATGGAGCTCGCGCGTCCCGCGGGTGCCGAGGCGATCGTGCTGCGCGAGGTCACGCGCCGCGCAGGGGTCACGCCCCGTGCGGCCTACCGCCACTTCGCCGACCGCGACGACCTGGTCCGCGCGGTCGCCCAGCGCGCCCTGGCCCAGCTCGCCGCGGCCATCGAGCACCGGATGGCGGCCACTCGCGAGCCGGACGGGCGGGCCATGCTGCAGGCGGTGGGGGAGAGCTACATCGCCTTTGCCCTCGACGAGCCGGGGCTGTTCGACGTGGCGTTCTTCGCGATGGACGACATGCTCAACACGACCGCGCCCGAGTCGACGTCCTGCGGCACCGGCCTGTCGCCGTACCAGCTGCTCGAGGCCTCCCTCGAGACCCTCGTCGCCGAGGGGCGCCTGTCCGCGGGCGATGTCGGCGATGCCGTCATCACCTGCTGGTCCGGGGTGCACGGGTTCGCCACGCTCACTGCTCGAGGCCCCTTGAGGGAGCTGCCCCGGGAGCTGGTCGACCAGCAGTCGACGAGGCTGGTGGCGGCCCTGGTGGACGCGGTCGAGCGGCGCAGGTCACGAATTAGGTGACCCTTGCTTGAGGCGAGGAAGTATTAACGTCACACTTGCGTTGTGCAATTCATGAGGCCGACTGCCGCGCCCCCGATCGGGGACGCACCCACCCGTGACCGGGTGGCTCGGTCGATCCTCGAGAACGGACCCTCCACCGCGCTCGATCTCGCCTCCCGGCTGGCCCTCACCCCGGCCGCCGTCCGCCGTCACCTCGACCACCTCGTCGAGGGCGGCCACGCCGAGGCACGGGAGCAGAAGGTCTACGGGAGTCGTGGACGCGGCCGTCCGGCCAAGGTCTTCGCACTCACCGACGCGGGACGCGACGTCTTCGACCAGCAGTACGACGACCTGGCGGTCCAGGCCCTCCGGTTCCTCTCCGAGACCGGCGGTGACGAGGCAGTCATGGAGTTCGCCCGTCGTCGGGTGGCCTTCGTGGAGCGCGACTACGCCGTGGTCGTCGCCGAGGACGCCACCCTGACTCCGGCGCAGGCGTTGGCCAAGGTCTTCACCACCGAGGGATACGCCGCCAGTGTGCGCGACCTGCCGATCGGTGAACAGCTCTGCCAGCAGCACTGCCCCGTGGCCCACGTGGCCCACGAGTTCCCGCAGCTCTGCGAGGCCGAGACCGAGGCCATCGGCCGCGTGCTCGGCACCCATGTCCAACGACTGGCCACCATCGCTCATGGCGACGGGGTCTGCACGACCTGCATCCCGACGTCCGCCAGGTCGTCATCCACCCAGAAGGAGAAGGCATGACCTCCATCGAAGAACTCAACCCCGAGCTCAAGGGCATCGGCCGCTACGAGTTCGGCTGGTCCGACAAGAACGACGTCGGCGCCAACGCGAAGCGGGGCCTCAGCGAGGACGTCGTCCGCAACATCTCCAACCTTAAGTCCGAGCCGCAGTGGATGCTCGACCTGCGCCTGAAGGGCCTCAAGCTCTTCCACCGCAAGCCGATGCCGACCTGGGGCTCCGACCTGTCGACGATCGACTTCGACAACATCAAGTACTTCGTGCGCTCCAGCGAGAAGCAGGCCACCTCGTGGGATGACCTGCCCGACGACATCAAGAACACCTACGACAAGCTCGGCATCCCGGAGGCGGAGAAGCAGCGTCTCGTCTCGGGTGTCGCCGCGCAGTACGAGTCCGAGGTCGTCTACCACTCGATCCGTGAGGACCTCGAGGAGCAGGGCGTGCTCTTCCTCGACACCGACACCGCGCTGAAGGAGCACCCGGAGCTCTTCCGCGAGTACTTCGGCACCGTGATCCCCGTCGGCGACAACAAGTTCGCCGCGCTCAACACCAGCGTGTGGTCGGGCGGCTCGTTCATCTACGTGCCCAAGGGCGTCCACGTCGACATCCCGCTGCAGGCCTACTTCCGGATCAACACCGAGAACATGGGCCAGTTCGAGCGCACGTTGATCATCGTCGACGAGGACGCCTACGTGCACTACGTCGAGGGCTGCACCGCACCGATCTACTCGTCCGACTCGCTGCACTCGGCCGTCGTCGAGATCATCGTGAAGAAGGGCGGCCGCTGCCGCTACACGACCATCCAGAACTGGTCGAACAACGTCTACAACCTCGTCACCAAGCGCGCCGTCTGCGAGGCCGGCGCGACGATGGAGTGGGTCGACGGCAACATCGGCTCGAAGGTGACGATGAAGTACCCCGCCATCTACCTCATGGGCGAGCACGCCAAGGGCGAGACCCTGTCCATCGCCTTCGCGGGCGAGGGCCAGCACCAGGACGCGGGCGCCAAGATGGTGCACGCCGCCCCGCACACCTCGTCGAGCATCCTGAGCAAGTCGGTGGCGCGCGGCGGCGGCCGGACGTCCTACCGCGGCCTGATCCAGATCAACGAGGGCGCCTACGGCTCGAAGTCCAACGTGCTGTGTGATGCCCTGCTGGTCGACCAGATCAGCCGCTCAGACACCTACCCGTACGTCGACATCCGCGAGGACGACGTGTCGATGGGCCACGAGGCGAGCGTGTCCAAGGTCTCCGACGACCAGCTCTTCTACCTCATGTCGCGAGGCATGGAGCAGGACGAAGCGATGGCGATGATCGTCCGCGGCTTCGTCGAGCCGATCGCCAAGGAGCTGCCGATGGAATACGCCCTCGAGCTCAACCGACTCATCGAGCTGCAGATGGAGGGCTCGGTCGGCTGAGGACCGAGGATTGAGCCAGAGCCGGGCCGAGGAACCAGGTCCGGTGGAGGCGAGCCCCGCAGCGTCCGAAGCAAAAGGCACCGCGTCCGATGACGAAGAAAGAGAAGTAGTTGACCATCACTGACTCTGTCCGATCTGCCCTCGAGGTGGACGACAAGGTGGAATCCCACCTGAACCCCCCGGGTTCGTTCGCTGTCTCCGACAACCCGGTCCCCACCGGGCGCGAGGAGATCTGGCGTTTCACGCCGCTCAAGCGCCTGCGCGGCCTCCACGCCGACGCCGAGTTCAACCGCAGCACGACGTCGTGCACGTGGAACTCGCAGGCGGGAGTGCGTGTCGAGGGAGTCATCGGCGATGAGGCCCGTGCCCTGCGTGGGATCAGCGGTCTCGTCCCGAACACGCGTTTCGCGGCGCGCGTCCTGGCCGAGGTCCCCACGAGCCTGCTGATCGACGTGCCTGCGGAGTCCGAGCTCGCTGACCCGATCGTGGTCGAGCTGGTGGGCGAGGACGCCACCAACACCGAGGCAGGTCACGTCGCGATGCGCTTCGGCGCCCACAGCAAGGCCATCGTGGTCATCAACCACGCGGGCTCTGCGTCCATGGCAGCCGTCGTCGAGATCGTCGTCGGCGAGGGAGCCGACGTCACCGTCGTCTCGATCCAGGACTGGGCCGACGACGCCGTCCACCTCGCGCACCACCAGGCGCTGGTGGGTCGCGATGCGACGTACAAGCATGCCGCGATCTCCTTCGGTGGCGACGTCGTCCGGATGGATGCCAACGTGACCTATGACGGTCCGGGCGGCTCGGCCGAGCTCCTGGGGCTCTACTTCGCCGACGCCGGCCAGCACATCGAGCACCGGATCTTCGCCGACCACAACGCCCCGCGCACCAAGAGCAACGCCATCTACAAGGGCGCGCTCCAGGGCGAGAAGGCGCACACCGTGTGGGTCGGCAACGTCCTGATCCGCAAGGTCGCCGAGGGCATCGAGACCTTCGAGGAGAACCGCAACCTCATCCTCACCGACGGCTGCCACGCCGACTCGATCCCCAACCTCGAGATCGAGACCGGTGACATCGCCGGGGCCGGCCACGCCTCGGCGACGGCCCGCTTCGACGACAACCAGCTGTTCTACCTCCAGTCGCGCGGGATCTCCGAGAAGGAGTCGCAGCGCCTCGTGGTGCACGGCTTCTTCAACGACCTCATCCGCAAGGTCGGCGTCCCCTCCATCGAGGCGCGCCTCCTGGCCACCGTCGAGGCGGAGCTGGCCAAGAACGTGCTGAAGGAGGACCGATGACCTTCGTCCGCGTCTGCGCCCTCGACGACGTGCCCACCGACCAGGCCCTCGGGGTCACCGTCGGAGACATCGATGTCGCCGTCGCCCGTGACGGCGACGAGGTCTTCGCCCTGCAGGACCTCTGCTCGCACGCCGCTGTCGTCCTCTCCGAGGGCGACGTGGCCGACTGCACGATCGAGTGCTGGCTGCACGGGTCGACCTTCGACCTCCGCACCGGCAAGCCGACCACCTTCCCGGCGACCGAACCGGTCACCACCTTCCCCGTAGAAGTTCGCGACTCCGACTCCCAGGCCAGCGTCTGGGTCGACGTCGACACCACCCTGAATGGAGTGACCCCGTCATGAGCAAGCTCGAGATCAACGACCTGCACGTCACCGTCGACACCGAGGACGGCCCCAAGCAGATCCTCAAGGGCGTCACGCTGACGATCAACGACGGTGAGACCCACGCGATCATGGGCCCCAACGGGTCCGGCAAGTCCACCCTGGCCTACTCCATCGCCGGGCACCCGAAGTACACCGTCACCGGCGGCACCATCACCCTCGACGGCGACGACGTGCTGTCGATGTCGGTCGACGAACGCGCCCGCGCCGGCCTGTTCCTGGCCATGCAGTACCCCGTCGAGGTTCCCGGCGTCTCCGTGTCCAACTTCCTGCGTACGGCGAAGACCGCGATCGACGGCGAGGCACCGAAGCTGCGCACGTGGGTCAAGGACGTCAACGCCGCCCTCGCGCAGCTCGACCTCGACCCGACGTTCGGCACCCGCAACGTCAACGAGGGGTTCTCCGGCGGCGAGAAGAAGCGTCACGAGATCGCCCAGCTCGAGTTGCTCGACCCCAAGGTCGCCGTGCTCGACGAGACCGACTCCGGCCTCGACATCGACGCCCTGCGCATCGTCTCCGAGGGTGTCAACCGGTTCAAGTCCGGCGGCGACAAGGCTGTGCTGCTCATCACCCACTACACGCGGGTGCTGCGCTACATCAAGCCGGACTTCGTGCACGTCTTCGTCGACGGCAAGATCGCCGAGCAGGGTGGCCCCGAGCTGGCCGACCAGCTTGAAGCCGAGGGCTACGACCGCTACACGAAGCCTGCGGCGGTCTGACCATGGACGGGCTGCTTCCCGAGCTGGAGGTCATCCGCAAGGACTTCCCGATCCTGGAGCGTCAGCTCGCGGGAGGCTTCCCGCTGGTCTACCTCGACTCGGCCAACACCTCGCAGAAGCCGCAGGTGGTCATCGACACGATGGTCGACCACCTCGAGCGCCACAACGCCAACATCTCCCGGGCCATGCACCAGCTCGGCTCGGAGTCGACCGAGGCGTTCGAGGCTGCTCGTGATCGGGTGGCGGCGTTCATCAAGGCGCCCGACCGCGACGAGGTGATCTTCACCAAGAACGCCACCGAGGCGCTCAACCTGGTGGCCAACTCGCTGTCGTGGGCCACCGGCGACCTCGCGGTCGAATCAGGCGACGAGGTCGTCATCACCGAGATGGAGCACCACTCCAACATCGTTCCCTGGCAGCTCCTCACCGAGCGCAAGGGCGCGACTCTCCGGTGGTTCGGCCTGACCGACGACGGCCGGCTGGACCTGTCGAACATCGACGAGCTGATCAACGAGCGCACCAAGGTCGTCTCGTTGACCTGGGTGTCCAACATGCTCGGCACCATCAACCCCGTGGCGCAGATCGCAGCGCGCGCCCACGAGGTCGGCGCCATCGTGGTCGTGGACGCCTCGCAGGCGGCTCCTCAGCTGCCCGTCGACGTGCAGGCAATGGATGGCGCCTCACGACCCGATCTGCTCGTCTTCACCGGCCACAAGGTCGTGGGCCCGACCGGGATCGGCGTGCTGTGGGGTCGCCGCGAGGTGCTCGACGCCCTGCCGCCGTTCCACGGTGGTGGCGAGATGATCGAGACGGTGACGATGCAGCGATCGACGTACGCCCAGATCCCGCACAAGTTCGAGGCGGGCACCCCGCCCATCATCGAGGCCATCGGCCTCGGTGCCGCGGTCGACTACCTCGACCATGTCGGTCTCGACGCGATCCATGCCCACGAGCAGGCGCTCACCGGCTATGCCCTCGAGGGCCTCACGTCGGTGCCGGGCCTCCGGGTGCTCGGTCCGCTCGACGCCGCCTCGCGCGGGGGAGCGATCTCCTTCGAGCTCGAGGGCGTCCACCCGCACGACATCGCGCAGGTGCTTGACTCCCGCGGGATTGCGGTGCGAGCCGGGCACCACTGCGCGAAGCCGGCGCACGCCCGCTTCGGTGTCCAGGCGTCGACGCGCATGTCGTCCTACCTCTACACCACCCCGACCGAGATCGACGCGCTCGTCGACGGCCTGAACTACACGCGCTCCTACTTCAAGGTGGGCTGACCGATGGACGCTGCGCTCGACTCGCTCTACCAGGAGATCATCCTGGACCACTACAAGCACCCCCACCACGCAGGCCTGCGTGACCCCTTCGAGTCTGAGGTCCACCACGTCAACCCGACATGCGGCGACGAGGTGACCCTGCGGGTCCACCTGGAAGACACAGGCGACGGGCTCCAGATCTCCGACGTGTCGTACGACGCCGTCGGCTGCTCGATCTCGCAGGCCTCCACATCGGTGATGACCGACCTCCTCATCGGCAAGTCGATCGAGGAGGCGATGTCGATCCACCAGACCTTCCTGGAGCTCATGCAGGGCAAGGGCAAGGTCGAGCCCGACGAGGACGTCCTCGAGGACGGCATCGCCTTCGCCGGTGTCGCCAAGTTCCCCGCGCGTGTGAAGTGCGCCCTGCTCTCGTGGATGGCGTGGAAGGACGCGACGTCCCAGACCCTCTCAAAGGAGAACTCATGACCCTGGACAACACCGACAAGCTGGACAACAGCGACCTGCCCGACGTCCCGGCGACTGGGGGCGGCTCGACCGTCACCGTCGAGGACGTGACCGAGGCGATGAAGGACGTCGTCGACCCCGAGCTCGGCATCAACGTCGTCGACCTCGGACTCGTCTACGACGTGCACCTCGACGAGGCGTCCAACGTCGTCCTCGACATGACGCTGACCTCGGCGGCCTGCCCGCTGACCGACGTCATCATGGACCAGACCAACGCCGCCCTCGAGGGCCTGGTCAACGACGTGGCTGTCAACTGGGTCTGGATGCCGCCGTGGGGCCCGGACAAGATCACCGACGACGGCCGCGAGCAGCTGCGGGCACTCGGCTTCAACGTCTGAGCCGCATGCGCTTCACCGAGCACGAGCTGACCGTCGCCGTGACCTCCGCAGCGAAGACGGTGGCCAACGTTCGCCAGCGAGGCGTACGCCGACGCGCCGGCGGGGGCGCCGAGGAGACCTGGGCGGCGATGAGCCCCTACGAGCGCTACCAGGTGCTGGAGCCGGTGGGCAGTCAGGTCCTGCCCGCGCTCGTGGCGCTCCCGGACGTGGAGGTCGCTCCGGGGACCCGGCCCAGCTTCACCGACGCCCAGGTGCTCGCGGCGATCGAGGAGACCCTCGGCGAGGCCGGCGGGCGCCTGCGCCGCAAGGTCGTCGTGGCCGCCCGGCTCGCCCTGGTCCGCGCGGCGCTGGCGCAGCTGCCGCCGAGGCAGGATCCCGACGCGCTGACCACCGACTCGGCGTGAGTCGGTCCTCCTGGGACGCCTCGCGGACGGGGGCTAGGCTCCGGGCATGACTGACGACGAGATCGGCAACTTCTGGGAGCTGGCGCGGTTCCACGCCAAGCTGAACGTCGCGCCGTCCTACTTCGGTCCGACGACTCTCGAGGTCGTCCGCCCGCCGGCCTGGTCCTACGGCGAGACGCCGGCGGAGGCCGACGAGTTCGTGGCTCGCATCGAGGGCGACCAGCGCCTCTCGACGTCGACCCCCGCGTCGGCGTACGACGAGGTGGGACACGAGGAGGACACCGCGCTCCCGGTCACCGGCGCCCTCTCGATCCTGTGCAACGGCGACGGCCACCCGGTCGCGCTGCTCGAGACGGAGCAGGTCGAGGTCGGGGCGGACGTCGTGGAGTACTTCCGCGTGGTGTACCGCGGCGAGGGCTGATGTCGCGCAGGACCTATCTCCTCATCGACGGGGAGAACATCGACGCCACCCTGGGCAACTCGATCCTCGGTCGACGGCCGCGACCCGAGGAGCGCCCGCGCTGGGACCGGCTCCTCGAGTGGAGTGAGCGGGCCTTCGACCAGCCGGTGACGGGGTTGTTCTTCCTCGCTGCCGGCACCGAGATGCCGACCACCTTCGTGCAGGCGCTGATCGCGATCGGCTTCAAGCCGGTGCCCCTCAGCGGCGCCGGCAAGGTCGTCGACATCGCGATCCAGCGGACCGCGGCGGCGCTGGTCTCCCGCGACGCCGACGTCATCCTCGCCAGCCACGACGGTGACTTCGTCGATCAGGTCTCCGACCTGTGTGACGGCAGTCGGCAGGTCGGGATCGTCGGTTTCGGTGAGTTCGTCAACAGCGCGTTCCGCGGGCTGCCCGGGCTCCGGATCATCGACCTCGAGCACGACGTCGGCGCCTTCAATGCCCCTCTGCCTCGGGTCAGGGTCATCCCGATCGACGAGTTCGACCCGCTCGACTTCATCTGAGCATGCCGGTCGTCCTGGTCCCCACCGAGCGCCTGCCGCGCTGGGTGGCCAACTTCGTCGCTCGCCACGGGCCCGCGGCCCTGTCCGTGGAGCACGGTGCCCTCCGGGGCGCGGCCGACGACGGGTCGACGTTCGTCGCGCGGCTCCCGTTCGCGTTCGTGTACGCCGGCGTGCCCGAGGTCGCTGCCTTCCTGGCAGCCGGCGAGGCGCCGCGGGAGTGGGGGGTGCTGCTGGTCCGTAAGGGCGGCTTCGCCGTGGCCCGCCTCGAGGGTGCCCGGATGGTCGAGCACAAGATCGGGCAACGGCACGTGCAGGGTCGGACCAAGGCCGGTGGTCAGAGCCAGCAGCGGTTCGCCCGGCGCCGGGACAACCAGGCGCGCCAGGCCTACGAAGCTGCTGCCGACCACGCCGCTCGCATCCTGCGCCCGGGGCGGCTGGTGGCAGGGGGAGACCGCCCCGCGGTCGATGAGGTGCTGGCCGACCCACGGCTGCAGGGGCTGGTCGTGGTGGAGCCGTGGCTGGCGGTGCCCGATCCGCGCCGGGCAGTGCTCGACCAGGCCATCGCCGACGCCCGGTCGATCGCCGTGGACGTCACCAACGCCTGAGGTCCGAGAGACGGGTGCCACATCGGCTAGCGTCAGCGTCATGTGGCAGCCCGAGCCCGGATGGCAGCGACTGCCCGGCGGTGGCAGCCCTTCGGCGTACGGCGTCTGGCTGGCGCGCGAGGGAGACGCGGACGTCATCGTCAAGCGGCTCGTCGCGCCCGTCGCAGGCGACCTCCCCGAGCTGTCCGACTGGCGCTCGTCAGCCTGGTGGGAGCGGGAGCCACAGGTGGCACTGCACGGCCTCGTCGCCGCCACCGACGGGCTCCGTGGCCCTCCCGCCCGGCGCGTCGAGGAGGACAGCGAGGGCATCACCATGGTGCTGGAGCGGGTCACCGACTCCGCCAACCCCGGTCTGTTCGTCGCCCGTGCCCTGGGGCGGTTCGCCCGGACGCCGCCGCCGGACGTGCCCTGGCTCGCGCGCCACCAGTTGCGTGAGCGGCTCGCGCGCATCGAGCGGAGGGGCGGATGGAAGACGCTCGGGCGCACGACCCTGGCCGACGTGGCCGACCACCTGTGGCAGCGCCGGTCGGTGCACCTCGCGACGCTCGACGAGCTGCCGCAGGTGCTCCAGCACGGCGACCCCACCCCGGCCAACCTGCCGGGACGCGACGGTGACGACGTGGTGGCGATCGACTGGAGCAACCTCGGTACCGGCGCCGTGGGCCACGACCTGGGGCTCTGGGCGCTGACGGTGCGCGAGGACTTCGAGCCGCTGCTTGCGGCGTACGCCGATGGGCTGGCCGACCCCGAGCAGGCGGACGCTGCCGCTACCGGCGCGAGGATCACGGCCGTCTACACGGCGCTGAGCCGTCTCGACTGGGCGCTACAGCGGGTCGCCGACGGTGAGGGCGCGCTGGCAGGGAAGTACTCCCACCCCAGCGTCGCCCCCTACGTCATCTCCATGCAGCGGCAGGCGACCCAGATCGAGGCCCTGCTGGGCTGAGGGTCAGAGCTCGTTGGCCGAGAAGGTGTCGCACGCCGCCAGCGTGCCCTCTTCGCGGCCGACGTTGAACCAGCTCATCCGCTGCTCGGACGATCCGTGGGTCCAGCCGTCGGGGTTGGCCCGCTGGCCCGACTTCTCCTGGATGAGGTCGTCGCCGACCGTCTTGGCGGAGTCGAGCGCCTCGTCGATGTCGCCCTGGTCGAGGTCTTGGAGGATCACGACACCCTCGATGTCCGTGGTGCTCTCCGCCGCCGCCGTCCACATGCCGGCGTAGCAGTCTGCCTGGAGCTCGAGGCGTACGGCGTCGGAGTCCGCGCCCTGCTGCGTGCGGACCTGGCCCATCGTGCCGAGAAGGTTCTGGATGTGGTGGCCGTACTCATGGGCCAGCACGTAGGGCTCGACGAAGTCGCCACCCTGCCCGCCCAGCTGTCCTTCGAGCACGTTGGCGAAGAACGTGGTGTCGAGGTAGATCCCCTGGTTGGCGGGGCAGTAGAACGGGCCGACGTCGGAGGTCGCCTGGCCGCAGCCGGTGTCGACGCCGCCGCTGAAGGTGAGGGTCTCGGCGGGAGCGAGCTCGGGCCCGCCCTGCTCGGGGAGGGTCTTGGCCCAGTACCGCTCGAGCGAGTAGAGCACCGCCTTGCGCGCGCAGTCGACGTCTTCGTTGGCGTCGGCCCCCGTCTTGCAGTTCTTGTAGCGCTCGCTGTCCTGCTGGAGTCCGGCGGGTTCGCCTTGGCCGGACGCGTCGATGCCGGTCCCGTTCTGGAGCCCGCCGCCGCCGCCGACGCACTGGCTCAGCACCAGGAACAGCACGATGATCAGGATCCCGCCGATGCCTCCGCCCGCACGGGTGCCGCCGGGGATCGGCATACGCATCCCACCACCCCCGCCGCCGAAGCCGCCGCCGCCGCCGCCGCGACCGGCATCGCCGACGCGTCCCCTGCTGATGTTGGCCTTGGGATTGAAGCGCATGTGGGATGCCTTTCGGAGCGAGCTGAGCGTGCGTGTCTGCTGCGCAGGCTAACGCGTGAGAGGCATCACTGTCGGGCCGTGACCTCCGCAGGGGTGAACGTCCACGATGAGAGGGATGGGTGGCAGCACCGATATCCTGACGGCCTCATGATCAACGCCCAGCAGCTCGAAGTCCGCGCGGGCGCCCGCCTCCTCATGGAGGACGTCAGCTTCCGCATCGCCCCCGGCGACAAGGTCGGTCTCGTCGGGCGCAACGGCGCCGGCAAGACGACTCTCACCAAGATCCTGGCCGGCGAGGCCCAGCCCGCGGCCGGCAAGGTGATCACCTCGGGCGAGGTCGGCTACCTCCCGCAGGATCCACGGATCGGCGACCCCGAGGTCCTGGCGCGGGATCGCATCCTGTCGGCTCGTGGTCTCGACGACGTCGTACGCCGCATGCGTGCCGCCGAGGAGGACATGGCCCACGAGGACCCGGCGGTCCACGAGCGCGGAATGAAGCGATGGACGCGCGCGGACGCCGATCTGCACGCCGGTGGGGGATATGCCGCGGAGTCGGAGGCTGCCCAGATCGCCAGCAGCCTCGGCATCGAGACGCGCATCCTGACGCAGCCGCTGAAGACCCTCTCCGGTGGTCAGCGCCGCCGGGTCGAGCTGGCCCGGATCCTGTTCTCGGGCGCGGAGACGCTGCTCCTGGACGAACCGACCAACCACCTCGACGCCGACTCCATCGTGTGGCTGCGCGACTTCCTGAAGTCGCACCGCGGCGGCCTGATCGTGATCAGCCACGACAACGCCCTGCTCGAGGCGACCGTCAACAAGGTCATGCACCTCGACGCCAACCGCGGCGTGATCGACGTCTACAACATGGGCTGGAAGAACTACCTCACCCAGCGCGAGACCGACGAGCGCCGTCGCAAGCGCGAGCGCGCCAACGCCGAGACGAAGGCCAAGACGCTCACCGACCAGGCCAACCGGATGCGCGCCAAGGCCAGCAAGGCCACCGCGGCCCAGTCGATGCTCAAGCGCGCCGAGAAGATGATGTCGAGCCTGGAAGGCGAGCGTCAGGCCGACAAGGTGGCGCGGATCAAGTTCCCCGCGCCCGCGCCGTGCGGCAAGACGCCGATCACCGCCGAGGAGCTCTCGAAGTCCTACGGCTCTCTCGAGGTCTTCACCGACGTGGACCTCGCGATCGACAAGGGCTCACGCGTCGTCATCCTGGGCCTCAACGGAGCGGGCAAGACCACGATGCTGCGCATCCTGGCCGGGGTGGACAAGGCCGACACCGGCCGGGTCGTCCCGGGCTACGGGCTCAAGCTGGGCTACTACGCCCAGGAGCACGAGACCCTCGACACCAGCCGGACCGTCCTGGAGAACATGCAGTCGGCCGCTCCCCAGCTCACGGACAGCGACGCCCGGTCGGTGCTCGGGTCGTTCCTCTTCTCCGGTGACGACGCGCACAAGCCGGCCAGCGTCCTGTCCGGCGGGGAGAAGACCAGGCTCGCGCTGGCCAGTCTCGTCGTCTCGAGCGCCAACGTGCTGCTGCTCGACGAGCCCACCAACAACCTCGACCCCGCTTCCCGCGAGGAGGTGCTGGCCGCGATCCGCACCTACGAGGGCGCGATCATCCTGGTCACGCACGACGAGGGAGCGGTCCGCGCGCTCGAGCCCGACCGGGTGCTGCTGCTGCCCGACGGCGACGAGGACCTCTGGAACGAGGACTACGCCGACCTGGTCTCGCTGGCCTGACGCCGGACGCGGTGTCTCCTCATGGCTGGGTAGGAATGGGCGATGGGGTGGGTACGGACGGGAAAGGCTCGACCGGGCGTACCAGCGCATCATCGCCGAGGTAGACCGCGGCCAGGGCGGCCAGGGTGACCCAGGCGTTGATCCCGTCGGTGGCGCTGACGGTGACGCTCTCCAACCCCCAGGCGCGCAGGAAGGCCCCCGCCGGCGGGGGCATGAGGTAGTCACGCACGCCCGGCGAGTAGAACCACGCGCTGCACGGCCCGACCGCGCCCCAGAAGGGTGCGAACACCCAGGTCCCGCGCGATGAGTACCCGTCGGGGATCTCGGAGCCGCTGACGCTGCCGGCCCACGATGTACCTTCCACCACGTCAGCCCGGAGCCAGACCTCGTCCTCGACGGGCCCGCCCTTCCAGACCTCGGTGACACTGACGAGGATGCGGCCGTCGCGCGCGTCGATGATGCGCCCGGCATACACGCGCTCTGCCCTCGCGACCACCTTCGTGGCCTCGGCGCACGAGAACGCGGCGGCAGGTGGAGCGGCCATCACTGGCACGATGGCAGAGACGGCAAGGACGGCAGTCGCGAGGACGCGCGGGATGGCCATGGTGATGCGACGTGCGCGACGGGTGGGTGGTTCCGCACCCGATCTGGCCCAGATCAGTGGCCGACCCCCGCCCGGCGTAGCAGCAGGCGGTTGTAGGGATTGATCTCGGACGGTAGGTCGCTGGGGTCGAACCACTCGAGAGCAGCCGATTCGCCGTCGGCGTCGGTGCCAATGGTCCCGGTGAAGTCTGCGGTCTCGAACGTTGCGCCGACGACGTACGCCGCAAAGCCGTCGGGGTAGCGCACCACGAACTCCGGCCCCGAGTACACGTCGATCCGAGTCATCTCACCGGCGGTGAGCCCGGTTTCCTCGAGCAGCTCGCGCCGCGCGGCCTGCTCGAGCGTCTCGCCCGGCTCGAGGCGGCCGCCCGGCAGACCCCACGTCGCGTTGTCCCCTCGGAGCTGAAGTAGCACGCTGCCCGTCGCTGGGTCACGGACAAGGACGCCAGCGGCGACCAGGACGTCAAGGGGATTCGGCACACTCCCAGCATGCAGCACAGTCGGGAGCATGACGATCGACCCATCGGTCAGGCGCACCACCTCGGATGGCGGTAGTCCACTGCCACCAGGTGACAGTGGACCACCGCCATCGTGCACACGACCGCAGATCACCGTCGATGGGACCCAGCCTGTGTCGGACGTCGGCCCTGAGAGACTTCGGCCATGACGCTCCCTGATCTGGCCGCCGTCGGCCTCGACTACTCCGTGGCCGGTCCGGTCGCGACCATCACGCTCGACCGTCCCGACGTACGCAATGCCCAGACGCCAGCCATGTGGCGCGCGCTGGCAGCGATCGGGCGCGAGATCCCTGACGACGTGCGAGTCGTGGTCGTCACCGGGAGGGGCGAGACGTTCTCGGCCGGGCTCGACCGGGCCATGCTCGACCCGGCGACGCAAGGGCAGGAGAGCGTGATCGGACTGCTCTCCCTCAGCGACGAGGATGCGTCGGCCGCGATCGACGAGTTCCAGCATGGGTTCACCTTCCTGCGCGACCCGCGCTTCGTCTCGGTGGCGGCGGTCCGCGGCTACGCGATCGGCGCCGGGTTCCAGCTGGCCCTGTCCTGCGACCTGCGGGTGGTGAGCGACGACGTCCAGTTCTCGATGAAGGAGTCGGCGCTCGGTCTGGTGCCCGACCTGACGGGAACAAAGCCGCTCGTCGAGAGCGTTGGATACGCCAGGGCACTCGAGATCTGCGCCACGGCCCGGATGGTCGGGGCGCGCGAGGCCGTCGACATCGGGCTGGTCAACCTGGCCGTCCCGGTCGCCGACCTCGACGCAGTAGTCGCCGACCTCGTCGCCGCCCTGGCCGCACCGATGGCTGGTGTGGTCTCCGAGACCAAGGCGTTGTTGCAAGGGGCCGCTGACCGCGACCTGGATGAGCAGCGCCGACTGGAGCGGGAAGCACAGATCCGGCGCTTCCGGGCACTGGCAGACGCCTTCGCGGGCTGATAGGACGCACTCATGTCGATGATGGGACCCGGGGGCGGGGGACCACCCTGGCGCTTCCTCCGCTCCGATCGGACCGTCGTCGAGGAGCGGATCGAGCGGCACACGGTCCGCCGAGTGCTGACCTTCGCGCGCCCTCACCGGCGGGCGATCCTGACGTTCCTGATGGTCACGATCGCGAGCGCCGGCTTGGTCGTCGCACCCCCGCTCCTGCTCAAGAAGATCCTGGACGACGGCATTGCGTCGGGCGACACCGAGCTGGTGATCTGGCTCGCCGTGGCGGTCGCCGTCGTCGCGGTCGTGGACTCGGCGCTCGGGCTGCTCGGCGGCTACCTCTCCAGCAGGATCGGAGAGGGGCTGATCTTCGACCTCCGCACCCAGGTCTTCGCCCACGTCCAACGACAGTCCCTGGCGTTCTTCACCCGGACCCAGACGGGCGCCCTGGTCAGCCGTCTCAACAACGACGTCATCGGCGCCCAGCGTGCGTTCACGTCCACGTTGTCGGGCACGGTCGCCAACATCATCTCGGCGGTCGTGGTGGGCATCACCATGCTGGCGCTGAGCTGGGAGGTGACGGTGGTCTGCCTGCTGCTGTTCCCGCTGCTGCTGCTGACCTCCCGCTGGGTCGGCAACCGGCTCGCCGGTCTGACCCGCGAACAGATGGAGGGCAACGCCGACCTCGGCAACGCCATGACGGAACGCTTCAACGTCGGCGGCGCCATGCTGCTGAAGCTGTTCGGCCGACGCGACACCGAGGACAAGATGTACGCCGAGAAGGCGGCCGTCGTGCGCGACCTCGGTGTCCGGATCTCGCTGCTCACCCGGATCTTCTTCGCGGCGATGACGCTGCTGCCGGCGTTGGCCACCGCGCTCGTCTACGGCATCGGTGGCTATCTCGCCATCCAGGGTGAGCTCTCCGTCGGCACCCTGATCGCCCTCGGCATCCTGCTCCTGCGCCTTCTCGGCCCGTTGCAGGGTCTGTCCAACGTCCGGATCGACGTCATGACCGCGCTGGTCAGCTTCGACCGGGTCTTCGAGGTCCTCGACCTGCCGTCACTGATCCAGGAGAAGCCCGACGCCGTGGTGCTGCCCCGCAACGCCTCGTCGCTCGAGTTCGACCAGGTGTCGTTCACCTACCCCATGGGCGACAAGGTCTCGCTCGCCTCGCTGGAGAAGGTCGCCCGGGTGGAGTCGCGGCCCACCGGCCCCGTGCTCACCGACGTGACCTTCGCGGCCCGGCCGGGGCAGATGGTCGCACTCGTCGGACCGTCCGGTGCCGGGAAGACCACGGTCACGCACCTCGTCGCCCGGCTCTACGACACCTCGTCGGGTGCTGTCCGGGTCGGTGGTGTCGACGTCCGCGACGTGACCCTGGAGTCCCTGGAGGACGTCGTCGGCTACGTCACCCAGGACGCCCACATGTTCCACGACACCATCCGGGCTAACCTGCTGTACGCCCGCCCGGACGCGGACGACGCCCAGGTCTGGGCCGCCCTCGAGGCCGCCCAGATCGCCGCGCTGGTGGGGTCGCTCCCCGACGGTCTGGACACCGTGGTGGGGGACCGGGGATACCGGTTGTCCGGTGGCGAGCGACAGCGTCTGGCCATCGCCCGGCTGCTGCTCAAGGCCCCGGCCATCGTGGTGCTCGACGAGGCGACGGCGCACCTCGACTCCGAGTCGGAGGCGGCCGTGCAACGCGCCCTGGATGCGGCCCTGGCGTCGCGCACGTCGCTCGTCATCGCCCACCGGTTGTCAACGGTCCGCAACGCCGACCTCATCCTGGTGCTGGAGAGCGGCCGGGTCGTGCAGCGTGGTACGCACGCCGAGCTCCTCGCCGAGGGTGGGCTCTACCGCACGCTGCACGACACCCAGTTCCTCGACGACACCCCTCGCATAGCCTGACGCCATGGATCTGGGGCTCAGCGACAAGGTGTTCATCCTCACCGGAGGCACGCGGGGGCTCGGCCGGGCCACCGCCGAGGTGCTGGTGGCGGAGGGCGCCCGGGTCGTGGTCTCCGGGCGGTCGAAGGACTCCCTCGACTCAGCAGTGCAGGCCCTGGGGGAGCGGGCTCGCGGTGTCGTCGCGGACAACGCCGACCCCGGCACTCCGGCCGCCCTCATCGCTGCGGCCCAGGATGCCTTCGGCCGCCTCGACGGTGCCCTGATCTCGGTCGGCGGACCGCCGAAGGGCGCGGTCACGGCCATCAGCGACGAGCAGTGGTCCTCGGCCTTCGAGTCCGTCTTCCTCGGTGCGGTGCGCCTCTCCCGTGAGATCGGCGCCGCGCTCGGTGACGGGGGTTCGCTCGCGCTGGTTCTCTCGTCGAGCGTCCGGGCTCCGCTCGCTGAGATGGCCGTCTCCAACGGTCTTCGTCCCGGCTTGGCGATGGTGGCCAAGACGCTCGCGGACGAGCTCGGTCCACGCGGCGTGCGAGTCAACGGGCTGCTGCCCGGGCGGATCGCCACCGAGCGCGTCAGCGAGCTCGACGCCTCCACCGGCGACGAGGCGGCTGCCCGCGCCGCCGCCCAGAAGACGATTCCGCTCGGTCGCTACGGCGACCCGGCGGAGTTCGGCAGGGCTGCTGCGTTCCTGCTGTCCCCAGCGGCGTCATTCCTGACGGGCGTCATGCTTCCCGTCGACGGTGGCATGCTCAGGGCGCTCTGAGCGGCGGGTCCCGCGCACCATCCCGCGGCCGCCACGCGCCTCGTCATACGCAAGGTAGCCGAAGCCGAAGAGAGCGAGCACTCCGAAGAACCACCACTGCAGGCCGTAGTAGAAGTGTGGTCCGCCGTCCTGTTCCGGCAGCTCCACCGGTTGCAGCGGCTCGGCCGCCTCGGGTGACTCGGAGCTCAGCTCCACGAAACCCGTGACGACCTGCCTGTCCAGCGCCTCCCCGATGCGCTCGCTGCTGATCGCGCGGGTCGACTGGTCGGTGACTGCGGTGCTGTCGCCGGTCGCGTCCCGCCGCGCCCATCCCTCGATGGTGACCTCGCCGGCAGGTGGCGCCGGCACGTCGTCGGGGGTGGTGCCGCGATTGTCGGTCTTCAACCAGCCGCGGTCGACCAGCACGCTCGACCCGTCCGGCAGCACGAGGGGGACGACGACGTCCACGCCGGCGGCGCCGTCGCGGGTGCGGTAGCGGACGATCACGGTGTCCTCGACCGCGTAGGTGCCGGTGGCGCTGACCCGCTTCCACTCCTCCTCCGCGGCCACCCGGGCGCCCGGCGCGAGCACCTCGGTCACCGGGACGGGCGGATCGTTCTCGTTGCGCTCGATGACCGCGTTGCGGGCCAAGCGGTCCTCGCGACGGTCGAACTGCCACTCACCGAGCCGCCAGGCGGCCCAGGCGAGCGTGAGGACCACCAGGAGGAAGAGCACCCACCGACGACTGAGCAGGAAGCGCAGGCTGGGCACGGTCCCGAGGCTATCCGTCCGGCCCAGGCCACTGGCACGCGCCTACACTGTGGAAGTGATCCCTCTTGCAGATCGATACGGCCGGGTGGCTACCGACCTGCGTGTGTCCTTGACCGACCGGTGCAACCTGCGCTGCTCCTACTGCATGCCCGCCGAGGGCCTGGACTGGCTGCCCGACGACCAGACGCTGAGCGACGACGAAGTGGTGCGGCTCATCGACATCGCCGTACGCCGCCTGGGAGTGACCGAGGTCCGCTTCACCGGCGGCGAGCCGCTCGTCCGCCGAGGCCTGGTCGACATCGTGCGGCGTACGCACGAGCTCGGGGTGGAGACCTCGCTGACCACCAACGCCCTCGGGCTCGCCCGCACCGCCGTGGCGCTGCGTGAAGCCGGGCTGGACCGCATCAACGTCTCGATCGACACCGTCCGTCCCGAGACCTTCCACCAGATCACGCGTCGCGACCGCCTCAAGGACGTGATCGCCGGTCTCGAGGCCGCCCGTGGGGCCGGGCTGTCCCCGCTGAAGCTCAACGCCGTCCTGTTGCGTGGCATCAACGACGACCAGGCGAGCGAGCTGCTCCAGTGGGCTCTCGACCGACGCTACGACCTGCGGTTCATCGAGCAGATGCCGCTCGACGCCCAGCACCAGTGGAATCGGACGGACATGATCACCGCGGACGAGATCTTCGATCGCCTCAGAGCGGACTTCACCCTCACCCCGCACGGCCAGCCGCGAGGCAGTGACCCCGCCGAGCTCTTCGACGTGGACGGCGGCCCCGGCACGGTCGGCATCATCGCCTCGGTGACGCGGCCGTTCTGCGGCGACTGTGACCGGGTGCGGCTCACCGCCGACGGCCAGATCCGCAACTGCCTCTTCGCCCGGGACGAGTCAGACCTGCGGGCCGCGATGCGGACCGGGGCCACCGACGACGAGCTGGCCCAGCGCTGGGTCACCGCGATGTACGGCAAGCGCGCAGGCCACGGGATCGACGACCCGTCGTTCCTGCAGCCTGACCGCCCGATGTCGGCGATCGGCGGCTGACCGCCCCTCAGCCCGTGGGGCCGGGGACCGACGGCTCGTGCTCGACGACGTCCCGAAGGAAGCCTCGCGCGCCGAGGAAGTCGCTCAGCGACACCCGGTGGTCGTCGCACGCCAACCACGTCTTGCGGCGATCGGGGGTGTGCAGCTTGGGGTTGTTCCAGAGCAGGGCCCAGCTGGCCGGTCTGGCGCACCCCTTGGCGGAGCAGATGGCCGGCTCGTCCGTCGCGGCGAGCGGCGGTTCCTGATCAGTCACCCTCGACCCTCTCCGCAGAACGTGGCAAATGAGGCGGTGCCGGACAGCCACGGGGGGAGCTGTCCGGCACCAAGCGACCACAGACGGGGGATGGCTGGGGTCGCGAAGTTGATTCTTGCACGATGCGATTGCGATGCCAACACGGCGGCACGGCGTGTTTCCGCGCGTCAGGTGAGCTCGCGCGCCACGCGGGATTCGCGCAGCTCGAAGCCGTCGTCGGAGCGGGTCTGGGAGTTTGCCAGGACCACCGCCACGTAGGGCAGGAGGACCGCCCCAGCGACCAGGACCCACCTCAGCAGTCCGGGCCCGACGCTCACGGCGCCGACGACACAGGCCGTGCGTAGTGCCATCGAGATCAGGTATCGGCGCTGCCGGCCGGCGATGTCGACGGCAGAGCTCGTGCGGGCGGTCGTGATCCGGACCGTCTGTGAGTCCCGGGGAGGCATACCTTCACTGTACGTCGGTAGTCTCAACGGGCGGCCGGCCAACGTGGCCGCCGCCTCTGACGTCCACGAGGAGCCCGCCATGTCCGATCGCACCTACCGCGTCACCGAGATCGTCGGCACCTCGCCGGACGGGATCGACCAGGCCGTGCGCAACGGCATCGAGCGCGCCGGCAAGACGCTGCGCCACATCGACTGGTTCGAGGTCACCCAGATCCGGGGCCACGCCAAGGACGGACGGGTCGAGCACTTCCAGGTCGGGATGAAGGTCGGATTCCGGCTCGAGGACGAATGAGACCGCACCTGCGTGCAGCGGGGGGTTTCCGTCTACCCCTCGGTAAGCGCTAGCGTCGTCCGGCGTGAGCGAAACCACAGCACCCGCCCCTCGGTCCGTCCTCGTCACCGGTGGCAATCGCGGCATCGGCCGTGCCATCGCGGAGGCCTTCGTCGCAGGAGGTGACAAGGTCGCCGTCACGACCCGCTCGGGCGGTGCTCCCGACGGTGCTCTCGACGTGCGGTGCGACATCACCGATCCCGCCGCGGTGGACGCCGCCTTCGCGGAGATCGAGGCCGCGCACGGACCCGTCGAGATCCTGGTCGCCAACGCGGGCATCACCCACGACACCCTGATCCTGAGGATGTCCGAGGACGACTGGGCCAGCGTCATCGACACCAACCTGACCGGCTCCTTCCGGCTGGCCAAGCGCGCTGCCAAGGGCATGCTGCGTCTCCGGCGCGGTCGGATCATCTTCATCTCGTCGGTGGTCGGGCTGCTCGGCTCGGCCGGACAGGTCAACTACGCGGCCTCCAAGGCCGGGCTGGTCGGGATGGCGCGGTCGCTGGCACGAGAGCTCGGCTCGAGGTCCATCACGGCCAACGTCGTCGCTCCCGGGTTCGTGGAGACCGACATGACAGCAACGCTCACCGATGAGCAGAAGCAGGCGATCAAGACGCAGGTGCCGCTCGGCCGCTACGCCTCCGCAGCCGAGGTCGCCTCGGCCGTGGTCTGGCTGGCGTCCGATGGCGCGGCATACGTGACAGGAGCCGTCATCCCGATTGACGGCGGACTCGGAATGGGGCACTGAACATGACTGACTCCACTGGAATCCTCAGCGGCAAGCGCATCCTGGTGGCGGGCGTGACGATGGACTCCTCCATCGGGTTCGCCACCGCCAAGGTCGCGCAGGAGCAGGGCGCCACCGTGCTCATCTCCAACTTCGGGCGTGCGCTCAACATCACCCGGCGCATCGCCAAGCGGCTTCCCGCCGAGGCGCCGGTGCTGGAGCTCGACGTCACCGACGAGGACCACCTCGCCGGCCTCGCCGACCAGGTGCGCGAACACGTCGACGGTCTCGACGGGGTTGTCCACTCGATCGCCTACGGCAACCCCCAGACGCTGCTCGGCGGCAAGTTCCTCGAAGGTCCCTGGGACGACGTGGCGCAGGCGGTGCAGGTCTCGGCCTACTCCCTCAAGGCGCTCGCCGTCGCCAGCCGACCGCTGATGTCCGAGGGCGGCTCGATCGTCGGTCTCACCTTCGACGCGACCATCGCGTGGCCGGCCTACGACTGGATGGGCGTCGCCAAGGCCGCGCTGGAGTCCACCTCCCGCTACCTGGCCCGTGACCTCGGTCCGGCGGGCATCCGCTGCAACCTCGTCTCGGCCGGCCCGCTCAAGACCTTGGCAGCCAAGGCGATCCCCGGTTTCGAGGATCTCGAGTCCGCCTGGAAGGACCGCGCTCCGCTCGGCTGGGACGAGAGTGACCACGCGCCGACCGCCAAGGCCGTGTGCGCGCTCCTCAGCGACTTCTTCCCCGCCACCACCGGCGAGATCATCCACGTCGACGGTGGTTTCCACGCGATGGGCCTCTGAGTCGGCACCCAGCGGGCGATACGGTTCGGCCGTGACCTCCCTCGTCGAGCTACGCGTCCTGGAGGGTCCGAACCTCTACTTCCCGCGGGCGGCCATCAAGCTGACCCTCGACATCGGCACCATCGCGGAGGCCTCTGACGAGACCGTGCTGAGGTTCGCGAGGCGCATCGGACTGAGCACCACGCGTCCTGGGGCCCCGGGGTCGGGCTTCCGTCAGCGCTTCGCGATGCGGGCCGTCGAGCGGCTCGTCAGAGCCGTTGCCCAGGAATCGGGCACGTCGCGGCTCGCCGTCCGCGTGCGACCGACCGCCGAGCACAACCAGCTCGTGGTCGCCTTTCCCTGGCGCAACCGGGGCCGCGCCGAGGCCCTCGGCCAGGCAGTGGCCCACGTCCTCGATGCCCTCCCGAGCCCCGACGTCGAAGCGGCAGTGACCGCGGGGGCGGCCGAGGTCGCTGCAGCCGCCCCTGGCGCGCGCCCGACGACCATCACACCGAGGATCCCGGTGGTCGCGGTCACCGGCACCAACGGCAAGACGACCACCAGCCGGATGATCGCCCACATCGCGCAGGCGGACGGCAAGCTGGTCGGCTGGTCCAACACCGACGGCATCTACATCGACGGCGAGCTCGTCGAGGCCGGGGACTACTCCGGGCCCAGCGGAGCCGGGAGGGTGCTGGCGCACCGAGGCGTTGAGCTCGCCGTCACCGAGACGGCCCGCGGCGGCATCCTCCTCAAGGGCATCGGACTGACCCGCAACGACGTGTCAGTGGTCACCAACGTGACCGCGGACCACCTCGGCATGCAGGGCATCGACACCGTCGACCAGCTGGCCGAGGTCAAGGCTGTCGTGCCCCGGATCACGCGGTCGTCAGGCTGGTCGGTCCTGAACGCCGACGACCCCCGGGTGCTGGCTATGCGAGCAGTCATCCGGGCCCAGCCCTGGGTGTTCTCCCGGGACCCCGACTCACCGGCGATCCGCGAGGTGCTCAACAGCGGGGGCCGCGCGACGACCGTGATCGACGGCTGGGTCACCGTGATGCGACCGGGCGCTGACCCCGAGCCGCTCGTCGAACTGGTCGAGGTGCCGATGACCCTGGCCGGGCTGTCGCGCTTCAACGTCGAGAACACCCTGGCTGCAGCGTCGGCCGCCCTGGCGATCGGCATCTCCTGGCAGTCGGTCATCACCGGGCTGACGTCGTTCCTGCCGGACGCCGAGCACAACCCGGGGCGGATGAACTTCTTCTCGTTGCCCGGCGAGGTCACCGTGGTCATGGATCTCGCCCACAACGAGGCAGGGCTGGAGGCCCTGCTCGAGATCATGCAGGGCGTACGCCGCCCCGGATCACGGGTCCTGCTCGGGCTCGGCGCCGTGGGTGACCGGACCGACGAGCTCATCGACACCCTGGGCGAGATCGGGGCCAAGGGCAGCGAGGTGGTGGCGATCGGGCACAAGCAGCACTACCTGCGAGGCCGCACGATGGACGAGATCGACGTCCTGCTCCGGGCCGGGGCTGCGCGCGTCGGCGTCGTCGACATCGAGACCTACGACACCGAGGTCGCCTGCTTGGCAGCACTGGTCGCGGGCGCCGAGGCCGGCGATGTCGTGGGACTCATGTGCCACGCCGAGCGCCAGGCGGCGTACGACTGGATCGAGGCGCACGGCGGCACCGGTGACGACCCGGAGACCCTGGCTGCGAAGGTGCGGGTCGCTCGGGGCTGAGCCGACCGGTTCGGTCACGTGTCGCCGCGGTCGATCTGCTCGCCCGGTGTGCCGATGTCCAGGTCGCCCTCCACGATCATGGCGACGAGGCCGGCGTGCGTGCGTGTCTCGTGCGCCTCGCCGGGTTCCCAGACAGCCGCCTGACCGACGCCGATCGTCTGCACCGTGCCGTCGTGCCCCGCGACCTGCGCCTCGCCGGAGAGGACGACGAGCAGCTGTCGCCCACTGGCGGGGTGGCGGCCGATCACGCCCCGGGGGCCCAGGGTCACTGCCACCAGGTGTGCGTCCGCGCAGATCCCGAAGGCACCCACGGAGAAGCTCTTGCTCTGGTGCTCCTCGATGGGACGGCGCGGCAGGTCGGCCAGGGACAGGATCCGCACTCAGGCTCCCGCAGGGGGCGTGTAGTCCGGGTCTGCGGCGGGGACCTCGTCGTTGATGCCCGAGCCCGCCTGCGCCTGCGAGGACCAGGCCTCCAGCTCGCTCATCACCTCGCCGTGCTTGTCGACACAGACCACGACCAGGTCGCCACGGTTGGCGCGGCTCATGGCGTGGCGCACGGCGGAGATCTCGTCGAGGACCTCCTCCACCTGGCGACAGCGCGCGCCGTCGGCCATGGCGGCGCGCAGTCCCTCCAGCACGAAACCGGCCACCTCGCCGCGCTCGCGCCCACGGAGGGCGACGTCCTCGCGGACGATGCAGACGTCGAAGTGCTGAGCAGCGATGTGGCCGAGCTCGCGCATGTCCTCGTCACGTCGATCACCCGCCGTGGCGATGATGCCGATGCGCGAGGGACGGGCCAGGTCGTGCGAGGACTCCAGTGACTCGCCGAGCCGGTCGACGAAGTCCCCGAGCGCCTTCATGCCGGGCGCGTTGTGGCAGTAGTCCACGATGACGTTGACCCCGTTGACCTCGACCTCGTTGAGACGGCCGGGGGAGAGGTAGTAGCTCGTCGAGAACGTCCGCAGCCCCTGCCGGATGTCGTGCAGGGGAGCCCCGGCGGCGAAGGCAGCGGCGGCGGCTGCCAGGGAGTTCTGTACGTTCATCCGCGCCCGACCGCCGAACGTGGCCGGCAGCAGGTGGGTCCACGCGAGCTGCATCTCCCGACGGCCGTGCTTGACGACGATCATCTCGCCGCGCTCGGAGGGGTTGAGCACGAGCGCCTTGCCACCGCGGCGGCAGTGCGCATCGATGAGGTCGCGGGCCTCGGTGCCCGGCTCCTCCATCGAGAACCACACGACCTGGCCCGAGCATCGCCGCCGCATCTCGCGCACCAGCGGGTCGTCGGCGTTGAGCACGGCATGTCCGTCGCGCGGCACGGCCTCGACGATGACCGCCTTGACGTCGGCGAGCTGCTCGACGGTGTCGATGCCACGCAGGCCCAGGTGGTCGGGCTGGACGTTGAGCACCACGGCGACGTCGTTGCGCTCGTAGCCCAGCCCCTCGCGCAGGATCCCTCCCCGAGCGACCTCGAAGACCGCCATGTCCACCCGCGGGTTCTGGAGCACCATGCGGGCCGAGCGTGGGCCGGAGGCGTCGGCGCGGATCACGAGCCGTTCGTCGATGACGACACCGTCGGTCGAGGTCATGCCCACCTTGCGACCCAGGCCCTTGAAGATGTGCGCGATCATCCGGCTGGTGGTCGTCTTGCCGTTGGTCCCGGTGACCGCGATGATCGGGATGCGGGAGATGGCACCGGGCGGGAACAGCATGTCGACCACGGGCTTGGCGATGAACTGCGGTTCCCCGATCGTCGGGTGCGTGTGCATCCGGAAACCCGGAGCGGCATTGACCTCGCAGATCGCCCCGCCGGTCTCGCGGACCGGCTCGGTGATGTCGGGACAGATGAAGTCGATGCCCGCGATGTCCAGGCCGACCATCCGGGCTGCCTCCTCCGCGATCTCGACGTTCTCCGGGTGCGCCTCGAAGGTGCGGTCGATCGAGATGCCACCGGTGGACATGTTGCCTGTGAGGGCGAGCCGGACCGTCTCGCCCTCGGCAGGGACGGAGGTCAGGGAATGGTCCTGGCCCTCGAGCACGTCCAGCGCAGCGGCGTCCACCTTGATGCGGGTCAGCACCTTCTCGTGCCCGACACCCCGACGGGGATCGGCATTGGTCAGGTCGACCAGCTGCTCCACGGTGGACGTCCCGTCGCCGGTGACGCTGGCCGGCACCCGTTCGGCGATGGCGACCATCCGGCCGTCGATGATGAGGCAGCGGTAGTCCTTGCCCGTCACGAACGACTCGACGATCACGACACCGCGCCGCGACTGCTCGGCGGCGATGGGGAAGGCGTTGCGGACGTCCGCCTCGTTCTGGAGGTTGAGGCACACCCCGCGCCCGTGGTTGCCGTCGAGCGGCTTCACGACCACGGGGTAGCCGATCCGGGCCGCGACCTGCACGGCACCGTCCGCCGTACGGATCGAACCCTGCTTGGGGACGGGCAGCCCGGCGGCGCCCAGGAGGGTCGTCGTGAGGTCCTTGTCGGAGGCGATGTCCACGGCGATCGAGCTGGTGTCGCTGGTCATCGTGGCGCGGATGCGCTTGGCGTGGACGCCTTGGCCGAGCTGAACGAGGGAGTGCTGGTTGAGGCGGATCCACGGGATGTCGCGGGAGACGGCTTCGTCGACGATCGCCTGGGTGGACGGGCCGAAGGCGGTCCGCTCGGCGCGGCGGATGAAGGCGTCGCGCTCGGACTCCCACTCGAAGTCGGGATCTCCATCGACCAGGTGGTTGACCAGCCGGACCGCCAGCTTGCCGGCCTCGATGCCGACCTGCTCGTCGATGTAGCCGTAGACGATGTTGTAGTGGCCCTTGCGGCCCTTGACCATGCGCGTCTTGCCGCGGCGGATGTCGTGGCCCACCACCTGCTGGAGCGCGAGGGCGACGTGCTCGGCGACGTGGCCCAGCCAGGTGCCTTCGTTGAGGCGTTCGACGAAGCCGCCTCGTCGGCCGCGGGAGCAGGAGTGCTCGCGCAGGCCCGGCAACATCGCCACGAGCTCCTCGCTGAACCCGGGCAGGGTGTTGGTGGGGAACTCCTCCAGCGAGCCGAGGTCGACGACGAGGTGCACTGACTTGTCGTAGGACCAGACGTTGGCGCCGCGGTAGATGCGCGTCTCGAGGATCGTCAGGTCCGGGGTGGGCCGCTCACTCATGCACGTACTCGCTTCGCTCCGTGCGCGCATGAGGCACATGTCACGCAGTGTCTGATGATTCGCTCGCTTCGCTCACTCATGCGCGTACTCGCTTCGCTCCGTGCGGGCATGAGGCACATGTCACGCAGTGTCTGATGATTCGCTCGCTTCGCTCACTCATGCGCTGTCTCCGTCAGTTGCTGGTGGGGTGGGCGAGACGCTCAGCCGCTTTCGGTTGCGAGTCATCCGGCGGCGGAAGGTGGTGGGGGACACGTCCGCGGCCGCGATGTCGCGTGCCATCCGACGGAGGTCTCGGCCGGCCTCGGCGATCTCGGCCGCCTCGCTCTCGTCCACGGCGTGCGTGGGCGGGATGAGCGTGCGGGTGGTCAGGTCGTACGCCGAACCGGCCGGCAGCATGTGGAGGACGACACCGCTCGCCAGCAGCGGGGCGGACTGGCGCGCCTCGTGGGCGTTGGTGACCATGCGGTCGGGGTCGAAGATCGTGACCGCTCCGCGACCGGTCACCCGCAGGACCTCGTGTCCGTCGACGTCTTCGATGACTGCCGCGGTGTCCTCGTCCACCCCGATCCCGAGGAGCTGGGGGCTCTGGGAGACGATCATCAGCAGCCGCCCGTAGCGGTTGCGCTGGTCGAAGTGCTGGTCGATCACGGTCGAGGTCACCAGGCCGAGCCCGGCAGCGACCTGGGTCATCCGCTGCTTGGGCGTGGCGCCGCCTGCACCGAAGGCGACCATGTGCGAGGACTGGATGCTCGCGCCGGCCGACGTGCCCGCCACGACGGCGCCCCGCTCGTGCGCATCGACGATCGCGTCCCCGAACGGGGTGCCGCAGATGGCGCCGGAGAGCTTGAGCTGGTTGCCGCCCGTCATGAAGATGCCGGTTGCGTCCTCGACCGCCTGCACGAGCTCCGGGTCGTGGGCGTCCTCGCGGGTCTCCGGACGGGCCGAACGGACCTCCGCGGCCCCGAGCTTCGTGAACAGGGCCTCGTAGACCTCGTTGATCTCGGGTCCGAGCGAGGAGGCGGTCGGGATCACCACGATCCGGGCGTCGGCGCCGCCGCTTGCTGCCACGAAGTCCTTAAGGATGCCGCGCTTGCGGAGCTTGTCCTCGGCACCTCCGATGATCATGAGGGGACCGGGGGTTGGGGCTGGAGGCATGACAGGCAGGCTATCGGCATGGAGAATCGCCGCGTGACCAGTTCGGACCCCGCCGTCGCGCAACGTCGTCTCCTGCTGGTGCGCCATGCCAAGGCGGAGGCGTGGGGCGAGGACGACCACGCGCGACTGCTCACCGAGAAGGGCAGGACCGACGCCGCGGCGGCGGGTCGGTGGCTGGCCGAGTCCGGGTTCACCCCCGACCGTGCCCTGGTGTCGAGCGCCACCCGCACCCGGGAGACGTGGAGCCTCATGTCCGAGGCAGCCGGCTGGGAGCTGGCACCGGTGATCGAGCCTGCGCTGTTCGCGGCGAGCCCCGACACGGCCCTCGACCTGCTGCGCGAGTCACCGGTCGATGCGCTGGCGGTGATGGTCGTCGGCCACAACCCGACGATCGCCTACCTCGCCCAGCTCCTCGACGACGGCAGTGGCGACGAGGCGGCGGGCGCGGCCATGGTGGGTGGCTATCCGCCGTGCGCGATGACCGTGTTCGACGTCGCCGATGACTGGGCCGACCTCGAGATCGCCTCGGCGTCGTTGCGTGCCTTCCACTCCGGACGTCCCTGATCGTCGACCAGATTGCTCGGCGACTGCGGGCCGCGGGCTGCGTCTTCGCCGAGGAGGAAGCCGCGCTGCTGCTCCGTACCGGCCTCACCGGTCCGTCGCTCGAGGCGCTCGTCCGCCGGCGCATCGAGGGCGAGCCCCTCGAGACGGTGCTGGGCTGGGTGGCCTTCGGGGGTCGGCGACTCCTCGTCCGGCCGGGCGTGTTCGTCCCGAGGCGTCGCACCGAGCTGCTGGCGCGCGTGGCCAGCGAGCACGCCCGACGCGACGCGGTGCTGGTGGAGCTGTGCTGCGGGGTGGGTCCGGTCGGTGCCAGCGTGCGGGCCGGTGAGGTCCACCTCGCAGACCTTGATCCGGCCGCGCTGGAGTGCGCGCGCATCAACGTGCCGAGCGGTCAGGTGCATCTGTCCGACCTGTACGCCGCCCTGCCCAGCAGCCTCAGGGGGCGGGTGGGCGTCCTTGCTGCCAACGCGCCCTACGTGCCCAGCGACCAGGTGGCGCTGATGCCGCCCGAGGCTCGTGATCATGAGCCGAGCCTTGCACTCGACGGCGGGCCCGACGGAGTGGACCTGCATCGTCGGATCGCGGCCGGGGCGATGGACTGGCTCGCGGCGACCGGGGTGCTGCTCATCGAGACGTCGGTGGTGCAGGCGTCGTTGACGGCTCAGGCGATGCGCAAGGCGGGGTTCTCGACCGCCGTCGTCACGGACCGCGAGATCGAGGCCTGCGTGGTTGTCGGTAGCCGCGCTTCGACCTGAGTCTTCTCGAGACTCAGGTCTGAGCGGCGACTCAGATGGAGGGAGCGGGCGTGACGATGCCGGCCTCGGCGTCGGCCGCCTCGATCTCCTCGCGGGTGATGCCGAGGAGGTACATGATCGTGTCGAGGTAGGGCACGTTGACCGCTGCATCGGCGGCGTCGCGCACCATCGGCTTGGCGTTGTAGGCGATCCCGAGTCCGGCCGCGTTGAGCATGTCGAGGTCGTTGGCGCCGTCGCCGATGGCGATGGTGGCGCCTTCGGGCACTCCGATGTCCGCGGCGAACTCGCGCAGCGCCCGCGCCTTGGCCGCACGGTCGACCACGGGGCCGAGCACCCGACCGGTCAGGAGACCGTCGACGATCTCGAGTTCGTTGGCTCGCGAGTAGTGGATGTCCAGGTCGGCAGCGAGGCGGTCCGTGATCTGGCTGAAGCCGCCGGACACGAGGGCGAACCGGTAGCCGAGCCGCCGAAGGACGCGGACCAGCGTACGAGCGCCGGGAGCCAGGGTGATGGCGTCGTAGACCTCGTCGATCGCGCCGGCCGGCACGCCCTCCAGGAGCGCCACGCGCGCCCGCAGCGACGCCTCGAAGTCGAGCTCACCGGCCATCGCCTGGTCGGTGACCCGCGCGACCTCGTCCTCACAGCCGGCGTGGGCTGCGAGCATCTCGATGACCTCCCCCTGGATCAGGGTGGAGTCGACGTCCATGACGATGAGCCGCATGGACCGCCGCAGCAGGTTGGCCGGCTGGACAGCGATGTCGATGCCCTGGCGGGACGCTTCGGCGGCGAGCAACGGACGCAGCACCTCCGTCTCGACGCCGGAGATGGCCAGGTCGATGGCGGTGACCGGATAGCGGGCCATGCGCTCGATGCGGTCGATGTTGGCCCCTGAGTCGGCGATGCGGCCGGTGATGGCCGCCATCGCGGACGCCCTGAGCGGGGAGCCCAGGACGGTCACGTGCGAACGTCCCATGCGCCGTGGCTGGTTGTCGCCCTGCCCCCGCAGCACCTCGGCGTTCATGCCGAGGCCGGAGGCGGTCTCCTCGATCGCGGCGCGCAACTTCTTCCAGTCACGAGGTGCCGTGACCAGCAGCCCGAGCACCAGTCGGCGGCGGAGCACGATCTGCTCGAGGTCGAGCACTTCGACGCCCGCGGCGGCGATCGTCGCGAACACCGCAGACGTGACGCCGGGGCGGTCCTTGCCGGTGATGGTGATCAGGAGGGTCTTGGGGGTCTCGTCCAGGTCGCTCATCTCGGGAGCAGCCTATGCGCCCGAGGAGGGGGCGGCCGCACTCGTCCAGCAGTCAGCGGTCACTCAGGGGTCCGGCCACACCTCCGACGAGCACGCAGCCACGAGCGCCCGTCTGGACGCCCGCTCCAACGGGCGCAGAGCCGATCGTCGGGCCTCGATCTCGTGGGTGGAGAGCGCGCCGCCGTCGTCCCCGAGCGCGAGCTCGGCGATGGCCCAGCCCTGCAGACCCCGGGCAGCGAGGTCAGCGCAGCGCGGTGGGGTCCCCGACGGCGCATCCAGGACGGGTCGGTGACGCAGGTTCATCAGCTCGTCCGCCGCCTCGGGCCGCCAGTGCGCCACGTCGAGGTCGGAGAGCAGGTCCGCCGCCTCGATCAGGGTCGCCCGCAGCGCGCGGTCCGCCTCGCCCACGTCCGGGACCTGGCGGGGCGCAGCCGGACCGACCCGCCAGTGCGCCACCTCACCCACGACCTCCGGCACCACTGCCCACGCGCCGACAACCACCGCCTCACCCACAGCGAGCGCGGCGTCGTTCAGCTCTCGCGGACCACCGAGCCCCAAGGGGTCGCCCTCGACGGGGAGCGCCAGCCCGGCGCCGGTGGCACCGGAGCGCCTCGCTTCGAGGAGGAGGTCCAACATCGCCGTACCCCCTGCCAAGCCGTCCACGACATGGCCCAGGTCGCCGTCCGTGACCGCGTCAAGCACGTGGTCGGTGACTTCGTGACCGCGCAGCCACGCCGTCAGCCACCAGGCGAGGCGGGCGGACAGGGGCAGCTCGAGGGACACGGCTGGCAACGATACGCGGGAGTCGTGGCGGGCAGGTCGCCGCTGGATAGGGTGAGGCGCATGAGCGCCGTGATCGAGTTCGCCGACCTCACGGTCCGGCGGGGTCGGGCAACGCTGCTCCACGAGATCAACTGGACGGTCGAGGAGGACGAGCGCTGGGTCGTCCTCGGTCCCAACGGGGCCGGCAAGACGACGCTGCTGCAGGTCGCCGCGGCGCAGATCCACCCCACGGAGGGCGTCGCCGGGATCCTGGGCGAGGTCCTGGGCACTGTCGACGTCTTCGACCTGCGTCCGCGGATCGGCCTCACCAGCGCAGCGCTGGCAGACCTCATCCCCCGCGGCGAGCGGGTGCACGACGTCGTCGTCTCCGCGTCCTACGCCATGTTGGGGCGCTGGCGCGAGGTGTATGACGACCTCGACCACGAGCGGGCCGTCTCGCTCCTGACCGAGGTCGGCGCACGACACCTCGGCGAGCGGACCTTCGGGACACTCAGCGAGGGCGAGCGCAAACGGGTCCAGATCGCCAGGGCGCTGATGACCGATCCCGAGATGCTGCTGCTCGACGAGCCCGCTGCCGGCCTCGACCTGGGCGGTCGCGAAGACCTCGTCTCCACCCTGTCCGTGCTGGCGCTCGACGAGAACTCACCGGCAACCGTGCTCGTCTCCCACCACGTCGAAGAGATCCCGCCGGGGTTCACCCACGCGCTCCTCCTGAAGGCGGGTCGTGTCGTCGCCTCCGGCCCGCTCGAGCGCGTGATCACCCCAGAGACGCTGTCCAAGACCTTCGGCATGCCGTTGCGCGTGACGCACGAGGACGGCCGGTTCGCGGCCCGTCGGCAGGCGCGGCACAGCGCGTCCTGACGCCGTGTTTGCCGTGCCGGCCCAGGGGATAGGCTCCGCCCATGGATTGGATCCTGAGGCACGCGTGGGAGGCTTGGCTGGGGCTGGCCATCGTGCTCGGTGTGGCCGAGATGTTCAGCCTCGACCTGATCCTGGTGATGCTGGCAGCCGGCGCGATCGTCGGCATGGTCGCAGCCGTCCTCGGCCTCCCCATCGCGATCCAGGTCGTCGCCTTTGCCGGGGTCTCGGTCGCTGCGCTCGCGCTCGTGCGACCTACCGTGGTGAAGCGGTTCCACGGCGGCCCCGAGCTCGCCCTCGGGCACGGCAAGCTGGTCGGGCGCCAGGGCACCGTGACCGCTGACATCACCTCGCTCGCGCCGGGCCGGATCAAGCTCGCCGGCGAGTTCTGGACCGCCGAGCCCTACGACGAGACCATTCGCATCGCCGCAGGCGAGACGGTCGAGGTGCTCGAGATCCGCGGCGCCACCGCCATCGTCCATCCCGTTGCCCAGCTGGAGTCCTGACCGGCCCGTCCAGCACCCCTCAGCCAAGCAACACCGTCCGTCCATGCACGTCGTACACGAAGGAAGCCTCCATGATTGGCCTGATCCTGCTCGGCCTGCTGGTCCTGCTCGTGATCGTGACGCTCGCCAAGAGCGTGCGCATCGTCCCCCAGGCGCGTGCCGGCATCGTCGAACGCTTCGGCAAGTACAAGGGCACCCTGCCTGCAGGACTCAACCTCCTGATGCCGTTCGTCGACCGCCTGCGCTACCTCATCGACCTGCGCGAGCAGGTCGTCTCCTTCCCGCCGCAGCCGGTGATCACCGAGGACAACCTCGTGGTCTCGATCGACACGGTCATCTACTTCCAGGTCACCGACCCGGTCGCCGCGACCTATGAGATCGCCAACTACATCCAGGCCATCGAACAGCTCACCATGACCACCCTGCGCAACATCGTGGGTGGGATGGACCTCGAGGAGACGCTGACCAGCCGCGACTCCATCAACTCCGGACTGCGCGGCGTCCTCGACGAGGCCACCGGCAAGTGGGGCATCCGGGTCAACCGGGTCGAGCTCAAGGGCATCGACCCGCCGCCCTCCATCAAGGACTCGATGGAGAAGCAGATGCGAGCCGACCGCGAGAAGCGTGCCGTCATCCTCACGGCTGAGGGCCAGCGCCAAGCCGCGATCCTCACCGCAGAGGGTTCGAAGCAGTCCCAGATCCTCAACGCCGAAGGTGACCGCGAGTCGCAGATCCTGCGCGCGCAGGCCGACCGGGAGGCCTCGATCCTGCGCGCCCAAGGTGAGGGCCAGGCCATCCAGACGGTCTTCCAAGCAATTCACGACGGGCAGCCCGACCAGTCGCTGCTGGCCTACCAGTACCTCCAGATGATGCCGAAGATCGCCGAGGGCAGCGCGAACAAGGTGTGGGTCATCCCGTCCGAGATCACGAAGGCGTTGGAGGGACTCGGCTCCTCCATCCACGAGATCGCCGGGATCCCCCAGGACGCCACGCCGCGCACCCGTGTCGACATGGGTCCGACCGAGCCGCAGCTGCCGCGGTCCTCGGACGAGGGATCCACGAAGAAGGTCGTCGAGGAGGCCATCGCCGCAGCGGAGTCGGCCAGCCGCACCCCGACGGCCCCCGCACCGGCGGCGGCTCCCGCCGTCAGCGCTGCGCCCAGCGAGCCGACCCAGGAGCCCCCGACGGCGTGACCCTGCTCGAGGCCTCGCTGATCGCCCTTGCGGGGGTGGCGGCGGGCACCATCAACACGGTGGTGGGGTCGGGGACGTTGATCACGTTCCCGACGCTGCTGGCCTTCGGGGTCCCCCCGGTGACTGCCAACGTCTCCAACTCGATCGGGCTCGTGCCGGGGTCGGTCACCGGAGCGATCGGCTACCGACGTGAGCTGCGGGGGCAACGCACCCGCATCCTCCACCTGGCCAGTGCCTCGGGGGCCGGTGGCCTCCTGGGCGGGCTCCTCCTGCTGTGGCAGCCGGGCGCCTTCGAGGCCGTGGTGCCTGCTCTGATCGTGCTCGGACTGGTCCTTGTCGTCGCCGGGCCACGCATCTCCGCCTGGGTCGCGCGGCGCCACGAGGCGACCGGCGGTCTGCCGATGCGCGGCGCCTGGTGGGTCTGGCCGCTCATGTTCGCGTGCGGGATCTACGGCGGCTACTTCGGTGCCGCTCAGGGCGTGCTCATGATGGCGGTGCTGGGCATCGGGGTCGACGAGGCGCTCCAACGACTCAACGGCCTCAAGAACGTCCTGGCGGCGCTGGTCAATGGAGTCTCGGGCGTGCTGTTCGCCTTCTTCGCCGATGTCGACTGGTCGATCGTCGCCCTGATCGGGGTCGGTGCCGTCGTCGGTGGGATCCTCGGCGCCTCCGTCGGTCGACGGCTTCCCGCACCGCTCCTGCGAGCGTTCATCGTGGTGGTCGGACTGACTGCGCTGATCACCTTGCTCACCTGACGACCCCTCCACGCGCTGTGCGGTCAGCTGTCCTCGACGTACGCCGCAAGCCACCGATCCATCTCGGCGTACACCTGTGCCCGCACGTGGGGCAGCGAGAGCACGACGTCGTGCCGGGCTCCCTCTATGCCGATGCTGGTGACGTGCGGGCCCAGTGACGACGCCCATCGGCGGATCTGCCGCACGTCGAGCACCACGTCGCTGTTGTGCACGTCGTCGCCCATCTCGGCAGGGAAGGCGGTCCGACTCGACGAGAGGACGAGGGTGGGAGCCGCGATGTCCAGCCCGCGGTGGATCTTGGAGTGACCCTGACGGACGGCGCGCAACCAGCCGGCATAGACCGGCCACGACTGCATCGGCTTCCACTCGAGGTTGAAGTCGAACTCTCCGTCGTGGTCGCGGTGCAGGGAACGCGTGTAGTAGCCGCTGACGGTGCGGGGGATGACCCGTCGGGGTTGGCGCACCCCGATCTGGTCCAGCGCAGCCCGTCCGGGCAACGAGCGCAGCCAGGCCGCGCCCTGCATGTCGAGCCACGGCGAGTTGAGGAGCACCCCGGCGAGCTCGGAGGGCTGGCGGTCGTTCAGCCACAGCGGCAAGGTCAGGCCACCGGTGGAGTGGGCCGTGGCGACGACCGACGTGTGGTCTTCCGTGATGACCGCCCAGGCCGCATCGAGGTCCTCGTAGTACTCCTCGAGGTCGTCGACGTAGTTGGGGGTCTGGTGCTCGCGCAGCGAGCGGCCGTACTTGCGCAGGTCGACGGCGTAGAAGTCGTAGCCGCGGGCGGCCCACCACTCGGCGTACTCGGTGTGGAAGAAGTAGTCGGCGAAGCCGTGGACGTGCAGGACGGCGCGACCGGTCGGCTCGGTGGCGGGGAGATGGACCAGGGTGACGACCACCTCGCCCTCGCTGTCGGTGCCGAGGTCGAGGGTCTGCTGGGTGTATGGCGCGCCGAGGACGTCGGTGTCGAAGGCGTCGGTCATGCCCGGAGGCTAACGGAGTCAGCCGTCGGGTGGGCGGCGCCCTGCAGGACGGCCGCTCGAGGACCGGTGAGTTCTGGCATTGCCCCTCGGAGCGGTGGTCCAGCCCCCTAGGCTCGGCGCGTGGCCGGGACTTTGACCAGCGTGGGAGGGCGCGTCTCGGCCTACGTGGACGCCCGCGTCGCCAGTTGGCGGACTGGTTCACGCGGCAGCCAGGCCTACGTGTTCGGCGTCCTGACGATCGGGGTCGTCACCTCGTTCTTCGTCGCCTGGACGATCCCTGCGACGCCCTTCTCCATCTGGTTCGTGTGGCTGATCCTCGGCGTGCTGGTGCTGCGATTCCCACCCCTTGTCCTGCTGAATGCCCTCATCCTGGTGGCCGCGGCTCGTTCGACGGCGCACGAGGGCGCGCCCCTGTCCGCCCAGCTGACGGCCATGGCGACGCTCGTCCTCGCCGAGGCACTGATCCTCTACCAGTCCAGGACCCAGCGCTCCGGCCTCCCGTTCGCGCTCAGCGAGCAGGTGCTGGCCAATCTCCGCGACCGCCTGCAGTCTCAGGCGGCGATCCCGGACCTGCCCGCCGGATGGAGCTCTCACTCGAGCATGCTCTCCGCCCACGGCGCGCGCTACGCCGGTGACTTCCTGGTGGCGGACATGAGCGACGGCCGGCACCTGGAGCTGGTGCTGGTCGACGTCTCGGGCAAGGGCTTGGCCGTCGGGCCCCAGGCGCTGCAGTTCGCCGGCGCGATGGCCGGACTGGTCGGGGGGATGGCGCCCCAGGAGCTGATGCGCGCGGCCAACGCCTTCTTGCTCCGGCAGAACTCCGAGGAGGCCTTCGCCACCGCCGTGCACCTCCTCGTCGACGTGGAGACGGGGCACTACGTGGTGACCAGCGCCGGCCACCCGCCGGCCCTGCGCTGGGATCGCAAGCAGGGGGTGTGGACCCTGGACGGTGCCACCGGCATGGCACTGGGCGTCACGCCGGATGCCGACTTCGAGTCGAGCACCGGGCAGCTGGCCCCGGGGGAGGCGCTGTTGTTCTACACCGACGGTGTGGTCGAGGCTCGTGGTCGAGACCTGGAGGACGGGATCAACTGGCTCCTGGAGACGGCCCGCGAGGCGGTGCAGATCGGCTTCGAGGGCGCGGCCGGACGCATCCTGCGGCACGTGCCGCGAGGGCAGGACGACCGCGCGGTGCTCATCATCGAGCGCGTGGGTCCGGTGATCGAGGACCCGGCGGCAGCCGCGCGGGGTCGACGGCCGTTCGGGTCCTGGACACTTCCGCGTCCCAGGCGGCTTCGGCTCGGTCAGCCCCTGGAGTAGAGGTCCCGGATGACCTCTTCGATGTCGGGCTCCTGGATCGACAGGTCGGCGACGTCGTAGGACGCCGCCACCGCGCCCACGATGGGGGCGGCGCTCGCGTCCGAGGGGAACGACAGCCACTGCCGCGGTCCCTCGACCTTCCGGACCACTGCTCCGGGGACCTGGATGGGGTCGGACACGTCGACCAGGTCGACCACCAGCGTGCGTGAGGACCCGCCCTGCTCGTGCAGGCCGGCGAGGGACCCGTCGAAGACGGCCGTCCCGTGGTCGATGACGATGACCCGGTCGCAGAGCGCCTCGATGTCCTGGAGGTCGTGGGTGGTGAGCATCAGGGTGGTGCCGCGCTCGACGTTGAGGGCCCGCAGGAACTCGCGCAGGCGGCCCTTGCTGATGACGTCCAGGCCGATGGTGGGCTCGTCGAGGTAGAGGATCTCCGGGTCGTGCAGCAGGGCAGCGGTGATGTCACCGCGCATCCGCTGCCCGAGCGAGAGCTGTCGGACAGGCGTGTCGAGCTGGTCGCCGAGGTCGAGCAGCTCCACGAATCGAGCCAGGTTGTGACGGAAGCGGTCGTGGGGGATGCGGTACATCTTCTGCAGCAGCTCGAACGAGTCGCGCAGCGGCAGGTCCCACCACAGGGTCGTGCGCTGACCGAAGACGACTCCGATGCGTCGGGCGAGCTCGACGCGGTGGCGCTGCGGCTCCAGTCCGGCCACGCGGAGGTGCCCGCCCGTCGGGACGAGGATGCCGGTGAGCATCTTCACCGTCGTCGACTTGCCGGCTCCGTTCGGCCCGATGTAGCCCACCATCTCGCCCGGCTCGATGCGGAAGCTGAGGTCATGGACCGCCCGCACGGTCTCCCGGGACCTGCGACGGCGGCCATCGACCTTGCGGCGTACGGCGAAGGAGCGCTCCAGGTCCTGGACGTCGATCAGGGCGGAGTTCACCGGGCGACCCTAGTCCCAAAGGGTGGTGGCGACCCGTCGCATCGACCGACTGGTCCGAAGTAGTCAAACGTGACCAGAAACTACTGATCCCAACGAACTATCCACAGATAGGTCGTATAGCCCGTTGGGGTGAGTTGTCAATGGTCATTTGTGGCTAAAAATGCAGAAGAAGCCTCACCGACCGCGCCGCGGTCATTCTCGGGACCACACGCACACCAAACTGCTGGGGAGCACAACGATGAACGTCAAGAAGTACGTAGCAGCACTGTCCGTCGCCGCGGTGGTGTCGATGACCCCACTGGCAACCACACCCGTGTGGGCCGAAGACGCCAAGCAGGCGCCTTGCACTCCGTCTGAGGCCACGACAGCGGTCGTCGTGACTCCCGCAGTCCCGGGCACCCCAGGCACGCCGGCGGTTGCTGGCACCGAAGGCACCCCGGCGATTCCGGCTGTGGATGGCACGGCTGCCATCCCCGCCGTCCCGCCGGTCACCCAGACCATCGCCGCCGTCGACGAAATCTGGGAGGTCTGGTCGCCCAACAACACCCAAGGCCCGCAGGACTACACCCCGGTGTGGCCCGAGGACGAGCGTGGAACCTGGCAGGAAGCTGCCGAGGACATCCCGCCCGGCCACGAAGGACCGGACGGCGTCTACCAGCAGGGTTCCGAGAACGGCAACAGCAACTACTTCTACCGCCGCAACGGTGTCCCCGAGCAGATCATCGTGATCTCCGAAGGCGTCCCCGCTGTCCCGGCCGTCCCCGGCACCCCCGCGGTTCCTGCGGTTCCCGGAACCCCCGGCACGCCGGCGGTGCTCGGCACGGCGGAGATCCCGGCCTCGACCCAGACCGTCGTGGTCCCTGCGGTTGAGTGTGATACCCCCGACACCTCGACCAACGAGGTTCTCGGTGTGGAGGCTGCTGCCGGCACCAACAACGGCAACAACAACAACGGCAACAACAACGCTGGCGGTGGCGTCGAGGTGCAGGGTCAGCAGGCCACCGCACCGGCCCAGGCGCCCGCCCAGGCGCCCGCACCGACGGTCGCTGCGCAGCAGCAGGCAGTGCCGACATCGGTCAACGCTGGCATGTCCGGTGAGACCGCAAGCAACCAGCTTCTGCTCCCCGCTGGTCTGGCCATGCTGGGTGCCCTGCTCGGGATGGTCGCGTTCGCCGCTCGTCGTCGCGCGTGATCAATCGCGTCTCACCTGAGCACACACATCGTCAGTCCGGCCGCAGGCGCCTTGGGGCGTCTGCGGCCGCACTGGCCGCGATGTGCTTCGCCGGTGCCGCGTTCACCTTCGCCCAAGGCGTCTCGCCCGGAGACGAGCCCTCGGCGCAGGTGTCGGCCCCTGCCGTGACGATCGGGCCGCTGGCGCCGGTCCCGGACGCAGTGCCGGCCGCCGCGAAGTCCGAGGCCCCGGCGAAGTCCGCGGGTCCATCGGCCGAAGTGACGACCGACCTCGCGGCTGCGGGCGTTCCCCAGCGGGTCTACATCGAAGCTCTCTCGATTGATGCGCCCGTGCTGCCCATTTCGGTCGAGGGCAGCACTCTGACCCCACCGCCAGACCCGCAGGACCTGGGATGGTGGTCGGGCGGTGCCCAGCCCGGGGCCGTGCGGGGAAGTGCTCTGATCACCGGGCACACCGTGAATGCCGGGGGAGGAGCCCTCGATGACCTGGAGACGCTGCAGGTGGGGGCCGAGATCAGGGTCCGCACCGCTCGTGGCGTGATCCGCTATGTCGCCGAGTCCGTCGACGTGCTCGACAAGGACACGATCGCCCGGCGCGCGCCGCAGCTGTTCGACCAGGGTGTCGCCGGTCGGCTGGTGCTCGTCACGTGCGAGGACTGGGACGGCTCGGGATACCTCAGCAACGTCGTCGTCACCGCTGTTCCTCTCACCTGACCGCTGCGAGGGCAGAGCTGGCCTGATCAGCTCCCCGTCGAGGAGTAGTGGCGCACGCCGCTACGCCAGACGAGCAGCGCGATCGCGACGGTCGCCATCGCGACCAGAGGCGAGGCGAACTGGACCCAGGACGGCATGCCGAAGGGATCATCGCGGCCCAGGATGAACAGGGCGGGATACCAGTTCACGAAGGCCACCGGGATGACGAAGGTCAGCGCGACCATCACCTCCCGCGGGAAGATCGACAGCGGGTACTGCGTGACGGTCGCTCCGCCGTACGTGAAGGCGTTGGCGAACTGCGAGGCGTCCGATGTCCAGAACTGGATGCACGAGAAGCCGATGAAGAGGCCGAAGAAGACCGCTGCGCCGCTGATGACCATGGAGAGCGCAACAACTGCGCGCAGCGGGGTCCAGTCGACGTACGTCGCAGCCCACCCGAACGCGACGCCGGCCTGGGTGATCCGGCCGAGTCGTCGCAGGGTGAACTGGTCGGCGCAGACCTGCACGAGGAGGGGGACGGGTTTCGTCATCATCTGGTCGAGACGACCCGTCCGGACGTAGGTCCCGATCCGCTCGACGCTCCCGACGAGGGTGTCGGCGATGCCCAGCCCGAGCGAGCTGGCGCCGTACAGGAAGGCCACCTCGTGCAGCGAGAAGCCGGCCAGGTCGTCGAGGTGGGCGAACATGATCCACAACCCGACGAAGTCGAGCCCGGTGATGAGGCCGTTGCCGACGGCGAGCATGACGAAGGACGCCGGGTAGGCCCAGGCCGCCCTGATCCACAGCCAGGCGATGTCGGTGTAGCGGCGAACATGGTGCAGTGCTTCGTGCAGGGCTTCAGCCACCCTGGACCACCACCTTGCGGGTCGCCGCTCGCAGGACCAGCTGGCAGCAGCCGAGGAGCACCACGGCCCACAGCGCCTGGAACCCGAGCGCCGCCAGCAGGTCGGCCCCGACGCGCTTGCCCAGCCAGATGTCGGCCGGCACCTGCACGTAGGCCGCCCAGGGCAGGGCCCGGGCGATGACACCCAGCACGCCCGGGAACAGCACGAGCGGCAGCATCATGCCGCTGAAGAAGATGGCGAAGGCGCCGCTCATCACCTTCATGCCCGACTGGTCGAGCAGCCAGAACGCGGAGCTGGCCACGAGGAACCGGATGGCGAAGCTGACCACCACCGCGAGTGGCAGGGCGAGCGCGAATCCGAGAGCCGCGGCCGGGGTCGCGGGGCCGTTGATGTCGAACAGCACGGCACCGACCACCGTCGGCGCCAGTCCCCGCGTGAGCAGGTGGTAGGCGGCCCGACCGAGGTCGCTGGCGAGGTACCACCCCAACAGGCCGACCGGCCGGTAGAGGTCGATGGCCACGTCACCGGTCCGGATGCGCTCGGCGAGGTCGTCGGTGCTGCCGCCGCCCCACAGCGCGATCGTCATCAACAGCGCCTGGCCGAGCCAGACATAGGTGACGGCATCGGTCGCGTCGTAGCCGCCGGCGTCCGGGCTCGCGTCCCACAGTGCCAGGTAGGCGAAGGAGTAGATGATCCCGAAGACCGAGTTGGTGAAGATCCCGGCGAGGGTCGCCGCGCGGTAGGTGGAGTAGCGGCGGAACGCCCGCGTCGCGATGGCGACGTACAGCATCCCGGCCTCCCCGACGACGAGCGACCGGGATCGTCTCACATGCGGGTGGCCAGCGGTGACTGCCTCAGCGGTTGTCGGAGAAGTTCAGGACTCCGACGAAGCGACCCGATCCGTCGAGGCTGATGGCGAGGCCGGCGCGACTGGCGCGCTTCTTCAACAGGATCTCGCGGTGCGAGGGGGAGTCCATCCATGCCTGGACGACGATCGCGGGGGTGAGGAGCGTCCCGCGGACGAGGTCCTCGCCGGCCCACGCCTGGTCGCAGCGACGCAGGACGATGTGCTGGTCGCGGTGCTCGAGGACGCCGGTGGTGGCGATGCGGGTCGCCCAGCTCTCGGCGAGCTGGTCCACGCAGGAGTCGTAGTAGCGGACCGGCTTCAGTCCGGCGTTGGCACGGACCTCGTTGATCGAGCCCATCAACTGGTTCTCGAACTCGTCCAGGTTGACCGTGGGGTCCACCGACAGGTCTGCCGCAGGGACGACCCAGACCTGTGCTTGTGCCGGGGCAGCAGAGAGCAGGCACGTCAAGGTGATGACGAGACCCGCTGCGAGGGCAGCAAGAAGACGGGTGAGGACACGAGGCATGAAGACTCCAGGGTCACAGCAGGCGGGGGGTCCTGCTCGGCGTGTGCCCAATGCTGGTGCCAGTGACTGGAATAGACCATCGCCTGATCGAGCCGAACGTCGTAGTCCTTTGGGACCAGTCGAGGAGTGCCCATCCGGGCGTCAGGACCACCTCTCGGGTGGTTCTGACGGGGGGCACGGCCCGGGGTTGTCCATTCGCCCCCGAGAACCATCCTGCCGCACTAGCCTGTCGACTCCCCCCTAGGAGAGTTGTTGCATGCGTCGTCTGGCAGGCAGCCGTGTCGGCGCCTCATTCTCACTGGCCCTCGTGCTGGCGGCCGCGATGACAACAGGTGTGCCGGCGGCCGCTGGAGCGTCAGCGCCCGGAGAGACGCAGCCTGCCGGGTCAGCAGCGCCTGACCCGGCCACTCCGGCTTCCGTGGACGAACCGGTCGCGTCGGGGGTCAGGGCTCGACGGATCAGTACGGCTCAAGCCCGCCGAGCAGCTCGCGTCGAGCTGCCGCGCCCTGTTCGCGGAGCGGCCGCGATCCGGCTGTTGGGAGATCAGCTCGACGAGGCCGCTGCGCTGAACGAGCTCACGGGCGCACGGCTCATCGAGCTGCTGGACACCGACTCCTCAGTGTGGGTCGACACGGCGGGGGCTGTGTTCTACAAGGACGAGGTCACCGTCGCTCCTGTTGACAGTCCCGTCAGCGCGCAGGCCCCTCTCAACGAAACCTTCCTGCTGCACAGCAAGCCCGACTCGCAGCGCACCATCTACCTGGACTTCAACGGGGGTACGGCGAGCGGCACCGCCTGGCACGCGAGCGCCGCGGCGACGCCGACGACCCAACCCGCGTGGGACCCCGCCGGCAACGGCACTGGGTTCAACGATGTCGAGCTCGCCAAGGTCCAGACCGTCTGGCAGTCGGTGGCCGAGGACTTCGCCCCCTTCGACGTCGACGTGACGACCGCCGACCCTGGTGCCGCGGGGATCTTCCGCGCATCGCTCGCCGACAACGCCTTCGGCTCGCACGTGCTGATCACCCCGAGCATCGGCGCACACGAGGCCATCTGCAATCCCCTCAACAACGGCAGCTCCTGCGGTGGCGTCGCCTACATCAACGTCTTCGACACGGTCAACGGCAACGGCGGCGGGGCGGCGGGCGACGGCTACGGCTACATGCAACCCGCCTGGGTGTTCCCCCACAAGCTGTCCAACTCGGTGAAAGGCATCGCCGAGGCGGTCTCACACGAGGTCGGTCACAACTTCGGGCTCAACCACGACGGCAACGCCACCCAGGACTACGACCGTGGCCATGGTGCCTGGGCCCCGATCATGGGCGTGGGCTACGACCGCCCCATCAGCCAGTGGAGCAAGGGCGACTACGCCGGCGCGAACAACGCCGAGGACGACGTCACCAAGATCCGGGCCATGACGGGCGCGCGCGTCGACGAGGCTGGCACCAACATCGCCGGGGCCGCCACCCTCCCGACCGGAACGGCCTACGTCTCGACCCGGTCCGACGTCGACACCTATCTGCTCGGCACGTGCACGGGATCGGTCACGGTTGACGCCTCGGCCGCGACCTACGCCAACCTCGACGTCCGGCTCTCGATCCTCGACGCTGCGGGACAGGTGGTGTCGAGCGCGGACCCCGTCTCCGGCCAGATCGACGAGAGCATGGCCTCCGGGATGAGTGCCTCGCTGACCCAGACCCTCTCCGCCGGGACCTACTACGCGTCCATCGACGGTGTCGGCAACGGCGCCTGGAGCACGGGCTACGACGACTACGGCTCCCTCGGTGCCTACACGATCGCCGCCAGCGGCTGTGACGGCGCGGCACCGACCGGCACGCCATCGGCACCGACCAACCCGAGCGCGACACCGCACGCCACCGACCCCACCGCGACCGTCGGCTGGGCGGCTCCCAGCAGTGCCGGCACCAGCGCCGTGACCGGCTACGTCCTGACCCGAAGTGGCAGCGACCTCACCGTCCAGCTCGGCGCGGCAGCCACCAGCTACACGTGGACCGGGCTCGACCCGGGGACGGCCTACACCTTCAACGTGACGGCCCTCAACGCCGCTGGACCGGGCCCCACCGCGACTGCCAGCGCGACGACCGCGGTCGGCACCGTCCTCCCGGGCGCGCCCCAGAACGTCACCGCGAGCTGGGCCAGCCTCCAGCAGCAGGGGGTCCTCGCCTACTCGCCGCCCGCCAGTAGCGGCAGCTACGCCGTGACCGGCTACGACATCTTCGTCAACAGCACGGTCATCGGCCGGGTGACGTTCACCCCGGTCGGCATCAGCGGGTTGACGCCGGGCACCTATTCCCTCGGGGTGGCGGCGGTCAGCCAGGCCGGTCGCGGGCCCACGTCCTCTGCCACCGTCGTCGTTCCCGCTCGTCCTGCCAACGATGCCTTCGCCCAGCGCACGACGATGCCCGGGGTCAGCGGCACGATCGGCGCGGACAACCTCGAGTCCTCCGCCGAGACCGACGAGCCCGCTCCAACAGCCACCCGATCCGGCGCCGGGAAGGCCTCGGTCTGGTACTCCTGGACAGCGCCCAGCTCCGGTCCGGTGACCATGAGCACCGCATCCGCGGTCGTCGGCCGCGACACCACCCTCGACGTCTACACCGGCACCGCGGTCTCTGCGCTCACTCGGGTCGCGGGGAATGACGAGCCGGGCGGCGTCTCCCACTTGGCGACTGTGCAGTTCAGCGCCACCGCGGGGACCACCTACGCCGTCGCGGTCAACGGCTACCGCGCCTTTGCCGCCGGCGTCGGCGCCTTCACCCTCACCTGGGCGCCCACCGAGGCCTCGCCTGCTGCCGTCACGACGACGGCGTTGGGCTCGGTCGTGGGCGGCCGTTCGGCCACGCTGACCGCCACGGTCACCGCCCCCGCTGGACAGCCGGCGGGCAACGTCGAGTTTCGCGACGGCAGCGTGCTCGTGGGCACTCGCGCCGTCTCCTCCGGCACGGCAACCCTCGTCATGCCGGACCTGATCCGCGGCGACCATCCGTTCCGCGCCACCTTCGTCCCCACGGACAGTGCCCTCTTCACGACCTCGCAGTCGGCGCTCGTCACCTCGACGGTCAGCGGCACCTCGACCACCACCACTCTGACTGCCACCGGCGGCGTGCAGACCGCCAGCCTCTCGGCAGCGGTGACGCCATCGGCTGGTACGCCGAGCGGCACGGTCCAGTTCCGCGAGGCCACCATCGTGGTGGGCAGCGCTGTCGTCGCGGACGGCACCGCTGTCCTTGCACTGACCGGCGTGAGCGCGGGCAACCACTCGTACACCGCGACCTTCGTGCCGTCGGACCCGGCCCGCTATGACGGGTCGAGCTCACCCGGCGCCACCGCGAGCGTGAGCGCGCCGCCGTCGGCGCCGCCTGCTCCGGCACCAGCGCCGGCACCAGCGCCGACCCCTCCGCCGAGCATCCTGGCGTCCAGCACCACGAAGCTCGTCGCGCCGAGGACGGCGAAGGTCGGGACGCGCCCGGTCATCAAGGTGTCCGTGCTGCGCGGGTCGGCGGCCGCCACTGGCAAGGTCGTCATCAAGGTCGGCACGAAGAAGACCACCCTGACCCTCGTCGCAGGCAAGGCGCAGCTGAAGCTGGCCAAGGTGAAGGCGGGCAAGCTGCAGGTCGTCGTCAGCTTCGTCGGCAACCCCACGACGACGGCCTCGTCCGCGAAGAAGGTCATCAGGGTCACGGGCTGACCGACGCGATCTGCCCGGTGAGCCCGCACAATGCCTCGCTCGGTGGACGCGTGGTCCGGCCACCCCGGCACATCGGCGAGAATGGGGACCATGAGCGACGCAGCGCCCTACCTCTCGGGGCTCATCCTGACCGACCGCAAGGTCGTCGTGGTCGGGGGCGGCCACGTCGCCCAGCGGCGGGTGCCGCTGCTGATCGCGGCCGGCGCCGCCGTCACCGTGGTGTCGCCCGAGGTCACCCCCGCGCTCGAGGGCATGGCGGCGGAGATCACCCTGGTGCTGCGTGAGTTCGTCGACACCGACCTCGACGGTGCGTGGTACGCCGTGGCCGCGACCGACGACCGGGTGGCGAACGAACAGATCAGCGCCGCCGCCGAGGCTCGCCGGATCTTCTGCGTCCGCAGCGACGACGGCACTCGCGGCACGGCCTGGACGCCCGCCACGGGGAAGCACGGCAGCGTCACCGTGGGGGTCCTGGGCAACCGGGAGCCCATGAAGTCGGCCGCCTTGCGCGACGACATCGTCACCGCCCTGCGCGAAGGGCTGCTCACCGCCGCCGATGCCCACGACCGGAGCCCCGGCGTCGTCCTGGTCGGAGGTGGCCCCGGCGATCCCGAGCTGGTGACGGTGGCGGCCCGGCACGCGCTCGCGACTGCTGACGTGGTCGTGGCCGACCGGCTGGCCCCGCGCGAGCTCCTGGACGCACTCCCCTCCACCGTCGAGCTGATCGACGTGACCAAGCTGCCGCGCGGCCGCTATGCCTCGCAGGACTTCATCAACGATGTGATCGTCGCGAGGGCCAAGGAGGGCAAGCGGGTCGTCCGCTTCAAGGGGGGCGACAACTTCGTCTTCGGCCGCGGCTTCGAAGAGATCCTCGCCTGCCGCGCGGCCGGCGTCCCGGTGACCGTGGTGCCCGGACTGTCGTCGGCGATCTCGGTGCCGGCCCGCGCCGGGATCCCCGTCACCCATCGCGGGGTCGCCCACGAGTTTACCGTCGTCTCCGGCCACCTGCCGCCGGGGCATCCCGACTCCCTCGTGGAGTGGGCGGCGCTCGCCCGCCTCCGCGGCACGCTGGTGATGCTCATGGCGGTGGAGAACGCGCCGGAGATCGCAGCGACCCTGGTGGCGGATGGTCGAGACGTCGACACCCCGGTCGCCGTCATCGTCGAGGGCACGATGCCGGAGGAGCGCCTGGTGCTGGCCACCCTCGGCACGCTCGCCGGCGAGATCGTCAGCCAGCAGGTCCGTGCACCCGCGATCATCGTGGTGGGCGAGGTCGTGGCCGTCGCTCACCCGGAGCACTTCGGCCGTGGCTGAGCTGGTCGAGATCACCGACCCGGCAGACCCGCGGTTGGCGGACTATCGGGACCTGCGCGACGTCGAGCTGCGCAAACACCTGGAGGCGGAGCACGGTCTCTTCCTCGCCGAGGGGGAGAAGGTCGTCCGTCGCGCGATGGAGGCGGGCTTCACCTCCCGCTCGCTGCTGATGGCCCCGCGCTGGCTCGACGGCCTGGCCGACGTGCTGGCGACCACCGACGCCCCGTGCTTCGTGCTCTCGGAGCATCTCGCCGAAGAGGTCACCGGCTTCCACGTGCATCGAGGGGCGTTGGCGTCGCTCGAGCGGCACGCGCTTCCCTCCGTCTCCTCGGTCCTTGCCGGTGCACGCTCGGTGCTCGTGCTGGAGGACCTGGTCGACCACACCAATGTCGGAGCCATCTTCCGCAGCGGCGCCGCACTGGGCTTCGACGCCGTGCTCCTCTCGCCGCGGTGCGCTGACCCTTTGTACCGCCGGTCGATCAAGGTCGGGATGGGTGCGGTCTTCAGCACGCCCTGGACGCGGTTGCCTGATTGGTACGACGCACTGCCGACGCTGACCCAGGCAGGGTTCACCACCGTCGCGCTGACCTTGGCCTCCGACTCGGTCCCGATCGAGTCCGCCGTCGCGGGGGTCGACCGCCTCGCGCTGGTGCTGGGCGGCGAGGGACACGGGCTCTCCCGGCGGTGGGAGCAGTCGGCCGACCGCAGGGCCACCATCGCGATGCGGCCGGGGATCGACTCGCTCAACGTGGCTGCTGCAACGGCCGTCGCCTGCTACATCGCCGCCCGGCGCTGAGGAACGTTCCGGGCTCACTTCGTTGCGGTGGACGCCGGACCCAGGAACGATGAGCACGACGCGGCGCGGTGCCGCCTGGATGTGGGGGAGTAGACGATGGCGTTGACCACACGTGCACGGGCAGGTCTCGCCGGTGTGATGGCGACGTCGATGATGGCAGCCGGCCTGGTGGCGGCCGCTCCTCGAGCCGACGCGGCGCTGATCGGGTCGGTCGTGGTCTATCAGTGCGGAGCGTCGGTCTGCGCGATGGACCCCGATGTGGCCGGTAGCAACCGGGTGATCGCCGAAAACGCGTCACCGGCCGGGGTCACCCGCGACGGCAAGACCGCCGGTGTCGTCGACCACACGACCCAGACCATCCGCGAGGTCGCTCTGGCCCCGGGTGGTTTCTCCCGCACCATGGCGACGCCTGGTGCCGCGGACCCGCCCCTACTCGCCTCGATCTCCGACACCGGCGCCTATGCCGGCTGGGTCTGGTACTACCCCGACATCGGGTGGTACGCCCAGGTCGCCCCTGCCGGTGGCACCTGGTCTGCGCAGACGTCCTCGACTTCCCAGCTCTCCATCGGCTGGCACGGCGACCGACTGATGACGAGCAGGCGTGGCTCCGCCGGCTATGACTCGCGGATCTGCCTCGAGGTGGCCGGCGGTGACGTCTGCGACGAGCTGCTCACCAGCGAGCCCGACCGCACGTTGCAGACAGCCTTTCCGGACATCAACACTGCCGGCACGTCGGTGGTCGCTGTCCGCGGCCCCGAGTCGTCGGGCTTGAGGCTGCCCTACTACGGCTCGCTGGCGATCTATCCGGTGGGCGGCACCGGCCCGTCCAAGGTGTTGACCACAGGCGAGGACAGCCACCCTGAGTTCAGCGTCGAAGGCGACCGGGTCGTCTTCGAGCGCAAGGACCAGGGCATCTGGATGATCAACACCGACGGGACCGGTCTGCGCAAGATCGCCGACGGATCATTGCCCTACTGGGGAGGGCCGCGCCACGACGAGTCGCCGACTCCCACACCCACCGTGCCCAACCCGACGCCGACCGTGCCAGGTCCGGGTCCCGGGGCAGCGATCGAGTTCGTGTCGGTCCAGCCGGTCAAGCGGCTGCGCAAGCCCATTGTCGTGACTCTCCGTTGCCCAGACGCTCACTCGCGTGGCTGCGCAGGGACGGTGCGTGTACACACGATTGGTCCGAAGAAGCGCAGGATCGTCCTGGCCAAGGGCCGCTACGACCTGGCCGCGGGATCGCCGGGGAGTGCCCGGCTCCGACTGACCAAGGACGGTGCGCGGGTGCTGCGGCCGGTGGGCAGGTTGAAGGTACGAGTGACGGCGACGTCGACCGTGCCTGCGGGTCTCGCCGCGTCCAGCGTCATGGTCATCAAACGATCCTGAAGGGCCGGAGCTCTTCCGGGTCAAGCTCCCCGGCGCTGACGGAAGGCCTCCTCGAGCACGATCGAGCCGGCTGTTGCCGCATTGAGGGAGCTGGCCGAACCAGCCATGGAGATCGACACCAGCTGATCGCACGCCTCCCGCCAGGCGGCCGTCATCCCCGAGGTCTCATTGCCGACGACAACGAGGAGCGGGCCCGTCAGGTCTGCCGTGCGTACGTCGACGCTCCCCGTCTCGTCCGTCCCGACGGTCCTGATCCCGTGCGGCTCCGCCCACTCGAGCACCTCACGATGAGACGGTGCACGGACCACGGTCAGCGCGAACAGCGAGCCTGTGCTCGAGCGCACCGCCCGCGGGTCGTAGGGATCGGCGGCGTGGCCCGTGACGACCAGCCCGCTGGCGCCGAACGCGTCAGCGGAGCGGGCCAAGGTGCCGAGGTTGCCGGGCTGTGTCGGACGGTCGAAGACGACGGTCAGTCCTGCCGGCTGGAGCCGGTCAAGGGAGTCAGGCGGCATCTCCACCACGGCCAGCAGCTCGCTGGGTTCGTCCTTCTCGCCGAGCTCGGCCACGAGCTCGGGAGCCATGACCACCTGGTCGGCCGTGCTCGACTCCCACACCTGGCTGGCCCACGTCGACATGCGCGGCCGACCGTCGCTGATGAGGGTGCGAACGGTCCAGCCGTGCTCGATGGCGAGGGTGATCGGTCGGACACCCTGGACGAGGAACTCTCCTTGGCGGTGCCGCTTGGTGCGGTTGTGGAGCAGCGCCTCCCACTGCTGGAAGCGCGCGTTGCGGCTGGTGATCCTGATCGTCACGCGGGATCCGTGCGGCCGACCGGCCACTCGTCCGGGTAGTCGTCGGCCGCCTGGTCGTGCGCCTTCTGCAGCTTCTTCCGGGCCTTCGTCGAGAGGCGGTCACCGAAGACCGTGCCGAGCGTGTGGTCGGTCTCGTGCTGGAGGCAGCGGGCCAGCAGACCGTCGCCCTCGAAGTGCACCGGCTCCCCGTCGAGGCCGAACCCGTCGACGGCGGCCCAGTCCGGGCGCGCACACGCCACGAACGCGCCGGGGAACGAGAGACAGCCCTCGTCGTCGTCGTCCAGCCGGCGTTCGCGACCCTCCTCGAGCGTGAGCGTGGGGTTGCAGACGATCCCCACGGTGTGACGCCCCGACTCGTCCGGACAGTCGAAGACGAACATGGCGACGTCCTCGCCGATCTGGCAGGCAGCAAGGCCCACCCCGTCGGCGGCGCGCATCGTGGCCACCATGTCGGCGGCCAGACCCGCGAGCGCTTCGTCGTACGTGGTGACGAGCTGCTGCGGGCGGTGCATGACGGGCGTACCCCACCGGGTCATCGGACGCACGGTGCCTCCGGGAGGAAGGTCCCCGTGGGGCGCGTGCGGAGAGGGCTCGGAGTCGGGTGCAGGCATGCGCCGGATCCTAGTGACCGGCGACACGGACCGGGCTGTGGCGGTATGTGTAACTCAGAGTTACATTTGCGGCATGTCGAGAATCACCGACCCCTTCAAGCGAGGCGCACCCGGGGCGCCAGCACCCCGTCGCAACCGTCGCCACGGTCTGGCCGCCCACGAGAGCCGCGACCCGATCGGGTTCGCGCTCGCCGGTCTGAACAAGCTGGCCCAGAGCGACCTCATCGACCGGGTCGGGCTGCGCAAGCAGACCGAGCAGCTGGTCTTCACCACGACTCGGAGCGGCTTCCGCACGGTCGCTGCTGCCGGTCGCGGCTTCGGCAGGGTTGCGAGCGCGTCCGGGCCCGGCACCCGTCCCATCAGCACCGGTAGCGGCGACGTCTTCGACCTGACGCCCACCGAGGACGAGCAGATGCTCGTCGACGTGGTCACCGACTACGCCACCGAGGTGCTCCGCCCGGCCGCCGCCGGGGCGGACGAGTCGTGCTTGGCGCCCCCCGAGGTGCTCGCCGCCGGGCTCGAGATCGGGCTCCCCATCCTGGGAGTGCCCGAAGCGCTCGGCGGCCTCTTCGAGGAGCGGTCCGCCATGGCGGGGACCCTCGTCGCCGAGGCACTCGGCAAGGGCGACATGGGGCTGGCGCTCGCCGCGATGAGCCCGGGCGCCGTCGCGACGGCCCTGAGCCTGTGGGGCACCGAGTCGCAGCAGCAGACGTACCTGCCGGCCTTCACCGGCCAGGACGTCCCGGTGGCCGCACTCGCGCTGACAGAGCCGATCGTGCTCTTCGACGTCCTCGCCCCCGCGACCACCGCGACCCGCTCCGGTGATGGCTTCGTCCTCGACGGCGTCAAGTCCGGCGTCGTCCGCGGGGCCGACGCCGAGCTCTTCGTCGTGGGAGCACTCCTCGACGGGACGCCGACGCTGTTCTTGGTGGAGTCCGGTGCCGAGGGGTTGGCGGTGGAGGCGGACCCCTCGATGGGCGTCCGGGCGGCGTCGCTGACCCGGCTGACGCTCGAGGGGGTTCGCGTGCCGGTCGAGTCCGTGCTGGGGGAGACCGACGGTTCGACGTACACCGAATGCGTCCGACTCTCACGGCTGGCCTGGTGCGCACTCGCCATCGGCACCGGCCAGGCCGTCCTCGACTACGTCACGAGCTACGTCAACGAACGCGAGGCCTTCGGCGAGCCGATCAGCCACCGCCAGTCCGTGGCGTTCATGGTCGCGGACATCGCCATCGAGCTGCAGTCGATGCGTCTGGTGACCTACAAGGCCGCCGCGCGGGCAGCTGCCGGCAAGGACTTCTCCCGGGAAGTCGCCCTGGCGCGCCACCTGTGCGCCAGCAAGGGCATGCGGATCGGCCTCGACGGCGTGCAGCTCCTCGGCGGCCACGGGTTCGTCAAGGAGCACCCCGTCGAGCGGTGGTACCGCGACCTGCGGGCCGTGGGGATCATGGAAGGAAGCGTGCTCGTCTGATGATCAGTCTCGAGACCCCCAAGAAGCACCGCGTGCTCGTCGACCAGGCCCACCAGGTCGCGATGAACATGCTGCGCCCCATCTCCCGCAAGTACGACCGGGCGGAGCACGAGTATCCCAAGGAGCTCGACATGCTGGCCGCGATGATCGACGGGCTCGCCGAGTCCGGGTCGTCGTCGGGAGCTGGCGCAGCGGGCGTACGCCGCGACGACACCGACGGCGACGACGGTCGCGTGCGCAACGGGACCAACCTCGCCTCCGTGCTGTCCGTCGCCGAGATGTGCTGGGGCGACACGGCCCTGTTGCTGTCCATGCCCAGGCAGGGTCTCGGCAACTCGGCCATCGCGTCGGTCGCGACCACGGAACAACAGGCTCGCTACGCCGGCACCTGGGCCGCGATGGCGATCACGGAGCCGAGCACCGGCTCGGACTCCGCCTCGATCACCACGACCGCGCGACTCGACGGCGACGAATACGTCATCAACGGCGAGAAGATCTACGTCACCTCGGGCGACCGCGCCGACAGCGTCGTCGTGTGGGCCACCCTCGACAAGTCTCTGGGGCGGGCCGCGATCAAGTCGTTCGTGGTCAAGAAGGGCAACCCCGGGATGAAGGTGGAGCGGCTCGAGCACAAGCTGGGCATCCGCGCCTCCGACACCGCCGCCATCACCTTCACCGACTGTCGCGTGCCCGCCGACGACCTGCTCGGCTCGCCCGACATCGACGTCAAGCAGGGCTTCGCCGGGGCGATGGCGACCTTCGACAACACCCGTCCTCTGGTGGCGGCGATGGCGGTGGGCTGTGCCCGTGCCTCGCTCGACCTCACGCGCGACCTCCTGGCCCGGGCCGGCGTCGAGGTCGACTACGACCGTCCGGCGCAGGTGCAGTCAGCAGCAGCGGCGAAGTTCCTCCAGATGGAGGCGGACTGGGAGGCCGCCCAGCTGCTGACCATGCAGGCGGCCTGGATGGCCGACAACCGCAAGCCCAACTCACTCGAGGCCTCGATGGCCAAGGCGAAGGCCGGCCGCGTCGGCTCCGACATCACCCTCAGCTGCGTCGAGCTGGCGGGCTCGCTGGGCTACAGCGAGGTGGAGCTGCTCGAGAAGTGGTCACGCGACTCCAAGATCCTCGACATCTTCGAGGGCACCCAGCAGATCCAGCTGCTGATCGTTGCCCGGCGGATCCTCGGCCTGTCGAGCGCGGAGCTGCGCTGAGGGGGTCGTTGGAGTCCCCGGCTAACCGGGGACTCCTGCACTTCATGACCGTTGCAAAGGCCGGGAAGTGCAGGACTTCGTCATGAAGTTCGCTGCGGACGCGTACGAAGCCCCTTCCGGAGCAATCGGAAGGGGCTTCGTCGTACGGCGGGGTCAGGCGGACTTGAAGGGGTCGTGCTGGGCCAGCACCTTGTCGAGTCGGGCGGCGTCGAGGCGGTGGACGACGGTGCTGTCCTCCTGCATGTCGCGCACCACCTTGGCGAGGGTGAAGGTCGACGTCGTCAGGTAGAGGGTCCCGAGGGCCAGGAAGCCCTTGACCCACGGGTCGGCATCCATGAAGTAGACCGCGACGAGCATCGCGAAGAGCGAAGCACCGAAGGAGATGGCGGCCTGGGCGGCGAAGGCGGTGGTGTTCTTGGCGGTGGTGGTGGGGTTCATGGCAGAAGCCTCGTTGCAGCCGCCCTCCGACGGACCTGTCGTCCTACCCGATCCTCCCTGAGTACCCCGGCTCAACCGCGGGCAGTACGTTCGGGCCATGAGAACGGACGGGCCAGCGGACGGGTCGCACATGAGTCCCGAGGAGTTCCGTCGGCACGGCCACGCGGCCATCGACTGGATCGCTGACTACTGGGAGGGGCTGGATGGGCTTCCGGTCCTGTCCCAGGTGACTCCCGGCGACGTACGCCGCAGGCTGCCGGCCGAGCCCCCTGAGGAGGGCGAGTCCTTCGACGCCCTCCTGGCCGACCTCGACGACATCGTCGTCCCGGGGCTGACGCACTGGCAGCACCCGCGCTTCTTCGCCTACTTCCCGGCCAACTCCTCACCGGCCGCGATCCTGGGCGATCTGCTCTCGAGCGGCATCGGCGCCCAGGGGATGATCTGGGCGACCAGCCCGGCCGTCACCGAGGTGGAGCAGGTCGTGGTCGACTGGCTCGCCCAGGCGTTGGGCCTGCCCGACCAGTTCCGGCTCACCGACTACGGCCAGGGCGGGGGAGTCATCCAGGACACGGCGTCCACCGCCACCTTCACCGCACTCCTCGCTGCGCTGCACTCCGCGACGAGCGGCACGGCCCGCGACAACGGTGTCGGCTCGACGAAGTGGACCGTCTACGGGTCCTCGCAGGCCCACTCCTCGCTGGTGAAGGCGACGATGATGGCCGGGCTGGGCTCTGAGTGTGTCCGCTCCGTCGACGTCGACCCCCAGACGCAGGCGATGGACGTCTCCGTGCTCGAGCGGATGCTCGCCGACGACATCGACGACGGCTTCACCCCGTTGTTCGTGCAGGCGGCTGTGGGCACGACCTCCACGGGCGCGATCGACGACGTCCAGGCCATCGCGGAGGCCATCGACGGCGTGGGCGTCTGGCTCCACGTCGACGCTGCGTGGGCGGGCGTGGCCGCCGTGTGCCCCGAGCTCCGTGACCGGATCCTCGGCGGAGTCCACCTGGCCCGGTCGATCGTGACCAACCCGCACAAGTGGCTCCTCACCACCTTCGACTGCAGCGTGCTGTGGGTGCAGGAGCGGTCGGCGTTGACCAACGCGTTGTCGATCACGCCCGAATACCTCCGCAACTTGGCATCGGAATCGGGGGCGGTCGTCGACTACCGCGACTGGCATCCCCAGCTCGGACGTCGCTTCCGCTCGCTGAAGCTCTGGGCGGTGCTCCGAACATACGGACTCGAAGGGCTGCGCGCCCACATCCGCCAGGGCGTGGAGCTCGCCGAGCACTTCGCCGGGCTGGTCCGCGACGACGAGCGCTTCGAGCTCGTCACCGAGCGGTCGCTGAGCCTGGTCGTCTTCCGGCTCGTGGACGGTGACGAGGCGACGCTGGCCGCGATGCACCGGCTCAACGCCAGCGGCACCGCCTACCTCAGCCACACCGTCGTCGAGGGACGTGCGGCGATGCGCCTGGCAGTCGGCAGCTGGCGCACCACCCTTGAGGACATCGACCGGACCTGGGAGGCGCTGCAACAGGCACTATGAGTGCATGTTGCTCTACGCAGACACCCCCGCCCGCCGTACCTTCCAGCTCGTCGCCGACCTGTTCTTCGTGCTCTGGCTCGTGCTGTGGGTCTGGGTCGGGCTCGCGGTCCACGACGGCACGATGGCGCTGGCGGCGCCGGGGCGTCAGACCGACGAGTCGGCGTCCGCGATGGCGGGCCAGCTGCGGGACGCCGGCGGCGCGCTGGACGACGTACCTCTCATCGGCGACGAGGTGGCCACGCCGTTCGACAAGGCCGCCGAGGCCTCCGACGGTCTGGCTGCGGCCGGTCGGTCCTCGGTGCAAGCCGTCGAGAGGCTTGCCTTCGTGCTCGGTATGTCGATCGCGCTGATCCCGATCCTGGTGGTGATGGCGTTCTACCTGCCGGGACGCCTGCGCTTCGTCCGGGAGGCCACCGCAGGCGCCAGGTTCATCGACTCGGTCGACGACCTCGACCTCTTCGCGCTGCGTGCGTTGGCCAACCAGCCCATGCGGGTGCTGGCGAGGGTGAGTGCCGATCCGGCCGGCGACTGGCGGCGCAAGGACCCGGTCGTGGTGACCAGGCTGGCGGAGCTCGAGCTGAAGTCCGTGGGTCTGAGGCCACGCCGGATGCCGTCGGCGTAGATTCACCTCCCGTGCGCTTCCTCCACGACGCGGCCCCGCCGCACGACCTGACCTACGACGACGTCTTTATGGTGCCTCGCTTCTCTGCGATCGCCAGTCGCTACGACGTCGACCTGTCCACCGACGACGGCACCGGAGCCACGCTGCCGCTCGTCGTGGCCAACATGACCGCGATCGCGGGCAAGCGGATGGCCGAGACGACTGCTCGACGCGGAGCGCTCACAGTGATCCCGCAGGACATCCCGCTCTCGGTGGTGGCCGACGTGGTGGGGTGGGTCAAGCAGCGTCACCACGTCTTCGACACCGCGATCGAGCTGGACCCCACCCAGACCGTGGCAGAGGCGATCTCGTTGATGCCGAAGCGCGCGCACCGGGCGGCTGTGGTTGTCGAGGACGGCAAACCGGTCGGGGTGGTGACCGAGCAGGACTGCGCCGAGGTGGACCGCTTCGCCCAGGTCGGTCAGATCATGAACCGGCAGGTCGTGACGGTGGCCCACGACGCCGACCCGCGGGCCGTCTTCGAGGCGCTGGACCGCGCCAAGGAGTCGCTCGCGGTGGCGGTGTCGCCGACCGGCGACCTGGTGGGCGTGCTCACCCGGCTCGGTGCCCTGCGAGCGACGCTCTACACGCCGGCGGTCGACGACGGCGGGGGACTGCGGATCGCGGCGGCCGTGGGCGTGAACGGCGACGTGGCCGAACGCGCCGGCCGCCTCCTGGAGATGGGCGTCGACACCCTGGTGGTGGACACCGCCCACGGTCACCAGGACCGGATGCTTGAGGCGCTGAAGGCCGTCCGCGGCCTGGATCCGAATGTGCCGATCGCGGCCGGCAACGTCGTCGACGGCGCCGGCACGGACGCCCTGATCGACGCCGGTGCCGACATCGTCAAGGTCGGCGTGGGGCCGGGCGCGATGTGCACGACCCGGATGATGACCGGGGTCGGGCGGCCGCAGTTCTCCGCGGTGCTGGAGTGTGCGACCGCGGCCCGAGCCAGGGGCAAGCACGTGTGGGCGGACGGCGGAGTGCGACACCCTCGTGATGTCGCGCTGGCCTTGGCTGCGGGAGCAAGCTCGGTGATGGTCGGCTCGTGGTTCGCAGGGACGCACGAGTCTCCCGGGGACCTGATGCACGACTCCGACGGCCGAGCGTTCAAGGTGAGCTTCGGGATGGCGTCGGCCCGCGCGGTGGCCAACCGCACCTCGGCCGAGTCCGCGTTCGACCGTGCCCGCAAGGGTCTCTACGAGGAGGGCATCTCGTCCTCACGCATGTATCTCGACTCCGCTCGCCCGGGCGTCGAGGACCTGATCGACCAGATCTGCTCGGGCCTGCGGTCCTCGTGCACCTACGCCGGCGCTTCCAGCCTCGCAGAGCTGCACGAGCGCGCACTCGTGGGTGTTCAGTCCGCCGCTGGCTTCCACGAAGGAAAGCCCTTGAGTCAGTCCTGGTGAGCAAGTCAGGGCGTTGGTTGCGGGGGAACCGCTAGCGGGAGCTGTTGACCGATCGTCCCCGGACCACGCCCACGAAGGCCTGGGTGTCCTCGCCGTCGCGATCGAGAAGCCAGACCAGCGCGATCTGGGTGGAGTCGAGGTCGCTCACCGGTCGCTGGACGACGTCCTTGCGCTGGTGGAGGCGGGCGATCGACATGGGCATGATCACCACGCCGGTGCCGGCCGCCACCGTCTCGATGGCGTCCTTCTCCGACATGGGCGGCCAGTCGAGCTGCTCGACGTCCGGGTGCCAGCCGCTGGAGTGCGGTCGGACGAGCTGCTCCTCGCTGAGATCGGCCAGCGCGACCTCGTCCGCGGCTGCGATGAAGTGCTCCGAGCTCGCGACGACGACCGGCACTTCGGCGTACAACGGGATGCAGTGCAGGCCCTCGCGGTCGACGGGCAGCCGCACCAGGGCCATGTCGACGGCGCCGTCGCGCACGCCGTGCTCCTGCTCGGTCTCGACGACCGGCACCAGCTCCAGGGGCTCGCGGCGGCGATCACGCCAGGCGCGCGCCCACTTGTCCGGCGTCGCGCCGGTCACGAAGGCGACGCGGAACGGAGCAGGCATGGTGCTAGCCTCCCACGCTGGTCCGGGTTACGGTCGTTGGGTGATGACGGGGATCGCAGTGGCGGCGCTGGCGTGGGCAGTCGTGTCGTGGGCCACCCGCCGACGGCGTGATGACCGGGACCTGCAGTTCGCCCAGCGGGATCTGGGGGCTGCCCAGCCGATCGCCGGCGTGAGTGGGCTCGGCGAGGCCCCGGTCCGCACTCACCACCGTCTGGGCACGGGGGGCCAGCGACGCCACCGCTGGTGACTGCTCAGACCTCGCCGGGAGCGGCCTTGCGGATGACCAGCCGGGTCCAGGCACCGAGGTAGATCCGGTCGCCGGTGCGGACTTCCTGCTTCTGCCCGGGCGCCACGGGCGTCTTGGGCAGGGCGTCCACCGCGCCACCGACGTAGGTGCCGTTGGAGGATCCGAGGTCCTCGACCCACCAGCGGCTGCCGTCCGTCGTGAGCTGCGCGTGGCGCCGGCTGATGCCGGTGTCCGAGCTCAGGTCGATGTCGGGACTGATGTTGCGGCTCCGGGAGGCCCGTCCGATCAGGATCGAGGTGTTGCGCAGACCCACCACGAGCGGCAGCCCCGGTGAGGGCAGGGGATCGGTGCTCTCCTGGTCGGCATACCAGTCAGGATCGATCCACACCTCGGCCACCCACGCCGCCTCCAGCGGTGGCGAGATGTTGGTGGCCCCGTTGGGGGCCCCGGAGTCGGTGGGGTCCGCGGTCGGGACGGCGCCGGGCGGCTCGAGGGGTTCGGCGCGGCGTGGCAGGGACCCGGTCGTGAAGTCGTAGCCGCACGACTCGCAGAAGAGTGCGTCGGCGGAGTTGGCGGCCGAGCAGTGGGGGCACGCGGTGCCGGCGGGCGTTGCGGGCGTGGCGGGGGTGGGCCCGGACGGAGCCTCGTCGGGCTGAGCCGGATCGGGTATGGCGACGCCGCACACGTCGCAGTAGTCGGTCGACGCGGAGTCGTGGCCGGCAGGACACTTCACGAGCGCCACCTACTTCTTGATCCGGGTCGTCTTGGTCGAGGCAGTGTCCAGGGCCATCTCGTCGGCCTTGTCCACGGTCCGCTTCAGGCGGACGGTGCCTTCCTTCTCGTCGTCCACGTCCACGACCTTCTTCAGCCGCGTCGTCGCCTCGGCGTTGCCGGTCTCGGCCGCGAGCTGGACCGCGCGCCCGAGCTTGGTCGTGGCGGTGGCGTCGTCGCCCGCAGCCTTGGCGGCGAGACCCTCCTGGATCATCGAGGCGAGCTCGACCTGACCGGTGTAGTGGGCCACCTGCTTGTCGATCTTGGCCGTCAGCTCGGAGTCGTTGGACCAGGTCGCCTTCACCAGTCCCTGGGTCACGACGTCGTCGCCGAGGGCGAGCTGCACGCGCGCGGCCAGCTGCTCCTGGCCCACGGCCTTGGCCGGCAGGCGTACGGCGACGTGGTAGTCGCGCGACTCGTCGCCCCATGCGCCGGTGGGATAACCCCCGGTGAGCGGGTTGACGGTGGTGCGTCGGTCGCTGAGGTCCTCGACGGTCGGTGCCACCTGGCGCACGAAGAGCACCTGCGCACCCTGCGGACTCCACACCCGGAGCTGGGCGTCGGCCACACCGCGACCCATGGCCGTCTGCATGATCGCCCGGAACTCCTCCCGCATCTCGCTGGGGGACGGGATGATGTCCACGGTGCCGAGGAGGGCCTGGGCGACCCGGCGAAGCTCCTCCACCTTCCAGTCGGTGCCCGCGCCGCGACAGTCGCACTGGAAGTAGCCGGTGGCCCGCTGGATGGCAGCGTCGAGACGCGCGGGCTGTTCGCCGTTCTCGCCGTCGGTCAAGAGGATCGCGTGCCGTTGGGTGACCTCGGGCACCGAGGCGAAGACGCTGCCCGCGAGGTCGAGCCAGGAGCCGATCGCGGTCCCCCCGGAGGCGCGGAACTGCGAGATCGCGAAGGCCGCCTCCTCGCGGCTCTGGGCGTCCATGACAGCGAGGGCGGCTCCCTCCTCGACGGCGGGATAGGCCAGGAAGGCACTGTCGGTGCCGGCGATGACGGCGAACCGGGTGCCGTCGACGATCTCGGCCAGGGCTGCCTGGGCCGCGTCCTTGGCGCCTTCCATCGTCTCGTGGCCCATCGACCCGGAGGTGTCGACGATGATGATCTCGCCGGCGGTGCTCGACCCGACGGCGCCCGTTGCGGACCGACCAGCCGTGCCCGCCCCCGTGCACGTGATCGTGACGATGGCGTTGACGTCGGTCCCGCCGTCCGGCAGGAACTCGTTCTGGTAGACGGCGGCGGCGAACTCAGCCATGTGGCTGCTCCTTCTGGGTCGTGGTCTGATCGGCATTCTGCACGAGCACGGGTCCCGGGACCCGGGCGAGCACGGTGGTGATGTTGTCCTGGCCCCCTTGCCCGTTGGCGTAGTCGGTGAGTGCGAGGGCCAGCGCCGCAGGGTCGTCGGTCCCGGCCGCGCGCATCTGCTCGACCAGCTGAGCGGGCTCGGAGGCGTAGTTCCAGAGCCCGTCCGAGCACACGAGCAGCCAGCCCGGCTCGGTGATCCTCAGCTGTCCGACCATCGGCGTGTGGTCCTCGCTGTCCTTACCCAGCCACTTGGTGATGGCGTGTGCCTGGGGGGAGGACTCGGCCTCCGCCCGGGGCGTTCCGGCGGCGATCATGCCCTGGGCGGCGGAGTCGTCGACGCTGAGCTGCACTCCCGGAGAGTCGTCAGGGAGCCAGTAGCTGCGCGAGTCACCGACGTTGGCGAAGCTCACCACGTCGCCCTCGAGCACCGCCGTGCTGAAGGTGGCCGACGCGGGGTTGGCGGCCTCCGGGGTCGCGGCAGCCACCACCTCGGCCTGCGCCGCCTTGACGGCGTTGGTCAGGACGTGGGTCACGGCGGCGAGACGCGAGTCATCGGTGCCGAGGCCGTCGGGGAACGGTACGGCGAGCACGGCGAGCGCGGCCTTCGCGCCGGCCAGTGAACCGACCTGCGAGTCGTCGGTGTTGGAGACCCCGTCGAGCACGACGAGCACTGCCCGCCGGTCCGCGGCGCTGCCGTCGGGGCTGGCGCTCATCGCCATGGCGTCCTCGTTGCGGTGGTGCCGGATGCCCTTGTCGCACACGCCGGCAACCCAGGGTGAGGGCTGCTCACGGAAGTGGTCGCGGGGGCTGAGCGCCTTGAGGCCGCACTGCTCGCAGTAGCCGTCGGGACCGATCGCCCCGCCGCAGCTGGCGCACGCGACCGGCGCCGCGCTCTCCTGCACCGCAGCTGCCGAGTGGTTGCTCGTGGCGCTGGAGATGGGTCCGCTGCCGAGGTCCTCGATCGGACTGCTCTCGCCAGCGGCGACAGCTGGGGGCGCGGTCGGGGCGCCGGAGACCAGGACCTCTGCAGACAGGGCAGTGCCGCACTCTTCACAGAAGTTCGACTCGCCCGGCGCCGGAGCGCCGCAGGAGGGACAGGTTCGGGGTTCAGTCATGCTCACACCAGCGTCCGGTTGCGTACGGCGTTTGCCTCGTTGACCAGCAGGACGCGGTCACCGAGGTTGTCGGCCTCACGGGCCAGTGCACGATAGGCGTTCTCCAGCGCGTCGCGCAGGGCGTCCTCCCTGGCCTCCACGCCACCCACGGTCGGCCGGGCCGTCCCCGCGGGGACGCCGGCACCCTTCGTGACCGAGTCGAGCGCGTGACGGAGGATGCGCACGGTGTAGCGCTGGCGCTCGCCGGGGTCCATGCGGACCGACGCGATGCTCGTCAGTGCCTGGTCGAGTACGGCGAGGTCGTCCTGCGACCCGGCCAGGAGCACGTCGGCCCGCAGCTGCCGGCTCTCCGGGTAGCCCCGGCTGGTGGTCGGCACGAGGTCCAGAGCGCGTACGGCACCAGCCGTGTCACCGGCTGCGGCCCGGACGCGTGCCATCCCGAAGGCGGCGGGTGCGGCGTAGGCAGCATCGGTCGCCGCGCACGTCGCGTAGAGGCCCTCGGCGATCTCGGGCAGCCCGCCGTTCTCACAGGCGATCGCCAGGGCCAGCTTGGGGCCGAGCTCACCGGGGACCTGGCGGTGGACGGCACTGAAGGCAGCCTTGGCAGCCTCCCAGTCCTCCTCCTTCATCGCGGCCAGCCCGTCGAGCCACAGGGCCCTCCAGTCCCAGGGGTCCTGGGTCAGGAGCTGTGCGGTCGACGCCGTGGCGGCCGCTGTGTCACCCAGCGCGATGGCCGCGCGGGCGCGTCGGAGCAGCACCTCGGCCGACTCCTCCGGGGCCTGCTCCAGGGCCTTGATCAGCTCGGCAGGCTCCGCATCACCCACGCTGGTCAGCCAGGAGTACTGCGGGTCCGAGGGGTCCGGTCGCAGGTCGGGCAGCTGGGACCAGTCCAGGGCGGACGCAGAGGTGGCCGGTGCCTCGAACACCGGTGAGGCGGCAGAGGTAAGGGCAGTGCCGGAGGTCTTCGCGGCCACCACCTCACGGAGCACCCCCAGGAGCTGGGTGCGCAGCTCCTCGGCTGACCCGAAGCGATCGGCCGGATCCGGCGCGCAGCACTTGGCGATGAGCCAGTAGAGCGAATCGTGCATCTGGAACAGCGGCGTCGACTCAGGAGGGGGCAAGGTGTGCAGGTAGGTGCCCTGGTAGCCGCGGAACTCCATGCACAGCACCACCAGCGTCCGGCCGATCGTGTAGATGTCGGAGGCGATGCTGGTGCCGACCACGGGCACCTCGGGCGCCTGGTAGCCGACGGTCCCGAAGATCGCCGAGTCCTCGTCGGTGATCCTGCGGACACCCCCGAGGTCGATCAGCTTCACAGCGTCACCGACCTGGATCAGGTTGTCGGGCTTGAAGTCGCAGTAGACCAGGCCCAGGTCGTGGAGATAGCCGAAGGCGGGCAACACCTCCAGGATGTAGGCCAGGGCCTGATCGACGGGCAGTGGGTCGTAGACGCCGTTGTTGTCCTTCATGCGCCGCTTGAGGATCTGCTTGAGCGACCGCCCGCCGACCCACTCCATCACGATGTAGCCGGCGCCCTCGTGGGTGACGAAGTTGTAGATCTCCACGATGAGCGGGTGCTCCACCTGCGCGAGGAACTGTTGCTCGGCGATGGCAGCCGCCAGCGCGTCGGGGTCGCCGGAGTTGAGCAGGCCCTTCAGCACGACCCAGCGGTTGGACACGTTGCGGTCGCGGGCGAGGTAGATCCAGCCGAGGCCGCCGTGGGCGAGGGCACCGGCGACTTCGTACTGCCCACCGACGAGGTCACCCGCGCCGAGCTTGGGCGTGAAGGAGAACTCCTGGCCGCACTTGGGACAGAAACCCTCGGACCGGCCGGGCTGGTCGCCCTTCGACCGACCGATCGGGGAGTCGCACTTGGAGCAGGTGCGTTTGTCCTCGGGCACCGAGGGGTTGGGGATCACGGCTTTGAGGGCATCGACCGCCGGGGCGGCCGGCACGACCGTGAGGCCGGCGCCGAGGCGGGCGGCACGCATCCGCCGGGAGGCCGATCCCGAACGGCGCGTGGCGCTGGTGCCGGCGCGGGTCGAACCGACGGCGGCGGACTGGATCCGACTGGCTGACGTCCTCGCCGACCCCGTCCGGGTCGACATGGGGTCGCTCTGGGACGAGGCGGCGACGGCTGCCGAGGCACCTGTCGCGGGCGAGCCGCAGACGTCGCAGTAGCCGTCGTCGATCGTGCCGGTGCACCCGGCCTGGCCGCACGGCTGCCCGTCGAGGGTGGCTGCACTGCCAGGGCCTCCCGCGGTGGTCGAGGGCGGGGCCGGCGACGAGGACGGGGACGGGGAGACCGAGGCCCCCGGTGTGGCCGACATCCCGCAGACGTCGCAGTAGCCGTCCTGCACCGAACCGGTGCAGCCGGGTTGCTGGCACTTCATGCGCACTCCTCGGTGAGACAGACGTCGGTCATGATGCGGACTGCTGGTTGAGCAGCTGGGTGAGCCAGGACTGGTAGGTCGACACCAGCGCGCGAGCCACCGGCACGGGGGTCGGCTCGCGCGCCAGCACCTCACGGGCCTGGGTCTCGCTCGTGGCCAGGTCGTCGCGGCCGGCCAGGCCGTGGGCGTCGGCCTTGGCGCGCAACGCGTCGAGCAGGTCGACCAGCTGCGCGCGGTCGGCCAGCGCTGCGGCGTACGCGCTCTCGGCAATGCCCAGCGCTCGGCCGACGCGCTCGAGTCGGTTGCGGTAGTCCTCGATGGCGGCCGGCGTGTTGGGCACCGGACCCAGCGCCTCGACGTCCGGCACGGCGTATCGCGGCGCCGGGTCGACGGTCCGGACACAGCGCTGCGCCACTGCGACGACTGCAGCAGCCCGCGTGATGAGCTCGGCGCGCAGCTGCTGGACAGCGCGCAGCTCGCCGCGCGCGGTCCGACGCTGAGAGTTGCCGACGATGAGGTCGCGCTCGAAGACGCTGGCGGCCTGTTCGAGCGGCGGCAGCAGCCCGCCCACGTCTGCGCCACGCTGGGCACGCTCCGTGATGTCGTCGAGACGGCGATGGAGGCGTTCGAGGGTCTCCCTGGCCTCCTCGCGGGTCGAGCTCGGCTCGAGGGACACCTGGTCGCGCACGCGCTCGAGTCCGGCTCGGAGCGACTTGATCCGGGCAGCGCTCGCGTCGGCGCCCGGCACGAGTGCCAGTCGGTTGCGCACCTGACCCACCAGGGCGTCGGAGAGGCGGCATGCCTCGGGCAGTGACACGGCCAGCCCCGCACCGAGGTCGCCGTCCAGTCGGCCCCAGACGAGTGTGGAGAGTCGCTCGGCCTCGACCGGTCCGACCCGCCCTCCGTCGAAGGTGGCGTTGAGCAGCTGGTAGCGCTGCTGGACCGCCTGCCAGACCGCCAGTGACAGCATCATGTCGGAGGCGATCTCGTCTCCTCGGCCAGCGGCCAGCGCCGCCTCGTCGAGATGGTCGAGCTCGGTGCGGCGCGCCCGGACCCAGTCGTCGAGGTCCAGCAGGAAGGTCTGCGCCTCGGCGGGCGTGAGCGGCTGCCCCAGGCGGCCGGGCGCGGTGGGGGCTGCTGTCATGGGCGCCGGCCGTAGACAGGCGTCGGTTGGGTGGCATCGACCTGGAGCGAGGGCTTGAGCCAGCGGTCGTACGACGCCTGCCACGACCCGTCGGCGCGCATGCGCTCGAAGACTCCGTTGATGAACTTCACCAGGTCTCCACGCTGGGCGTTGACCCCGATGCCGTAGGGCTCCTCGGTCAGCCGCTGCTTGGTGAGGACCTGGGCATACGGGTCCTGCGCTGCGAGACCTGCGAGCACGGTGTCGTCGGTGGTGATGGCGTCGGTCTCGCCGTTCTGGAACTTCACGAGGCAGCCGGTGTCGTTGCTTGCCGTCACCGGGATCGCCTCGGGCGCCAGTTCCTGGATGTTCTCGATGCTGGTGGTGCCGACCGGGGCGCAGGCGCGCCTGCCCGACATGTCCTCGATCGACTTGATGCCGGAGCCCTTGCGCACCAGCAGCTTCTGGCCGGAGCGGAAGTACTCGGCTGAGAAGGCGATCTGCTGCCAACGGGTGCAGTTGATGGTCATGTTGCGCGCCACGATGTCGATCTCGTCGGCCTGCAGCAGCGGGATGCGGTCCGCGGCGGTGATGACGCGCAGCTGCACGTGGCCCTGCGCCTCTCCGAAGATGGCGGCGGCGATGGCGTTGACCATGTCGATGTCGAAGCCCTCGATCGTGCCCGTGAACGGGTTGCGGGAGCCGAGGAGGTAGTTGTCCGCGGCGACCCCGGCGACGAGGTAGCCGCGGGCACGGATCCGCTGCAGGGACGCTCCCTGCGCAGCGCCGGCGTCGGGGCCGTAGGACTGGGTCGCCGTGGTGGCGTCGCAGGTCGGGGGCGCGGCCGGCGCGGACTGTTCGACGGGTGGTTCGTCTGCTCGGGGAAGTGGCGTCGCGTCGTAGCCGCAGGCCGTGACGGCCAGCATCGCGAGTGCCGAGAGTCCGAGTGCCGACGACCGGCACGCCCGGGCGAGCGTCATTCGCCGCGCGGCGGCCAGGTGGCGGTTCATGCGTACTCCCTACGACGCTGGGCGATACCCCAGGTGGAGAGGCCGGCAGCACCGAGCCCCAGAAGCAAGGTGAGGGCGGCCAGGACCAGGAAGATGCTGTTGCCCGACCGGAGCTCGTCCGTAGTGGCGGCAGCCGCCGTGCTGACGGCCTGCTGGGACGCCTGGTCGAACGTGTCCAGGGCCGCCGTGGGGCCGTCGGGGTCCACTGTCGTGGCCAGGGCGACGGCTTCGTCGTACTTCCCGCTCTCGTCGAGCTCGACGACGCGGACGTGGAGGCCCGAGTAGGTCTGCCACAGCCTCAGCGTGTCCAGAGAGGCGTTCTCCTCCACCCTCTGTGCCGCCGACTGCCACCCCTCCTCGAAGACGGCGCCGGAGCCCTGGGCTCCGAGTCGACGGCTCTCGTTGGACTTCGCGTCGTTGGCGGCGGTGCGGGCTCCGGCCTCGGCGACCGCGACGCGGTAGCTGCCGTCCCGGAGCTCGCTATTGGCGTTGTCCTGGCTGGAGCTGACGACGACAGCGATGAGTGTCAGCAGCGCGACCAGGACGAAGGCCCCGGCGACACCCACGTTGAGGAGGCGGTTGAACACCTTGGAGAGATTGCGGTTGACCCACCAGAGCACCGCCATCGCCGCCACCCCGGACAGGAGCACCAGCAACGGGTCCTGGGCGCTGAGCTCGTCCTCGGCCCGCTGTGAGTTCGCGTCGGTCAGGGCCTGCATCAGCGGCTGGACGTCGGTGCGCAGCTGGTCGCTGGCGCCGCGGAGGTACTCGGCACCCACCGGGAAGCCCTGACGGTTGTTGTCGCGGGCCTGGGTGTTGGTGGTCGTGTAGCGGTTGACCGCGGCATTGAGGGCTGCCAGCACCTCGCGGTCTGCCGGCTGCGCCTCGGCGGCGTCAGCGATCAGCCGCGTGACCTGGTCGATGGCGTCGTCGTAGGCCTGCCGCTGCTCGGGCGGTTCGAGCCCTCCCACCAGGAAGCTCGTGGTGGCCAGCGCGTCGGCACGGAACAGGGTGGACTGGATGTTCTGGACCCGGACCAGCTGCTCGGTGTTGTCGGCGGCCGCCCGGTTGGCCTGCCAGCCAAGGACCTGCAGGAACGCGGTGAGGAACGCGAAGAGCAGACACGCAGCGACAGCGATGACCTGCCACTGGTTGAGCAGCCGGGGGACGTCGCGGGTCGCAGGACCGTAGTTGGCGGCAGTCGCCGGCGCCCCGGTCGTGGCACCCGGCGCGGTGCCTCGGGCGGTGCTCGGTGTCGCGGGCGCCGGTGCGGTCGCTGCTGCCTGGTGTGCCTGGGTCATGACTGCTCCTCCGGAGTGTCCTCGAACGGCTCGACCACCACAGGCGGCGCCGCCAGGTCGTCGGGCTGCAGCTCGCGCAGCTGTTGGAGCGTGGGCGCGTCGGTCTCGCGGAGCCGCCAGGCGTGGCGACCGATCGCTGCTTCGAGCACGTTGCGGACATATCGCGCGTTGCCGAAGGACGGTCCGCGCTCGACCTTCGCGAGGAGATCACGCAGGCGGGCGAGCACGCCCTCGCTCGCGTCGTACTGCGCATCCGAGGCCATCACCTCGAAGATCTCCACCAGCTCGTCGTCGGTGTAGTCGGGGAAGTCGATCTCCGTGCGGAAGCGGCTCTCCAGTCCGGGGTTCTGCCCGATGAAGACGGCCATCGGCAGGGGATAGCCGGCCACGATGACGACGAGGTCGCCCCGGTGGTCCTCCATCTCCTTGACGAGCGTGTCGATCGCCTCCTGGCCGTACTGGTCGCCCGCCAGCGAGTAGGCCTCGTCGATGAACAGCACACCGCCCAGAGCGGACTTGATCACGTCGGACGTCTTCATCGCGGTCTGGCCGAGGTATCCGGCGACGAGCTCGGAGCGGTCGACCTCCACCAGCTGACCCTTGGAGAGCAGGCCCAGAGCGCGGTAGATGCCGGCGACGAGGCGGGCCACAGTGGTCTTGCCGGTCCCCGGGTTGCCGTTGAAGATCAGGTGGCGGGTGATGGTGAGCCCCTCGAGGCCCGCCTCGGCGCGCAGTCCCTCGACGCGCAACACCGCAGCCTGGCGGTGGATCTCCGCCTTCACGTCGGTCAGGCCGACCAGCTCGTCGAGCTCGGCGAGGAGCTCCTCGACGGTCTTGACGGGCGGCGCCGTGGCCGCGGGCTCGACGGGGGTGGACGAGGGCGGTGCGGGCGCGGTCTGAACGGGAGCCGGCTCGCCGGTCGTGGGTGCGGTGCCGGAGTCGCTGGTGTGCTCGAGCACGCTCGGGTCATGGAGGAGGGGCGTCCCCTCGAGGGCGGCGAGCTTGTCCCGCACGATGCGGCTCTGCTCCAGCACGTGCTGGAGGAAGTGGTCGGCGACGCCCGGGACGTGTTCGCGCGCAGGTGTCGACTGGCGTGGTGAGGCCTGCCCCGGCGCCCCGAGCTGGGCGGCCGCGGCCGTGGCAGCGTTGCCGATGCTGCGGGCGTTCTCCTCGCCGAGGAGGCTGCCTGCCAACGCCACGTCGGAGAGTGCATGGGCGTACGCCGCAGCGTCGGCCGAGCCGGCCATCGCCAGCGACGCCATGGTCGGTGTCTGGGCGACCCGATAGCGGCGACCACGCGAGGCAGCGGTGGTGAAGTCCTCGGCGGAGCTGTGTCCGGTCTCGGCGCACCAGTCCAGGTAGGCGCCCGGGGAGGGCTCCGCGACGGTGGCCGCCAGTGCTTCGCCCTCCGCGCGGGCGACCCGGGGGTCAAGCCCTGCGGCGGTGGCGAGCGTCGTCAGGGCGGCGAGCGCCTCGCCCAGCGTGACTGCGGTGTTCATGCGGGTCCCAGGGTGAGGTCGGGGCCGTCGGTGGGGTGACCGAACTTGGCCTGCAAGAAGTGCCCGTGCGCGATGAGCGCCTGGGCGTCGGAGCGGGTGGCGGCGTCGAGGATGGCGTCCATGGTGGCGGCGAGCAGCTCGAGCTGGTCGATCAGGACCATCAACGCGGTCTTGTAGCCGTCGATCGGACGGGTGTCGGCCCATTCGCGCGGCAGTCGGAGGTAGCCCCCGAGCGCCTCGGGGAGGTAGTCGGTGGCTGTGGCGACCACGGAGTAGGAGTCGAGGCTTCCGTGGCCGAGGTTGCGAAGCCGGGGAAGGGTGTCGGTGATGAGCCCGGCGATGCGGTGGACGCGGGAGACCACCACCGGGGGAGCGTTGCCGTCAGCAAGCATCTGCTCGACCCGCGCCAGGGCGGCGACGATGTCCGCCTCCGTCGGTGCAGGAGGAGACACGGGAAGCGCGTCCTTGTCCGACGGTGCTCGCACCCTGTCGAACCACGACCTCAGCCCCACCGGTCCACTCGTTCCTCGGACCGGCTCACGCGCGACGAGGCAGCTCGGTCAGGTCGAGGGAGCCTCCCGCGTTGCGAGCGTCGTGGGCGCGGACCCGGTCGAGGTAGGACTTCGACTTCTCCACCTCGGTCTCCAGCACGCCGATGGTCTGCGACATCGAGTCCAGTGCCTTGACCTTGAACTCGTCGATGGAGTCCATGGTGGCGTAGATGTTGGCGAAGGCGGCCTGCAGGTCCTCCATGTCGATGGTGGACGACGCCGCCTGCTCCTGGATCGCCGCGGAGTTGTCCTTGAGCATCTCCGAGGTCCGGCGGATCATGCCGGAGGTGGTGCTGTTCAGAGCGGTGATCTGCTCGAGGACGAGCTTCTGGTTGCCGAGTGCCTGGGCCACGATCACCGCAGTGCGCAACGCGGAGATCGTGGTGGTGGAGGCACGGTCGACACCCTTGATCAGCTCGATGTTGTTCTTGATGATCACGTCGATCGCCAGGTAGGCCTGGATCGAGACTGCCAGCTGGGTCAGCAGGTCCTGGTGCTTCTGGCGCACATAGAACAGCACGTCCTTGTTGAGGGTGGCAGCCGCTTCGGGGTCACTGACCTGCAGCTCGGCGATCCGCGCCGACAGCTTGGCGTCGAGTCGCTCTGCGACGTACACGTATTGGTTGAGTCGGCCCATGGCGGACCACAGGCTCGTCTTCTCCAGGTTGAGCGCGACGTTGTCCTTGGTCAGCTCGTCCTGGCCGCTGCGCAGGCTGTGCAGGATCGCGTTGAGCTGCGACTGGGAGGACTGGTACTTGCGGAAGTAGTCCTCGACCTTGTCCATGAAGGGCAGCATCTCGATCCACCGGGATACGCCCGTCGCAGCGCTGGGGTCGAGGTCCTCGACCGTACGCCGCAGCTCGAGCAGCGTCTTGCCGACGGCCGACCCCTCGGCGAGCCCACCCTCCTGCAGCGCGCGCACCGGCTGGTCGAGCATCCGGTTGGAGGTCTCGGCAGCCTGACGGATGTCGGCGTCACCCATCGTCCGGACGTTCTCGGCCTGCTTGGAGAACTCGGGACTGCCCGGCGCGGTCGACGACAGGGCGTGCAGGAAGTCCTCCACCTTGGCGTCGAGCTGGGGGACCACCTCCGCCGGGACCTGAGGGGCCATCCTGGGCGCCTGGGTCTCGGCCACCACCGCAGGGGCCTCCGGCGCGGTCAGCGTCAGCGTGGCCTCGGGTGGTGCGAGTGGGGCGGGTGCGGCGGAATCCGACGTGCTCATGTGCATCTTCCCCTCGTCGGCCCCACCGAACGTGAGGCCCCTGGGCAGACACTATCCACGTCTGGCCCCCTCGGCTCGTCGGGATAGGCTCGAATCCCATGGATCAGCCCTCCCAACACACCCTGCCCACGGCTGCGGAGCTCGGCGTCAGCGAGGGGGAGTACGAGCGGATCCTGCGCGACCTGCGGCAGCGGTCCGGGAGTGATGAGCCGCCCGCCGCAGTCGCCTCGCGTCGACGCCGTGCCGGCTGGTTGCCCCTCGCAGTGCTGGCGTTCGTGGCCGCGGCCGTCTCATGGTCGCTGACTCCGTCGGATCCGGAGCCCACCTATGCGTTCATGCACGAGGTGGACGGACGGCCGATCACCTACACGTCGTGCGGCCTGATCCAGGTGGCCGTCTATCCCGCTGGGGGGCCGCCCAACGCCGAAGAGCTGGTCCGTGAGGCGGTGGCAGAGATGCGCAGCGCGACGGGCCTCGACATCACCGTCGTCGGAGCCTTCGGCGGCCACGCACCCAACTGGAACTTCGAGGCAGGCCCGGTCCATCGCGACGACCCGATCAGCGTCTCCTGGCAGGACGGCGAGTCGATCGCCGAGCTGACCGAGCACACTGCGGGGCTGGGAGGGAGCCGGACGATCGCCGGCCCCGACGGGACCCAGCGGCTGGTGGCCGGCACCATCGCCCTCTCTCGCGACTACTACGCCTCGCTGACCGAGAGCGGTGACGACGACGAAGCGCTCGCGGTGCTGCTGCACGAGTTCGGCCACGTCTTCGGGCTCGGCCACGTGGACTCGCGAGCCGAGCTCATGGACGCGAGCAACAGCAGTCGCACCTCCTTCGGCAAGGGTGACCTGCAGGGGCTGCGCCTCCTCGGGCAAGGGCCGTGCCAGTAGCCGCGAGATCCTGGGCGGATGTTGCGGTCGGGCCCACCATCAGGCGTATGACGCACTACATCACCGACCAGAAGGCACGCCCCGTCAGTGCAGGTCATCGCCGTGCTCGTCTCGGTCCCGACTCTGGGCTACATGTTGCCCTGGATGATCGCCGCGCTCCGAGGGACGTCGAACCACTGGGATGTCTTCTGGCTGAACCTGCTGCTGGGCTGGACGGTGCTGGGCTGGGTGGCCGCTTTCGTCATGTCTGTCCTGCCGCACCGCATCGCGGGCTACGTCCGGTAGAAGAGGTCCGCGCTCAGTCGTCGCGTCGTCGCGACTCGCTCGGCCAGCACCTGGGGTGACGGATGGTCCCCGGTGACCGCGATGCAGCGCATGCCGGCAGCGAGAGCCCCACGGATCCCCGGGACCGAGTCCTCGAAGACCAGGACGTCCTCGGGCTCGACACCGAGAAGCGCGGCGCCCTTGAGGAATCCTTCCGGGTCGGGCTTGCCCCGCTCGACATCGTCCTCGGTCACGAGGAGGCCGATGTGGTCGCCGGTCGAGCAGCTGCCCAGGACCGCCAGGACGTCCGCTCGCTGCGCCCCGGTCACGATGGCCATGGGAACGGACTCCCGGGCCAGGTGCTCGACCAGCTGGGCCGCGGAGTCGGTGATCGGCGACCGGGCGGCCACCTGCTCGACGTACCGCTCCCTCCGCTGGGCCAGCAGATCCTCGACGAGGTCGGAGTCATCGCCCCGGTGCTGGCGCACGGCCATCTCGATGATCTCTCGGTCACTGTGTCCCAGGAGTCGGTCGGCGTATTCGCGGGGAGTCATCTGCCAGCCGAGGTGGCGGTCGAACAGCTCCGTGAAGATCCCCAGCAGGATGGGCTCGTCGTCGGAGAGGGTCCCGTTGAAGTCGAAGATCACAGCCCGGCCCGGTCGCGCGCTCCACGCGGTCACCACCTCGCTGACCGCTGGGGACGCAGGCACGGGACGGACCTCCGGAGGGAGAGTGGGAAGCAAGAGCTGCGGAGAAGTCTAGTCCTTTGTCGGCTTGTGTCTAGACCTTAGGTGGTCTATCGCCTAGGGTCGTCCACATCACATTTCGACTCGGACCGTGCACTGCGGTCCGCCTCGCCGAGGAGTCCGATGGCAGCCGACGGTCTGCAGGTGCAGGACGAGGAGCTCGAAGCGCTGCTCGACCAGATCCCTGCGCTGTCGGGACGACCCCGGTCGATCACTGAGCTCTCGGGCGGGCTGACGAATCGCAACCTCAAGGTGACGACGCCGGCCGGCAGCTTCGTGGCCCGGTGCTCTGCGCTCAACGCGGACGCCCTCGACATCGACCGCGACGTGGAGCACCACAACACGTGCGCTGCCGAGAGGGCCGGGGTCGGTGCTCCCGTGGTGGACTACCGGCCAGATCTCGGCGTCCTGGTCATCGGCTTCCTGGAGGGGGTGACCCTGAGCAGGGAGTCCTTTGCCAACACCGGTGTCGTCGAGCGAGTGGCTGCGTCCTGCCGGCAGCTGCACGACGGTCCGAGGTTCGAGGGCACCTTCGACATGTTCGAGCGCCAGCAGGCCTACCTCCGGACCGTCCAGACCAATGGGTTCCGCCTCCCGCCGGGATACCTCGACCACGCCGAGGTCCTCAGCCCGATCCGGCAGGCCCTCACCGTCCGCGACGAGGGCACCGTCCCGTGCAACAACGACCTCCTTGCGGAGAACTTCGTCGATGACGGCAGCAAGATCTGGTTGATCGACTACGAGTACTCCGGGAACAACGACGCGGCGTTCGAGCTCGGCAACATCTGGGCGGAGTGCCGGCTCAGCCTCGACCAGCTCGAGGCCCTGGTGACGGCCTACTACGGCCGGCCGCGCCCGTCCAAGGTCGCCCGGGCCAGGTTGCAGGGCATCGTCGGCCAGTACGGCTGGACCTTGTGGGGTGCGATCCAGGACGCAGTCAGCCCCGTCGACTTCGACTTCTGGCAGTGGGCCCTGGAGCGCTACGACCTGGCCACGAGCCAGATGCGGGGACCCGACCTCGAGTCCCTGTTGGAAGACGTGCAGCGGGCGGACTGAGCCCGCGAGGAACACCGAGCCGAGGATGCAGAGATGCCGAACAGCCTTCCCAGCCGTGCCCAGGTCGTCGTCATCGGCGGCGGTGTCATCGGCACCAGCGTCGCCTATCACCTGACCAGGCTGGGGTGGACCGACGTGGTGCTCCTCGAGCAGGGGCAGCTGTCCTGCGGTACGACCTGGCACGCCGCCGGGCTCGTGGGTCAGCTCAGGGCGTCCGAGAGCGGGACGCGACTCGTCCAGTACTCGACCCAGCTCTATGCCGAGCTCGAGGCGGAGACCGGGCTCTCTGCCGGCTACACGCAGTGCGGTGGTGTCACGGTCGCGCGCACCGAGGAACGGATGACCCAGCTGCGCCGTACGGCCGCCACCGCTGATGCCTTCGACATGGAGTGCGAGTTGCTCACGCCCGGCGAGGCGCAGGAGAAATACCCCGTCATGCAGGTCGACGACCTCGTCGGCGCGATCTGGCTGCCCGGAGACGGGAAGGCCAACCCCACCGACCTCACGTCGTCGCTGGCCAAGGGTGCGCGGCTGCGCGGGGCCCAGGTGTTCGAGCGGGTCCGGGTCACGGGAGTCCTCTCGGAGCGCGGTCGTGTCACCGGTGTGGAGACCGACGCAGGGACCATCGAGGCCGAGGTCGTGGTGAACTGCGCGGGCCAGTGGGCGAAAGCGGTGGGAGCTCTCGCCGGGGTCAACGTGCCGATGCACTCGGCGGAGCACTTCTACGTCGTCACCGAGAGCATCGAGGGCGTGCACCGCGATCTTCCGGTGCTGCGCGACCCCGACGGCTACACCTACTTCAAGGAGGAGGTCGGAGGGCTCGTCGTCGGAGGCTTCGAGCCCGAGGCGAAGCCGTGGGTCGCCCCGGACCAGCTGCCGTATCCCTTCGAGTTCGCTCTCCTCGAGGAGGACTGGGACCACTTCGCGATCCTGATGGACAACGCGCTCCTGCGCATCCCCGCGCTCAACGAGACGGGCATCCGCAAGTTCTACAACGGGCCCGAGAGCTTCACGCCGGACAACCAGTTCATCCTCGGTGAGGCACCCGAGCTCCAGAACTTCTACGTCGGGGCCGGCTTCAACTCCGTGGGCATCGCGTCTGCGGGTGGGGCCGGCCGGGCGCTGGCCGAGTGGATCGTGGGGGGAGAGCCCGCGAGCGACCTGACGGCGGTCGACATCCGTCGGTTCGCCCCGTTCAACGGCAACGTCACGTGGCTGCACGACCGGGTGAGCGAGATCCTGGGCCTGCACTACGAGATCCCGTGGCCGAACCGGGAGATGCGCACCGCCCGGCCCTTCCGCCGCTCGCCGGTCCACCACCTGCTGGTCGAGGCCAACGCCAACTTCGGTAGCCGGATGGGCTGGGAGCGAGCGAACTTCTTCGCACCCGTTGGTGTGGCTGCAGAGATCGAGTACTCCTGGAGCAAGCAGAACTGGTTGCCGTGGTCGGCCGACGAACAGCGGAACACCCGCGAGAACGTCACGGTGTTCGACCAGACCAGCTTCTCGAAGTACGTGGTGAAGGGGAGGGACGCCGAGAGCGCTCTGCAGTGGTTGTGCACCAACGACGTCGCCGTCGAGCCGGGCACGTCCGTCTACACCGGAATGCTGAACAGCCGTGGCACCTACGAGTCCGACGTCACCGTCACCCGGCTCGCCCACGACGAATACCTCATCGTCTCCAGCGCAGCGACCACCGAGCGGGACAAGGACCACATCCGCAAGCACATCCCCGCGGGCCTCGAGGCGACGCTCTTCGACGCCACCTCCAGCACAGCGGTGTTCGGAGTCATGGGCCCTCGCTCCCGCGACCTTCTCACCCGGGTGAGCCGGGCCGACTTCGGCAACGAAGCCTTCCCCTTCGGTGCCAGTCGCGAGATAGACCTGGGCTACTCGACCGTCCGCGCCACCCGGATCACCTATGTCGGCGAGCTCGGCTGGGAGCTGTACGTCCCCGTGGAGTTCGCGGTCGGCGTGTACGAGCAGCTCCTCGAAGCAGGTCGCGAGCTCGGGGTGGCTCGAGGTGGCTACTACGCCATCGAGTCGCTCCGGCTGGAGAAGGGATACCGCGCCTTCGGTCGCGAGCTCACTCCGGACCACAACCCGGTCGAGGCCGGCCTGCAGTTCGCCTGCAAGCTGAAGACCGACATCGACTTCCTGGGCCGGGAGGCGGTCGAGGAGGCTCGAGCCGCTGGACCACGACGGCGTCTGGTCGGACTGCGAGTCGGCTCCTGCGACCCCATGCTGTGGGGCGGTGAGCTCGTGTTGCGCGACGGCGTGGCCGCCGGCCAGGTGACGTCCGGAGCGTGGGGCGAGGCCACCGGAGCGTGCGTCGGTCTGGCGTACGTCTGGGATCCTGCGGGGGATCCCATTGACGCCGCCTGGATCAAGGCCGGCAGCTACCAGGTGAACGTGGGCGGGGAGCTGCACCCCGTCGAGGTCTCGCTCAAGGCGTGGCACGACCCCACGAACGAACGTGTCCGATGCTGACGATGGAGGACGAGGTCTTCTCGCCTCTCCCTGACCTGATGGGGGCGACGGGCCTGCCTGCCCACGCTCGGATCAGCGGCTGGCTCGAGCAGTTGATCACCTCCCGCCAGCTGCCAGCGGGGACCAGGCTGCCACCTGAGGTCGACGTCGCAGCCGCCCTCGGCGTCAGCAGGATGACGCTCCGGCAGGCGCTGGCCTCCATCGAGGGCAAGGGTCTCCTCGAGCGTCGGCGCGGCCGCCTCGGTGGCAGCTTCGTCGCACAGCCGAGGTTTGACTTCAGCCTCTCCGAGCTCCCGGGTTTCACCGAGCAGATGCGCCGCGCCCACGTCGAGGCCGGCGCGCACATCGTGCAAGCCCTCACGCGCGCTCCTGCGCCGGACGTCCGGGCCGCGCTCCAGCTGCGCCGGGGCGATGATGTGCACGAAGTGCTTCGCGTGCGTTCTGCCAACGGCGATCCGATCACGCTGGAGGAGACCTACCTGCCGGCGGCCGTCTTCCCCGGGATGCTGGAGCTCGACCTGGGCGACTCGTTGTACCGCGTCATGGAGCGCGAATACGGGCGATCGCCATACTCGGCGGAAGAGGTCATCGAGCCCGTCAAGGCGAGCACGCAGCAGGCCCAGCTGTTGGGCGTCGCGAGGGAAGACGCGCTCCTGCTGGTCACCCGGACGTCGTACGCCGCTGACGGCCTGCCGGTGGAGTTCGCGCGCGACTTCTTCCGACCGGACCGGACCCGCATCGTCGTCCACACGCAGGTCGATCAAGGGTTCACGCTGGGAGCCTCGTCCACGGAGGGCGCCGCAGCGGACTGAAGCTTGCTCGGCCCGCTGCTGAAAGGAAAGGAGGCGCGCGGGAGGCTTCCCAGCGGCCTCGACGAGGTCGACGTGCACGGAGGAGTGCGTTCCGGATGTTGCTCCTACCGAACGTGTCCTACCGTTGGTAGGATGGACCGATGGCGCAACCACGAAAGACCTCAAGCAAGGCCACGAGTAGTCGCAACACGACGGCTCGGAGCACAGCGTTGCCCAGCAGCAAGGCAGGCAGGTTCAGTAAGGCGGTCGTCAACAAGGCGAAGCGTGCACCTGCCGCCCAGAAGCGGTCCACGCCGATAAAGCGCTCAGCACCCACGGCCCGCACAGCATCACCCGCTAGCCGCCCTGTCATCGGGCGAACAGCCAGCCCGAAGGTGAAGGTCAGCGTCACAATCGCGTCCGACGTGATGGATCAACTCAACGAACGTGTCGGGCAGGGGCAACGGTCTGAATATTTTGCTGCGGCGATTGTGAGGCAACTCGAACGCGACAACCTGAAAGAGTTGCTGGACGCGATGGAGGCTGAAGCCGAGGATGGCCCGGTCACCGAGGCTGAGATCGATGAAGCGTTGGCACAATGGCCCGCGCGGTAGGCGAGGGGGGCACACTGGTTCTGGACGCCGAAGGGCTTTCGAAAGCAGCCAGCAACGATCGGGCGATGCGAATTCGACTGGCTGCCGCCTATAAGCGCGACGCACGAGTGGTGTTGTCCGCCATCACCATCGCTGAAGTGCTCCGCCATCCCGCCCGTGACGCAAACGTCAACCGAGCCTTGAAGAAGCTGGCAGTCATCGACGTCGACACGGACATCGCCCGCGACGCCGGGGTGCTGCTGGGCAAGGGAGCTATGACGGGGACGCCGGGAAACCCGACCGTTGACGCCGTCGTGGCCGCCACAGCGATACGACAAGACGAACCCGTGATCGTCCTGACATCCGATCCGGGGGATCTCACCCGACTACTCGACGACACCCCGGTGACAGTGATCCACGTCTAACTCACTATCCGCTTTCGACGCGTATGGCGACCACCAGCAACTCTTGGACCATGGTGTCGGGCCAGGCGGTGCATACCCATCCGGTTGCTGACCTACGGGGCCCCACGTCGCCATCGACGCCCACACGAGAGTCGCAACAGACTGGGAGCTGCTGGCCCGATGGTGGGCTGAAATGAAGAGAAGGCCCCGTGGAGCCGGAGCCTTCTCAGTGTCCGAGGGGGGACTTGGACGCTAACCCCCATCCAAATCGAATGGCTGCTAGACGCTTGACCCTGCGCTGGGATCTGACGCGGCACGTGCGAGTGTCGCGGAGGGCGCGTTAGCGCTGTCTGGCAGCGTGTGCTCATGCGTGCGCGACCCAAGACAACCCCAGCAATCGACGCGATGCTGGACGGCCTGGTGGGGCACATCGACAAGTGCCTCGACGCTTATGAGGACTTCGGAAGGCGCACGCGCTGGGAGGCGCAGCCGGGCTCGCCTTTCGAGTACGAGACGGGGCGGCTGCGTCGACACATCGGTCCGGGCAGGCACTGGAACGGCACTGAGGCCAACCGTGCGGCTGTCATCTCAACTCTCTTCACGCAACAGGCCGCCGAACACCTGGAGGCAGTCCAGTCGCTCATCAAGGAGCGACAAGTCACCTTCTCGATCGCACCCCTGACGCGTTCCATCGTCGAACTCTGCGGGCACGTCTACTGGTTGCTCGACCCATCTCTCATGGATAACCCGCGAGGTCGCGCCGCTCGGGTCTTCTTGGCGGAACTCGACGATGCGACCAAACGGGCGTCAGCGGCGAAGGCTTTCGAGCACCCCGATACGGAGCAGATCGTGAAGTTCAAGAAGGCTCTCCGACAAGAGGTACTGCCGGTCCTCTTCTATCCATCTGAGATCGAGTTCGATGAGCGCAGCGGCGCGCTGGTCAGACTGTGCAAGCAGTCGAAGCCCGGGTTGAGCGCAAGCCTCAGATTCATCGAGAACGCCATCGCCCAAGACGTTGTCACCCCAGGCATGTACGGGTACTTATCGAACGCGACCCATCCAACCCCGTACATCGTCGAGGAGGTCTACCGGTGGGATGAGGCGCAGGGGCGCGGCTACTTCGTGCTCCCGGAAGCGCGCAACCCGTACGCGCTGACCAGGCTCGCCGTTGTCGCTTTCACGCTGATGTGGCAGGTCATCGCCGCCTACCGGGGACTCGATCAGCAGGAGGCCGTCGACCTCGCCATCGAGATCGACACGCTGCCGTCCCCGCCGCCCGAATGAGGCGACCTGCCTCGCGCGTTGCGTCGCCCCAATACGGCGGTGACGTGTGCGAGTCTGCTGGTGGTCCAATGCCGAAGCGGCGACTACTAGTTAGTCTCGTGGCGGGCTCTGCGTAAGGAGACACCTCAGTAATGACATCGGGAGTCATCGTGTGGGTCCCCGAAGCCGGGTCGCCCACCCCAAGTGGGTCGCGCTGCGGGCGGTGGTTCAAGACAGCACGAAGGGCGGGGTGGAGCCCCCGCCCTTCGCGACGCCAGACTAGCGGGCACGCGCCCCGTTCCCGTCATCGTCGGCAGAGGCCACGGCCTGGGCCGATCCCCGGAGACGAGAGGATCATTAGTCGTCACGAAGGCGGGCTTGGAGGGACGGTTGAGGATGCCTAGGCAGGTACAGAACCGGGTGCTCGACCTTGTAGAGGCCGCGCTGGTCACGACGCTTAGCCGTGAGGTGTCGCCGGATTGGTTGATGCGGCCCGGTCTATCGGAGTGTGGCGACCTTTGGCCCGACGTTCAGGCCATCTATCGGGAACTTAAGGGGTCTGTGCTTCCAGACGAGATGCCTACGCGTGAACGCCGCAGCATCGATGCCGTCCTTATTGGCGCGGACGGTGTTCCTCGGATAGTTGAGGTGGATGAGATCCAGCATTTCACTGTGCCGCGCGCCCGCACCATCGCTTTGTACCCGGACCACGTCGAGACGGCGTTCGACCAGGGATTGTGGGCTGCACGTGCCGCTGCCAACACCAAGCAACGGGGAGGCGGATTCGCGCGGCCCTGCCCGCCGCTGTTCCCGGAGCCGGGCGGAAGACACACACAACGGGCCTTCCGCGATGCACTGGCAGACCTGCTGCCTGGCCTGCACGGCTGGGCACCGACCCTGCGAATCGCAGACTTTGATGTCTTGGGTTGGCTCAACGACTCTGACGCCGCATTGCGGATGAAGACACTTCTCGCCGACAAGGACGTAACGTAGCCGACCTTTGATGACGGGATGCCAGCCCGGAAAGTCTCGTTGGACAACGCGTTGGAGATGTACGCTCAGTGAAGACGCCGGGAAGTATTGCTACCACGTAGGGCACCCTCATCGCGGTTGATGCCGCCGGAGCGGAAGATGTCAAGCAGTCTGAAACACGTCTCGTTAAGCGGTTTGTATGAGGGCCTCCGGTGATGGCTCGTTGATCCAGGCAGCGGTGGGAAGTTTTGGTGCCTGGGGTCGGCGGTTGCCGAACCGGTGTGGGTGGGCGGCGTGGGCCGCGTCGAGGGTCTGCTGGCGCTGAACCCGGATCTCGGTCGCGGTGCCGTGGTGCACCGACGCCGGGGTGTGCAGCCCGATCCCGGAGTGGCGGTGCTCGTGGTTGTAGTAGCCGAAGAACGTCTCACAGAACGCCCTCGCGTCGGTCAGGGAGCCGAAGTTCTCGGGGAAGACGGGTGCGTACTTCAGGGTCTTGAACGCGGCCTCGGAGTAGGGGTTGTCGTTCGATACCCTCGGGCGAGAATGACTGCGATCGACGCCGAGGTCGAGCAGCAACTGGGCCACAGGCTTCGACGTCATCGAGGTCCCCCGATCCGCGTGGACCGCTTCTGGGATGCCGTGCACGCCCATCGCTTCTTCGAGCATCGTCACCGCGATCTCGGAGTCCTCGCGGTTCTGGACAGTCCAGGCCACGACGTAGCGGGAGTAGATGTCGAGCACGACGTAGAGCTGGAACCAGACCCCGCGTCCAGGCCCGCGGAGTTTGGTGATGTCCCACGACCAGATCTCCCCAGGCCCGACTGCCAGGAGTTCGGGCTTCTTCTTCGGCGGATGGGTGGCCTGTCGGCGTCGTTCCCCCGCGGCACCGTGGGCGCGCAGGAGCCGGTGCATGGTCGACATCGAGCACAGGTAGGTGCCCTCGTCGAGCAGGGTGGCCCACGTCTGGGCCACGGACTTGTCACAGAACCGCTCGCTGGTCAGCACCCCGATCACTTCGGCCTGCTCGTCGGCGCTCATCGCGTTGGGTGGCGTCGGGCGCTTCGCCGCGGGCCCGTGCATTCGGGGTCGTTGAGCGCGGTAGTGGCTGCCCCGCGGCCGCCCCACCAGCTCGCACGCCTGCTTCACGCTCGTGTGCTCGGCGAGCTCGGCGACGGCTGGGTTGATCACCGCGGCGGCGGCTTCTGGATGCCCTTGCTCTCGGAGAGCGTCTCCAAGAGCGCGTGCGTTTTTCCCACGATGTCCAACACCGCCCTGGTCCGCTCGAGCTCGGACTCGGCCTTCTCCGCGCGAACGCGCAACTGCTCGATCTCCCGGTCCCGCCGGTCCCGTGTCTTGGGGCCCAGAGCGCTAACAGCGCCGGCCTCGGCGGCCTTGCGCCACTCGGTGATGTGGGAGGAGTACAGGCCCTCCCGGCGCAGGATCGCGCCACGCTCGCCGTGGTCGGCCGCGTCGTACTCGGCCACGATATGGGCCTTGTACTCCGCGGTGAAGGTGCGTCGCTTCGGACGATCAGCTCTTGGGCTCACCACCCCATCATCAAGCCGGGCGGCGTCAGCAGTGGTCATCGTCATCAGGTGTCTCGCCTCTCGCCCCGTGCAGAGGGATCGAACTCAGAAGTGGTGTCTCACCTCAGCCTGACGCACAGGGTGCAGCGCCGTCGGGTCGGTCCCTTCACGGGTACGGGAGGCGCCGAGACTCCAGTGGGTCGCCTGACGGTTCACCGCGCTTGATGGCGAGCACCGAACCCAGGGGTGCGTCGGTCCACTTTCGCCAGACCTTGCGACGGCGGCCGACGATCGCGTCGAGGGTCTCGTCGGGAGCGCCGAGCGCGCCCTCCAGGGCGACTGTCTCTGCCCTACGGTTCGCGCGGTTCACGCGGGCCTTGGCACGGGGGATGTTCTTGCGCGACGCCTTGTCGTTCTCGCCGTAGGTGTTGCGCCGGTCGCGCTCCAAGCTCAGACGCTTCTTGTCCTGAGGGTTCTTGATCCGGCTCACGGGTTCAGAGTAGGGCGAGCCGATCCCGGAGCCACAAGCGCAATGGACCGAGGCATCGCGGGCGGTCGTTGTGCGCGGGATCTTGCCGTCGAGCGCTCGGTTCAGGAACGGAGCCGCTACGCGCCCGTCAGCGCCTCGCGTAGCCGTTCGCCGAAAACCACCATCTCGGAAAACGATGCCCTGCTCTCCTCGCTGACAGATTGCCCAGGATCGGCACCCAGTTTTTCCAGAGCCGCATCGAGAACTCCGACTGAACCCTCGTCGGATCGCGCCATGCTCTTGCGTAGCGCGGGGGCGGCGGCCTCGTCGCCGACCACGATGAACGCGGCTACGGCTAGGGGTGGAGCGGTGAGAGACCCTGCAGACTTGTGGAGCGCGTCAAGGACGGCCGCGCCAACAGCGGCCCGATCGAACCGCAGACTAAGCCACGCGCCCATGACAACGGGACGCCAAGCCCCAACTCGGAGCATCCACAGGACGTCGTCAAGAGTCGCGGTCCTGCCGACCGTGACGACTCCATCCCAAACCTCCCCGCCGACCCAAGTCGCGTTCTCCCCCATCAAGTTCAAGTAGAACGGCACGACGAATGTCGTCTCCCGGGGGCTCAACGTCATAGACCCAGTCTCGCAGTGATCGTGCGTTGCCCGTCCGCTTGACGATCCTGCACTGGCGAGCTCCGCTGATCGTCACCCGGAGCGTGACGGTCCGCAGCGGGCGCGCGCATGTCAATGCGCATGCACCACCCACGCTGGTCGCCGAGTTGCTCATTGGAGCTTCGTCTGAAGTGCGGGATTGGAGCGAGTCGCAGGTGGACCTGGCCACGCCCGGTCCTAGGGTCGCTGGGTGAAACCGTCCCCGACTCTGACTGCGAGCCATCGGCCGCGGCTGAGCGGTGACTTCCACCGCCTGTGGGGCGCCTACTCCATCAGCGAGATCGGCAGCGCCCTTGGCTCGGGAGCCCTGCCATTGGTCGCGGTCCTGGTCCTTCACGTCTCGGCGTTCCAGGTGGCGATGCTCGCGGCTCTGTCGGGGATCGCGAGCGCCGCGATTGCCCTGCCGCTCGGGTCCCTGATCGAGTTCCGCACGAAGCGCCCCGTGATGATCGCAGCCGACCTGCTCCGCTTCGCCGCGCTAGGCAGTGTTCCCGTCGCCGCCACGCTCGGTGCCCTGAGCTACGAGCAGCTGTGCCTGGTCGGAATTCTCCAAGCAACGTGCAACATCGCCTTCGGCGCGGCGAGCGGGGCCCACCTCAAAGCCCTCGTTGCGCCTGACGAGCGACTGGTGGCGAACAGCCGATTCGAGACAACGTTCTGGACCGCCACCAGCACCGGGCCGCCCCTCGGCGGACTACTCATCTCCTGGCTGGGCGCCACGGCGACCCTGGCGATCGACGCGGTGAGCTTCCTCCTCTCAGCCCTGGGCATCCGAGCCCTCCGAGCACCAGAACCCCCGCCCCCGGCCAAAGCCACCGACCACCACTGGCGACGCGACATCACCGCTGGGTGGGCCTACATCTTCAGCCACCGCGACCTGACCGCGCTGTTCTGGAACGCCATGCTCTTCGGCGGCTGCATCATGCTGGCCGCACCCCTGATGACGGTCTTCATGCTCCGCGACCTCGGTCTCGCGCCCTGGCAATACGGCCTTGCACTCGGGTTGCCCGGACTCGGCGGGATCCTCGGGGCGATGTGCACCCCGCGACTCACGCAGCGGTACGGCGACCGGACCATCCTGCTTACCTTCGGGGTGCTCAGGACCCTCTGGCTCGGGATCTTGCCCCTGGCCCCGGCAGGCACGACCGGCCTGGTCGTCATCATCGTTGCCGACTTCCTCCTGCTGTTCAGCGCAGGAGTCTTCAACCCCACCTTCGTCACCCATCGAATGCGAGCGACCGCGGACGCCCACATGTCGCGAGTCACGACAGCCTGGTCAATCAGCTCGAAGACAGTCCAGCCGCTCTTCATCGTCGCCGGCGGCCCATTGGCGGCCGCGACCAGTCCCCGCTTCGCGCTGGCCGCCGCCGCCGTCGTGCTGCTGACCAGCGGCCTGCTACTTCCCTGGAAGACAATGCCCGACGACACCCGTGGAGTCGGCCCACGCGCTCTCGCCCCTTTGCCACAAGCAAGCCAACGCGCAAGACCAAACGGGCCGTCCTTCCATGCCGCGATCCGCACGCCGAGTCAACGCCGGCTGACCGCAAGCCGATCCGCCTGCGGCGATCGGCCGTCGTCGCCTCGAACATGCGCGACGAGCATGACTCGCGGCCGCCAGCCGTTCGTCTTCCGAGACATCCGGTTCTTTGGATGGTCGGACGACTCATGAGCCTGCCAAGGCGATCGTCAGATCCTCAGGTGCCGGCAGTTCATCCGGGTCCGAATCACTCTGCCCTACCCACTCGATGCCTCCCAGGACGTCGCCTACGTCGGGAAGGCGAACGGTAAAGAGGAACAGCCCGTCGTAGGTCGTTGAGTTCTTGAAGCCCGCGTTGACGACGATGTCCATCCCTTCGGTTCGACCTTCGAAGAAGTTAATCGAAGGGCAGCCACACCCGCACCCGCCTAGGACCTCTGCCTCCGCCGTTTGAGCACGAAGCCCCTCGACGCCGTCGAAATCCGCCGTGAGCAAAGCGTCAAGCACCGCGCGTTCACGGACGGTCAACTGCCGGGGATACATAGGTGTCATCCTCGCCCACGAGGCCGTGTGCAACCGATCGACGTCCGCATCTGCCGAAACCGCGCGGCCATCCCCGCTCTGTGCGCACGGATCGCGGCTGCCAGATGCGGGCGTTCAGCAGGCTTCCTGTGCCTTCCGTATGGCCGTCCGCCACCCCCAGACTTTGTGCACCGTCCCGACCCCGAAGTCACGGAAGTTCGAGGGTGCGCCAGTCTCGACGACGTCGGCCTGGTCAACGACCTGCAGGCCGCCCTCCGTGAATATCTCGACCGGCACCAGCCCCTCCTGGGTCGCCGCGAGCCCGGACACGTCGTCACGAGTTGGCGCGTCCGCGCCACACCACGGCAACACGCCAGCCACGAAGGTCGTCCGTGCACCAGGCCCTTGGCGTTTCACGTCTACGACTTGCAAGCAGGCCCAGCCCTCCGGTTCGCACGGCACTGCGATGAGGTCCCCGACCTCGAGGGCTGTAGCGCTGCGGGGCGCAAGAGGGAACGTCCGGTCTGGCATTGCGGCATCCTATGGAAGGTCCGCACATCGGCTGAGTGGACGTCCCGCAACAGGAACCGCCAGCGGCGAAGGTTGCAGCGCTTGCCCGTTCCTCACCCGGGACGCTCGGATCAGCCGGGGTGTGGATCGTCTGCTACGGCGTGTAGTCCTCGAACTCCCAGCAACCCAGACGGCCCAGCCTTTCGCCGACCTCACCCCATGTCGGAGCCTCCACCGCTCGAACTTGGGCTTCAAGCCATCCTCGCAATCGACGTTGATCGAAGTCGTCCAGCGTTACCACCAGGTGATGCCGTGGGTTATAGAGCCCGCCTTGCGCTCGGCATTGCGCCGCGAGCCACTCAGGAGTGCAGACGGTGATGTCGAACGACTCCTCGCCCGGGGTGTCGGGTTGACCCACAATCATCCGCGCCAGCAGAGAGAACTCCGCCGGGTCCTCCGACAGACTTGATGGGTCCGGTTCGAGGTCGAGGGACTTCAACTGCGCTCTCATGGGGCGATCCTGCCGCACAACATCCGGATCTAGCCGAGGTACGTCCATCGTCCCGCTGCCCGATCCCCTGCGGGACAACACGGCTGATCCTGACCACCCGTGCGGAAAGGCGGCCGAGACCGGTTCGGTTACGGGACGTCCGGATCTGCCGAGATGAGTGCGTTCGCTGATACCGAAGTGCGGATGGCTCCCTGACCAGAATCACGCGGGCAGCGGTCATCGAGTTGGACCACCCGCGGGCCTCGAGGGGTGTCCCTACGATCATGGGGTGGCAACAGTGGAGATGGACCTTGACGGCTTGCTTGCGCGACTCCACGAGCGTGAGCACCACTCGGTGCCGTTCCAGGTCGCGGCCGTCGGCCGCGGGGAAGATATGGCGACGCTGCTGGCAAGGGTGAGGGACGCGGCTCGGCGTGCTTACGAACTGTCGCTGCAGCGGCATCCCTTCGATCCGACCACGTTGTACGGCGAACCATCCATCGCGAAGCGGTCCGTTGTCGCGGTGATTGAGGACGGTCCGATGTCCGATGAGGAGGTGGCGGCCTGGTTCGAAGACTTCGCCGCCCATCTCGAGGGTCATAGGGTGCGCATCACAGCGCAGCGCGCCGTGAGCCGGGTTCCGCAACGGATGTTCGACGACTGGGCCCTCGGCCCAGATCGGGTGTTGACGGCCTTCTTCTACTTCACCAGCGGCTACGTGACTACGCCGAACGGGTCGCACTTCAAGCGCCGAGAACATGCGCTGGTCGAGGAGACAGCGGAGCGGGTCGTGGACCTGGTCCAGCTGCCGATGGGTACGCCCGTGGTTGACCGCGGCACCGCCGAGTTCATCACCACCCCTGGTCGCCAGGCCGACGAGTTGCGGGCCCATGCAGACGACTTCCTGGGTGTCCGTCAGTTCACCAAGACGCCGCCTCGCTATGCCGGCTTCCGGTTCGGCCTGGAAAACGATGCCTGGCTTCAGGTTCATGACCCGGAGCTCGGGCGCCGCGCCACACTGGACCGGTTGGTGGCCGGGTTGCGGACGCTCGGGCCGCATCTGGACTATGCGTACGTACGGCGCGACCGCCTGGTCATCCCCGACCACAGGCTCTACAGCTCGAAACTGGAGCGCGATCCGACCGAGGCAGAGGAGCGCTTCGACGGGTGGGCTGCGGAAGAGTACGCCGTCGCGCCGAGCGTGGCCCAAGTGCTCAACCCCCGCCACCTTGCCAAGGGCCCAGCCCTCGACGCGTTCACGGTGGAAAACCTCCCCAACGGTCGGGCGCTGGTGGTGGCACGGGACCCCGAGCCCTGGCTGCGTGGACTAAATCCCGAGCCGGAGGTGCTTCTCCGGGCCACTCAAGCCTTCGGACGCCTGCTGCCCTCCAGCAGCGAACTCGACGCCTCTCGGGAATCCTCCCGGGAATAGCCAGTTCCCTGAAGCTGCGCACGCTGCTTGCTGGCGCTCACGAGACCAGCGTCTGGACCACGCGCCAAGTTCGACCATCGGGTCCGACACCGCTCCGCGTGACGATCGGCAACTGGGACTGGGCGCCTGCGCTCTAGCGTTGGGATACCTGTTGCTCAGGGCTGGTATACCGGTCTGTTCTGGCCAGATGCTTCGGTGTTGACCTCAAGTCCAGTAGAGGTCCTACGGTGCTCGTCATGGGCTATGCCGCGCTGTGGACCCCTGACGACCTCCCGCTCCAAGGACTGGGGCTCATGCGCTTCGCGGACGAGGGGTGGGGCGACCCCGATCGCGACCCCACCGTTCTCGTGCGCACCGCTGTCGAGGCCGGAGTCTCGCTGTTGGACACCGCCGAGATGTACGGAAACGAGGAGCTGGTTGGACGTGCCATCGCAGCACATCGTGATCACGTGACGCTGTGCAGCAAGTTCGGGGTCTATTGGGGTCCCTCGGGTCGTCATGACGACTGGAGCGTCCGAGCAGACCCAGACACGCTGCGATCAGCGATCGAGGGGAACCTGAGACGTCTAAACGTCGAGACGATCGATCTGTACTACCTACACCACCGGAGCGAGGAGACCCCCATCGAGGAAACCGTGACGGCGATGGCGGATCTTCTCCGCTCCGGAAAGATCCGAGCCATCGGGCTGTCGAACGTCACGATCGACGACATTCGGCGAGCTCACGCCGTCCACCCGATCCAGGCCGTACAGGAACAATGGTCACTGTCACAGCGCGACGTCGAACCGATGATGCCGGCGCTTGCCGAACTCGGTATCACGCTAGTGGCGCATTCACCGCTGGGCCATGGGGCACTTGTCGGAAGCTCCAGAAGCCCATTGACAGAAACCCTCAGAGAGGTCGCCGCGAAGTACGGGGTGACCCCCAGCCAAACGGCACTGGCCTGGGTGCATCTCCGCGGCCGCCGCTCGGGCCAGCCTGTCGTCCCCCTCCCAGGGACCGCACGAGTGACCCACCTGCTCGCCAACGTCGCAGCAGCCCAGCTCGACATCGCAGACAGGAGAGTCCCGTGGAGTGGTGGGGTTTGAGGTCAATCGGCGGGGCTGCGTGAAGTAGGCGGCCATCGGCGGGATCTTCGGTGTGAAACGACCAAGTCACGCACTGAAGGAGAACCACCGATGGCCTTGCCCCAGTCTGCCCTGTCCGAGCTGCTCGAAGCGTTCCGCACCGGCGACGGTGTCGACATGATCCGCGAGTCGGTCCGCACCGTTCTGCAGGAGCTCGTCGAGTTCGAAGCCGC
>NZ_DATLWX010000016.1:0-47280 GCF_035576065.1 Nocardioides sp.
CGTGATCCCCATAGCCCAGGGCGAGTTCCAGCTGGTCCCACCCAAGACCTGGCCGGCAGACTGCTCGGTCGAGGAGCCGCCGCCTCCAACGACGCCCTCCCCGACGCCCACGCCGACGACCACCCCCACCCCGACGCCCACACCGACGCCGACTCCCACCCCGACCCCCACACCCACCCCGGGCGTCTGGAGCAGTGTCAGTGCCGGGTCGTACCACTCGTGCGGGGTCACGACCAGCGGCACTGGCTGGTGCTGGGGCGGCAACGGCCAAGGCACCCTGGGCGACGGCACCACCACCGACCGGCTGACCCCCACGCAGGTGCCAGGCAGCTGGAGCAGCATCAACGCCGCGTTGTTCCACTCGTGCGGGGTCAAGACCGATGGCACCGGCTGGTGCTGGGGCGCCAACGACTACGGCGAGCTCGGGGACGGCACCACCACCACCCGACCGAGTCCTACTCAGCTTCTTGGGAGCTGGCGCACCCTCACGGTTGCCTACAACCACGTGTGTGGCGTCAAGACAGATGGCACCGGCTGGTGCTGGGGCGCCAACCAATTCGGCCAGCTCGGGGACGGCACCACCACCAACCGGTCGACCCCCACCCAGCTGCCAGGAAGCTGGAGCAGTGTCACCGCCGCTCGCGAGTATTCCTGCGGGATCAGGACTGACGGCACGGGCTGGTGCTGGGGCCTCAACGGCGACGGGATGCTCGGGGACGGCACCACGACCGGCCGGTTGACCCCCACGCAACTGCCAGGAAGCTGGAGCAGCCTCACCGCCGGGCCCTTGCATGCGTGTGGGATCCAGACGGACAGCACCGCGTGGTGCTGGGGCTACAACCGCCAAGGGGCACTTGGAAACGGCACCAGCACCAGCACGTCGACCCCCACTCAGCTGTCCGGGAGCTGGTCGAGCATCACGGCCGGGCACGACCACTCCTGCGGCATACAGAGCGATGGCACGTCCTGGTGCTGGGGCGCGAACGGCGACGGGACCCTGGGGGACGGCAGCACGACCGACCGGTCCACCCCAACGTCGAGGGCTGGCAGCTGGAGCAGCTTTGATGCCGGGATCACCCACTCCTGCGGGGTCAAGGTCGACGGCACCGCCTGGTGCTGGGGCAACAACTACAAGGGGAAGCTCGGGGACGGCACCACCACCGACCAGATCGTCCCCACGCAGGTCGGCGGCGCGTAGACACGGGGTCTCTTTGGACCTGAGTCTGGAGAAGACTCAGGTCCAGGCTGGCGCCCTACGATTTCTGGTCGAGCGTTGCGTCGTCGCGGGCACTGGGAAGGCACGATGGCGCGCGTTCAGGTCATGACGACGGAGGTCCAGGTGCGCCGTACAAGTCGCGAGGCCATGTCGGCCGCGCAGACTTCGCCCGCTTCTGAAGGGTGGGGGTCCGTAGGTTCGATCAAGGCCTTCGACGTCCTTGTTGCGCTCGCGGGGACTGTCGTGACCTTCGTGTGGGCGGCCGGAGTGCTGCCAGCCGCCTCCGAATCGGGGCGAGCCAGTGGCGTGGAGGCATTCTGGGTGTCGGCCTCGTTGATCGGGCTCGTCGCTGGGTCCGCCCTACACACGCCGATTCATGAGCTCGGTCATGTCCTGGCGGCCGCCGCAGTGCGTCTTCCGGTCGTGAGCGTGCGAGTCTGGAACCTTCGGTTTGGTCGTCCTGACCTGGCTCTGGTGGGCACCAGCGGGCACGTGACGGTCGAGCTTGCCGATGCTCTTCGAGGGTTGCCTGTTCGCATGATTCTGTTCTCGTTGGGCGGATCGGCCGCCGTCGTCACTGTTGCGCTCGCTACGGCCAGCACCGTCATCGCCAACCCATCCGCACCGACTGGACTTCGGGCACTGGCGGTTGGGTTCACCGTCGCCGGGTTCTGCGACGCGGTCACGAACCTCACCCCGAGGCGGCTCTCACGAGATCAGGAGAGCGATGGCCGGACCGTTCTTCGCTGGATCGTCCGGCCCACCGCGGCGCGCGCAGACGTTTATGTTCGGTCCCGCCCCGTCCCCCAACACCCATTGCCAACTCTGCTCAGCGGGACGAAGACGGAGCAGCATCGACGCGCGCACCTGCTGTCCGAAATCGGAAACAAGCATCCCGACGTCGCCATTGCTGCCATCACCGAGTTGTTCAGACGCCGGCCCCGCTGGGACGACGGCTGGCAGGACTACGACGCCGTCGCAACCTTCGCGGCGCGGGATGACCTCCCTTCCGACGTCCGCGCGAAGGTCAGCAGCCAATACTGCCTGTCGTTGGCGCTGGCTTATCTGGTCATGCTCAGGACCGACGAGGCGACCGATCCCGAATCGACGAAAGTACGCCTGATGGATGAGCTTGCCGAGCTCGCACTCGCGGCGAAGCGAGGCTCGCTCCAGGCTCGCACGGCCATGGCCCTGGTCCGCATCATCCAGATGCGACCCGCGGAGGCTCGCGCGCTACTCGGCGACGTCGAATCGAGCGCATCGCCGACCGTGCAGGCACGCGCCAGAGCCGTCCTCGGCATCGCCGAGATCCGGCTGGGGAACCTCGACCAAGCGCGCGCCCTGGCAGCTCAATCGCGCCGGATCGCGCCCACGGACTCAGTAGTGAAACTGCTCCACACTCTTCTGGCCCCGACCGCCCCCGGCTAGGACCGTGAAGGTCGGGAAGCGCACGAGGAACCCGTGACGATTGGCACGGGTCGGGCGGCCCCGTGCCGTCCAAAGTACGACTATCCCAATCTTTGGAGTCCTCATGGAACCGTTTGTATCCGATGCCTCGCGCCAGCTGGCGGGCATCCTCTTCCTCGCTCTGGTGACGGTCGAGACCGGCGGCCTCTACCTGCTCAAGATCGTCCGCGGCCAAGCCGATGTGACCCCATTTCAGGAGAAGTTCGCGCGTGCCGGTCACGCCCACGCCGGGGTGCTGCTCGTCCTGGCGCTGGTGTGCCAGCTCTTCGTGGACGCGACCGACCTTGCCGGTGGCTGGGAGTGGCTGGCACGCAGCGGTGTAGCAGCATCGGCGCTCCTGATGCCCGCGGGGTTCTTCTTCTCGTCCATGGGACGCGGGCGCACCGAGCCCAACCGACTGATCGTGCTCGTGCTTGCAGGCGCCGCACTGCTGGCCGTCAGTCTGACGACGCTGGGCGTCGGACTCTTGACGACCTGAGGTTGGCTCGCAGCAAACCAACTTGTCTACCGGCGGGTTTGCCGCTTCACTCTCCCGGTGAGTAGCAGCCGACTGTCGCCGCTCGCGACACCGACCTTTCGCTACTTCTTCATCGGCGAGGTCGTGAACCGCGTCGGCTCGTCGATGTCAGGTGTGGCGCTGGCATTCGCCGTCCTCGACATCGAGGATTCCGCGTCGGCTCTCGGCTGGGTGCTGGCGGCGTCGAGCGTGCCGATGGTGGTCTTCATGCTCCTGGGTGGAGCGATCGCCGACCGGCTGCCACGGGCCGTGGTGCTGCGTGGGTGCAACCTCATCCAAGGCATTGTTCAGGCGCTCACGGCGGGTCTCGTCCTCAGTGGGACGGCGGAGATCTGGCACCTGATCGTCTTGCAGGCGGTGGCCGGCACCGTGTTCGCGGTGAGCTATCCCGCGTTCCTCGGGATGGTTCCGATCCTGCTCCCGGTCGAGGAGCGTCAGTCGGCGTACCTGCTCATCGGTCAAGCCACCAGTGCCGTCGGCATCCTCGGCCCAGCGATCTCCGGGATCCTGGTCGCGACGGTCGGGGCGGGGTGGGCGCTGGCGATCGACGCTTCGACCTACCTGCTCGCTGCAGCGCTGCTCCTGTTGGTGCGTCTGCCGGCGGGTGACCGCAGCCAAGCCAAGGCAAGCGTCATCGGAGACTTCGTCGCAGGCTGGGCGTTCGCGCGTCAGCTGGGCTGGGTGATCCCGGCTTCGTTGGCAGCACTGGTCTTCAACGCCCTGGTCAGCGGCGCGATCAACGTCCTCGGTCCGGTGATCGCCGATGACACGATCGGCAGCGAGGGCTGGGGGATAGCCACGTCCGGGCAAGCCCTGGGAGTGTTCATCGCCGCGTTCTTCCTCGCCAAGGTGAAGGTGACCGCGCCGATGAAGGTGATCATGGTCGCCTTCGTCGTCTACTGCGTGCCCATGCTCGTGCTCGGCACCGAGGTGAACGTCTGGGCTCTCTCCGCGGCCTTCGTCATCGCCGGCGCCGCGCTCAGTGTGCTGGACCTCTCCTGGAACCTGTTGGTGCAGGAGAAGGTGCCCGAAGCGATGCTGTCGCGGATCATGGCGATCGACGGGTTCTTCTCCTTCGTCGCCACCCCGATCGGACTGGTCGCCGTGGGTCCACTCGTTGTCGCCTTCGGCGCAGGACGCGTCGAGCTGGGCTGCTTCGCCCTCGCCGTACTCGTGGCTGCGTTTGCACTCACCAGGCGCACCATCACCGGTGTCAGGCTCACCGGCGCGCCGCCGCCCGTGCTCGCGAGTTCAGACGTCGGATGAAGCGCTTCCACATGGCCGGGCATCTGCGCCATGCTGAATTGCGATGTCCCCTGGGCTGGGGCGGGGGTACGCTCTGGGAGCTCATCCACCTCACCGACCGCGCCTCGTCACGGCGCCGCCCATGACCTCACAGTTCGAGAACCACGGCCCTCGCCTTGATGGAGTGGCCCCACTTCGGTGAACGCCCAGCGGCCCCGCCGGCCGCGAACCGCCAGCGGTGTTGAGTTCAACCTTCAGGCTTGGTCGGATCTGGTCCGACGAGCAGAGCGCCGTGCCCCGGCGATCTACATCGATTGTCCGTGCTGCAACGGGGAGGACGGACTCGAATCGAGGGATCGGCTTGAGTCCGTGATCCGACGTGGTGGCAGGCAGGGTCGCCGGCTGGCCCGGGCAGTCAGGCCACTGGATGACCGCTTCGAACAAGCGACCGTTCCGTCACTCAACGGCCCCACCCATGCGGAGTGGTGGCATCGGCGCGTATGGATCTAGACACTGATGAGGATCGACCCGACCTCGCGGGCGCCGTCGACTCGCTCGAGGTCGTGCTGCCTGCGAGTGTGATCGCGCGTCTTGCGACAGCTTCTGCTCAGCCCCGCCCCCGAACGGCTCCTTTGGAGCCGGCCACAGGAGCATCCTGTCTTCCGCCGGGGCCAAGGACGCCAGGCGCAGCACGAAGGGCGTAGTTCATCAAGCCAGCCCGACCTCTCAACCAGTTGACAGCGACGGAACGAAAGCGCATTATGCGTCTATGACGAATAGACGCTTAGGTGCTTGGCTTCTCACCAGGAGACGGGAGCGCGCTTTGACGCAACAGCAACTGGCTGCCGAGGTAGGCGTCCACCAGACGCGGGTCTCCCACTGGGAGCGGGGCAGTCGCCTGCCCAACGCTGAACAACTCCAAGCCCTCGCCGAGTTGTTCGGTGCCAACGTCGAAACGCTGATGGCAGAATTCTTCGTCGACAACGATGTCGAGCGAGCGCTCATCAGCGACGCCATGCTCCACGAGGACGACAAGACCGCCTTGCTGACTCTCTACCGGACTGCTGCCAGAAGGTCGTCAGAGGGGTGAAGATGGCGCACGCGGCGCAGCTGGCACGTAGTCCAACAGGCGTTCGCGTCTTGCCTGCGAAGAGATCCCGCCTATCCATCGATGAGCTGGGCTTTGCCCCACAACCCTCACTCGTCAGAATCAAGTCGTCGAGTAGAACACTGCTTCGCCGACTACCCCCTACCGTGTTCTCCATGTCGGAACAGGTTGAAACCCCGCGCTGGGAGCAAGTTGCTCTTAGTCTCGAACTAGCTGCCGCTAGGCCGTCGGAAGCACAGCAGGCGACGGCGAAAGCTATCGGTTTGGTGCTTCCGGACGATGTGCCGGAGTCAGTGGCGGCTGTATTGCTGAAGAAGCACCTCGCTGGAGTGCTCCTCGAACGTCTTGGTCGGGAGAGTGAGATCCCCGACACGTTGGTCGAGCTTGAGGAAGGCCTAGGGATCTCCAAACCAGCGGTGCTGATGACCGACTCCGCCGTTGAAGTATCGGCGTGGTTCGCCGCCCGCTACATGCTAATGACCGCTCGTGGCCTGCGGGACGTCCAGCCGGGAATCGGGGATGTTGTGACCAGCCAGGCATGGCCAGGTGAACGGCGCGTCATCTCGAGTATCGGGGATGGCGGTCGGGTGTACATGCGGGGCCATCCGTCGAGGAAGGCGTGGCCGAACCATCTGAAGATCATCGCGCGTTTGGGGCAGGGCGAATGGGCCGAGGAGGCCGCCACAATCGAAGCGGCCCTCCGTAACGGTGCGTCGTACAAGCTCATGAACCTGGATCGCTTGGACGCGTTGCAGGAGTACAAACTCCTGAGCCATATGCCGTCCCCGGAAGCCGTGCGAGCTTTGGAGGAGTTGCTTGAGTCGGGCGAGCGGCTTGAGGAACTGTTCCAGTCCCTGTTGACGCAACATCCCTCGTTGCTCGCAGCGACAGTGGTCGGAGCGTCGGGCACATACGTGATTCCCAAGCAGCGCCTCGGAGCCGAGCATGTCCCTGACTTTCTCGTGCTCGGGATCAACAGTCTCGGTCCACAGTGGCTTCTGGTCGAAATCGAAGCCGCGCGCCATTCAATCGTCAATGGTGACGGCACTTTGTCGGGACAGACTCGTCACGCAATCAAACAGATTCGGGACTGGGGCGAGTGGATCACGACAAACGTCGCATACGCCCACAGCGAACTAGGTCTCCACGGCCTCACCAATCGGGCACCAAGCTTAGTCATCATCGGGCGGGACGAGCCAACGATGGAGCGGCAGCCCTCACGATCGCGGTCGGGCGAAGGCGAACGGATAGCGATCCATTCCTGGGACTGGGTCCTCAGGTCTGCGCGCAACCTGTCAGCGACGGCGATCGGCTTCTCGGAATTGGCCCGCCACAATGCGAAAGCCGGAACGACCAGCAACCGAGACGCCGCTGGCATCACGGATGAAGACACTTGGTGATCGGAGAAGGTGCGCCCGCATCCAGAAGGGTGGTTTAGCCATCTCCTCTCGATGCAAACCGACCCTAGGGAGATCGTTCGACCGTGCGGCAGCGACGGACCCGATACAAAAGTCGGGAGGGCCGAGTCGCGTCGGCCTGGGAGTTCGCACGGCGCGCGACGGGCCCACGCGCTGGCCCTCCTGCCTGAGACTTGCCCCGACTAGCGGTGCGAATCCTGCTTACGGTCGAGGCACGACGACATGCCGGTCGCAAGCAAGGTCGCTATGCGCTAGGTGCTAAAGGGAGGTGTCGATGGCGGTTGTCGCTGAGGCGTGGAGGTTTTTACAGAGTTGGCCTCGGGCCGTGATCATCGCTGATGCTTCGTGTCGGGCCGCACGTTGTCCTTGTCCTCCCTTGTCGGCTGCTGGAAGTCCAAAGTGAAGCCGCACGAATCACGGCGGCCGTCACCCGTTGCAGGAGACCCGACTCCTCAACGTCCCCCTGCTCCAGTCAAGCGCGGCCGGGAAGCTCATGTCACTACGGGCGCGGCAGGAGGTCCACTATCGCGAGGACCGTGGTAGCGGCAGCCAAGGACACGTGCGTAGCAGTGCGTGAGCCAATCAGCGATGAAAGTCTGGCACAAGGTGGAAGGATGGTGTCCGTGGACGCATCGACCGACGACCTGATCGACCTCGGCTATCGCGCGGAGGACATGAGCCGCCAAGAGCTTGAGCGATGCACGATCCTCACCGCACGCGAGCAGACGCTGCTTCGCAAGTTGAAGAGCCCTGGGCAACGACTCCTGATCGGCCCCCGGGGCAGCGGAAAAAGCACGTATCTACGCTTGGCGCGCTATGCGCTTATCGATGAAGGCTCAGCGCTACCTATATACGTGAACTACGCGAAGTCACTCTCGTTAGAGCCAGAACTCCGCAGGGACCCCAGCGCACTTGCCTTCTTCCGACAGTGGGTTCTGGCTCTGATTCTCCGGGGGTTGGATGAAACCCGCAGCGTGCTGAAGACAAGCATCTCGGAACACCAGACAGAACGACTGGAGTTAGCGACCGCTGTGGCGAGCGCGGTGGAGCGACGGCGAGCCGATCAAGCGCCCGCAAGCGACTTCACCCTTACTGAGGTGCTCGACCTTCTCGAAGAGGTCTGCGAGCTTTCCGGCCGACGGCGCGTTGTGCTGCTGTTGGACGACGCAGCGCACGCCTTCTCGCCTGAGCAGCAGCGCGAGTTTTTCGAGATCTTTGGCAGTTTGCGCTCGCGGGTGGTCAGCGCCAAGGCTGCGGTTTATCCCGGTGTTACGACGTACACCCCCCGGTTCCAGGTCGGTCATGACGTCCAGGTTTCAGACGTGTGGCTGGACCCGTCGGATCCCGACTTCCTGGAGATGATGCGGGACGCCTGCGAGAAGCGGCTTGATCCGGAAGCGATGAGTCGGCTTCGAGCACGACGGGGGGCGCTGGAGTATCTCGCACTTGCGAGTTTTGGACTACCCAGGAACTTCTTAGGAATGGTTTCACAGTTTCTTGAGGAAGATGACGGGAGCAGTCTCAAGAACACTACGCAACTTTGTGACTCGGCAGTCGAGGATTCAGCGGCCGCTACCATCAAGGTCTTCCTCTCACTGGAGGAGAAGCTGCCACGCTATAAGAACTTTGTGGCTGTGGGCAGCGACCTAGTTGGCGCCTCTGTCGAAGCAATCAACACTTACAACGCGAAGCGGACCGGTCAAACCAAAGTGGTCTCAGTTCTGCTTCAGGAGCCATTGCCTTCGGAAATTGACCGCATTCTGGGGTTGTTAGAATATGCCGGGGTCGTCCGCCGTTCCAATACGCTAAGCATGGGACCCAAGTCCTTTAGGCAAGTGGTCATTCATTATTCACTTCTGCTGAGCGCAGGTGCGTTGGCGTTGGGACGGAACCCCTCCGTCGAACTCGCCATCCAAGGACTGACTCGCCGAGACTCGTCTACGGCACGTGTCCGCCGCACTCTGTCCAGCCTGCTCGGCAAGGACTTCCTGAGCCGCTGCAAACTGAATATGGCGGCGTGCCAGCGGTGCGGGACGCCCCGCGAGATCCCAGAGGCGCGTTTCTGTTCCCACTGCGGCGCGCCTTTGAGTGAAGCATCCATCTACGAAGAACTGCTCTCGGCCAGTATTGAGAAGCTTCCAATTAGTCAAAAGCAACTGGATCGAGTCATTGCTGCTGGGCAGATCAACACAGTTCAGGACATTTTGACGGATGAAGAAAATATGAAACTTCTCGCCGCAGATTACATCGGGCCAAAGCGAGCACTTCAGATCAAGGCCATTGCTGAAGAGTTTATCTATGAATAGTGTCATGGTGAATGATGTGGGCGTCGCATCCCAGATAGAACTGCGGGATTGTATTGCCGAAGTGCATGCTTCAAATGATTCGGCAATGACTCAATGGGTGTATGACGTGATGCTTATCAGCAAACTATCGACGTCCTTAATGCGCGGCGAACACGATGTGACTGTTGGCCAAATGCTCGTGGCGAGCATGGTGAGTTCTACTGAGAACTACTATCGCACGTTGTTTGCCGACTTGGTACACACTTGCCCTTGGACGGCACGCAACGTAGGAAACGAACCGATTTCGTTTGCAGCCGTCCAGACCTTCGGTACGGGCAAGGCTGGATTCGGACTCGTGGAGGGCAAACTATTTAGTTCGCGTGGCGTGATCGCTAAGGAGATCAAGCGCTTCACAAGATATCAAGTACAAACCACGTCTACGCTAGGTAAAGCCATAGCTGCGTTCGACTCGGTGTGCGCAATTCGGCACGCGGCGGTGCATTGGTCGGGACGTTTCGATACCCGCGCGCATGAATCGCTTTCTGTGGACATCCATCGGCGCGGGCAACACGGCCTGAATCTCGACATCAAGTCCATCCAAGACGGCTTGGCCGCTTGCGATTTCTTGGTTCGAACCTCCAACCAAGTCCTCTTCGATCACACACTAAACAGATGGCTCAACGAGGGTTACCTAGGTAGTGATGCCCTAGAAAGAGAAAACAGGGACCGGGCGCGGTCCTTATCGACGATATTCGCGGAGCGTCGTCTCAAATCATCAGTGACCAAGAAGATCATCGACACGGCAGCGGTCGAATAGGGGCCTCGCCGCGCCTCGTCCGCGCGTCGCAGCCTTCCCATCCATCGCGGGGACGCAGAACATGGGCTGTGCCGAATCGGCGAGACGCGGGACGGCATGCCCACACGCCTGGCCGGCAGTAGAGCTCAGGCCTCGAACCACGTGATCATGGTGGCTCGCACTGCGGGCATATCGGCGAACGAGTCAGGACTCGCAGGACACCCGAGTCTCAGCGACGCAGGAGTCGTTGCCTCCGCGACCATTGGCCGTGTCCGTGCCTTCGCCGCCATCGAGGATGTCATCGGCCTCGGCGAACCCCGTGAGCGTGTCGTTGCCGGCTTCGCCGTACAAAGTCGACATGCCGACCCACCCGCAGATCGTGTCGTCATCGGAGTCGAAGCGCCCGCCGTTGAAGAGGACGTCGTCGCCTGCGCCGCCGTAGATAGTGCCGTCGCAGGACGTCACCGACATCCGGTTCGGGCCCTCGTCGCCGTACAACGTGGTGTGTGCGAGGGCGTAGACCTGGAGGCCTTCCATGCCGGTGAACGCGAGGGCTCCCGGGCTGGAGGTCTGCCACTCGATGCGGTCGGTGACCAGGCTTCCGGTGACGGTGTCCTCGGGAGCGGACGACAGTCGGACGCTGATCGCGTCGGTGCCGGGCCCGCCGTCAAGCGGGCCGGCGTTCACCGAGGAGGTGAACAGGTAGTCGTCACCCTCGCCCATGGAGGCGCTGAAGGTCCCTCCGCCGAGGCTGACGGACTCGTCGGCCGGCCCGCCAAGGAACTCGGCGCGCACGTCGGCGTACGCATCGAAGCCCTCGAAGCTCGTCCAGACAGCCGCGACGACCCCGTCCACGGTGAGCTGGCGGGCGACGTTGTCGATCTCCACCACGTCGGCGCTCCTGGGGATGGGGCCGACGAACACGTCCTTCCCGCCCCCGCCGTCGAAGCTTGCGCCGGTGCTCTCGCCCACCACGTCGAGGCGGTCAGGGCCACCGCCCAGCCGGATCACGTCACGGTTGCGAGTGCCGGCCCACCCCGACTCGACCGAGTCGTAGCCGCCGCCGGTGCGGATGGTGTCCTTGCCGGCAGCGTCCGAGGCCTTGAACGAGAAGACGTAGTCGGTGTTCGGTCCGCCGATGAACGTGTCGCGACCCGGTCCGAGCTCGACGGCGGCGTCGCTGTGCTTGCCCACCACGCGGATCACGTCGTTGCCGGGGCCGCCGTCCGCGCTGCTGCCACTGCCGACCAGGCAGATGAGGTCATCGCCGCCCTCGCCGGAGACGTCGACCACGTTGCCGCGCCGGGTTGCGACGATCACGTCGGCACGAGGCGTGCCGGTGATGAACGACTTGCTCGACACGATGGTCGCCTTCTTGCCCTGGCAACGCGGACCCGCGCTGTCGGACGGCGCCGCGATCACGCCGGTGGAGGTGAACGCCAGTGCGGGGCCCAGGAGCACCGTGGTCACGAGGGCGCGAGTGGTCCTGCGCATGAGAGATCTCCAAGGTCGGTGGATGTCACTGGTACGACGCACTCAACCATCTCCAGGTTGTGCCATCGTCCCCCTCGGCGTCTGCAGCCGGGCCTCTAACCGGCGGCGGCGCGAAGTGCGTCGAGCGTGCGATCAACGTCGGCGTCGGTCGTGGACCAGTTGCTCACCGAGATGCGCAGCACGGCCCGGTCATGCCAGACCGAGCCACTGGTCCACGCGGTGCCGTCCTCCAACATCCGACGAACCACCTCGCGTGTGCGGGCGTCGTCGCCGAAGGCAGCGCACACCTGGGTGAAGACCACGTCGTTGAGGACCTCGGCACCCTCGATCTCGGCGATCCCGTCGGCGAACGCCCGAGCATGAGCGGCCAGACCTTCCACCAGCTCGGCCACCCCGCTGCGACCCAGCGACCGCAGCACTGCCCACACGGTGAACGCGCGGGCGCGGCGAGACAGCTCAGGAACCTTCTCGAACGGGTCGCCGGCAGCGTCGTGGATCAGGTAGTCACCGTGCATCGACATCGCCGCCCGCAGGACGGCCGGATCGCGCACGATCGCCAGTCCGCAGTCGTACGGCACATTCAGCGTCTTGTGGGCATCGGTCGACCAGGAGTCAGCGGCCTCGTAGCCGTCGAGAAGGTGGCGGTACGCCGGGCTGGCACCGGCGAAGAGCCCGAACGCGCCGTCCACGTGCACCCATGCGCCGTACTCGTGCGCAGCCGTGATCGCCTCCTCGAACGGGTCGAACGCCCCCGAGTGGACGTTGCCCGCTTGGAGGACCACCACTGCTGGCCGGTCGTCACCGTCCCCCAGCATCCTGCGAAGCGCCGCCGGGTCGATCCGGCCCTGCTCATCGGCCGCAACGAGCTCTGGCGCACCCAGACCGAGGTAGCGCAGCACGAGATCGACCGAGTCGTGACGCTCCGCCCCCACCAGGACCCGCACCCCCGGCGAGCCGACCAGTCCGTCAGTCCCGACGTCCCACCCCGCCCGAGCCAGGACCGCACCACGGGCGGCGGCCAGGCAGGTGAAGTTGGCCATCGTCCCACCGGTCACGAAGCCGACGGCGCTGTTCGCGTCCAGACCGAGCAGATCCAGCACCCACGCCTCGGCAAGGTCCTCGACCGCGGTCGCCGCAGGCGTGACGGTGCGTAGCCCGGCGTTCTGGTCCCACGCCGAGGTCAACCAGTCCGCCGCCATCCCGGCCGGATGCGTACCGCCGATCACGAAGCCGAAGAATCGACCCGACGGCATCGCCGTCAGCCCGCCCTCCACCCCCTTCACCAGCAGGTCGACGACCGCCTCCGGATCGGTCGGCCCCGAGGGCAGCTCAGCGCCAAGCGCCGAAACCACGTCGGCGACCGACGCAGACGGGGGTACGGCACGCTCATCCAAGCTCGACAACCACGTCAAGGCGTGTTCATGCGCACGGGCGAGGGCCCCCGTGGCGTCAGGTGTGCCACCCACCTCCACACCTGCCCTTCACGTAGGTCCCGCCGGGCTGCAACTCTCCTCGCCGTCGGCCCGCACCGCAATGCCTCGATCTCGGGGGCAGGATGGCGCCATGACCTCTGCAACCGCCCCGAGCCTTCCCCGAGCTGTCCTCGTCACGGGTGCGTCCCGCGGCATCGGCGCCGCCATCGCCTGCGCGTTCGCGGAGCGGGGTGACCGGATCGCCGTCCACTACGGCACGTCCGCAGAGAAGGCGGAGCTGGTTCGCGCTTCACTGCCCGGTGAGGGCCACATCACCGTCCAGGCGGACCTGACGGACGCCATGGACATCAAGGCAGCCGTCGACTCTGCGGCCGAGCGGCTGGGTCGACTCGACGTGCTCGTCAACAACGCGGGGGTGTTCCTGGCTCACCCGCCGCTCAACACGTCGTACGACGAGTGGCAGACCGCCTGGTCGCAGACGATCGCCATCAACCTGACTGGCGCTGCCAACGCCACCTTCTGCGCGATCCCGCACCTGCGCGCCGCGGGCGGTGGGGCCGTGGTCAACGTGTCCAGCCGGGGCGCCTTCCGCGGAGAGCCGACCTGCCCCGCCTACGGTGCATCCAAGGCGGGGATGAACGCCTTCGGACAGTCGATGGCGTTGGCCCTGGCACCGCACGGCATCTCGGTCAGCACCGTCGCACCCGGCTTCGTGGAGACCGAGATGGCGCGCGAGGTCCTCGACGGTCCGGGTGGGGACGCCGTGCGGGCGCAGTCGCCGTTCGGCCGAGTCGCACATCCCGAGGAGGTGGCGGCGGCGGTGGTCTGGCTCGCGTCGCCGGAGGCACGGTTCTCAACCGGCACGATCATCGACGTGAACGGAGCGTCCTACTTGCGCTCGTAGTGGATCCCTCGACGAGAGCGTCCCGTGACTGTGTGAGCGCTCACACCTGGAACGGTGGTTGCGCGTCCCATTTCGCGAATTACGGTTCCAGACCCCTTGACGTACGTGATGTTAGCGCTAACACTCGCATGTGTTGCGCGTCACATCTCGGTGGCGTACCCGACCCAGAGGACCGTCATGAACATCCTTCGCCGAACGTCCGCAGCCATCGTCGCGGTCGCCGTTCTCACGAGTGGACTGGCCGCCGTCACCCACGCCGTGAGCCCTGCGGCCGCAGTCGCCGATGGCGACGTCACGTGGACCGACACCTTTGAGGGCACGTCGCTCGACGCCCGCTGGGACGTCGTCAATCCCGATCCGGCGCACCTCGCGGTCTCGGACGGTGCGCTGCGCATCGCGGGTCAGCCCGGCGACACCTACCAGACTGTCAACACCGCGAAGAACGTCGTGATGCTCGACGTGCCGGCCGGTGACTTCACCGCCACCGCGGACGTCGCGGCGGGTGTCGCGAAGGTCTACCAGGGGGCCGGCGTCATCGCCTGGCAGGACATGGACAACTACGTCAGGTCCGGCCTGACCTTCGTGGGCGGGCTCGCGCCGTCAGGCACCGCCATCGAGACCGACGTGGAGACCGGTGGGGCCTTCCGTGCCGTGTCCTTCGCCGGTCGTCCATCCTCGGTCGCCGAGCGCATCCGCGTGCAGCGCGTAGGTGACACGATCACGTCGAGCTACTGGACTGGCTCCGAGTGGGTGACCGCCGCCACCACGCCGGTCGCCTTCGAGACGCGGCAGGTCGGGCTCTACGCCCTGGCCGCCCAGGACGGCACCGTCCTGCAGGCCGCCTTCGACTCCTTCACCATTGAGCACGCCCCCGGCGGTGATGTCACCCCTGAGGGGACGTTCGTGCTGCAGGCCGACGGGGAGGCGCCGTACGTCGTCACCCAGGACGGTGCCGTACGGCTCAGTGCCCAGCAGCCCGCCGCGAGCCTGCGCCTGCGAGCCGCAGCCCTGGGCGACGGCGCCGTAGGCGTCTCGACGGACGAGGGTCCGCTCCTGCTCCGCGACGGTGCTCTCGTCGTGGGCTCAGCGGGCGACGAGCCCACCGCGCTGCGGCTGACGGACGCCGGTGGCGGCAAGGTCGTCCTGCGCGACGCGGCCACACCGACGTCGTACGTCACGCTCGGCACCGACGGCGCGCTGGTGACCGGCTCCGAGGCGAACGCCGTCCGGTTCCTGCTGTCGGAGGTCGAGGACGGGTTGTCGACACTGAGCATCGATGGCGACGCCACCGGCGCCTCGATCAGCGACACGATGTTCGGCATCTTCTACGAGGACATCAACTACGCCGCGGACGGCGGGCTCTACGCCGAGCAGGTGCGCAACCGGTCCTTCGAGTTCAACCGCTCGGACAACCAGTCCTTCACTGGCCTGACCGCGTGGGAGGTCCTCAACCGCAGCGGCGCCGGCACGACCGGCGTCGTGGTCGACGACGCCACGCGCCTCAACGAGATGAACCGCAACCACCTGCGGCTGGTCGCGGCGGCGGCCGGCGACGGGGTCCGCAACATCGGCTACAACAACGGTTTCGCCGTGCAGGCAGGCGACACCCACGAGGGCTACCTGTGGGCCCGCAGCGGTATGGCGCAACAGCTCACCGTCCGCCTGGAGAACGCCGCCGGCGACGCGACGGTGGCGTCCGCGACCGTCGCGCTCGACGGCTCCGACACGTGGAAGAAGTACCCCTTCACGCTGTCCCCGGACGTCACCACCGATGCCGGGCGCCTCGTGGTCCTCGCCGGCGCCCCGTCGGTCATCGGCCTCGACATGGTCTCGTTGATGCCGACCGACCGCTGGGTCGGCCCGGTCAACGGCAAGTCCGTGCTGCGCAAGGACCTCGCGGAGAAGATCGCCGCGATGGACCCCACGTTCCTGCGGTTCCCCGGCGGTTGCGTCACCAACGTCGGCACGTTCAAGACCTACGAGGAGAGCGGGCACGCCGACCGCCGCCGGACCTACCAGTGGAAGGAGACCATCGGCCCGGTCGAGGAGCGTCCGACCAACTGGAACTTCTGGGGCTACAACCAGACCTACGGCATCGGCTACCTGGAGTACTTCGAGCTCGCCGAGGACCTCGACGCCGAGCCTCTGCCCGTCGTCTCCGTCGGCGCCAACGGCTGTGGCGGCGCGGGAATCCCGGAGATGCACGACCCTGAGCTGATCGACCGCTGGGTCGACGACACGGTCGACCTCATCGAGTTCGCCAACGGCGGGACCGACACCGAGTGGGGTGCCAAGCGCGCCGCGCTCGGCCACCCCGAGCCGTTCGGGCTCGAGATGATCGGGCTCGGCAACGAGGAGAACACCACGACCTTCGAGCAGAACTTCCCGGCGTTCCGCGACGGGGTGTTGGCGAAGTATCCCGAGATCCAGATCATCTCCAACTCCGGTCCCGACTCCTCCGGCGCTCGCTTCGACACCCTCTGGGACTTCAACCGCGCACAGGACGTCGACCTGGTCGACGAGCACTACTACCGCGACCCCCAGTGGTTCCTCGAGAACCACTACCGCTACGACTCCTACGACCGCGACGACCCCAAGGTCTTCCTCGGCGAGTACGCCTCGCGCGGCAACACCATGTACAACGCGCTCGCCGAGGCGTCCTACATGACCGGTCTCCAGCGCAACGCCGACGTCGTGCGGCTCGCGTCGTACGCGCCGCTCCTGGCCAACGAGTCGCACATCCAGTGGAACCCCGACGCCATCTGGTTCGACAACGACGAGTCGTGGGAGACCCCCAACTGGGAGGTGCAGAAGCTCTTCGGCAACAACGTCGGTGACGAGGTGGTGCCGAGCACGTACGACGGCCCGGCCGACACGAGCGCCAACGACATCACCGGCGGCGTCTTCCTCTCGACGTGGGCCACGTCGGCGGCGTACGACAACGTCACGGTCACTTCGAACGAGACCGGCCAGACGCTCTTCTCCGACGAGTTCGGCGACGCCTCCCAGTGGACCCCGCAGGCCGGCTCCTGGGCGCCGAACGGCGGTCGATACGTGCAGTCCAGCACGTCGGTGACCGACGCGCGCAGCATCGTGACCGGCGCCTACGCCAAGGACTGGAGCAACTACACCCTCGAGCTCGACGCCACGAAGCTGGCCGGCAACGAGGGCTTCCTGGTGGGCTTCGGCGCCACGGGTGCCAACAACTTCTACTGGTGGAACCTCGGGGGCTGGAACAACAGCCGGTCGGTGCTCCAGCGGGCGTCCGGCGGCAACGCCGGCGAGGTCAAGGCCCTCGAGGGCCAGAGCCTCGAGACCGGGAGGAACTACAAGATCAAGGTCGTCGTGGAAGGTCGGCACATCGAGCTCTACCTCGACGGTGTGCTCCAGATGGAGTACGACCAGCCCGCACCGCCGGCCAAGGTCTTCCAGGTCGTGACCCGCGACGAGCGCAGCGGCGACATCGTGGCCAAGGTCGTCAACACCTCGACCAGCCCAGCGCGCACGCGCATCGACGTCTCCGACGCCGGGGTCGAGCCGACCGCCACCGTCACCACGCTGAGCGCCCCGTCGCCGTCGAGCACCAACACCAAGGCGGCGCCGAACACGATCAAGCCCAGGACCCGCGAGGTCGGGGGGATCTCGGAGTCCTTCGTCTACGAGTTCCCTGCCTCGTCCGTCACCTTCATCCGGATGCGGACCGCCGACGCCGTGGCGCCGGTCGTCGACGACCTCTCGCTGGTCGGTCAGGGCGTCAACGGCTGGTACGCCGACCCCGCGACCGTGCGGGTGACGGCTTCGGACGACCGGCGGGTCGAGCGCCTCGAGGTCTCCGTCGACGACGGTGCCTGGACGCAGCTGCCGGGCGATTCCGGTCAGGTGACGGTGACCGGCAACGGCATGCACACGGTGCGGGTGCGGGCGGTCGACGCCGCCGGTAACGTCGGGGAGATCCGCCCACTCGTGGTGGGCATCGACGCGACATCCCCGGTCAGCCGCAGCGGCTTCGACCCGGCGTCCCGGACGGTCACGCTGACCGCGGCCGACGCCGGCTCCGGCGTCGAGCGGGTGGAGTATCGCCTGGGTGGTGGCGGCTGGACGACGTACGACCAACCGATCCAGGTCGGTACGGCGGCGACGGCCGTCGACCACCGTGCGGTCGACCGCCTCGGGACTGTCGAGGAGCCCGGCCGACTGGAAGTCCCGGCTGCCGGGGCGTCGTTGGCGCAGACCCTGACCGCGGCAGTGGTGGTGACGTCGCCCGTGCGTCTGGGCCGAACCGTCCAGGTGGACGCCACGGTCACCAGCCAGGGGGCCACCCCCACCGGAGCAGTCACGTTGGTCGGCGCGTCCGGGACCTTGGCCACCGCGACCCTCGTCGACGGGCGGGCTCGCCTGACGGTGCCCTCGTCGCGGCTCGGCCTCGGCACGCACGACCTGAGCGTGAGGTACGGCGGAGACAGCGCCCGAGGCGCGTCCCAGGACACCGTGAACGTGGTCGTCACCAAGGCGAGGTCGAAGACCCGCACCACGGTGAAGCCACGCAGCGTGGGCAGGAAGGTCGTGGCCCGTATCGCGGTCGCCTCCGCGGTGGAGGTCGTCGGCACCGTGACGGTCGAGGTCATCAGGTTCGGCAAGAAGGTCGCGCGGCGGATCGTGGAGCTCGACGAGGGGCAGGGCAAGGCCGTCCTGCGTGGTCTGGCCCCTGGCCGCTACCGCTTCAGAGCCACGTACTCAGGGTCACCGAGCGTCGAAGTCTCGTCGGGCACCACCTCCGTGCGAGTGACCGGACCCGGCCGATGAGCCGCCGCACGCAGCGGGTCGTCCGCTCCTGGGCCATCGGCGCACTCGCCCTGGCCGCGTCGGTGACCGGGATGTCCTCGGGCGCCGGTCCGGCCGCCGCGGTCGGGGTGCACGCCGCCGCGGCTGCTGGCGAGGCACAAGAAGCCGTCGACGCCGTCACGCTGGTCCATGCCGACGACGTCCGGGGCAACCTGTCCCTGCCCGAGGTCGGCCTGCACGGCACCACGTTCGAGTGGTCGTCGGCCGACCCGGCTGTCGTCACGGACACTGGCGAGGTCACCCGACCGGCCCACGGCGGCGCGTCCGTCGACGTACCCCTGACGGTCACAGGCACGTCCGAAGGAGCGACCGCGACCCGGACCTTGATGGTCCGGGTGCGGCCGACGCCGGGGCCTGCCGACTACGAGGCCTACGCATTCGCCTACTTCGCCGGCGAGAGCACCGACGCCGCCGAGAAGATCTACTTCGGCGCGAGCAACGGCAACGACCCGCTCGACTACGACGTGCTCAACGACGGCAGGCCGGTCCTGTCCTCGGCGTACGGCACGAGAGGGCTGCGCGACCCCTTCATCATCCGCTCGGCGGAGGGTGACCGCTTCTATCTCATCGCCACCGATCTCAAGGCCTACCCGGCCGTCGACTTCGGCGAGGCGCAGGAGACCGGCAGCAAGTACATCGAGGTCTGGGAGTCCACCGACCTGGTGAACTGGTCGGACCAGCGGCACATCAAGGTCTCCTCCGACTTCGCCGGCAACACCTGGGCGCCCGAGGCCTTCTACGACGAGGCCGCGGGGGAGTACGTCGTCTACTGGGCGTCGGCGCTCTACCCGACAACCGACCAGGCCGGTCGCGACATCGCGACGTCCTACCAACGGATGCTGTATGCCACCACCCGCGACTTCGTCACGTTCAGCGAGCCGAAGCCGTGGATCGACGTCAAGCGCGGCACCGGACGCGGCATGATCGACGCCACCGTGGTCCAGGACGGCGACACCTACTACCGCGTGGTCAAGGACGAGGCCTCCTACACGGTGCGTCAGGAGCGCTCGACCGACCTGCGCGCGACGGTCACGGGCTCGCTGCCTACAACCACGTCCACGCCCGGATGGCAGCTCGTCAAGGAGAAGGTCGGCGCCGGCCAGCCCAACCCTTGGGGCGGGACCTTCACCCAGGGCGAGGGCCCGACCGTCTTCCGCGACAACGAGGTGGCAGACCGCTGGTACATGTTCATCGACCAGCCGAGCTATCACGGCGGCCGGGGCTACCTCGCGTTCCGTACCGACGACATCGCCAGTGGCGACTGGCAGTCGGTGCCGACCGCCACGCTGCCCAGCAGCCCACGCCACGGCACGGTCATCCCGGTCACGCAGGCCGAGCTCGACACCATGCGGGCGGCCTTCCAGCCGGACCTCCTCGTCTCCTCGGTGGACGACGTGGCCGTGACGACACGCGAGGGCGTTGCGCCTCAGCTGCCGCAGACGGTGACAGCACGGCCCGGTGACGGCACGTCCGAGCAGGTCGACGTGCGCTGGGACGACATTGATCCTGCGTCGTACGCCGCACCCGGGACGTTCACCGTGGGCGGCACCATCGTCCGTGGTTCAGCGGACCGCCCGGTCGCGACCGTCACGGTCACCGACTCCGACGATCCCGTCCTCACGCTGACGGGTGTGGCGGACGGCGAGGCCGGCTGGTGGGTCACCGACCCGGTCAGGATCGGCGCGGTGGCCACCGACTCCTCCGGCATCGACGTGGTCGAGACGTCGGTCGACGGCTCGCCGTGGGCGACGACCTCGGGGGCCAGTGCCTCCGTGCTGGTGTCCGGCGACGGGGTGCACTCCGTCACGGCCCGGGCGCTCGACACGACAGGCAACCGCGTGAGCGCGTCGGCCGAGGTGCGCATCGACGCCACGGACCCGGTCAGCCGGGCGACGTACGACCCGACGAACCGGGTGGTGAGCGTGCGAGCCGCCGATGCCACCTCGGGGCTGGGCCGGATCGAGACGCGGGTGGGCGCGGGCCACTGGGCGCCGTACGTCGGCCCGCTGCGGGTCGGCGACGCGGCGAGCACGGTCGACTACCGCGCGGTGGACCGTGCCGGCAATGTCGAGGCAGTCAATTCACTGGTGGTCCCGGCGGCCGGCGCCGCGCTCAGGACGAGCTCGGTCGCGGCGTCCCTCGAGAGGCCGACCGCTCGCTACGGGGCGAAGATGCCCGTCTCCGTGCGGGTGGTCGGGGTCGGGAGCCAGCCGACCGGACCCGTGCGCGTCGTCGTCGGCGACACGCTGATGGCGTCGGGTCAGCTGGTCGACGGACGAGTGCGGCTCAGCGTCGACACCGCTGTCCTGGGCGTCGGGCCTCACGTCCTGCAGGTGTTGTACGGCGGCAACGCCACCCACGGGTCGTCGGCCACGACCGTCGCGCTCCGTGTCGTCCCGGCAGGCTCACGGACGAGGGTCCGTCTCGCGCTCAGTGGCGACGGCGAGCGAGCGGTGGCCCGGGTTCGGGTGACGACGGATCCGGCCGGGCAGTCCCCCGACCGCGTGCGTGCGACGCTCCTGTGGGGAGGCAAGGCCCTCCGGACGAGATGGCTGGAGCTCTCAGCCCACGGGCGTGCCCGATGGGCCGTCGCGCCAGGGCGCCGAGGCGTCTACACGGTCCGCGTGGTCACACCCTCGTTGACGACGCTGCGGCGGTCGAGCCACACGGCCCGCCTCCGGCTCCGTTGAGCCGAGGAGCTCGTCGGTCCCGCGGTCTCCGCCTCCGCAACCAGTCATGCCATATCGTGGCTGTTGCAAGCGACAGGCAATAGTGGGGGGCAGTATGGCGATGCCATCGACCGGCGCTTCAATGACGCCCGGGGCGGCCGATCATCCGCGCGAGCAGGGCTTGCCGCGTCCCTCGGCAGGCTCCCATCAGGCCGGTGCAGGGACGCACGCCCACATCTGGCACCTCCAGGACGGAACGGGTCTGCACGCACCGCCGGGCGAGCTGACGCGGGAGGAGGAGACCGGCAGGCTGTGTTGCCACCTGTGTGGTCATTGGTTCCGATCTCTTGGTGCGCACGTTCGCGCTCATGGCCACACGGCGGATTCCTACCGCACCGAGCTCGGGCTGTGCCGGAGCGAACCGCTGATCTATCGCCATCTGTCCTCCGCGATTTCCGCCCGGCAGAAGGCGGCCTACGAGGCAAGCGAAACCGTTCGCGAGCGGTTCGCCGCGAGTCACCAGTCGGCGCGCACGGGAGATCTCAGTCGGGCCGCGACTCAGCGCGAGACGGTGGCTTCGCGGCGACAGGCAGCACTCGAGCAGCAGCTGGAGGACGCGGGCGGCGTCGACAGGGACATCAGACCTCCAGCAGTGGCTTCGTGCCCGCCGCGACGAGGGGTGGACCCTCGCAGCGCTCGGTGATGCGGTCGGGCACAGCGCTCACTGGGTGAAGTGGCGGCTGTAGATCCACCGGATGTGCCGGGAACGGCGTTCAATCGTGGTCGTGTGAATGCTCCTCTTCCACGTCGGCCTGGTGCACGTGCGGGTGCGCGTGGACCTCGTCACCGTGTTCGTGTTCGTGCTCGTGTTCGACGTGGCTGTGCTCGTGGGTCGTGTGCGGATGTTCGTGCACCTCGTCCCCGTGTTGGTGCTCATGTCCGTGGGGCGCGTCATGGGTGTGCTCGGTCATTGCGGTTCCCTTCGTGTGAGGTGGCCCATCCACCCTCGCACAGGACACACGGCGGCCTTGTGGCTTTCGGAGCGCCTGATGGGTACAGCGGGGCGCCCACATCAGGCGCTCTGTGCTGCGCCGCACGCGGATGAATACGCAAGGCGATTCGACCCTAAATCCGCGGCTTCAGGGTCGACCCGATCCCGTCCACCCCCGACGTGACGGCCGGCCCATCGCCGCCTAGACTGTGGGCTGCGCCACTCGTGAAGCAGTTCACAAGGTCACGCACGACGTCGTCAAGGACGTCGGCGAGGCGAGAAGGAAGGAACGCAGGATGGAGCTCTACACGCCAGTACTGGCGTTGGCCCTCCTGGCAGCAGGGTTCGCGGTCTTCTCCGTGATCATGAGTGCCGCCATCGGGCCCAAGCGCTACAACCGGGCCAAGCTCGACTCCTACGAGTGCGGCATCGAACCGACCCCGCAGCCGGTGGGCGGCGGCCGCGTCCCGGTGAAGTACTACATCACCGCGATGATGTTCATCATCTTCGACATCGAGATCATCTTCCTCTACCCGTGGGCGGTGCACTTCGACGCCATGGGCTACTTCGGCCTCATCGAGATGGTCATCTTCATCGCCACCGTGTTCGTCGCCTACGCATACGTGTGGCGACGCGGCGGCCTGGAATGGGACTGAGGCCCGCGATGCACTGCACCTGCCTGCGTTCTCCTCGGTCGTCGACCGCTCCGCTTCGCTCCGCACGAAGGTCGTCTTCCCTCCTCGGCCTTGGCATGCACAGCGCCTCGCGAGCCTCAACGGAAGTGAAGTAGAGACATGGGACTTGAAGAGAAGCTTCCGAGCGGCGTGCTGCTCACCACGGTGGAGGGCGTCGCCGGCTACATGCGCAAGGCGTCCTTCTGGCCGGCGACGTTCGGCCTGGCCTGCTGCGCCATCGAGATGATGACGAGCGGCGGCCCCAAGTACGACCTGGCGCGCTTCGGCATGGAGGTCTTCCGGGCCAGCCCCCGACAGGCCGACCTGATGATCGTGGCCGGTCGCGTGAGCAACAAGATGGCTCCCGTCCTGCGCCAGATCTACGACCAGATGGCTGAGCCGAAGTACGTCCTCGCCATGGGCGTGTGCGCCAGCTCCGGTGGCATGTTCAACAACTACGCCATCGTCCAGGGCGTCGACCACATCGTCCCCGTCGACATCTACCTCCCCGGCTGCCCGCCCCGCCCGGAGATGCTGATCGACGCGATCCTCAAGCTCCACGACCAGGTCCAGGCGACCAAGCTCGGGTCCAACCGGATCGCCGAGATCGAGGAGCAGGAGACCGCTGCTCTCAAGGCGCTGCCGACGTCCCAGATGAAGGGGCTGCTGCGATGACGGACAAGCCCAACGCGACCACCGACCTCGAGAAGACGAAGTCCGAGCCTGAGCTCAAGACGCAGGACCCCTCGACCGACCTGGTCACCGGCGACCCGTCGATCCGACGCAGCGCTGGCACCCGCCAGGGCATGTTCGGCGTCAGCGGCACCGGCGACACGTCCGGCTACGGCGGCGTCGTCTCGCAGATCGTCTATCCCGGCGACGCCCAGCGGCCCTACGGCGGCTGGTTCGACGAGGTGGCCGACGCCCTCGAGGCGCGCCTGAAGGCGACCGACCTCGACGCTGCCATCGAGCGGGTCGTCGTCCACCGCAGCGAGATCACCTTCCACGTCCGCAGGGAGGACCTGCCGTTCGTGGCCCAGATGCTGCGCGACGACGAAGACCTCCGCTTCGAGTTCTGCGCCAGTGTCAGCGGGGTCAACTACCCCGACGACGAGGGCCGCGAGATGCACGTCGTCTATCACCTGCTCTCGATGACCTTCAACCGCCGCATCCGCCTCGAGGTCACCTGCCCCGACGCCGACCCGCACGTCCCGAGTCTGGTGAGCGTCTATCCCACGGCCGACTGGCACGAGCGCGAGACGTGGGACATGTTCGGCATCCAGTTCGACGGACACCCCTCGATGACCCGGATCCTGATGCCCGACGACTGGCCGGGTCACCCGCAGCGCAAGGACTACCCCTTGGGTGGCATCCCCGTCGAATACAAGGGCGGGTCCATCCCGCCGCCCGACCAGCGGAGGTCGTACTCGTGACCACCACGGACAACACCAAGCACGACGTGCCTGGCCCCGACCCTTATGGCGCCCCCAGCGACACCAGCCAGGGCAAGGTCTTCACCGTCACCGGCCAGGACTGGGACTCCATCACCCAGGGCCTCGACGACTCCGTCGAGGAACGCGTCGTGGTCAACATGGGTCCCCAGCACCCCTCGACCCACGGTGTGCTGCGGCTGATCCTCGAGCTCGACGGTGAGACGGTCACCGAGGCCCGCTGTGGCATCGGCTACCTCCACACCGGCATCGAGAAGAACATGGAGTTCCGCAACTGGGTGCAGGGCGTCACGTTCTGCACGCGGATGGACTACCTCTCGCCGTTCTTCAACGAGGCGACGTACTGCCTCGGCGTCGAACGCCTCCTCGACATCGAGGACGCCATCCCGGAGAAGGCGCAGGTCATGCGCGTCCTCCTGATGGAGCTCAACCGCATCTCCTCGCACCTCGTCGCGATCGCCACCGGAGGCATGGAGATCGGGGCGCTCACCGTGATGACGATCGGGTTCCGCGAGCGCGAGCTCGTGCTCGACCTGTTCGAGCTGATCACCGGGCTCCGGATGAACCACGCGTTCATCCGTCCCGGCGGCGTCGCCCAGGACCTCCCGCCGGGGGCGCTGGACGAGATCCGTGACTTCACCGCGCTGATGAAGAAGCGTCTGCCCGAATACGCAGCGCTCTGCAACGCCAACCCGATCTTCAAGGGCCGGCTCGAGGGCATCGGTCACCTCGACCTCGCCGGGTGCCTGGCGCTCGGGTTGTCCGGACCGCCGCTGCGCGCCACCGGCTACGCCTGGGACCTCCGCAAGTCCGAGCCCTACTCCGGCTACGAGGACTACGACTTCGACGTCATGACCTGGGACACCGCCGACGCCTACGGCCGATTCCGGGTGCGCCTGGCCGAGATGCACGAGTCCCTCAAGATCATCGAGCAGGCCGCCGACCGGCTCGCGGGCCTCGAGGGCGCACCGGTCATGGTCGACGACAAGAAGGTCGCCTGGCCCAGCCAGCTGTCCATCGGATCCGACGGCATGGGCCAGTCCCTCGACCACATCCGCCACATCATGGGTGAGTCGATGGAGGCCCTGATCCACCACTTCAAGCTGGTCACCGAGGGCTTCCGCGTCCCCGCCGGCCAGGCCTACGTCCCGGTCGAGTCGCCCCGCGGCGAGCTGGGCGCGCACCTCGTCTCCGACGGCGGCACCCGCCCGTTCCGTGCGCACTTCCGCGACCCGTCCTTCACCAACCTCCAGGCCACCAGCGTGATGAGTGAGGGCGGCATGATCGCCGACGTCATCGTCGCCATCGCCTCGATCGACCCCGTGATGGGAGGCGTGGACCGATGACGCAGATCCGCCGCTTCAGCGAGAACGACACCCAGCTCACCCCCGAGACGTACGCCGAACTGCAGGCCATCGCCGCGCGCTATCCCGAGCCCCGCTCGGGTCTGCTCCCGATGCTCCACCTCGTGCAGTCGGTCGAGGGCCGGGTGACCTCGGAAGGCATCGAGGCCTGCGCCCAGGTGCTCGGCATCTCCGCGGCCGACGTCAGCGGCGTCGCGACGTTCTACACGATGTACAAGCGCAAGCCGGTGGGCGACTACCTCGTCGGCGTCTGCACCAACACCCTGTGCGCGGTCATGGGTGGCGACGTGATCTTCGACCGGCTCAAGGAGCACCTCGACGTCGGCAACGACGAGACAACAGAGGCAACGGCCGAACACCCCCATGCAGTCACCCTCGAGCACATCGAGTGCAACGCAGCGTGCGACTACGCCCCGGTGATGATGGTCAACTGGGAGTTCATGGACAACCAGACGCCGGAGTCCGCCGTGCAGGTCGTCGACGACCTCCGTGCCGGCAAGGACGTCCACTCGACCCGCGGCCCCAAGCTGTGCACCTGGAAGCAGGCCGAGCGCGTGCTCGCCGGTTTCAACGACGGCCTCGCCGGCGAGGGCCCGGCGGCCGGCCCGGCCTCGCTGGCCGGGCTCGAGATTGCGCGCGAGCGTGGCTGGAAGGCGCCGTCGGGCGACGTGTCCGGACCGATCGAGGAGCCCGAGACCAAGACCGAGGCCGTCGAAGAGGCCGACACGTCGCGTGCCGAGTCCGAGACCATGGCCAAGGAAGTCAAGTAATGGACATGCTGACCCCCGTCCTCACGGACAACTGGGACCAGGACCGCGCCTGGACGCTCGCCGCCTACGAGCAGCAGGGCGGCTACGCGGCGATGAAGAAGGCGCTCATAATGGCGCCCGACGACATCATCACTGCGGTCAAGGACTCCGGTCTGCGCGGCCGTGGCGGCGCCGGCTTCCCCACCGGCATGAAGTGGGGCTTCATCCCCCAGGACAACCCGAAGCCGAAATACCTCGTGGTCAACGCCGACGAGTCCGAGCCGGGCACCTGCAAGGACATCCCGCTCATGATGGCCAGCCCGCACACGCTGGTCGAGGGCGTCATCATCAGCTCGTTCGCGATCCGCGCCAACCACGCCTTCATCTACGTGCGCGGCGAGGTGCTCCACGTCATCCGCCGGCTGCAGCACGCCGTCCAAGAGGCCTATCTCGCCGGACACCTCGGCAAGGACATCAACGGCTCGGGCTACGACCTCGACATCGTCGTGCACGCCGGCGCCGGTGCCTACATCTGTGGCGAGGAGACCGCACTCCTGGAGGGCCTCGAGGGTCGTCGCGGTCAACCGCGCCTGCGCCCGCCGTTCCCGGCCGTGGCCGGTCTCTACGCCAGCCCGACGGTCATCAACAACACCGAGTCGATCGCCTCGGTGCCCAGCATCATCGCCAACGGCGCCGACTGGTTTGCCTCGATGGGCACCGAGAAGTCCAAGGGCTACGGCATCTTCAGCCTCTCGGGACACATCACCAAGCCGGGTCAGTACGAAGCGCCGCTCGGCATCACGCTGCGCCAGCTGATCGACCTCGCGGGCGGCATGCGCGACGGGCACCAGCTGAAGTTCTGGACGCCCGGTGGTTCCAGCACCCCACTGCTGACCGACGAGCACCTCGACGTACCCCTCGACTTCGAAGGCGTCGGAGCTGCGGGCTCCATGCTCGGCACCCGCGCCCTGCAGCTCTTCGACGAGACCACCTGTGTCGTCCGGGCCGTGCTGCGCTGGACCGAGTTCTACAAGCACGAGTCCTGCGGCAAGTGCACCCCGTGCCGTGAGGGCACGTGGTGGCTGGTCCAGACCCTCGCCAAGCTGGAGAAGGGCGAGGGCAGCGAGGCGGACCTCGACCTGCTCCTCGACCAGTGCGACAACATCATGGGCCGGTCCTTCTGCGCCCTCGCCGACGGAGCCGTCAGCCCGATCTCGAGCTCCATCAAGTACTTCCGCGACGAATACCTCGCCCACCTGCGTCACGGCGGCTGCCCGTTCGACCCGGCCGCCTCGACCGTCTTCGCCAGCCATGGAGCCCCCGCATGACCACCACTCCCGAGAAGACGGGCCAGGCAGTCGCCCCCGCCGTCGACCCTGCCGTCGATCTGGTCAACGTCACGATCGACGGCATCCAGATCAGCGTCCCCAAGGACACCCTGGTCATCCGGGCCGCCGAGCAGATCGGCGTCCAGGTCCCGCGCTTCTGCGACCACCCGCTGCTGGCGCCCGTGGGCGCCTGTCGCCAGTGCCTCGTCGACATCCCCGACGCCGGCAACGGCAAGCCCATGCCCAAGCCGCAGGCGTCCTGCACCCTGCCGGTCACCGAGGGCATGGTCGTCCAGACCCAGGTGACGAGCCCGGTCGCGGACAAGGCGCAGCAGGGCATCATGGAGTTCCTGCTCATCAACCACCCGCTCGACTGCCCGGTGTGCGACAAGGGCGGCGAGTGTCCCCTGCAGAACCAGGCGATGTCCAACGGCCGTGGCGAGACCCGCTTCGACGGCGTCAAGCGCACCTTCCCCAAGCCGATCGCCCTCTCGCCCCAGGTGCTGCTCGACCGCGAGCGCTGCATCGTCTGCCAGCGCTGCACCCGCTTCACCGACGAGATCGCCGGTGACCCGTTCATCGCCCTGATCGAGCGCGGTGCGCAGCAGCAGATCGGCGTCGCCGACGACGCACCCTTCCTCTCCTACTTCTCCGGCAACACGATCCAGATCTGCCCCGTCGGCGCCCTGACGAGCGCTGAATACCGCTTCCGCTCGCGCCCCTTCGACCTGGTGTCCACGCCGAGCGTCGCCGAGCACGACTCCTGCGGTGCCGCGATCCGCGTCGACCACCGCCGCGGGAAGGTCATGCGCCGCCTCGCCGGCAACGACCCCGAGGTCAACGAGGAGTGGATCAGCGACAAGGACCGCTTCGCCTTCCACTACGCGCGCCAGCCCGACCGCCTGAGCCACCCGCTGATCCGCGAGGACGGTGAGCTCCGGCCCGCCTCCTGGCCGGAGGCGTTCGCCGTCGCCGCCCAGGGTCTGCGCGCCGCCGGCTCCAGCGCCGTGCTCACCGGCGGGCGGGTGACTGCCGAGGACGCCTACGCCTACTCGAAGTTCGCTCGCGTCGCCCTCGGCACCAACGACATCGACTTCCGCGCCCGGCCGCACAGCGCCGAGGAGGCCGACTTCCTCACCTCCTTCGTGCCGATGAGCAACGAGGTCGAATACGCCGACCTCGAGACGGCCTCCGTCGTCGTCCTCGCCGGCCTCGAGCCCGAGGACGAAGCTGCCAGCATCTTCCTGCGGCTCCGCAAGGCGTCGATGGGCAGGACGCGCATCGTCGCCGTGGCGCCCTTCACCACCCGTGGGCTCCAGAAGATGGACGGCCGCCTCATCGCGACCGTGCCCGGCGACGAGGCAGCGGCCCTGCGCGCACTGGCCAACGACGGCGAGACCGCCCTCGACGCCGGCGGCGTGATCCTCGTCGGTGAGCGACTGGCGCAGAGCCACGGCGCCCTCACGGCCGCACTCGAGCTGGCCAGGACGACCGGAGCCCGGCTCGCCTGGGTGCCCCGCCGCGCCGGCGACCGTGGTGCGGTCGAGAGCGGCTGCCTGCCGACCCTGCTTCCCGGTGGCCGTCCGGTCGCCGACGCCGGCGCCCGCGTCGACGCCGCGACCGCCTGGGGCACCGGCTCGCTGCCGGACGCCGCCGGTCGCGACGGCAACGCGATCATCGCCGCGCTCGGCAAGGGCCAGATCGGTGGTCTCGTCATCGGCGGCGTCGACCCCCGCGACACCAGCGACCCTGCCGCGACGATGGCGGCGATCGAGTCCGCCCAGTTCGTGGTCAGCCTCGAGCTGCGGCTCACCGAGGTCGCGGCCCGGGCAGACGTCGTCTTCCCGGTCGCCCCGGTGACCGACAAGGCCGGCACGTTCATCACCTGGGAGGGCCGCCCGCGTCCCTTCGAGGCGGTGCTGGTCAACCCCGCGTCGCTGCCTGACCTGCGCATCCTCGCCGGCATCGCCGACGAGCTCGGCTCGCCGCTGGGCTTCCGTACGCCGCACGACGTCCGCGCCGAGATGGAGTCGATGGGCCCCTGGGATGCTGCACGCCCGCCGCTCAACCCCGTCAAGGAGAAGAAGGCACCGCGCACCAAGGCCGGCGCGCTCGTCCTGGCGACCTGGAAGCACCTGCTCGACCTCGGCTCGATGCAAGACGGCGACGCCAACCTCGCAGCCACGGCACGCGCGGCCGTCGCCCGGGTCAACCCGGCGACGTACGACGCCCTCTTCGGGATGCTGGGGGAGCCCGCGACCGCGACGCTGACCGGTGACCGCGGCTCGGTGACGTTGCCGGTGGAGGTGGGCGACCTGCCCGACGGCGTGGTCTGGGTGCCCGCCAACTCGGCCGGCCGCGGTGTGCTCGCGGACCTCGCCTCGCCCGGCAGCTCCGTCACGATCAAGGGAGCCCGTCGATGACGCACCTGATGACCGCGCTCGTCGCCGACGACCTGTCGGTCTTCGGCCGCGACCCGTGGTGGCTGATCCTGGTCAAGGCCGTGCTGATCTTCCTCGTCCTGGTCCTGCTGACGCTGTTCAACATCTGGCTCGAGCGACGCGTCGTGGCTCGGATGCAGCACCGCATCGGGCCCAACGTGCACGGCCCCTTCGGCCTGCTGCAGTCGCTGGCCGACGGGGTGAAGCTCGCGCTGAAGGAGGACATCATCCCCAAGGCCGCCGACAAGGTGGTCTTCCTCCTCGCCCCGGTGATCGCCGTGATCCCGGCCTTCATCACGTTCGCGGTCATCCCGTTCGGACCCGTGGTCGACGTGCCCTTCAGCGACCGCACCTCCCCCCTGCAGCTCACCGACATGCCGGTCGCCGTGCTGTTCGTGATGGCGATCGCCTCGATCGGCATCTACGGCATCGTGCTCGGCGGCTGGTCCAGCGGGTCGACGTACAGCCTGCTCGGCGGTCTGCGGTCGAGCGCGCAGATGATCTCCTACGAGGTCGCCATGGGCCTCGCGCTCGTGGCGGTGTTCCTCTACGCCGGGTCGATGTCGACCTCGGAGATCGTCGCCGCCCAGAACCCCGCCGACCCGTCCTACTGGTTGGGGATCATCCCGGTCCCCACGTGGTACGCCGTGATCCTCTTCCCCTCCTTCGTGATCTACGTGATCGCGATGATCGGGGAGACCAACCGCGCGCCCTTCGACCTGCCCGAGGCCGAGGGTGAGCTGGTCGGGGGATTCCACACCGAATACTCCAGCCTGAAGTTCGCCCTGTTCTTCCTCGCCGAATACATCAACATGGCGACCGTCTCGGCGCTCGCGACCACGCTGTTCCTCGGCGGCTGGCACGCCCCGTGGCCACTCATCCAGCTGTGGGAAGGTGCCGACTCCGGCTACTGGCCCGTGCTGTGGTTCCTCGGCAAGATGATGATCTTCATCTTCTTCTTCATCTGGCTGCGCGGGTCGCTGCCGCGGATGCGCTACGACCAGTTCATGGCGTTCGGCTGGAAGTGGCTGATCCCGAGCTCGCTGGTCTGGATCGTGCTGGTCGCGACCATCCGCGTGATCACGCTCGAGGGCGGCGTCGAGCGGAGGCACATCCTGATCGGGGCAGGGGTCTTCCTGGTCCTGTTCATCGTGCTGTTCTTCCTTCCGGACAAGGACGACGACGCCGGGAGCGACGCGGCCGAGCAGGAGCCCGACAACGTCGACGCCTTTGCCGGCGGCTTCCCCACCCCGCCGATGCCGGCTGGGGGAGCGGTCCGCGGCGCCGCCCAGCCGCTGACGTTTGCCGATCGAAGCAGGACCGTGGCGGGAAGCGCCTCCGAGAGCGCGACCGACACGCATGAGGAGAAGTGATGGCTGAGCCGAAGACCCTCAAGGAGCAGTTCTGGGACCCGGTCGCCGGGTTCGGGGTCACGTTCCGCACGATGTTCAGGAAGGTCGTGACGGAGCAGTATCCCTTCGAGAAGCTGCCCACCGCGCCGCGCTTCCACGGCCGGCACCAGCTCAACCGGTGGCCCGACGGCCTGGAGAAGTGCATCGGCTGCGAGCTGTGCGCCTGGGCCTGCCCGGCGGACGCGATCTACGTCGAGGGCGCCTCCAACTCTGACGACACAGGGGACGGGTCCGGTCGTTTTTCACCCGGTGAGCGTTACGGCCGCGTCTACCAGATCAACTACCTACGGTGCATCCTGTGCGGGCTCTGCATCGAGGCCTGCCCGACGCGCGCGCTGACGATGACGAATGAGTACGAGCTCGCAGACACCACCCGGGCCGACCTCATCTACGAGAAGTCCGACCTGCTGGCTCCGCTGCTGCCCGGCATGGAGCAGCCGCCGCACGCGATGCTGCTCGGCAAGGACGACACCGACTACTACCGCGGCGACTTCGCTGCCCCGCCGGTCGGCACGGAGCCGATGCCGCCGCAAGGTAGGTCCTGATGGCTTTCTGGATCCTGGCCCCGATCATGGTGGTCGCCGCCCTCGGCATCTTGTTCGTGCGCAAGGCCGTGCACGCAGCCCTGCTGCTGGCGGTCGTGATGATCAGCCTCGCGGTGCTCTACGCAGTGCTCGAGGCGCCGTTCCTCTTCGCCGTACAGATCATCGTCTACACCGGCGCCATCTTGATGCTGTTCCTCTTCGTGCTCATGCTCGTCGGTGTCGATGCCTCCGACTCGGTCGTCGAGACGATCAAGGGCCAACGGCTCATGGCGATCGTCCTGGGCCTGGTCTTCGGCGCCGTGCTCGTCATCGCCTTCGCCCAGGTCTCGCTGGGCACCGCGGTCGGTCTCGAAGAGGCCAACGAGGGCGGCAACATCGAGCAGCTCGCCAACATCCTGTTCTCCCGCTACGTCTTCGCCTTCGAGGCCACCAGCGCGCTGCTGATCACGGCCGCTGTGGGCGCGATGGTGCTCGCCCACCGCGAGCGCCTCACTCCCAAGGAGGGCCAGGCCGCGATGGCCGCGAGGCGGATGCGCGACTACGCCGAGTCCGGCAAGCACCCCGGTCCGCTGGCCGCGCCCGGTGTCTACGCCCGCCACAACGCGGTCGACACCCCGGCGCTGCTGCCCGACGGCAGTGCCTCCGAGGGCTCCGTCTCCCGGGTGCTGGCTGCTCGGGGCGTGATGCGCTCGGCGCCTGCCATGGCCGATGACATCGAGGAGCTCCAGCGCCAGTCCGGCATCGACGGAGATGTCCGGCCCGGGACCTCCGGCAAGTCCGGTGGCGCGGCCAACACCGAGGAGGACGTCAAGTGACGCAGTACGTCGTCCTGTCAGCCATCCTGTTCACGATCGGCTGCATCGGTGTCCTGACGCGACGCAACGCGATCGTCGTCTTCATGTGCATCGAGCTCATGCTCAACGCCGGCAACCTCGCCCTCGTCGCCTTCGCCAAGCAGCACGGCAACCTCGACGGCCAGATCGCCGCGTTCTTCGTGATGGTGGTGGCCGCCGCCGAGGTCGTCATCGGCCTCGCGATCATCATGACCATCTTCCGCACCCGACGTTCGGCCTCGGTCGACGACGCCAGTCTGCTGAAGTACTGAGGGATCTGACGTGACTGTTGACGTAATCATGCGTGCCTCTGCGGAGGGTGCCGGCCAGGTCCCGGTGGTGCACCCCATCGCGGCCGAAGGTGCCTTCACCTGGTTGTGGCTGATCATCGCCCTGCCCCTCGTCGGTGCCGTTGTGCTCCTGGTCGGCGGGGCGCTGGCCAAGGGTGCCCTCGACCGAGTGGGCCACTGGATCGGCACCGGCACGGTGGTCGGCTCGTTCCTGGTGAGCCTGTTGCTCTTCGTCTCCCTGCTCGGACGAGCAGACGACGAGCGCCAGATCGGCCAGCACCTCTTCACCTGGTTCGAGGTCGGCGAGCTCAACGTCGGCATGGACCTGCTCTACGACCCGCTCTCGGCGCTGTTCCTGCTGCTGATCACGGGTGTGGGCTCGTTGATCCACGTCTACTCCATCGGCTACATGGAGCACGACCCCCGTCGTCGCCGTTTCTTCGGCTACCTCAACCTGTTCATCGCCGCGATGCTGGTGCTCGTCCTGGGCGCCAACTACCTCGTCGTCTTCCTCGGCTGGGAGGGCGTCGGCCTGGCGTCGTACCTCCTCATCGGCTTCTGGCAGCACAAGCACTCGGCCGCCGCCGCCGCGAAGAAGGCCTTCGTCATCAACCGTGTCGGAGACATCGGTCTCTCGCTCGCGATCGCGTTGATGTTCACGACGTTCGGCACGGTCGACTTCGCCGAGATCAGCGAGCAGGCCTCCGGTGCCTCGCAGACCACGCTCAACGCCCTCGGTCTGCTGCTCCTGCTGGGTGCCTGCGGCAAATCCGCGCAGGTGCCGCTCCAGGCCTGGCTGCTCGACGCGATGGAGGGCCCGACCCCCGTCTCGGCCCTGATCCACGCGGCCACCATGGTCACCGCGGGTGTCTACCTCGTGGTCCGCTCCAACTTCATCTACGAGCTCACCCCCGTCGCGCAGACCGTCGTGGTCGTCGTCGCCACGGTCACGCTGCTGTGGGGAGCGATCCTCGGCTGCGCCAAGGACGACATCAAGAAGGCGCTTGCTGGCTCGACCATGAGCCAGATCGGCTACATGATGCTCGCCGCCGGGCTGGGTGTCGCCGGCTACCCGTTCGCGATCTTCCACCTCCTGACCCACGGATTCTTCAAGGCCAACATGTTCCTGGGGGCCGGCTCGGTCATGCACGGCATGAACGACGACGTGGACATGCGCCACTACGGCGGTCTGCGCAGCTACATGCCCATCACGTTCCTGACCTTCGCGATGGGCTACCTCGCGATCATCGGGTTCCCGGGCTTCTCGGGCTTCTTCTCCAAGGACAAGATCATCGAGACGGCGCTGGCGGACAACCTCGTCGTCGGGCTCTGCGCCCTGCTCGGCGCCGGGATCACCGGCTTCTACATGACGCGACTCATGCTGATGACGTTCTTCGGCGAGAAGCGCTGGGCGAAGGAAGCGCACCCGCACGAGTCGCCCCGCGTGATGACCGTGCCCCTGATCGTGCTGGCCGCCCTGTCCGTCCTCGGCGGGGTGATGCTGCTGGGTGACTTCATCGTCGACTTCCTCGCCCCGGTCACCGGGGTCGCGGAGCACCACGAGCCGCCGCTGCCCGCGATCGTCATCACCATGATCGTCGTGGCAGTCGTCGCCCTGGGCGTCGCAGCCGCGTGGTTCCTCGTCGGGCGCAAGGAGATCGCGCGCGACGCCCCGCAGGACGTGTCGTTCGCGACCCGCGCTGCGCGCGCCGACCTGTATGGCGACGCCATCAACGACTCCCTGGTGGTCGCGCCCGGCCGGTCGCTGACCACGGGCCTGGCCTCCTTCGACCGCTACGGCGTCGATGGGGTGGTCGAGGGCGGGTCCGCCGGCGTCGGAGCCATGTCGAGCGTGCTGCGCCGCGTCCAGAACGGGTTCGTCCGCTCCTATGCCCTGTCCCTGCTCGGCGGCGCCCTGCTCGTCGTCCTTGCCCTGCTGGCGGTGAACCTCGTATGAACGACTTGCCCGTTCTCTCGATCCTGATCGCGATCCCCCTGGTGGGGGCGGTCGTGACGGCCTTCCTGCCCGCGCACCTGGCGCGGCTGGCCGGGCTCGTCTTCGCCGGGCTCACGCTGGCCTGGGGTGCGCTTGCCGCGCTCACGTCCTACTCCCTCGACGGCGGGATGCAGCTCACCGAGACCCACGCCTGGATCGAGGCTCTCGGCGTCCACTACGCGCTCGGTGTCGACGGTCTCGGCCTGCTGATGGTGCTGCTCACCGCTGTGCTGGTCCCGGTCGTGCTGGTCGCCTCGTGGCACGAGGCCGACGAGGCCGGCAACAGCGGGAGCCGGACCTTCGTGGCCTGGGTGCTCGCGCTCGAGGCGATGTCGTTGGCCGTCTTCACGGCCACGGACGTCTTCTTGTTCTACGTCGTCTTCGAGGCCACCCTCATCCCGGCCTACTTCCTCATCGGTGGCTTCGGCCGCAGCGGTCGCGGCCGGGCAGCGACGAAGTTCCTCATCTACCAGCTCGCGGGCGGGCTGATCATGCTCGGCTCGGTGATCGGGCTCTACGTCGTGTCCGCCAACAGCGGCAACCCGTCGTTCCTGCTGTCCGACCTCGCCGCCCTCGACATCGACCCGATCACCCAGCGCTGGCTGTTCGTCGGCTTCTTCATCGCCTTCGCGATCAAGGCCCCGATGTTCCCGGTGCACACCTGGCTGGCCGACACCACGGAGAAGGCCACCACCGGGACCTCGGTCCTGCTGGTCTGCGTGCTCGACAAGATTGGCACCTTCGGCATGCTCCGCTTCTGCCTCGGGCTGCTGCCGGACGCCTCGCAGTGGGCCACGCCGCTCGTCGTCGTCCTGGCCCTCATCTCGATCGTGTACGGCGCCCTGGTGGCCATCGGCCAGGACGACGTCCTGCGCCTGATCGGCCTGACCTCGCTGTCCCACTTCGGGTTCATCGTGCTGGGGATCTTCGTCTTCTCCAGCCAGGGCATCTCCGGCTCGATCCTCTACATGGTCAACCACGGCATCGGCACCGCGGCGCTCTTCCTGGCGGCGGGCTATCTCGTCCGTCGACGCGGCACCGCCTCGATCCGACTGATGGGCGGTGGCATGGAGAAGGTCGCTCCCGTGCTGGCCGGAACACTCCTGATCTCCGCCCTCGCCGCGGCCGGCCTGCCCGGGCTCTCGCCGTTCGTCTCGGAGATGCTCGTCATCATCGCGGCCTTCGACTACGCGTGGTGGGCCGGCGCGATCGCGGTGACGGCCATCGTGCTGGCGGCGATCTACGCGCTGTGGATGTATCAGCGAGCGATGACCGGGCCCGGTGCCGTCGACCTCGTCGACGTCCACGCGGACGCTCAGCCCGTCGTGCAGCCCGTGGCCGTCGGCGCGGGTGCCGGCGGTTCGGGCTCCCACCCCGCCGTCCCCACGACGACCATGCGCGACCTCGACGCTCGGGAGGTCGGGACCCTCGCGCCGCTGTTGCTCGCGCTGGTGCTCTTCGGCTTCTTCCCGATGCCGCTGCTCGACGTCATCAATCCACACGTCGCCGACCTCATGAGCGACATCGGCGTCACGGACGCGGAGCCTGCCGTCAGCGGCTCGCACAGCTCGCAGGGAGACACCCATGAATGAGTTCGTGAAGCCAGTCCTCGACTACTTCGAGCTCCTGCCCCTGTTCATCGTCTCCGGGGTCGCCTGCCTCGGAGTTGTGATCGAGGCGTTCGCCCCGCGCCGCATGCGCTACCTCGCGCAGGTCGTCCTGGCACTGGTCGGCCTCTCCGCGGCCCTGGTCGCGGTCGTGCTGATCGCCCGCGACGCCGAGGTCTACGCCGACGGAGCCGCTCGCGGGATCCTGTCGGTGGGCGGCACGATTGCAGTCGATGGGCCGACGCTGTTCCTGTGGGGCCTCATCCTCGTGCTGTCCCTGGCCGGCGTCCTGCTCTTCGCGGAGCGGCACCTGGGTGGGGGAGTCTCCGCCTTCGCCGGCCAAGCCGCGGCACTGCCCGGGACCGAGGCCGAGCGGGAGGCGTCGACCAGCGGGCTCGACCACACCGAGGTCTACCCGCTGCTGATGTTCGCCGTCTTCGGCATGCTGATCTTCCCCTCCGCCAACGACCTGCTGACGATGTTCGTCGGCCTCGAGGTGCTGTCTCTGCCGCTCTACCTGCTCTGCGGGCTGGCACGCCGTCGGCGACTGCTGAGCCAGGAGGCTGCGCTCAAGTACTTCCTGCTCGGCGCCTTCTCGTCCGGCTTCTTCCTGTACGGCGTCGCGCTGGTCTACGGCTACGCCGGCTCGATGAACTTCGCCGACATCAACGAAGCCGTCCGCAACGACGCCGGCAACTCGGCCCTGCTGCTCGTCGGCATCGGGCTGATGTCGGTCGGACTCTTCTTCAAGGTCGGCGCCGCGCCGTTCCACGCCTGGACCCCGGACGTCTACCAGGGCGCCCCCACACCGGTCACCGCGTTCATGGCCGCCGCCACCAAGGTCGCCGCCTTCGGTGCGATCCTGCGGCTGTTCTACGTCGCCTTCGGTTCCGACCGCTGGTCGTGGCAGCCGATGATGTGGGTGATCGCGATCCTCACGATGCTCGTCGGGGCGATCCTGGCGATCACCCAGACCGACGTGAAGCGCCTCCTGGCCTACTCCTCGGTCGCCCACACCGGCTTCATCCTGACCGGCGTGCTGGGCATCCAGGCCACCACCGACCTGGCACCCGGCGAGGTCACCGCCCTCCAGGCGGTGCTGTTCTACCTCGCGACGTACGGCTTCGCCACCCTCGGCGCCTTCGCGATCGTGGGTCTCGTCCGCGACTCCGGCGGCGAGGTGACCGCCCTCGACCGGTGGGCCGGCCTCGGCAAGGAGTCGCCGGTGGTCGCCGGTGTCTTCGCGTTCTTCCTGCTGGCGATGGCCGGGATCCCGCTCACCTCCGGCTTCGTCGGCAAGCTCGCCGTCTTCTCCGTCGCGCTCGCCGCCGGCGCCTGGCCGGTCGTCGTGGTGGCGATCATCGCCAGCATCATCGCCGCCTTCCTCTACATCCGGGTGATCAAGGCGATGTACTTCGACGAGCCGATCGGCGACGGCCCCACTGTCGTCTACCCGTCAGTGCTGACGGCGACGACCATCGCGCTGGGCGCAGCCGTCACGCTGATGTTGGGCATCCTGCCGGGGCCGCTTCTCGACCTTGCTGGTCTTGCGGGACAATTCCTCAGGTGACCACCTCGTCCGCCCCGTCGCTGGCGCTCCCCGTCGATGACGAGGAGCTGGCACAGCGTCTCGCCGAACGCCTGCGCACCGTCGAGGTGATGCTGGCGGGCCACTGCCAGGGCCGCACCGAGTTCGTGTCGCGTGCTGCCTCGCACCTGATGGCGTCGGGTGGCAAGCGCTTCCGTCCGTTGCTGGTCCTGCTCGCCGCCGAGACCGGTCCGACTCCCGCAGCCGACGAGGTGCTGGTCGCTGCCTGCGTCGTCGAGCTGACCCACGTCGCGTCGCTCTACCACGACGACGTGATGGACGAGGCCGCCCTGCGCCGCGGTGCCGACACCGCCAACGCTCGCTGGGACAACCACGTCGCGATCCTGACCGGCGACTTCCTCTTCGGCCGTTCCTCCGAGCTGACCGCCGACCTCGGACCGGAGGCGGTCCGCATCCAGGCGCAGACCTTCTGCCGCCTGGTCGAGGGCCAGATCCTGGAGACGGTCAAGCCGGCCCCCGACGAGGACCCGCTGGCGCACTACCTCGAGGTCGTGGCCGGCAAGACCGGGTCGTTGATCTCCACCTCGGCCCGCTACGGCGCGATGTTCGGCGGCGCATCGACGGAGGTGCAGGAGGCGCTGACGGCGTACGGCGACATCGTCGGCTCGGCCTTCCAGCTCTCCGACGACATCCTCGACATCGCCTCGGAGTCCGACGAGTCCGGCAAGACCCCGGGCACCGATCTCCGCGAGGGTGTCCCGACCCTCCCGGTCCTGATGGCGCTCGGGTCGACCGACCCCGCCGACGCGCGGCTGCTCGAGCTCCTCGCCGCTGACCTCACCGACGACGACCTCCACGCCGAGGCGCTCGACCTCCTGCGCAAGCACCCCGCGATGGATCAGGCCCGCAGCTATGTCCTGGCCCAGACCGAGACGGCGAAGGCGTTGCTCAGCGTCCTGGAGCCCGGTTCGGTCCGCACCGCCCTCGAGGCGTTCGCCGACCTCGTCGCCACCCGGTCGACCTGAGGATCCTTCGATTCAGCAGGCGCTGGCCTCAGCCACGAGCCGGAGCTGCTGGTGCCGGTGGTTGATCGTCTCCACGGTGAAGATGACCAGCGCGATCCACACCAGGCCGAAGCCGATCCAACGTCCCATCGGCATGTCCTCCCGGAACAGCAGGACTCCCAGCGCGAACTGGATCACAGGCGCGAGATATTGCAACAGCCCCAGGGCGACGAGCGGGACCCGGTTGGCAGCTGCTCCGAAGCAGATCAGCGGGATGGCCGTCACGATGCCGGCCGTCGTGATGAGCAGGGCGTGGCCCACTCCGTTGGTGCCGAAGCTCGCAGCACCCGTGGCCGTCAGCCAGATGACGTAGGCCGCGGCCAGGGGCGCCAGCACCAGGGTCTCGACGGTCAGGCTCTCCACCGCTCCGACGCCCGCCTGCTTCTTGGTCAGCCCGTAGGTGCCGAAGCTGACGGCGAGCACGAGCGCCAACCACGGTGGGCGTCCGTAGTCGATGGTGAGCACGACCACGGCGCCGGCGGCGATCGCCAGCGCGACCCACTGGAGCCGCCGGAGCTGCTCACCGAGGACGAAGACGCCCATCAGGACGGTCACCAGCGGGTTGATGAAGTAGCCGAGCGACGTCTCCACCACCCGCTCGTTGTTGACGCCCCAGATGTAGGCGCCCCAGTTGAGCGAGATCACCACGGCCGCGACGGTCAGCAGCGTCATCGACCGGCGGTCGCGCAGCACGGCCAGCAGCTGGTGCGTACGCCGCACGACAACGACCAGGATCGCCATGGTCAGCGCCGACCAGACGATCCGGTGAGCGAGGATCTCCACGGCGTCGGCCGGCTCGAGCAGTGGCCAGTAGAGCGGGAACAGGCCCCACATCGCGTAGGCCGCCGTGCCGAAGAGCAGTCCACGGCGGAGATCTGGCACAAAGGGGATTCTAGTCAGGCGATGACCTAGGCTTCGGGCGTATCGATCTACGTCTCGAGGGGGACCCATGTTCATCATCCGCAACGTCGTCGCCGGCCTGCTGGCCGCACTCCTGGCCAGCGGCGTCATCGCTGCCGCCCCGGCACAGGCCGACCAGGCCTTGCCGAAGCGCACGCTCACCGAGCAGCCGCCCAGCGAGCACCAGATCAACTTCAACACCTTCAGGCTCAAGGGCACCGTCACCGAGCTGCAGGTCGACGGCGTGACCTACCTGCCGTACGCCGAGAAGACGGTGCAGCTTCAGAAGAAGGCCTGTGCCAAGGGCTGCTCGTGGAAGACGGTCAAGAAGATCAAGACCGACGAGGTCGGCAAGTACAAGACCAAGATCTTCGCCCCGCGCGAGGGTCGCTGGAAGTGGCGCGTCAAGATCAAGGCTTCGAACGGCTTCGGCACCACCAAGGGCGAGGTCTGGAACCTCTTCTTCGAGTGACGAACGACGACCTCAGACGACCGTCCAGGTGTCGCCGCCACCGATGAGCGCACCGAGACGGTCGCTGGGGGAGTCGTCGGACCCGCCCTGGGCGGTGACGATCTGGGCGCGAGCCTGGTCGTCGTAGGTGTCGCGTTCGACCTGCCGGAAGATGCCGATCGGTGACTGGTTGAGATAGCCCGAGTCGGTGAGCCTGCTGATGGCGAAGGCGGTCGACGGGTCGGGGTGGTGTGCGTCGTGGACCAGGATGTCGTCCTCCTCCACCTCGCGCGCCTCGACGGTCCTGATGGTGCCCGTGACGCGGTCGCGGACCAGGGCCCTGGTGCCGCGGCCTTGGGAGTCGAGACTGCCGAAGCGGACCTGCTGGCCGTGGACCAGGGGGATGATCGCGTCGGCCTTGGTGTCGGGGTTCTTGATCGCGTCGAAGGCGCCGTCGTTGAAGATCGGGCAGTTCTGGTAGATCTCCACCAGCGACGTGCCGCGGTGGGCCGCGGCAGCGGCGAGCACCTGGGTGAGGTGCTTGCGATCGGAGTCGATGGTGCGCGCCACAAAGGTCGCCTCGGCGCCGAGCGCCAGGGACACGGGGTTGAAGGGGTGGTCCAGCGACCCCATCGGCGTCGACTTGGTGACCTTGCCCGTCTCGGAGGTGGGGGAGTACTGCCCCTTGGTGAGCCCGTAGATGCGGTTGTTGAAGAGCAGGATCGTCATGTTGACGTTGCGTCGCAGCGCGTGGATCAGGTGGTTGCCGCCGATGGACAGCGCGTCGCCGTCGCCGGTGACGACCCAGACCGAGAGGTCCTCGCGGGCCGTGGCGATCCCGGTGGCGATGGTCGGGGCTCGGCCGTGGATCGAGTGCATGCCGTAGGTGTCGAGGTAGTAGGGGAAGCGGGAGGAGCAGCCGATGCCGGAGACGAAGACGATGTTCTCGCGCCGAAGTCCCAGGTCGGGCAGGAAGGACTGGACGGCCTTCAGCACGGCGTAGTCGCCGCAGCCGGGGCACCAGCGCACCTCCTGGTCGGAGGTGAAGTCCTTGCCGGTCTGCGGCTGGTCGCCGTCGGCGACCGGGGGGACGCCTTCGGTCCCCGAGCGAAGAGCGGGCAGGCCGAGCTCGGTGGTCACGAGATCTCCTCCTTGACGGGAGTGGCGGGGGTCAGGTCGACCTCGATGCCTTCGGCGTCGGCGACCAGGCCACCGATGACGTCGGCCAGGACGGCGGCCTTCAGGGGAAGTCCGCGGACCTCGTTGTAGCCGATGACGTCGACGAGGTACTTGCCGCGGAGGAGCAGCGAGAGCTGGCCGAGGTTCATCTCGGGGACGAGGACCTTGTCGTAGCGCGCCAGGATCTCGCCGAGGTCGTGGGGGAACGGGTTGAGGTGACGCAGGTGGACCTGCGCGACCTGGTAGCCGGCCTTGCGCACGCGGCGTACGCCCGCACCGATCGGGCCGTAGGTGGAGCCCCAACCCAGGACGAGGACCTTGGCTCCGCGCCCGTCGGGGCCAGCGGGGTCGTCGACCTGCAGCGGCGGCAGGGAGTCGGCGATGCGGTCGACCTTCGCCTGGCGGGTGCGGACCATGAAGTCGTGGTTGTCGGGGTCGTAGGAGATGTTGCCGTGTCCGTCGCCCTTCTCGAGCCCGCCGATGCGGTGCTCGAGGCCGGGGGTGCCGGGGACGGCCCAGGGGCGGGCCAGCGTCTCGGCGTCGCGGTCGTAGGGCCAGAACTCAGAAGTCTCAGTCTCATCTTCGTTGTGGACCGTGTGGTTCTTGCGGGTGGCGAAGTCCGGGTCGATCGTGGGCAGCTCGGAGACCTCCGGGACGCGCCACGGCTCGGAGCCGTTGGCGAGGTAGCCGTCGGAGAGCAGCATCACCGGGGTGCGGTAGGTGATCGCGATGCGTGCCGCCTCGAGGGCTGCGTCGAAGCAGTCGCCCGGTGACTGGGGGGCGATGATCGGCAGCGGTGCCTCGCCGTTGCGGCCGAACATCGCCTGCAGGAGGTCGGCCTGCTCGGTCTTGGTCGGCAGGCCGGTCGAGGGCCCACCGCGCTGGACGTCGATCACGATCAGGGGCAGCTCGGTCATGACCGCCAGGCCGATGGCCTCCGACTTGAGCGCGACACCGGGACCTGAGGTGGTGGTGACACCGAGGCTGCCGGCGAAGGAGGCGCCGATCGCGGCGCCCACCCCGGAGATCTCGTCCTCGGCCTGGAAGGTGGTGACACCGAAGGACTTGTGCTTCGACAGCTCGTGGAGGATGTCGGAGGCCGGGGTGATCGGGTAGGAACCGAGGAACAGCGGCAGGCCGGACTGCACGCCGCCGGCGATCAGGCCGTAGGACAGGGCGAGGTTGCCGGTGATGTTGCGGTAGGTGCCGGCCGCCATGGGCGCGGGCTTGACCTCGTAGCGGACGATGAACGTCTCGGTGGTCTCGCCGAAGTTCCAGCCCGCCTTGAAGGCGGTGATGTTGGCGTCGCGGATGTCGGGGACCTTGGCGAACCGCTTGGTCAAGAACGTGATCGTCGACTCGATGGGGCGGCCGTACATCCACGACAGCAGCCCGAGGGCGAACATGTTCTTGGCCCGTGCAGCGTCCTTGCGCGAGAGCCCGAACTCCTTGACCGCCGCCACCGTCATCCCGGTCAGATCGACGGGGTGTACGGCGAAGGCGGCGAGGTCGTCGCCGTCGAGCGGGTTGCTGGTGTAGCCGGCCTTGCTGAGGTTGCGGGCGGTGAAGTCGTGGGTGTCCACGATGATGCTGGCGCCCTTGGGCAGGTCGCCGAGGTTGGCACGCAGAGCTGCGGGGTTCATCGCGACGAGGACGTCGGGGGCGTCGCCCGCGGTGAGGATGTCGTGGTCGGCGAAGTGGACCTGGAAGGACGAGACGCCCGGCAGCGTGCCCTGGGGCGCCCGGATCTCTGCCGGGAAGTTGGGCAGCGTCACCAGGTCGTTGCCGAAGACAGCGGATTCCTGGGTGAACCGGTCACCGGTCAGCTGCATGCCGTCGCCGGAGTCACCGGCGAACCGGATGATCACGCGGTCAAGCTGCTTGACCTGCTTGGGCTGGGTCACCTCACGCCTGCTTTCCTGCACAAGAGCCGTATTCCGGGCCGTTCAGCCCAGCGTCCACTGTAGTCCGCGGCTGTGGGTGCCGAGCGTGATGCCCGACACGGCGGACACAGACGTAGCGCTGAGCAGGTCGCCGTCACCAGCACGTAGAGAACCGCCCACGGTCTCGGGTCCGTAGGCGGTTCTGAGTCTGATCGTACGCCGCAAGGTCGTCGGTGTCTGGCAGTTCCAAGAATTCACGTCACAATTGCCAGAACCGCCCACGGCCATGGGCCGTGGGCGGTTTCTGAGAGCAGACCCCCGTGCCGCTCCACCACTACTGACGCGCGAGCGGCGGCGGAGGTTGACCTGAAGTCCGAAATTCTCCGGCGGGTGACTTTCGGGCTCATCGTCCTGATCGAGGACACCGTGGAGGGCGACTGGGTTGACCGGGTGGTCGGCCTTGACTCCGTCCGAACCCGGATCGCGATTCTCCAGACCGCCGACGGCCACGGTCGCTTGGAGCCGATGAAGCTCGACCGGACAGATGCCCACCCCGGCAGCGGCGACGCTCCTGCAAACACGCTTGGGATGCGACGTATCGCGTTTGCGGTGCGCGTCCGGAAGGGAATGATCGTCATGCTGGCCGAGGAACTCAGCTGAAGGAAGCGCTGGTCCCGGCTGAGGGTCTATGAGGATGCGGGCGCGTGGGCCCTGGGCAGTTCGACCGTCACAGTCGTCCCCCGCCCGACCTCGCTGTCGATCCGAATGTCTCCCCCTTGCAGGTCGACCAGGCGCCGAGCGCTGGCCAACCCAAGCCCCGAACCGCCGTCGTCCTGAGCCAGCCGGCCGCGAGCGAACTCGTCGAAGATGATGTCGACGTCCTCTGGGTCGATGCCTCGGCCCTCGTCGCTCACGCTGATCCGGACCAGAGTGCTGGTCTGCTCGAAGCTGATGGTGAGCGCTGAGCCAACAGGGGAGTACCTGGCTGCGTTGCCAACGAGGTTGGTCAGGACGCGATCCATGGCTCCCCGATCGACCATTGCCACGGTGTCCGCATCGGTGTCCGCGATGTGGACCCGATGTCCCTCCAGCAGCGGTCCCAGGCCAAGGATGCAAGCTCGGGCCAGTGCAGACAGGGACAGCGGTTCCAAGGTGATGGCGACCGACCCGGCGCGCAGGTTGACGTGGTCGGCCAGTTCATCGACCAGCTTGCTGACGTGGTCGGCCCGCGCCTGGATCCGGTGGGCGAACTGGATCCGGGTGTCAGTGTCAGTCTCTGGGTCCGACACCATCTCAGCGAATCCCTTGATCGCGGCGATGGGTGTCTTCAAGTCATGGGAGACCGTGGCGAACAGGACTCGGGTGTATTCGGCCTGCTCAGCCAGCGCACGCTCCGCGGCACGGGACTGAGTGATGTCGCTCATCGCCACCACCGCCCCCTGCACCTTCCCTGTGGGGTCGCGCAGAGCACGTCCTTCACAGCGCACGGTCCGCGCCGGGAGGCCGTCCGGAGCAATGACCATCACGGCGCCGCTGACGACGCCCTCGGAGAGAGCGCGGAACAAGGGCACCTCGTCGAGGCTGAGTGGGGTGTGGCCGTCCTCCGCGAACAGCGCGTAGCGATCGGCCCAATCAGCCGGATCCAGGCCGGGATCGTGCGGCATCCCGTGGAACTCCCGCGTCGCGCGGTTGAACGTCGTCAGGTGCCCGTCGCCATCGCATGCCACGATCCCGACGTCGACAGTGTTGAGCACGGCGTCGGTCAGCGCGCCTCGCTGCACCGCCTCGTGGTGGGCAGTGCTCACCTCGGCCGCCAACTCGGCCAACCGTTCGGACGCCAAGTGGCGCTCGGTGACGTCGCGTGCGACCGAGTGAATCTGCACGATGGCGCCCTTGTCGTCGAACATCGGCGACAGTCGGATCTCCAGGTGGCGCCACGAGCCGTCGGCGTGCCGGGAACGAACGCTCGCAGTCGCAGCTGCGCCCCCGAGCACCACGCCGAGCGCTTCGGTCATCGCAATGCTGTCCTTGGGGTGGACCCGCTCTGGTGCGGCATCACGAACTTCCAGGTCGGGGTCGTAGCCAAGAACGTCCCGGACAGAAGGCGATACGTACAACGTGGTGCCATCGAGAGCGTGCCGGCTGACGACGTCCGTGGCGTCGTCAGCCAACGCCCGGAAGGAAGACAGGGCTGTCCCCAGCTCGGCCACCGTGTCAGCCTGCTCGGCCAGCGCCCGCCGCAGATTCAACTGAGCCATCACCTGCTCGGCGAGGACCTCCAAAAGGTGGCTCTGCACGCCGGTCAGGCCCTCCGGTCGCGGCTCGTAGCCGATGACGCACAGCGTCCCCAGGACCGCGCCTGTAGGAGTCCGCAGCGGGAAGCCGGCATAGAAGCGGATCCCCGGCGCGCCAGTCACGAGTGGGTTGTCCCGGAAACGACGATCCGCGGTCGCGTCGGCGACGATCAAGGGGGCGTCTGCACCCAGGGCGTGCTCGCAGAACGCCTGGTCGCGCGGCGTCTCGCCCACGTCGAGACCGCACCGGGCCTTGAACCATTGACGGTCCTCGTCGAGGAGACTGATGAGCGCCGTGGGGCAACCCGTCCCCTCTGCAGCAGCGCGCACGATCTTGTCGAAGACGATCTCGGACGACGTGTCGAGGACGTTGTACCCCGCCAGTTCGGCCAGACGCTCACGCTCGGAGATCACAGACACACGGTCCCACAGCGCATCGGTCGTGTACGGCACTTGGCGAGGGTGACGTTGACTCACGTCACTACGTGGCGGCATCGACGGTGCACTTCTTGGGTATGGGCGCAGCGATCTGGGCTGCCTTCGAGGCGCGCTGGTGGCTCGTGGGCCTGTGCGCGATCGCTGGTGGGATCGGATACGCACTCTCTGGGGTCCGCTGGATGCGGTCCTACCGCGGCGACCCTGCCGCGCACAGCAGGGGTGAGTCTGTCCTTCTGCTGTTCGTCCTGGCCGTTCTCGTGATCGCTGGAGCTGCGCTCCTTCTGGTGGGCGCACGCTGATGGCGGAGGACAGAGCCCCGCAGGGTGGTGGGCTTTGAGGTGGTCCTCGGTGCCCTACTCGCCGCTCTCGATGGCGGCGTGATCACCAGTATCCACGGTCTCGTTGAGCATCGCCATGGACTCTTCTGAGAGGTAGCGGCGGTCGCCG
>NZ_DATLWX010000017.1:0-3547 GCF_035576065.1 Nocardioides sp.
CTAGCGAGGAAGACGCGGCGACGTTCGGCGGCGTCCTGCTCCCGCTCGCTCGCGGTGTGCTTCGGGGCGGTCACGCCGACGCCTTCGCGGCCAGCTCGGCGTCCTCGAGGAAGGAAGCCGCCTGCTCGAGCGCGCCGATCAGTGCGTACGCCTGTCCGCTGGTGTGCACGACGATACGGACGTCGCCGACGGCGATCACCGGGGACTTGCCGGTGATCGCCCACACCTCGGGTCGGTCGTCCCCGAGGGTGACGGTGGTTTCGATGTAGGTGGCGGTCATGCGCGGTGCTCCTGTCGGGTAGGTTGGGGGTGCTCCTGTCGCGCCCGTCTCGGTGGTTCGAGGCGGGCGCTAGGTGTTCTAGGTGCGGTGTCCGTGCAGGGCGGTCGGCCACTCCTGCTGCGCGGCCCGGATCGCGTCGCGGCAGTCAGCGGCGCTCGTCTGCAGGTCCGCCATCCGCACCGGGTCGGCGTAGGGCAGGCGGGTCGGCAACGGACGGACCGGGGAGGTAGACGCAGCGGCCGGCCAGGAGGTCGGCGGTCATGCGGCCACGTCCTGCGTGCATCGGTGGCCGTCACGGAGTCGTACCAGCCACCTCGCGTACTCGGCGGGAGCTAGATCAGTGACTGGCGCCCCTAGCACTCCGAGCTGCTGAAGACGGAAGCCGACGACGTCCTCGTCCTCGACTGCAACGGACACTGAGTAGGCCGGGATACCGGCCATGCGAGCAAGGACGGTGAGAACCCTCGCTGACTTCGGTGGCGCCAGCGACTCCTGCGTCTCGATGAGCGCTACCGGAGTGCTGCAGAAGCAGCAGTACTCGCAGGCGTCCACGTCGATCATGGACAACTTCGCAGCGGCAGTGATGTTGATGTACCGCTTGATGGAACTCGGACGGTGCCAGCCGCTGTAGACGAGGCTCCGCTTGCCTGTGCGCTCGCCGTGGCTCATCGCAGCCGCTCCGATGCGGCGCGGAAGGCATCGTCGTCCGTGTCGGAGCCGATGGCGTGCCTGCCGAGCGAGTGCGCGGCGAGCAGCGTCGTACCTGCACCCATGAACGGGTCCACGACTGTCTGCCCGGATGTCGTGAGTCGTTGGATGATGCTGTGGAAGGCGTCGAAGTTCTGCCCCCACTTGTGGTACCGCTTGTCGTCACCGGAGGATCGGACGACGTCACTGAACCGGGGTCCGCCGCCGTAGACCAGGAGCGGCTTCCATGACGAACTGACCCGGCGGGGGTGCGAGACATACGCGGGACCCTCGGTCATATAGGCGACGGTCCAGCGGTACGGCCTGTGGCCTTCCAGCCGGCGGTAGACCTCAGGGAGGTGCGTCTGGCCGATGAGAACCGCGAGAATGCCGTCCTCGGTGAGTACCTTGTCGGCCCAGGCAGCTAGGTCGTCCAAGAGCGGCAGGAAGTCGGCGGGGTACGGCGGGTCGGTGATAATCGCGTGCACGCCGCTGAGATCCGCGAGGACTTCGCGGAAGTCCCCGTGCCGGAGGTCGATGGTCGGCTTCGACTCTGTGGCCTCCGCGTCGCGCTTGGCCTGCTCGACCCTGCGCTGCTCGGCGTCGCGGTCGCGGATGATCCGCTCCGCTCGGTCGAGCGCCATCGTCCCGGCTTTGACCTGCTCGGCGAGGTCAGGTGCCTGCTCGGCGATCCGCTTGTACTGCGCGGTAGCTCGGCCGGAAGCGCCAGCAGCCTTGCCGGCGCGGTCGGCGGCACGCGGTGCGCGCTTCGGCTCGGGGACGAGGTCCGCGTCCAGGATGACTGTCAGCTCGGCGTCGTCACCCTGGTGCAGATCTGCACCAGGGTTCGGGGCGACCCCGGCCAGCATGAGCGCCTGCGCCTGCGCCTCGTACAGCGGCAGGGCCGCGTTCGCCACCGCAGCTCGCTGGCCTGCGGTCAGGTGCCGACGCTGGACGTTCTGCGAGATGGAGAAGGTGATCGGGTCGCTGCCGGTGTAGATCCGCGTCGCCGGCTCGATGCCGACCAACTCGCACGCAACCGAGCGGTTCCGGCCGTCGAGCAGCACCCGACCCATCTCCGGGTCGTCGTACAGCCAAACGGGCTCGGTGAGGCCGTGGAGTGCGATGTCGTCAGCGAGGCTCTGGAGTGCCTCGGTGTCGAACATCGGGAACAGTTCCGCGGCGGGGTGGACCTTCATGCGGCCACGCCCTTGGACCCGATGCCGAGCCGTACGCAGTTGAGGCGGACCCATTCGCGGCTGACCGTGAGTCCGTAGTCAGCAGCGACGACGGCAGCGATCTGGTCGTAGGTCATCTGCTCTCGACGGCAGCGAGCGAGCAGTTCGCGGCCTCGACCACCAGCAGCGATGTCCAGCAGTTGCCAGGTGGGGGGGGTTCGGTTCGACATGTGGCAGACCTTGCCACATGCGACAAGGTTTGGCAATCGTCTTGCGGGGCGTGTCGTCTAGGTGCATCATCTACCCATGAGTGCAACTAAGTTGTCAGGCAGGGAACCGTCCGAGTTCGTCCGCTCAGTCGCAGCGGAAGTCAACGGGCAGATGGGGCGACACGGCCGCATCTCTGCCGTCCGCCTTGCGGCAGCGTCAGGACTTCCGTACCGGACGCTGGCCCGGTGCCTGAGCGGTGCCCGTCCGTTCGCAGTGGACGAACTGGAGAAGATCGCGGCCGTGCTCGACTGCGCCGTCTCTGACTTCGTGAGTCCAGCCCAGCCACCCGGGACCCGCACTATCGGTCGGAAGTCTTCCGATAGTCACCACGTCAGCTTCGCGACGGCTGCCTGATCCGATGACACTTGTCCTGTTCGTCCTGTTCCTGGCAGTCTTCGGCGTTATGCGCGCCCTGACCCGCCGCGTCCCCTCCGAAAGAGCGGCACCCCATGCTCATCACCGCCTACATGAACAGGTTGCGCCTCGCCGGCTACCGGCCCTCCACCATCACAGCGCGGGAGCTCTGCCTGCGCGCCTACGAACGCTCGCTCGCGGACCACCAGGCGACGGTGGCCGACGCGACCCGGCTGCACGTCGAAGCGTTCCTGGCCCGCGACCTGGCCCCGGAGTCCCGACGCGCCTACGCCGGACACCTCCACGGCCTGTACCGCTGGGCCGTCGAGGAAGGCCACCTCAGCAGCGACCCCACCGACCGACTCCCGAGCGTACGCATCCCACGCGCCGTACCCAGGCCCATCGACCCCGACGACTTGAGGAAGGCGGTGGACACCGCCGCCCCGCAGATGCGGGCGTGGCTGTTGCTCATGGCAATGCAGGGGCTCCGCTGCATCGAGGTCGCGGCGCTCCGTCCCCAGGACGTGACCGTCACCGGCGCGGGCGGGGTGCTGTTCCTACGGGAGTGCAAGGGCGGCGGTACGGCGTCGATGCCTGCACACGAGTCGATCATCGCCGCCCTGGAGCTGCTGCCGCAGCGGGACAGTCTGTGGTGGGAGTGCAGCCGCCAGCATGTCTCGCGTGAGGTGGCGGTCTACCTACGATCTTTGGGGATCGACGCGACAGGGCATCGTCTGCGCCACTACGCCGGGACGTCGTGGCTTCGCGCGTCCGGCCA
>NZ_DATLWX010000018.1:0-183886 GCF_035576065.1 Nocardioides sp.
GGTGGTGGATTTTCCGGCGCCGTTGGGGCCGAGGAAGCCGGTGACGCGACCGGGCTGGGCGGTGAAGGAGACGTTGTCGACGGCGGTGAAGCCGGCGTACCTCCGGGTCAGTGACTCAACAGTGATCATGGGGTCAACCCTCGCGGCATCGGGTCGTGCGCACATCGGTTCGATGGCCAGTCTTGATCCAACCGAAAGTACGGCGCCGGGCCTGTTCCTGAGGTCGATCTCACTCGGAGTGGCTCTGCGTCGTCAGGTCCAGGACCCTGCACGCCACCGCGACCGGCACCCTGGAGCAGGCACCGGTCGCGGCCAGTTCAAGGACGAGAGGGCCGTGGCCACGACGTCGTCGCGAACCCATGATCGGCAACCTCCCAGCGTGGACGAATCCTCACAGGTCAGGTGTCAACCAAAGTCTGGGCAGACCCCGACGGTCCCACCGTCAACGTTGAATTGTGGTCTTGTACTTGACGTGGTCGAGGTTGGGCTGTTCACCGGCGAGTGCGGCCCGAGCCTTGGGGTCGGCGTTGAGTGTGTCGCGAAGGAACGCAGTGGTGTAGTGCGCCACGATGCCCAGGGGTCGCTTGTCCCAGACGGCGTCCTTGCAAAGCCCGTCGCGGAAGAAGGAGTCCTGGGTCCAAGGGAGCTTCTTGCACGGGTCGACGAAGAGCATGTGGCCTGCGCCGGGAAAGGTGACGAGCGTCTTGTCCCTGCTCGCTGCGTGGTCGTAGGTGGGTTTCGCGCCCCACGTGTAGGGAGTGCCTTCGTCGACCGTTCCACCCATGGCCATGACGGGGACCTCAAGTTTTGCAAGGCCGCGCTGATCGAAGAGATATGCGTCGCCGGCCATCGAGATCACGGCCTTGACTCGCGGGTCGCCCATGGACGGCCACAGGCCGGAGGGGACCTCGTCAAGTCCGGCTCGGGTGGCCATGTCTGATTCCTTGGGAACCACGGGACCGCAGAAGAAGTTGCGGGGATCATCTGCTGACAGCGCCGCGCAGCGGGCCTTGTAGGCCGCGAAGTCGAACCGTGCACCACCAGCCGCGAGTGCGGTGTACCCGCCGTAGGAGTGACCAACGACGGCGATGTTGTCCAGGTCGATCATTCCGGCCAAAGGCGCTCCGGGCTTGGTGAGTCGTTCCGCATGGTCGATGGTGCGCCCGATGTCGACAGGCCTGTCGATCAGCGCCTTCCAGAATCCAGTGAGCGACCCGTCGAAGGTCTCGTTGTGTTCCGACCCGAGAACGACATAGCCCCGTGATGCGTAGTGCTCCACCAACGTGCTGTACACGATCGGGCTCAGCCCGTAGCCATGGGAGAAGACCACGAGCGGGTATGGCTCAGCGGTCCGTTGGGGTCGGCCGTTCTTGAGCGCTGCGCCGACCGAGGTGATGTTCTTGCCTGGTGTGATCTGCTCGTCGAACTTGTTGGGCGCGGTGTACGTGATCTTCGCCGGCTGCTTGTCATCAAGTCGGCGTGCCGGGTACCACGCCCGCAGCGTCAGGGATCGCCGCTGGGCACCGGTGGTGGTGAAAACACGATAGCCAACCGCGTGCGTGCCTCGGGCTGCGTAGGTGAGCGAAGGGGGCGAGGTCTCCCCCGTTGCTGAGATGTTGGATGGTGAGGTGGTGGGTGGTTGTGCCGATGTGGACCCGGTAGTCAGCAACCCGCCGGCAACGAGTACGGCGAGGCCGCAGACGGTAGTGACGAGTCGGGTTCGGTGGTGTTTCATGGTCGTCCTTTCGGGGGACTTCATGGGATGGGGTGCACCGCAGCAGTGCCCCGAGCGCGACGGCGGCCAGGACATGGAGGAGCACTCAGGGCAGATAGGAGGCGTGGCGCCACCTCCGGATCACTGATTCGCCGTGATCGTGGGCTCAACCCTCGCGGCATCGCGTCGTGCGCACATCGGTTCGATGGCCAGTCTTGCCTTGACCGAAAGTACGGGGCCGGGACTGTGCCTGAGGTCGGTCGCAGGGCGATGGTGCAGCGCCCGAGCGGCTACGAGCTCATGAGGCCGCTCTCCCAGGCGTAGGCGGACAGCTCGACCCGGTTGCGGGCGTCGATCTTGGTCGGGAGGCTCGACAGGTGGGACTTCACCGTACCCCCAGGGAAATATGGAGTTCTTCGGCGATCTCGGCGTTGCTCCGCCCTCGGGCTGCTGCGCGGAGGACCTCCTCCTCCCGGGCGGTCAGAGGGACGGCGGGCTGCCGGACCTCGGCCGATGGCGCCACCTCGGAGAAGTGGTCGAGCAAGCGGACGGTGAGCGACGGCGAGACCAGCATGTCCCCGCGGTGGGCGGCGCGGACCGCTTCGAGCAGCAGGTGACGAGTCGCGTCATGGCTTGACCCGCTTGGTTTCGTACGCCCAGATGGCGATCTCCACGCGGTTCCGCGCTTCGATCTTGGTCATGAGACTGGACAGATGAAACTTCACGGTACTGAGACTGATGTGAAGTTCCTTGGCGATCTCGGCGTTGGTCCTGCCGGTGGCCACGGTGACGAGGACCTGTTCCTCGCGCTCCGTGAGGGGACTGAGCGGTTGCATCGGGGTCGATGACGTCGCAGTCTCGGCGAACTTGGCGAGGAGGCGAGTCGTGATGGCCGGTGCGATGAGGGCATCGCCCTCCGCCGCGGCGTGGATGGCCTGGACGAGCAGCTCAGGCCCGGCATCCTTGAGAAGGAACCCCTTGGCGCCTGCTCGCAGAGCGCCGCTGACGTAGGCGTCGGTGTCGAAGGTCGTGATGACCACCACTGCGAACGGGTCCTCGACGTCGGGCCCGGCCAGGAGCCGGGTGGCTTCGACGCCGTCCAGGTGTGGCATGCGGATGTCAAAGAGGCACACGTCCGGACGCAGACGGTGCGCCAGGTCGACTGCTTCGCGCCCGTCGACCGCCTGTCCGACGACTTCGATGTCGGGTTGCCCGTTGAGGATCGTGGTGAGACCGCTGCGGATGATGTCCTGGTCGTCAGCGATGAGTACGCGGATGGTCACTCTGGCCTCCCTGAGCGGGGGATGACGGCTTGGACGGTCCAGCCACGCTCCGGCAGGGGACCCGCCTGGAACGTTCCTCCGAGCAGAGTGACACGTTCCTCCATACCGACAAGACCGTATCCGTGGCCCCGCGATCCCGGAGCAACTCGATCGCCATCGTCGGTGACACTCAGGTGCACAGCCTTGGCTTGACCGACAACGACGACGCGGACACAGGTTGCGTGAGGGGCGTGCCGCTTGGCGTTGGTCACTGACTCCTGAGCGACGCGGAACATCGCGGCCGGGACGCCGGGACGCAGGGGGTCCAGGTCTCCTCGTACGTCTACCTCGACTCGCGGGCCAGCTGTCCCCTGAGCGGTGGCGAGCTCCTCGATGTCTTTCATGCCACGAGTCGCAGGCATGTCTGATGCTTCACCTTCGCGGCGGAGGGCAGCGACTACCGAACGCATCTCCGTGAGGCTGAGTGTCGCCTGCTTCTCGATGAGGGAAAGACTCTCGACAGTCCCTGCCAGATCGCCTGCGGTGACCAAGACCTTCCCCGCCTGGGCCTGGATGGCGATCGCTGAGACGTGGTGGGCCACCGTGTCGTGCAGTTCCCGTGCAAGCGTGTCGCGCTCTTCGAAGCGGACACGTTCGAACTGTTGGTTTCGAACGATGCGGCGGTACCGGACGGAAGCGCCCAAGGCGGCTGGGAACAGCAGCACTGGGAGTCCGACCATGACATCCGCAGCGCTCGTCGAAGGGGAGATGACGCTCATCGCCCCGCCCGTCAGTGCGATCGCGGAACCGATGGCCGCCTGGCGACCCGTGCCCCACCGGAACAGTGCGTAGATGAGAATGAGTACGGCCAATCCGACGTTCAGCGAGAGGCTGTCGGCGCCGACAACTGCCACGGCGAGGTCGACCGCCATGGAGATCCCGAAACCGAGCGCTACTGCGGCTACCGGATGCGTCCTACGCCACAGCGTGGCCGTCGCCAGCACGAGGCCGACGACAAGGCCCGCCCACCGCCAGGTCATGTCGGTGCGGAAGCCCACTTCAGCCAGTGCCGCGCCGGCGATCAGCGCAAACAGCGCCCAGTCGCGGGGCAGGCGTTGCGGTGGCCTCTCGACGTCGTCGGCATCAGTCTGCAGCCAGTCATGGGTTGTCCTCACCTGCCAAGCGTAGGGACGCGAGCGCGGATCCGGATCGGCTGAAAGCCTCGTGTCTTCCTGTTCCTTCGGCCAGGCCCGGCTGATGGTCCGTGCGGTCCCGCGCGGAAGTCGCCGAAAGTATGGGATTTCGCCCGTGCCGGAGGCCAGGCATATCGAGCCGGAGGACCGGTGGCACCGAGCAGGACTTCAGTCTCAACCAGACCTTCGTCGTCACGTCGCTCCTGATCGTGGGAACCCCGGCCCTCATGATCTTGTTCTCCATGGCACTGCCCACCCGTTGCAGCCGCATGCTCAACCTTGTCGTGGCATCGCTCTGCATCCCCATCGCCGCGTTCAACGAGGTCGACGAGTCCTGGGTGTACTTCTACGGCCTCGGCGCCATGGTCGAGGTGGCAATCCTCGCCTACATCCTTCGCTCCGCCTGGAGCTGGCCCCGCACGGCGCCGTAGGTGGGAGCTGCACCGGTGCAGGCCTCGCGTGGCCGTCGGTCAACAGGGGCCACCGGGCAACCTACGCAAAGGATCGAGTGACGCATGACCACGGACGAAACCGCGACGCGGGGGGTCGGGTTGCGAAGTTCCGCAGCTCTTGCGGCACCTGGGGTCCTCGCCTTCACCATCCCGCCGTTGCCGTCTATCTCATCGGTCTCGCGGCAAGTGCCGTCCTTTGCAGCCCTTGGGCTTGGGTGATCGGCGCGTGGGTGGCACCTCTGGCCTAATGGGCCGCCAGCAGTTGGCTGGTCGACTTCTCCTGCGTCGCCTGAGCCTTGCCATGCTGCCGACTGGCTTGGCGCGGTCGGTCGCCCTCACGTCCTGCGGCCGCCCGTCGGCGTACGACGCGGTGAGCCCTCCATCCCCGAACGCTCGGACGGGCCCTACTCATTGACGCGGATAGGAGGTCAGGGTTCCGTACTCACCAAGCTCGGTGACGAGGTCAGCTGCACCTTGGCCCACAGTCGCGTCGAGAAACGCAAGGGTCGTGGCCGTTGTGGTCTCGAAACCATGGGTTCGGCTCAGCGAGCCGAAAAGTGACGGGACCGGTGGGAAGAACAGGGCCGCGTCAGTAAAGCTCAGGTGACCCGCCCTTGGGACCACCAGCCGGTAACTGGGTGCCGCGCTGAGCTGAAGCACATTCTCCAGCTGGCGCTCATACGTGGCGTCCCCGGCCTTGCTCCCGGTGCCCGCCCCAGCCACCAGTGCTAACAGTGGCTGCTTCAACTGTTCTGCCGGGACGTAGCGGGGGAACCCGTCGATGTTGACGACGGCACGGAAGCGCGCGTCCTGTGCGGCGGCTTGGATGGCGGCACCGCCGCCCAGGGAATGGCCGGTCACGACAGATCGGCTTGTGTCGAGGCGACCATGGAGCAGGTTGCCGGGTCGCTGATTCAGGCGTTCGAGCTGGGTGAGGGCGAACTGCAGGTCTGCTGCCCGGATGGCCGTCCACTCCGCGGCGGCAAGGTCGTCCGCGGCCTCGTCCCCCGTGGCCGCCAGTCGACTCCGCAACACCGTCCCGTCGCCGAGTACGACGGCCGCGGAGTCATACGGGTGGTCAAGTGCAACCACGACGTAGCCATGACTGGCGAGCTCCTGCGCCCACGCCGTGTTCTGCGTGCGCACCCCGCCCAGGCCCGGGGAGAACAAGACCACCGGGGAGCCCCCGGACCGGGTCGCAGCGGGTGCCCCTTCCGCTGCGCTCGTCCGGGCCCGCGCGGCGTCGTTCAGCACGAAAGAAGGGAATCCGTAGCTGGCGCTCATCCCGCTGGCCGTGGTCGAAGCTGCACTCGCGGTCGGTGCCAGGTATCGGGCGCCCTGGTTGGTCCGTGTCTGGGTCGTCGACGGATACCAGATCTGAACGACCACTGTCCGGTGGTCAGCGCGATGCGCCGTGGCTGGCTCTTCTCGGTCGACGTCGATCCACTCCATGACGGTGGTGCCGACGGACGCGGGCCCCGTCGGCGTTGGAAGCAGGACAGGACGGAAGGCCCAGGCGGCGGCGCCGCCAAGTACAGCCAATGCCACGCAGCCGACTGTCGTGACGATGGCTGCGCAGCGCAGGCCGACGCGAACCCGGCGAGTCCGGTCGGGGGTCTTCCTCATTCGGAGCAGGCCCACCGCCAAGGCAATGACGCCCGCGACGGCGACCGGCACGTGCTGCCAACGGAGTCCGACGTCCGACCACGCGACGAACCCTGCTGACGCTGCCAGTGCACTTGTCGTGATCAGCGCCCTGCGCCGTATTGACAACGGCATCCACATCGCCGCAGCGATGAGGCAGGCAGCCCCGGCGAACAAGATCTCGATCATGGGGCCCCCCTCAGGGCGATGGCAGAGAGGACTGCGGGGCGGCTCACGACGTGGCTGCCAGGCAGGACATCGCTGCGGGCCGGCTGGGTGGTCGTGGTGGTCACGTTGAGCGACGGTAGGGGCCGCTACAGCTGGGAAGGGTGGAGCACGTGTGAAGGTTCAGCGAGGGTGGCGAGGCTCACGGGTCGGACGGTGTTGAAGATCATCATGGTGACGACGCTGGACACCTACAGCCACATGCGGCCGGACGCCGACCAAAGCACACGAGCCGCCATCAGCAATGTGATGACGGCCCGTGCGGATTCTCTGCGTTCTGCGGACTCCCTGCGGACTGGGGGAGTCGGCGATGCCTAAACCCGCAGGTCAGAGAGGTGGTGACCCCTAGATGTCGTAGTACTACCAGAACTGCGTTGTTTTCGCTGGTCAGGGACGCGTGGTCATGCGCCGTGTCACGTCCATGTCACGCGCCCCTTCAGGCAGACGCACGGCCAAAACCGATGGAACGAGAGGCCTCAGCCCTGGAAACCGTAGATGGGGGCCCTTGTCCACTACCAGCCATCTCGCACTGTTGGCCTCGCTCAACCGCGTACTTCAGTTTCGGACAAGGTCAGCGAGTACTGGGCAGGGAGTCACAGGTATGGATGACCATCTACGATGTAGGGTAGTAGTATCAGGAGAAGGCGCATCCGAGTGTTTCTTAGACCAAAGGAAGTCCCATGGCTGAACTCCTCTACCCCCTTGCCCTTCTCGCTTGTCCGCTCGGCATGGGCGCGATGATGTGGATCATGATGCGCGGTAGCAAGTCCACAGCCACGGTGGGCCCGGAGTCCACCAGCAGCGCCGACGAACTGACGCGTCTACGTGCCGAGGTCGACCAGCTGCGCGCAGGGCAGCAGCGCGGCGAGACCGGCAACTACTCCACCGGTGCCGGCTCCGTGGATCGCGGCTGATGGAGACGTTTCTCCCCGTGGGTGTCACCGTGGTGGCGCTCGTCCTTACCTACTTCACCTGTATCCGGCCGATGCGCCGAGGTCACTGCATGGTGGCGCCCCCAGGTCGCGAGTCCGTAGAAGATCCAGCCCTGTCGCAAGAGATCGCGCAACTTCGAGGCGAGATCGCGGCACTGCGAAGCGACGACCTCGGACACCACGACCGGGGATCGAGCCCCAGGGCCTGAGGCGGAAGAGATGAGCGGTTGAGTGCGGCAGATGGCGGCGGGCTGAACCAGTGGACGGCTCGTACCGCAGCCGTAGTCGCGACCTTCCCGGTCTGGTCAAGTGGCGTGCGTTGTCTGGACCTGACGGAGGAGCTAGGGGAGCTCGCGCGCGCGATCCTGATCTCGGAAGGTCTGAACCGCCCCGGCGAGTCCGGAGACTTTCTAGTTTGAGACTCCAACGGTTGTCGGGGTCTGGTGGTGAGCGTAGTGAGCGTGCTCTGCTTCGACGGGTGTGAGGTCGTCGCAGTATTCGAAGGGCCGGCGGTGGTTGAACCAGTCGACCCATTCGGCGGTGGCGATCTCGAGGTCATCGACGCCTTTCCAGGGCTGCCTCGGCTTGATCAGCTCGGTCTTGTAAAGCCCGATCACCGACTCGGCCAGGGCGTTGTCATACGACGAGCCGACGGCCCCTGTCGAGGGCTTGATCCCGGCGGTCGCGAGGTGCTCGGAATAGGCCACGGACAGGTACTGAACGCCGTGGTCGTGGTGCGCGATGAGCCCGTTGAGCATTGCCTTCGCGTTGCCGTGTCCAGATGGCCTGCTCGACCGCGTCGACGACGAACTGGCTGGTCATCGTGGTCGCAGTCGACCAGCGCCTAAGATCCGCCGGGCGTAGGCGTCGATGACGAACGCGGTGTAGCACCACCCCGACCATGTCGAGACATAGGTGAAGTCGGCCACCCACAGCCGGTCAGGTGCGAGCGGCGCGAAGTTCCGGTCGACCAGGTCCAGCGGTTTCGGTGTGCGCGGGTCGCTGATCGTGGTCCGCTTGACCTTCCCGCGCACGGCGCCGGCCAGGCCGAGCTCGCCCATGAGTCGCTCGACGGTGCACCGTGCGATCGGCGGCGCACCGGCCCGACGCTCTCGGTTCAGCGTGAGCCACACCTTCCGGGCTCCGTAGACGCCGTAGTTCGTGGCGTGGACAGTGGCGATCTTCGGCTTCAGCTCCGCATCGCACACCTCGCGTGCCGTCAGTGGACGACCGCGGTTGCTCGTAGTAGGTCGATGGGGCGATCGTGGCGCCCAGCTCGGTGAGCTGGGCGCAGATCGACTCGACACCCCATCGCAGACCGCCCTCGTCGCGGCGGCCCGCGACAGAGTCGATGTAGGTCACGATCAACGCTGTGGCCGGTCGAGTTCGGCCGCGAAGAAAACCGATGCGCTCTTGAGGATCGCGTTGGCGCGCTTCAGTTCGGCGTTCTCTCGCTTCAACCGCTTCAGCTCGGCTGACTCCTCGGTGGTGACGCCGGGCCGCTTGCCACCGTCGACCTCGCCCTGGCGGCACCACTTCCGGATTGTCTCCGGCGTCCCAACCCCAAGCAGTGTGGCCACCTGCGTCATCGCGGCCAGTCGGACTCATGGTCCGGTCGGATCTCAGTGACCATCCGGACCGCCCGCTCACGCAGCTCTGCCGGATACCTCGTAGACGTTCTCCCTGACATGACTCCATCCTTCCCAAGGACTGGAGTCTCCGGACTCGCCGGGGCGGTTCATGCTGCCTCGCTTCGTGGGCCGGTGCGAAGACCCTGTCAATCAAAACACTTTCACATGAGTCGGGGCACCTATCGGACATCGAGTCGTGGGTTTCGTGAAGCTCAGAGCATGGAGCCGAGGTCAGAGCTGACGGTGGGATAGGCGGCGGTCATGGACTTCAGCTGACGGGTGGTCAGGTCGAGCTTCATCGCCAGGGCAAGGAAGTTGATGAGTTCGCCGTACTCGGGCCCTAGCAGGTGCGCGCCGACGATCCGGTCGTTGGAGCGGTCGATGAGGATCTCGGCGGCTGCGGTGGTCTCACCGACGCGGTAGTTGGAGTACCAGTCGCTGGTGTCGTTGTAGCGGACGTCGACGTCGATGCCTTGGTCCTTGGTCTCTTGTTCGAGCATGCCTACCCGGGCGAGCTCGGGAATGGTGAACACCGCGGTGGGGACACCGGCGTAGTCAGGGACGGTCGTGGTGGCTTTGAGCATGTTGGACGCGGCGACTTTGCCCTCGAAGGCAGCCACCGGTGTCAGCGGCATTCCCGGGGTGTTGGCGGAGTCGCCGGCGGCGAACACGGCCGGGTTCGTGGTGCTCTGCAGGTGAGCCGCGACGTTCACTCCGTGCTCGTCCCACTGGACCCCCGCTGCGTCGAGCTCAAGGCCGGACAGCTCGGGTGTCCGACCTGCGCCATGCACTATGAGGTCGAACCCCATCGTCTCGGACCGGCAGGATCGTTCCACAGTGACCTGGTAGCCGCTATCGGACTTTTCGATCGCGGTGATGTCCGTTGAACGCTGTAGCTCAATCCCAGCCTCCGAACCCCGGGTGATGAGGAGTTCAACGAGGTCGGGGTCGAACCCCTTGAGGGGACGGGGGCCGCGGTCGATGATGACCGGCACGCTGCCGGCACGGGCCGAGATGTGGGCGAACTCGAAGGAGATGAACCCACCGCCGACGAACAGGATCCGCGGCGGGAGCACAGTCAGGTCCAGGAAGTCGGTGCTGTCGACCAGGTGTTCGTGCCCGGGAAAGTCGAGCGGTCGTGGGCGTGCACCCGTGGCGATCAAGAAGTGTGCCGCCTCGTGGTGGGTGCCATTGATCTCGATGCTGTTCCGGTTGGTGAATCGGGCTGCGCCGTGAAGGGTGTCGATGCCGTTGCCGGTGAGGCCGTCCTCCATTTTCTGTGGGACTGGGTAGGTGAAGCCGTGCTTGTGCTTCATCAGATCGGCCCAGTTGATCGAGAGGCCCTCGTCTTGGATGCCTTTGCCTCGCATCAGTCGGGCGCTGTCAATGATTTCTGCGCCGCGGCGCAGGATCTTTTTCGGGTCGCACCCCCGCAGAGCGCAGGTGCCGCCATAGGGGAGCGCGTCGACGATGGCGACGTTCCAGCCCTGCGAGGCGCACTTGTGAGCAGCGGAGGCACCCGCCGTACCGGCACCGATGACGATCAGGTCGTAGCTGCGGGTCATAGCAAGATGCCGTCCTGGCTGACTAGTGCTGCGCGGAGCTGCTCGATCGTGGGCGCCCCTGCCAGGCCGTCGGGTGTGCGGTAGATCCGGCACGACAGGCCGACCCCGTCACCCGGCTCGGCGAAGGCGTCGACGCCATCCACCAGGATGCTCGGCGAGCCGTGGAAGCCCACCCGTTCGGCCTCCTCGATCGTGTCGACCAAGCGACGCGAGACGGTCAGATCCGGGCGTTCTGCGGCGAGGGCGGCAAGATGCTCGTCGGCGATCCTCCAGCTGGGGCAGCCGTCGAAGTACAGCAGGGAAATGTCCAGGAAGCGACCGTAACCTTGATCCGTGGTGCAAGGTCAAGTACTAGGATGGACTGATGCTGATCGGAGAGCTCGCCCACGCTGCCGGCCTACCCAGCCAGACCATCAGATTCTACGAACGCAAAGGCCTGCTGCCCGCAGCCGAACGTGGAGCCAACGGCTACCGCAACTACGACGAATCCACGCTTCCTCGATTGCGCTTCGTTCAGAGCGCTCAGGCAGCAGGCCTCACGCTGGCCGAGATCGGCACCGTCATCGATCTTCGCGGGGACGGCAATGTCCCTTGCTCCCATGTGACGACACTGATCGAGCGCAAGCTCATCGAGGTGCGAGCGCGCATCAAAGACCTGGCGTTGCTCGAGTCAGAGCTCAAGGTTCTCATCGAACGCAGCCACCGTCTTGATCCGGACGACTGCACAGACGCCGACGTCTGCAACATTCTGTCCGCCGTCGAGGGTTGAACAGCGCACACGCAGCTGTGTCAAGGTCCGCCCCCGCCCCTAGAGGACGGCGCACCGGTCAGGGCCCTTTCGCAACGCCGATTCGCATCAACTGTCTCAGTCAGGACGACTGCGCCGACTGAGGGGCCGGCCCCGGGTCAGATCCTCCGATGAGATCGCGTATCGACGGGTCCATGCTTCGACCGAGTTCGCGCCACGGACGTACTCATCTACGATGCTGCTTCGTAGCCGAGCGGAGGGTGTGGGTGTCTTACAGGGTCCGGGGTGTGACGGCGGGTACAAAGCGCTGGGCGGCATTGACCGTTGCCGCCGTGCTGTTCGTCCTCGTGCTCCCTGCTGGACCCGCGTCCGCCCACGCGACGCTTCTGTTCACGAGTCCGACGGTCGACGGGGCGGTGCCGAACTCGCCACCGATCGTCCAGCTGGTGTTCGACCAGCCGGTTGTCGCCGGCAAGACGTCGCTGTCCGTGCTGGGCGACAACGGCCAGGCCGCGACGCTCGGTCCAGTGCAGACAGGTGAGGACAGCAGCGTGGTCCGCGCTCAAGTCCTGGAGGAGCTGCCCGCTGGGGAGTACAGAGTCGAGTGGCTGGCGGTCGCCCTCGATGGAGACTCGATGATCGGCGACTTCCGCTTCGTGGTCGGCTCCGGATCCGTTCTGAACGCCAGTGGAAGTGGAACCGAGACGCAGGGCGCGTTGCCTCTGGCAGTGCTTCGGTGGAGCCTTTTCGCCGGGTTCGCCGTGGTGCTTGGTGGACTCGTCGGCGGTCGGCTGACACGGCGGACGGCGTCGGCGCCCGAGCCTTGGTTGAAGATCGGTGCAGGGACGGCCCTGGCCTCTGCTGTAGGCCTCGCTGTGCTGGTTGCGGGGGTTGGGTCCTTCGCGAGCGGGCTCGACCCCGACCGGGTCCTTGGCCTCGTTGACTCGACTCCCGGACTTGTGGCCGTCGTCGAGGTTGCTGCGCTTGCGATCGGGCTGGGAGCCCTCGTAGCCGGCCAGCGTCGGCTGGCGGGGGTGGCCGTCCTGGCAGTGCCGGTGGCGGAGGGGTTCCGGGCCCACCCAGGCGTTGAGGCCGGCACCTGGGGCGTCGTCCTGATCGCCGTTCACCTCACGGCCGTGGCGGTGTGGGCCGGGGCCCTGGTCCACGTCGTCCGTGTCGGCATCGCGTTGCGTCTTAGGGGAGGCCGGGCCACGCCTGTTGTCCGAGCATATGCACGCATGGCACTTGCGTTGTTCCTGATCGTGTCGCTGACCGGGACAATTGCCGCCCTGGCGATCATCCCGCTCGACGACGTCGCAGGCGCCCTGCTCGGCACCTCGTACGGCCGCTGGTTGCTGATCAAGCTGAGCTTCGTCCTCCTCGTGGCCGCGCTGGCCACCTGGGCGCGACTACATCTCGGTCGTCACCCCGAAGCGGTCCAGCCGGCGATCTCGGCGCGCGCGGAACTGGTCGCCATCGCCGGTGTGGTGGCGATCTCGAGTGTCCTGACCGTGTTGGCGCCACCAATCTCGGCAAACAGTCCACTGGCGTTTCCGCCACCAGACGTCGGACCTTCGGTCGGCCTGGGGTCGAGGACCGGCTTCATCGGGGTAGGGGTGTCGGCGAGTCAAGGTCAGGTCGTCGTCAAGCTGACAGCGCCGCGCACCGTTGACACGCAGAACCGCGAACAGGAAGCCATGAACTTGATCGGCAATGTCGCCCCTGAGGGTTCGCCAGCGCGCCGGGTGGAGTTCCGCAGATGCGGCGTCGGCTGTTTCGTCGCGCCCGTGACCTGGGTCGAGGGGGACAACGTCGTCACCGTCCGCGTCGACGATGCGACCTGGGGAGGTGGCAGCGCGGCGGTGACAGTGGCTTGGCCGCCACGGTCAGAGGAGCGCCGGCTCGAGGAAGCCGTGGACCGGATCCGAGAGGTCGAGCACTTCACGCTCCACGAGCAGGTCACCAGCAACACCGCGACCGGCCTCGGGAAGCCCATCCGCTTGCGCTTCAGCGGCCTGGAGTACTTGGCGGCCGGCCCGTTCGGCTCGGGTCGCGCAGTGACCGTCACCCGCCATCAGGTGCACCCCAACGGCGAGGTGACGCTTGCGCTGGCATACCCGGCCGAGAAGGTGTTCGTCCTTCTCACCGTCGATCGACAGAACCGAATCGTGCGCGAGGTGCTCGCCAGTGGCGAGCACCTGGTCACGCGAACGCTCGTGTACGACGAACGCGGGTCCCACGAGGACCATCGGCACGACGAATGAGCCAGCGGCGTCCGCCAGGACAGGTCACTGCGCGATGGTGGACCGGAACGTGGCGCCGCCATCGGTGGAGAGCAGGACCGTGCCGTTCGCGGCGGCGTAGATCTCGTCAGCCGAATGAACGGTGAGAGCCTCAGGCTGCCCGCCGACATTCCCGCGCTCGGTCCAGCCGGCGTCGGGTGAGTCCGCGCTGTAGATGACACCGTCCGGTGTCACGCCCGCAAGGGTTCCGTCATCGGCCCACCCGACGAACACCATCACCGGAGCCTCGGGGAGGACCTCGAACGTGCTGCCGCCATCGGTCGACTGTTTCAATCCCTGCTCGGTGGTGGCGATCAGGATGTTCTCGTCGTCGGGGCTGACGGCGAAGTCGGCGATCGGTTCACGGCTGAGCTCCTGCCATGACTCCTTGTCGTCGCTGACCAACAGCTGCCCGGTCATCGAGTTCAGTCCGTAGACCCGGTCGTGGCGGTACTCCAGGGCATGGAAGTCAGCCTCGCCCCCCAGTGAGAGCTCCTGCCAGGACTCTCCGCCATCCGTGCTCTCGATCAGCCCGACCGCGCTGGGACCACCCTGTCCCTCGCCGGGATGCCCGCTGGCCAAGAAGTTGTCGGGCCCGGCCACGGTGAAGCCCATGTAGTCCTGGACCTGATCCGTGACCCGGGCAGCGGCTCCGTCCTCGATGCGGAAGAGCCCGTAGTGCGTCCCGGCGTAGACGGCGCCGCTGCCGGGGTCGACACCGATCCCATGGATGTGCTCCATCTGCGGTGCCTGCGCGGAACCGCTCGCGTCGTTCGGGGTGCTTTCCTCATCGGACGAGCACGCGCTTGCCGCCAGCAGGACGAACATGGCAAGACCCAGCGCAGGAGCGGACTTCTTCATGGACATGACCTGACTTGTCGAAGGAGCGGACGTCGCCCTCTACTATAGCGAGTAGTAGTGCAGGTGGTGTCTCATGCCGTCCGCGGAGCACGTCGCAACCGAGGGTTGAGCTTCGACCGGCCGTGCCGGCACCCTTGGTCGCTCTGACCCGATTGGGCTGCGTGCACCCCTCGTTGCGGGCGCGAGCCCTGCGGCGTCTCCCTCAGGAGGACACAAAGGGACAGATGTCCATGGCTGCTGCGCAGATCGCGGGCGCCGAGGTGACCAAGGTGGGGCCCGTGAAAGCCGTGAGCGCTCCGAGACCGAGCAGAGTGATGTGAGTTGCCCCCAGGCGCAGCGGCGGTTCGCTGAGTCTGTGGACGCGAGCGACCGCCGAGTTTCCAGCTGCAGCGAGGGCGCCAGCCGGCGAGGCGGGCTGGGCGGTTGCCAGGGTGACTAAGGCATGTCCGAGACGTCGACGCGAGCTACGACGCAGATCTGTCCCCCGATCAGGGTCCGTCGCCGTTGCCCTCACGGCTTGGTCATCTGCTGCCATCTCCAGCAGGACCGGCACCTCACTTGCTCCGTAGCGGAAAAGCGGCACCCAACCAAAGGCAGAGCAAAGCACGGCTGACAGCTGAGCCGCCACGTGATGCCGCTGACGCAGGTGTGCCCGCTCGTGGGCGAGCACCAAGCGAAGCTGGTCGTCGGCGAGCAGGTCAAGTGATCCTGTGCTGATGACAATGGTGCCGCGACCGCGGCTGGGCAGGCAGTACGCAGCCGATCGATCATCGTCGAGCAGGACCAGGTCCTCGCCCTGGTCTCCTCGAAGTCTGCGTCCGACTAGCAGGAGCCGCTCGAGCTGAGCGCGTCGCGTGCGCCGAGCATCACGGGTACTGGTCGCAGCTGACCACGCGACGCGTCCGAGCGTTGCGATCGCCACTAGGAGGCCGGACACTGCCAGAGCAAGGGATTGAGACGCATCGGTCTCCCCGCGGAGGACCAACTGGCAGCGGGCCAGGAACTCGCCGAGCCCACCTGCCGCCCCGCCGGTCAGCACCGGCGAGGCCAGTGCCGCGGCTCCGAGGACAACCGACGACAAGACGCCGAAGCAGAGCGCTTGCCACAAGGCGACCGCAAGTCGAGGAGCGTGCCTCGGCCATCGAGCCCTGGACAACGGCTGGCCGGCAAGCCCGCCGAGGAGGGCAGCGAACCCGAGCAGCAGCAGGGGAGTTGTCATGACGGTTCACGCTGGTCGAGGAGCGCGCGCAGCGACGCGGCCTCATCGGAGGCGAGCTGACCGACGAAGTGCATCAGTGCCGCCCCCCGGTCGCCGTCGCGGGAGAGCGCCTCCTCCATCACTTCGGCTGTGTGCTGGGCCCGGCTCTGAGAAGGCCTGTACACAAAGGCGCGTCCCGATCGTTCACGCGCGACGAAGCTTTTCTGGAAGAGGTTGTCCATCACGGTCATCACGGTCGTGTACGCGCGGTTGCGGCCGTCGGGCAGCGCCTCGAGAACCTGTCGTACCGACAGCGGTTCGCTCGAGGACCACAGCTGCTCCATCACGAGCGCCTCGAGGTAGCCCAGGTTCCGCATCCACTGCTCCCAATCATCGTCTCCAAGGGCATCGTCAAGAACCCCTAGGTGACATAGTAGTTGATTCGGGGTCACACCAAGCTGGGTTCTGGTCCGCTCAGTTGACGGCCTTGAAGCGTCGCAACCGCAGGCTGTTGGTCACGACGAAGACCGAGGAGAAGGCCATGGCAGCGCCGGCGAGCAACGGGTTGAGCATGCCGGCGGCTGCGAGGGGGATGGCGGCGACGTTGTAGGCGAATGCCCAGAACAGGTTGCCCTTGATGATCGCCAACGTGCGCCGCGCAAGCCGGATCGCGTCGGCGGCCACACGCAGGTCGCCTCGCACGAGGGTGAGGTCGCTGGCCTCGATGGCCACGTCGGTGCCCGTACCCATGGCCAAGCCGAGATCTGCCTGCGCCAGGGCGGCTGCGTCGTTGACTCCGTCGCCGACCATGGCGACCACGCGGCCCTGGTTCTGGAGCCGCTTGACTGCCTCGACCTTGTCGGCGGGGAGGACTTCGGCGATCACCGCGTCGGGTTCGATGCCGACTTCGGCGGCGACCGCTGCGGCGACGGTCAAGTTGTCGCCGGTGAGCAGAACTGGGCGGAGGCCGAGCTTGCGGAACTGGCGGATCGCCTCGGCGGAGGTGGGTTTGATGGCGTCGGCCACCACCAGGACCCCGCGGGCGTGCCCGTTCCAGGCGGCGATGACGGCGGTGCCACCGTTGCGTTCCGCTGCGGCAGCGGCCGCCCGGACGTCGTCGCCCACGCTGACACCCCGCTCGGTCAGCAGGCGGAGGCGGCCGACGATGACGTCGTACGCCGCGTCCTCAACTGTGACCTTGGCCTGCACTCCGAGACCTTCGATGTTGGAGAATCCTTCGACCGTGGGGAGTGGCCCGTGGTGCTCGGTCGCTGCAGTCGCGATGGCACGCGCGATGGGGTGCTCGGAGGCGTCCTCGATGGCGCCGGCGAGGAGCAGCAGCTGGTCGGCGTCCTCCCCGTCGGCGGGCACGGCGCCGGTCAGGGTCATCTGGCCGGTGGTGATGGTGCCGGTCTTGTCGAGCACGATGGTGTCGACCTTGCGGGTGGACTCCAGGACCTCGGGGCCCTTGATCAGGATGCCGAGCTGGGCGCCCCGGCCGGTGCCGACCATGAGCGCGGTCGGGGTGGCGAGACCGAGGGCGCACGGGCACGCGATGATCAGTACGGCGACCGCGGCGGTGAACGCCTGAGCTGCTCCGGCGCCAGTGCCGAGCCAGAATCCGAGCGAGCCGGCCGCGATGACGATCACGATCGGCACGAACACTCCGGAGATGCGGTCCGCCAGGCGCTGGACCGCGGCTTTCCCGGTCTGGGCCTCCTCGACCAGTCGCGCCATCTGCGCGAGCTGGGTGTCGGCACCGACGCGGGTGGCGCGCACGACGAGCCGACCACCAGCATTGACCGTCGCGCCGACCACGGTGTCGCCAGGGCCGACCTCGACGGGGACGGACTCGCCGGTCAACAGGGAGGCATCCACGGCAGAGACGCCGTTCTCGACCACGCCGTCGGTGGCGACCTTCTCGCCGGGACGGACGATGAACTGCATGCCGACGGTCAGGTCGTCGACCGGGATCCGCTCCTCGACCGGGCCGGTGGGGCCTTCGCGGAGAATGGCCACGTCCTTGGCGCCCAGATCCATGAGCGCACGCAGCGCGGCGCCAGCCTTTCGCTTGGCTCGCTGTTCGAGGTAGCGGCCGGCCAGGATGAAAGTGGTCACGCCTGCCGCGGCCTCGAGGTAGATGTTGCTCGAGCCGTCGGTGCGGGCGATCGTGAGCTCGAAGGCGTGCTTCATCCCTGGTTCGCCGGCGCTGCCGAAGAACAGGGCGTACAGCGACCAGCCGAGCGCTGCCTGCGTGCCGAGCGAGATCAACGTGTCCATCGTGGACGTGCCGTGGCGCAGATTGGTCCAGGCGGCGCGGTGGAACTGCCAGCCGCCCCAGACCACGACGGGGGCGGCGAGGACGAGTGAGGCCCACTGCCAGTTGGTGAACTGCAACGGCGGCACCATCGCCATCGCGATCACCGGGACCGTGAGGGCGATCGAGACCCACAGCCGGTGCCGCAGCGTGGCGGTAGCGTGATCCTGTGGCTCTCCGTCGCCGTCGGTGGCTCCGGCCTCAGCGGCGCTTCCGGCCGGCCGGTGCACGGTGGCGCCATACCCGGCCGACTTGACGGTGGCGACGAGGTCGTCGGTCGAGAGCGTGATCGGGTAGGTCACCTTGGCGCGCTCGGTGGCGTAGTTGACCAGTGCAGTCACGCCGTCGACCTTGTTGAGCTTGCGCTCGATCCGGTTGGCGCACGACGCGCAGGTCATCCCAGTCAGGTCGAGCTCGACGTCAGCGGACTGTGCCTGTGATGTGGGTGCGGGGGAGGTGGTCACGATGATTCTCCTGGTCAGTGGCCGTTGTGGCCGTTGTGGCCGGACTCGGCCGGAGTCGGCGTGCTCGGCTGGGCCGCGCCGTCGTTGGCAGCGCCGAGAGCGAAGGACGCGGTGCGCACTACTCCGTTGTGTTGGAAGTCGAGGAACAGCCGGTAGTCACCGGTGCTCGGAACGTCGGCGAAGAACACGACGTCCGGGCCAGGCTCGGTGACGCCGTCGCTCGGAGTGCCCTCGGGGTGTACGTGCAGGTAGGCGAGGTCGCCCTCGCGAAGCGCAACGAGGTGGCCGTAGGCGCCGAGGTAGGGCTGCAGGTCGGTGACCTGCTTGTCGTCCTTGGTGACGTTGAGCGTGAGTCGGGAGTCGGTGCCTGCGACGAGCTCGCCGTCGATGGTGACGTCGTACCCGTCCACCGTGCTTGTCCGTGACTCGTCCGTGTCGACGACCGGCTGATACGAGCCTGCGACCGGGAGGTCTGTGCCGAGTGTCAGTGCCTCACTGCCGGTGGGCTTGAAGTCCGCGAACAGTCGCCAGTCGCCGGCAGTGAGCGACAGGTCGGTCGACCACCTGCCGTCGGCAGCGAGGGTCGGGTGGACGTGCTGGAAGCCGGAGAAGTCGCGACGTACGGCGATCAGGTGCAACCGTTTCTCGTGCTCGATGTCGTATGCAGTCACGGCCTCGCCGTCGGGCCCGGTGATCCGGAACGAGACGGACACCGAGCGCCCTGGGGTGGCGGAGCTCTGAACCAGGTCGAACGAGTAGCCGGCAGAGGAGACCATCAGCCCGCCGGGAAGGTCGGAGTCGGCGCCCCGGGCAGGCGTCTTGGATCCGCTCGTCGACTGGAGGTTCGTCGCCGTATCGACTGCGGCGTCGACACCGACGGGGCCGGTGCCACGGCCGAGCATCAGCGTGAGGCCGAATACCGCAGCCACAACCGTGACGAACGCGGCTATACGAACGGTTGCATTCATGCGAGCTGATACCCGGCTTCCTCGATTGCGCCACGCACGACGTCGCGATCGATCGGCGCAGTGCTGGTGAGGGTGAGGGACCCGGTCTCGAGAACGACATCGACCTGCTCAACGCCTGGGAGCTCGCGAACTTCCTCGGTGACTGACGCGCCGCAATGGCCGCAGGTCATGCCGGTGACGGTGTAGGTGCTCGTGCTGGCCATGGGGTGCTCCTTCGTTCTGTTTTTGTCCGATGACAACCCCAACCGTATACCCCCTAGGGGTATTCCGTCAGGTCTGCCACGACGCTGTGTAGCCAGCCTCGGCGATCGCCAGGACGATCCCCTCGGGGGTGCAGGCCGTCGGGTCCACGTCCACGACCGTCTGGCGCTTGCGCAACTTGGTGGTGGACCGGTGGACGCCTTCGAGGTCCTCCAGGACCTCGTCGATCAGCAGGGTGCACGAAGCGCAGTGCATGCCCTCGATCGCGAAGGTCAGGCGCGTGGTGGCGGGCATGGCGCTCTTGCTCACTGGACCGTGATCCGACCGCTGTACATGCCCATCGAGCAGGAGTACTCGATGATGCCCGGCGCCAGGATGCCAGCGTCGATGACCGTGTCGCCGTTGGCGGGGAGCACTTGCTGGACACCCAGAGACGAGATGACCAGCGCGCGCTCGCATCCGGCGGCGTTCTCCGAACGGAAGACCAGTTGGGTCGGCACACCGGACTTCACGAGGACATTGCCGGGGGAGTAGCTCCCGGGCGACACCGTGATCACGGCGGTCTGTGTGCCGTCAGTGGTGGTGTCCACCGTGCTGCCATCCACTGGCGCTGGTGCAGCACCGAACGCCGCGGCGACGTTCTTCGCCGCGAAGGGCGAGTTGAGAGTGGTGAGGCCGCCGTTGAGCGTGTAGAGCCCCATCACGACCAGCACGATGCCGGTGGCTGCCGCGAGCCGGCCCTTCCAGGTGGTGGCTGCCTTGTGAGCGACGTACCCGATGAGCGTGAACAGCGGGCTGGTTCCGACCACGAAGACAGCCATCGTGGCCGCACCGTTGATCCACGAACCCGATGTGAGGGCCAGTGCCATCACCGAAAGGGTCACGCCGCACGGAATGAGGATTGTTGCGAATCCGAGGATCGCAGGAGCGAACGCCGCCTGCGACCGGGCCCGGCCACGCACTACACGGAGCCAGGATGTCGGGGGACTGATCGCGAATCCTCTGAACGGACCGACTTCGAGCTGGGCAAGGCCGAAGCCAATGATCAACGCGCCGGCAAGCAACTGAGCCCATGCCCGGGTGTACGCCGAGAGCTCGACCGCCGTACCGATGCCGCCCAGCAGTGCACCGAGCATCGCGTGCGACACGAGCTTTCCCGCGAGGAAGCCGCCGACCGGCGCAAGGTCATCGGCAAGGCTCGTACGCCATCCTGCGCCAGCCACCTGTGCGGCGTTCTCCCGGTTGCCGGGCGATGTCTTCTTGCCCGCCGCACCGCCTGCTCTGCTGCCTGCAAGCACAGGCTCAAGCACCGGGCGCTGACGCGCGACGAGTCCAGTGAGCAGGCCTCCTTGCACGGCAGCGCAGGAAACCCCGCCGGCGAAAAGGCCGGTGAGGAAGATCGCCGCGAGATTCATTCAAGGACTCCTTCGGGCGGTGATGCGGGGAGGCTAACCAGTGGGCGTTGGCATTGGCACGCCCGGCTGAGGGTGTGAACAGGTCCAGCGGGTCGGGTGTGCACTCCCACGTTGGCGTGGTCGAATTACTACCCTACATAGGAGTAGCTCGCGCAAGTCCTCGGATGGCGCAGGTTGCCAGCCTGGATCCGTGTCAACCGACCCGGCCGCCCCGCGTGTGCTAGTCGCGAAGCCCGGCGCGTCGGCTGAGGTATTCGTCCTCATCAAGTTCTCCAGACGCGTATCTCCGGCGAAGAATGTCGTCAGGGGTCTCGGACGTGCCGGGTTCGCCTCGCCCCGTCAGGCCTCGTATCAGCCATATCGTGGCGACGATCGCCAGGGCGAGGAGAACCAGACCAAGGAGGCCCCAGATCAGCATGCCGATCATCATCCCGCCGGCTCCCATGCCATCCATGTCCATGTGCCGTGCTCCGTTCGCCTCGTCCACGTGGCCGCAGGGGTTCCGAGCCAACTACTAACTTAGATCGTAGCCGACGTCCCCAGGCTGTTTCGAGAGCGCGCGACAGTCTCCATGCATACGGGTGCAATCAGACCGATCCGTCTGTGGCGTCACGAGCCTGTTCGAGCCCACGACGTGCTCCAGCGCCCGGCGCGGTCCCCCTGAATTGGGACAACCACCGCTCAGGGGGGACGTCCTGAGCGGCGCAGGGAGTGGGTCGGTGTGGCGGCCAGGGCGCGACGGCGGCGCGATGGGGTCAGGCCAGGGCTAAGAAAAGCTTCTCCATCTTCTTCACGTCGACGCCGTCGACGCCGTCGCTGGTTTCGGTGAGACATTGCTGGAGGCCCGTGGCGACGATGGCGTAGCCGCTGCGGGAGATGGCCTTGTTGACGGCGGCGAGTTGGGTGAGGACGGCTTCACAGTCGGAGCCTTCTTCGAGCATGCGGATGACGCTGCCGAGGTGGCCGTGGGCGCGCTTCATGCGGGTGATGATGGCCTTGATTTCGGTGGGTTCGAGGTCCACTGGAGTTCTTCCTCCTTCGAGATGTGCGGATCAGGCGAGGTTGTCCAAGAGTGCGGCGAGCCGCTGGCGGGCATCGGCGGCAATCGTCGCGAGCGCGTCGTCCTTCCCGGCGTTGGGCGAAAGGTTGACCATCGCGTCGGGGTCGAATGCCTCGACGACGGTCGTGGTCTCGTCGATGGTGCGTACGACCACGTTGCAGGGCAGGACTGCGGCGATGGATGGGTCAGCCTGGATGGCTTCGTAGGCCAGCTGGGGCCGGCATGCGCCGAGGATGACCTGCGGGGGGATGGTGACCCCGAGCTTGGCGTGGAGGGTGGCGGCGAGGTCGATTTCAGTGAGGACGCCGAAACCCTGGTCAGCGAGCCCGGCCTTGACGGCCTCGACGGTCGGCTCATAAGGCTGGGTGACGGTCTTGCTGAGCGTGTACTCGCTCATCTGGGTCTCCGTTCCTGCTGTCGTGGAAGGCGCGATGGCTAGGTCTCTTCGCTCAACTGTACATCCCCCCGGGGGGTTATGCTAACGTCGAAGACATCCCCCCTGGGGGATGCATCTTCGATTCGTTTCCCTCCCGCAGGAAGGCACCACCCACATGCGTGAAGTCACCATCGACGACCTTGCCAAGGCACTCGACCACGGCGCGACTGTGGTGGACGTGCGCGAGCCCGGCGAGTACGCCGAAGGGCACGTTCCGGGCGTCGTTCACATCCCGATGGGCCACCTGAGCGCCCGCGTCGACGAGCTCGACCGCAACCAGCTCGTCTACGTCATCTGTGCCTCGGGCAACCGCTCCTCGGTGATGACTGACTACCTGACCTCCGCTGGGTTCGACGCCGCTTCCGTGGCGGGCGGCACCACCGCCTGGGCTCGTGCCGGACGACCCGTCCAGAAAGGCTGACCAACGATGATTGAGACCAAGACCAATACCCTGGGTGGGTTGACCATCGTCCCCATCGAGACCCCCACCCTTGGTGACCGCACCTACCTCGTCCACGACGGGCAGGTGGCGTTCGTCGTCGACCCGCAACGTGACATCGACCGGGTCACCGCGCTGCTCGACGAGCACCAGGTGCGCCTCACCCACGTCTTTGAGACCCACATCCACAACGACTACGTCACCGGTGGACTCGCGTTGGCGAAGGCGACCGGTGCCGACTACCTCGTCAACGCCGCCGACGAGGTCGCCTTCGACCGAACCCTCATCAATGACGGTGAGACCGTCGAGGTCGGCGAGCGGATGAGGCTCACCGCACTCGCCACGCCGGGCCACACATTCACCCACCTGTCCTACGCCCTCAGTGACGCGAGCGCCACCGAACGCGGCGGGGACGGTTCGGTCGGGGTGTTCTCCGGCGGGTCGCTTCTCTTCGGGGCCACCGGCCGCCCGGACCTCCTCGGCGAGGAGCACACGCACGCACTGGTGCGTCACCAGCACGCATCCGCCCACCGACTCGCTGACCTGCTGCCCGACGAGACGGGTGTGTTCCCGACCCACGGGTTCGGGTCGTTCTGTGCATCCACCCAGTCCGATGCGACCGACTCGACCATCGGTCAGGAGAAGGAGTCAAACCCGGCTCTGACCCAGGACGAGGAGACGTACGTTCGCGAGCTCCTCGCTGGTCTGGGTGCCTACCCGGCGTACTACGCGCACATGGCTCCCGCCAACGCTGCCGGGCCCGACGCGGCTGACCTGAGCGAACCCACGAAGGCCGACGCGACCGAGCTGCGCCGCCGCGTTGAGGACGGCGAATGGGTCGTGGACCTTCGCAACCGCACCGCGTTCGCTGCCGGGCACGCCGCCGGCACCCTGAACTTCGGTATTGACGGCAACTTCGCCACATATCTGGGGTGGCTCATCCCCTGGGGCACCCCGGTCACCCTGCTCGGCCGCACCGCGGACGATGTCGCGAAGGCGCAGCGGGAGATGAGTCGTATCGGCATCGACCGGCCCGCCGCCCACGCGGTCGGCGATCCCACCACCTGGGCTGACGGCGAACTGGCGTCGTTCCCCACCGGCACGTTCGCCGACCTCGCCCAAGTGCGCCACCACCGGCCTGTGGTCGTGCTCGACGTACGCCGCACCGAGGAGTACGAGTCGGCCCGCATCGACGGCGCAGTCAACGTGCCGTTGCACGAACTTCCCGCACACGTCGGCGACGTCCCGGATGGCGAGCTGTGGGTCCACTGCGCCAGCGGCTACCGGGCGTCCATCGCAGCGTCGCTGCTCGACACTCACGGTCGCGCCCTGGTCGCCATCAACGACTCGTTCGAGGACGCGGAGAAGGTCGGACTCCACCTCGTCGGCAACGAGTCCGACGATGGTGGCGGGACCGGCGACAAGTCGAACTGATGGTCACCGTGCTGCTCGCCGTCGTCGCGGGTGCGCTCATCGGTCTGTCGTTGGGTGCGCTCGGCGGCGGTGGGTCAATCCTCGCCGTCCCCGTGCTCGTCTACCTGCTCGACCAGTCCCCGACTCAAGCCACCACCGGGTCGCTCGTTGTCGTCGGGGTCACCTCCCTGCTCGCCGCCGTCACCGCGCACCGCGCAGGCAACGTCCTCCTCGGACGCGGCATCATTTTCGGAGTCGTCGCCATCGGCGGTGCCGCAGCCGGGTCCCTGGCAGCCGCACGGGTGCCCGAACCGGTGCTGATGGCGTCGTTCGCTGCACTGTTGCTACTGGTCGGTGGCGTCATGGTCGTCCGCCAGGTCCGCCACCACATCGACACGAGCCCCGACACGGAGCGCGGTCGGCGTCCGGGATGGGACGATCCCATCCTCACGTTCTCCCCGACGTTCGCATGCCAGTGCCCCCGCGCCCTGAAGGTGGTCCTCGCCGCCACCGTCGTTGGCCTGCTGACCGGGTTCCTCGGGGTCGGCGGCGGATTCCTCGTCGTCCCTGCGCTCCTCCTCGCCCTTGCCCTGCCGATGCAGTACGCCGCCGGGACGAGCCTGGTGGTCATCACCATCACCAGCGCCTCCGCCCTGGCAGTACGCGCCGCCAACGGGGCCACCCAGCCCGACTGGTGGCTGGTCGGGGCACTCACCGTCGTTTCGGCCCTCGCTGCCATCGCCGGCGCTCGCCTCGCAGCCCACGCCAACACCGACCGGATCTCATTCGCTTTCACCGGACTCGTCCTCTCCGTGGCGCTCTACACCGCCGCTCAGGCAGTCCCCGCCCTCATCTGACCGACCAACTATTCCCACCGAGGAGACACCCATATGTGCAGAGCCACCCGATGCAAGACTTGCGGCAAGACCACTTGGGCCGGATGCGGACAACACATCGCCCAAGTCAAAGTCAGCGTCCCGTCAGGGCAGTGGTGCCCCGGACACCCTAAGAGCGAACAAGCCCCCGGCTTCTTCGCACGCCTCTTCGGACGCGCCTGAGGACAAGCGGCAAGCACTTGGAGTCCTGGTTAGCGTCGACAGCATGCAGGAGCGACCGATGAGGCTGAACGGGGTACGTGCTGTCCTGCGTGTGCCCAATGGCACCGCGTTCTGGCGAAGCCTGACCGGCGCCCTCGCCCTGGTGGTGGTGGTGTCTGGCTGTGCCGGATCCAACTCAGACAACGACCCACCGTCGCAAGCCACGCAGTCGCAGGCCACGTCGGCGGCACCGACAGAGGTCGTCGAACTGGCGACCGCGTGGGACGCCATCGCCGACGGAGCAACGACCATCGACGTACGCACCCCCGAAGAGTTCGCCACCGGACACCTGCGCGGAGCCATCAACATCGACCTGTCAGCACCCGACTTCGACGAGCGCATCGCGGCCCTCGATGAGACAGCCAGCTACGTCGTCTACTGCGCCTCCGGCAACCGCGCCGGAACAGCCATCAAGACCATGCGCGGCCAAGGGTTCGACGACATCATCAACGGCGGCGGCTACGAAGACCTCGCTGCCTTCAAGCTGCCCAAGGCATGAGGCATGCCGATCCAGCGCCGCTATCAGGGGACTGACCGCAGCGGGTAGACGGGCCGACGCGGGCCGGGATCGACACCCAGATGCGGCACTACGCAGATGCGGCGGTTGCGCTCTCGGGCGGTGGCCGCATGCGTACAGCGAACAGGACCGGGATGAGGAGCAGCGCCAGCAGCCCGCCTGCAAGGGAGAGGGCGGCGTAGCTCGTGGAGACGACGGCCCATCCGGACATCGCTCCGCCGGTGGCTCCCGCGATCGCGATCAGGACGTCGACGGAGCCTCGGGTTCGAGCGCGCGTGTGGAGTGGGGTGCCGTCAATGAGGAGGGCGGTGCCGCTGATGAGGCCGAAGTTCTAGCCCAGTCCCAGTAGCGCGAGCGCCAGGGCGAGCAACGGCACGGAGTCTCCGGGAGCGGTTGCTGCGAGCGCCCCAGCTGCGAGGAGAGTGATCCCTGCTGCTGTGGCCATGGGGATGCGTCCAACTCGGTCAACGAGCGCACCGGTCACGAGCGACGGCAAGAACATCGCACCGATGTGAATCCCGATCACGAAGCCCACCTCTCCGAGGCTGTGCCCATGATGACGCATGTGTACGGGGGTCATGGTCATGATGGCAACCATCGCGATCTGGGTCAGCACCATGACGGTGGCGCCGGCCAGCACCTTTGTGATCCACGGTCTGCTCGGGAGCCTCGGACCCAACGGCCGCGCCCGAAGCATGCCCCTGCTGCCATCCGAGGTAGCGACCACCACCTCGACGAGCGGTCTCGCGCTCTGAGCTACGTGCGGATATGTGCCGACGCGCCAGGCGATCGCACGCTGGGAAATGGGCTGTACACCGGGCGGGGGGACCCGGGACACAAGAACTTGCCAGTGAGGAGTCTCCGCCGAATGAGCAAACGCTGTGGTCGCGCGAGGCGATACACACGCGTCCGATCCGTCGACGGGCTACACGATCTACCACCTACGCGCATCACTGCCTGCGACTCCCGTCGCCGCAGACCATCGAGCTGGAAGGCAAGATCATGAGTGAAGTGGAGGACGAGTCCATCATCGCCATCCCACGACTCCGGACTCTGGTCGATAGCCGTCGCTCTGAGTTCGCCGCTGCGGCCGCCGTTTGTTTCCTGATCCTGGCGGTCCTCGGGGTCGTGGTCCAGAACGGAGGGCAATCGCTTCGACAGTTTGATAACGGCCTCGGCACACCAGCGGAGGAGTGGTCGGCCCGTCACCCAGCCGCCGTGCAGTTCTTACTGGCGATCGAGCTCATCTTCGGCACTGTAGGCACCGTTCTCTACGTGCTGGGGCTGCTGCTCGTGCTTTTCCTGAAGGAACAACGTAGGGCCTCCATGTGGAGTGTGGTGGTCATGGTCGGGACTGCAATCACCACCATCACCATGAAGCTGTCTTTCCGTCGACAACGACCACAATGGGAAGATTCCGTTCACACGCTGACCAGTTTTTCGTTCCCCTCCGGTCATGCCTCGGGGTTTCCCCCGCGGGTACTCGGACGCCCCGATCGAGTCCAGCACTGCCTCGTGGTGACATCAGCAAGATTGGGGTGAGCATTCGTGACTGAGTTGCTCGCAGCGAGCCGTGGTCAGCGCGCCGACCGTGTATTCGGTCGCTTCGTGTTCGCCGTCTGGCACATCCTGCCGGGCCCGCTGCGGCGGCGCATCCCCACGACCTTCGTCGGCTTTGCGCTCATCAATGGGTTTACGTTCTCGGTGGACCTCGCTCTACTGGCCATCCTCTACCGCGCGGTGGGGCTGCCTCACCCAGTCGCGATCACCATCGGCTACGCCGCAGCTTTCGGATTGGCCTTCGCGCTCAATCGCCGTTTCAACTTTCACGCGCACGGACCCGTGTCCGGCCAGATGGTGCGCTGGCTGGTGGTCGTCGGCGCGAACTACATCGTGCTTGTGCTGGGCGTAGGCGGTGGCCTCATCGCGGCCGGTGTGCCGTTCCTCCTGGCCCGCATCGTCGCCGCGGCAGCCGAGGCAGTCTGGATGTACGCCAGCATGCGGTGGTGGGTCTTCGCGCCTCGACGCGACCCAGCAGTGAGTGAACGGTCGGACGCGACGGTCCGCGCCCCCACCCAAGAGCGAGGCTCATGAGCCTCGAGGCAGTACCACCACCCAACGCTGACTCAACACGACCCCTTTCGCATGCCGCGGGATGGCTGGCCTCGCCGCCATGTCATGGATGTCATGAGCCATGCAAAAACGCCCCCGAACAACCAACGGTGTCCGGAGGCGTTTCCGCAGGTCAGAGGCCCTTTTCGCACGAACCCGCAGGTCAGCGATGGGGCCGATTCAGATGTCGTAGTACAGCTCGAACTCGTGCGGGTGCGGCCGCAGCTGCACGGGCAGGATCTCCTGGGTGCGCTTGTAGTCGACCCACGTCTCGATAAGGTCGGGGGTGAAGACGTTGCCGACGGTGAGGAACTCGTGGTCCCTCTCCAGGTTGTCCAGCACCGCGTTGAGCGACGTGGGCACCTGGTCGATGTCGGCCATCTCGTCCGGCGGCAGCTCGTAGATGTCCTTGTCGATCGGAGCGGGCGGCTCGATCTTGTTCTGGATCCCGTCGATGCCGGCGAGCAGCAGCGCCGAGAAGGCGAGGTAGGGGTTCGCCGACGGGTCGGGGCAGCGGAACTCGATGCGCTTGGCCTTGGGGTTGGCGCCCGTGATCGGGATGCGCACGCAGGCCGAGCGGTTGCGCTGGGAGTAGACCAGCGAGATCGGCGCCTCGAAGCCGGGCACCAGACGGTGGTAGGAGTTCACCGTCGGGTTGGTGAAGGCCAGCAGCGACGGGGCGTGCTTCAGGATGCCGCCGATGTAGTGACGGGCCATGTCCGACAGGCCGCCGTACCCCGTCTCGTCGTAGAACAGGGGCTCGCCCTCGTTCCAGATCGACTGGTGCACGTGCATGCCCGAGCCGTTGTCACCGAAGATCGGCTTCGGCATGAAGGTCGCGGTCTTGTTGTTGCGCCAGGCGACGTTCTTGACGATGTACTTGAACTTCATGACGTCGTCGGCGGCCTTGAGCAGCTCGTCGAACTTGTAGTTGATCTCCGCCTGGCCGGCGGTGCCGACCTCGTGGTGGGCACGCTCGACGTGGAGGCCCGACTTCTCGAGCTCGATGACCATCTCGTCGCGCAGCTCGCCGAAGTGGTCGTACGGCGCCACCGGGAAGTAGCCGCCCTTGTACTTCACCTTGTAGCCGCGGTTGGGGTTGTCCTCGGTGCCGACGCTGCCGGTGTTCCAGGCGCCTGCAGCGGAGTCGATGTGGTAGAAACCGGCGTTCTGGCTGGTCTCGAACCGCACCGAGTCAAAGACGTAGAACTCGGCCTCGGGAGCGAAGTACGCCTTGTCGCCGATGCCCGTGCTGGCGAGGTAGGCCATCGCCTTCTTGGCGATGTTGCGCGGGTCGCGCGAGTAGGCCTCGCCGGTGATCGGGTCGTGGATGAAGAAGTTCACGACCAGGGTCTTGGCCACGCGGAAGGGGTCGATGTAGGCCGTGGTCGGGTCCGGGAACAGCTGCATGTCGGACTCGTGGATCGCCTGGAAGCCACGGATCGAGGAGCCGTCGAAGCCGAAACCGTCCTCGAAGACGGACTGGTCGAACGACGACACCGGCACCGTGAAGTGCTGCATCACGCCGGGCAGGTCGCAGAATCGAACGTCGACCATCTCGACACGCTCGTCCTTGATGTACTTGAGCAGGTCTTCGCTGTTGCTGAACATGCATCCTCCTGGGCCGACCGCGAGGGCGGGCCGAAGTCTTCACTGGCACGAGTTCGGCGCGACGTTGCGCCGGATCACCGCGAACCTAGGCGGCCGCGGTTTCTTGACCGTATCCCGATTGTTTCGCGCGTGTAACAGGTGGTTCGCCCTGTGGAGCCGGTCGTTAGGGTCGAGGTCATGTGTCTGCCGCTCCCCGCCCTCGTCCGTCCATTCCTCGTGGGAGTGGTTGTCGCAGCCCTGTCCGGCTGCAGCGGTGGGTCAGCGACGGACCCGTCGACGGATGCTGCGAAGGGCGAGGGGGACACGGCGGCGTACGACAACGCAGACGTCATCGCGGAGATGACCGACGCGGTGGCCGAGCAGGACTCGGTCCGCCTCACCCTCGGCACGAGGCAGTCGCCCGAGGACCTGACGATCGACACCACGTGGGGCAGCGAGCCGGCCTTCCGCGCGCTGACCGGTGGCGATCCGGCCCAGCGGCTCGACATACGCAGGGTGGGGGACCGGGTCTACCTCGGCGGCGAGCTGGTCGGGCACCAGTGGACCTACCTCGAGGTCGACGACCCGCGTCTGACCGACCCGGACAGCGGCTTCGACGCAGGCCCGGTGCCGACGTTGCTCGACATCGACGTCGTGGGCGATCTCGAGGCGTTGGAGTCCGCGGTCACCGAGGCCGAGGCCGACGGCAGCGAGGAGATCGACGGTGTGGAGAGCGAGCACTACACGCTGACCGTCGACTCCCGGGCGTGGTTCGACGGGCTGTCCGAGGACTCCATGTATCGCGCCATGGACCTGCCTGAGACCGTCACGATGGACCTGTACGTCGACGACGACTCGCTTCCGGTGCGGCTGGCCTACGAGGTCCCGGGCCAGGCCGGTGCCTCCGCGCAGATCGGGTTCTCGGCGTGGGGGACCCCGGTCGAGGTGGCCGAGCCCCGGCGCGCGAAGCCCGTCTCCTAGGCTGCTGCAGTGATCGAGACCGCCTCCTGGGCCCGCCGCTTGGGGGCGATCACCGTCGACTGGATCGCGTGCACCCTTGTCGTGGTGTTCGTGATGGGTCCGTCACGGTGGTCCGACGACCCGATTGCCGGGTTCTACGCCTCGGGCGTCTTCGTGCTCGAGTCGGCCCTCTTCACCACGCTCCTCGGGGGGTCCTTCGGCAAGCTCGCCACCCGGCTCCGCGTCATCCGCGAGGACGGCCAGGGCAGGCCCATCGAACTGATCCCGGCACTGCTCCGCAGCATCATGATCGCCCTCGTCGTCCCGCCGCTCGTGTTCCGTCCCGATGGCCGTGGCCTGCACGACATGGCCGTCAAGACGCGCACTGTTCGCCTGGCTGATCTGCGGCCCTCCGCATCCCGAACTCGAACCAGGCGATCCGGCGCCCCTGGCGAGTCGTACGGCGGCTCGTACGGCGGCGACTCCTGGGCGGGTGACTCGAGCGGAAGCGACTGACGCTCGGTCAGCGGCCGCGCTGCTGGCCGCGCATGCCCTTCATGTTGGTCGGCATCGGGCCCTTCGGCATCGGCACGGGCGGGCGGTGGGCGTCAATGGCCTTGAGGCGGTTGAGGACATCGGTCATGTCGGCGCCCTTGAGGTTGCGGCCGAGCTTGGTGACGTGCTTGACCAGCTTGTTCAGCGGCACCTCGCCCTCGCCCCGGCCGCAGACGACCTCGTGGATCGGGGTCTCGGGCAGCACGCGCTCGTGCTTGCGCCGCTCAGTGGCGAGCAGCGCCTTGACCCGCTGAGGGTGGCCCTCGCCGACGAGCACGATCCCGGGCGGGCCGACGACCCGGTGCACGATGTCCTGCTGCTTGTTGAAGCCGACCACCGGGTCGGTCTTCCAACCGCGGCGCAGCATCTGCAGCGCGGAGGCCGCCGCGCCCTTCTGACCCTCCATCTGGCCGAACGCGGCCGCCTGCGCGCGGCGGCCGAAGACGATGATCGCCGCCAGCAGGCCGAAGAGGAGGGCGCCGACGATCGACAGGGCGAGGGAGATCGGGCCGTCGCCGGGCAGGAACCAGATGACGGCGAAGCCAAGCAGGGCCCCGAGCACAAAAGCGCCGAGGGTGTACAGACCGATGCGACGATCGGTCTTCTTGGCCATCCGGTAGGTCTGGACGATCTGCTGACGCCGCTTGGTGGGCGGGGTGGCGGGGGTCGACATGCTGCTGCCTTTGACTAAGGGGTCGGGCGGGGACGGCGGATCAGACGATTCAGGCGGGGGCGCCCTGGCGGGCTTCCCTGCTCTCGAGCGCCTGACGGTACAACCGACCGGCACGGTAGGACGAACGGACCAGGGGACCCGACAGCGCACCGGAGAAGCCGATCTGGTCGGCCTCGTCCTTGAGCTCGACGAACTCCTGCGGCTTGACCCAGCGCTCGACCGGGTGGTGACGCAGCGACGGGCGGAGGTATTGAGTGATCGTGATCAGCTCACAACCCGCGCCGTGCAGGTCACGGAGCGCCTGGCTGACCTCCTCGCGGGTCTCACCCATGCCGAGGATCAGGTTGGACTTGGTCACGAGGCCGAAGTCGCGGGCCTGGGTGATCACGTCGAGGGAGCGATCGTAGCGGAAGGCGGGTCGGATCCGCTTGAAGATGCGCGGGACCGTCTCGACGTTGTGGGCGAGCACCTCGGGACGGGACTCGAAGACCTCGCGCAGCAGGTGCGGCTCGCCGTTGAAGTCGGGGATGAGGTTCTCCACGCCGGTGCCGGGGTTGAGCTCGTGGATCGCGCGGACCGTCTCGGCGTACAACCAGGCCCCACCGTCGGGCAGGTCGTCGCGAGCGACACCAGTGATGGTGGCGTACTTGAGCTCCATCTTCTGCACCGACTCGGCGACGCGGCGCGGCTCGTCGCGGTCGAGCGGCTGCGGCTTGCCGGTGTCGATCTGGCAGAAGTCGCAGCGGCGGGTGCACTGGTCGCCACCGATGAGGAAGGTGGCCTCCTTGTCCTCCCAGCACTCGAAGATGTTGGGACACCCCGCCGACTGGCACACGGTGTGCAGGCCTTCGGACTGCACCAGGCTCTTGAGCGCCGTGTATTCCGGCCCCATCTTGGCCCGGGTCTTGATCCACTCCGGCTTGCGCTCGATCGGCGTCTCGGAGTTGCGGATCTCGAGGCGGAGCAGCTTGCGGCCTTCGGGCACGGGGGCGGTCACGGCGCCACTCTACGCCGGGCATCAGGGCCCCCCAACTCGACTGACCCGTGTGCCTGACAGCGGTGCTCAGGACACGTCGCGGCGTTTCGACATCCACGTCAACAGCACCACGGCGGCCCCCAGGATGACACCCAGGAAGGGCTCGCCGTCCCACGTGACGAGTTGTCGCGTGCAGTTTGCGGCTTCATAGTCCTCCGGGATGTAGACCTCCGGGCAGGAGGGTCCGCGCGACAACACGACGATGCCAGCAACGGTGGTGGCGGCGGTGACTGCCAAAGCCTTGGCAAACCACTGGCGCAGGCGTCGCCGCTCGACGACCAGCCGTTTGCCGCGGTAAGCCATGCCCCATTCGTGGCGCATGAAGGTGCTGCCGATCAGCATCATCAGGATGACCAGCAACGTCACCGAGGCGGCTGTGAAGTCCCTGCGCACCAGGTCAAAATCGATGGCCGGAGGTTCGAGGAACTCTTCGTAGTGCCACGTGAACATCTCCTCGCACTCCGCGGCGTCCATGGGTTGACCGCCGTCATAGCCCGGGTCGGTCTTGCACCGCTCCATCTCCTCGAGCTGGTCGAGCCGCCCGGCCGCCACGATCTCCTTCGCTTCGGCGATGTCTTCGGCACTGGGATGCGTGGTCCACGAGTCCTGGAGAAGCGTCGACAACGGTATGGAAGCGAGCGCGACCAGCAGCAGGACAATGGCCAGACGCCACGAGACCTGATCGACCTCGCGGCCCTCGGGCCGCATCAGTGCACACCGTCCTTCATGTGTTCATGGACGGGCGCGCTGCTCACGTCGTTCCCCCCGGCGTGACGCCTCCCCGTCGAGGCGAATGTGACAGAGCCCCAGACGGGGTGCCGGACGCCGCGCCGCTCGCTCAGCGACTCGGGGTGACCAGCTCGATGCGGGGCGCTCGTCCGGGCTCCGGACGCGGGTCGTAGTCCGGAGTCGGGGTGTACGGCTGCCAGGCGAGGTACGTCGACAGGTGCTTCTCCACCACTGGAAGGACCTCGCTCACGGGCACGTCCCGCTCGAGCTCGCGGCTGAGCGAGGTGACGCCGGCGTCGGCGATCCCGCAGGGCACGAAGCGGTCGTACCACCCGAGGTCGACGTCGCAGTTGATGGCGAACCCGTGCATCGTCACGCCGCGGCTGACCCGGATGCCGATCGCCGCGATCTTGCGCTCGGGGCCTCGCTCGTCGGCCCGCAGCCACACGCCGCTGCGCCCCGGCACCCGGGCGACCGTGACGCCGAAGTCGGTGCAGGCCGCGATCAGAGCCTCCTCGACGCGGCGGACGTAGTCGACGACCTTGACGTGGTCCGGCAGCCTCACGATCGGGTAGCCGACGAGCTGTCCGGGGCCGTGGAAGGTGATCTTGCCGCCGCGGTCGACGTCGATGACCTGGGCGCCGCCGGGGTCCAGGGGGCGCTCGTGCGGGTCGGTCCGCTTGCCAGCGGTGAAGACGGGTGGGTGCTCGAGCAGCAGCACGGTGTCCTCCCGCGCGCTCGCCACGACCTCGGCGTGCACCTCGCGCTGGAGGTCCCAGGCGGCTAGGTAGTCCACGGCGTCCGCGCCGATCCCGGCGACCACGTAGCTCGGCATGGCTCGAGCCTACGCCTGAGGACGGCCTGTGGATGACGGAGGGCGCGCCGCCCCGATGTGCGGCACCGTGGACGGATGGACCCGCGACGACTGCTTCCCTACCTCCTCGCCGTGACTGTCTGTGCCGTGCTCGCCACCGGCGGGCTCGTCCTCCTCACCCAGCGCCCACCTGCCCCTCCGGCGCCCGTGTCCGCAGCCGCCGCGACGCCCCGGGACACCTTGGCCGCGTGGGACTCGCGTCGGGCCGACGCCTGGGCCGCGGGCGACGTCGGGGCGTTGCGTGAGCTCTACGTCGCTGGTTCACCCACGGGCCGAGCAGACGTGCGCATGCTTGCGGCGTACGTCGCCCGCGGACTCCACGTCGAGGGACTCACCACCCAGGTGCTGGCCTGGGAGGTGGTCGAGGAGACGCCCGATGAGCTCACCGTGCTGGTGACCGACCGGGTGGTCGGGGGAGTGGTGGTCGGAGAGGGGACGAGCACCCCGTTGCCGAGGGACAGGGCCACGACCCGCACCGTCGTCCTCCGACGGGTCGACGGCGACTGGCGGATGTGGGCGGTGCGTGAACGGACGTGACCACCCCAGATCCGTCCTGGATCACGCCAGATCACGCCAGGGCGGCTGCCAGCACCTCGCGTACGTCCTCGTCCTGGAAGTCGTAGCCCGCGCGCTCCAGAGCTGCGGGGCGTACGTTCAGGGAGCCGAGCAGCTCGGGGGCCATGCGTCCCGCAACGACCTTGAGGACCGGTGCGGGAGCAACCAGGAACACTCGCCGCTTCACGGCCGCGGCGAGGGTCCGGGTGAACTCGCTGTTGGTCGGCGTCTCGGGGCAGCAGAGGTTGAACTCACCCGACACATCGCGGGACTCGGCCAGGTAGGACACCGCACCGACCCAGTCGCGCAGCGAGATGATGGGGAAGAACTGCTGTCCGTCGCCGACCCGGGCGCCCAGGCCCACCGAGAAGAGTTGCCGGAGCTCCTTGAGGGGCGAGGAGCTGCGGTCCATGACGGGTGCCGTGCGCAGGATGCACACGCGGGCGCCGGCCTTGACTGCCGGTGCTGCTGCCGCCTGCCACTCCCGGGTGACGGTGGTGAGGAAGGCGTCGCCCCGGCTCTCGGAGTCCTCCGTGAGCTCCTGGGCACCGTGGTCGCCGTACCAGCTGATGCCGTTGCCGGCGAGGAACGCCGGCGGACGTTCGGCGCGGGCGATGGCACGGGCAAGCACGTCGGTGGTCGTCACCCGGCTCTCCAGCACCTCGTGGGCGCGCTTGGCCGAGTGCGGGTTGCCGGCGACGTTGACGCCCGCCAGGTTGACCACGACGTCGGAGCGGTCGATGACGGTCTGGTCGACCTCACCTGCGTACGGATCCCACCGCGATTCGCGGCCGGAGGCGGGCTCGCGGCGGACCAGATGGGTGACGTCGTGACCGCCGACGCGGAGGTGCTCAGTCAGGTGGGTGCCGAGAAACCCAGATGCTCCGGCGATGACGACTCGCATGCGTCTACCTCATCACACCGGCAAAACGACGGACCCGGCTGCAGATCGCAACCGGGTCCGTCGTGTGACCGTCGGGTGACCGCCGTGCGGCCCCCGTGTGGGGCGGGTCAGACCTCGAACGCTCCACTCTCGAGGCGGGCCTTGACGGCGGCGAGGAACCGGCCGGCGTCGGCGCCGTCGACGAGGCGGTGGTCGTAGGTGAGCGAGAGGTAGACCATGTGGCGAATGGCGATCGTCTCGCCGAGGTTGGGGTCGTCGATGACCACGGGCCGCTTGACGACCGCGCCCGGGCCGAGGATGGCGACCTGCGGCTTGTTGATGATCGGGGTGTCGAACAGGGCACCGAAGGAGCCCAGGTTGGTGATCGTGAACGTGCCGCCCGAGAGCTCGTCGGGTCCGATCTTGTTGGTGCGGGTGCGCTCGGCGACGTCGGCGATCTTCTTGGCCAGACCGGCGATCGAGAGGTCGCCGGCGTCCTTGACGACCGGGGTGAGGAGTCCCTTCTCGGTGTCCACCGCGAACGCGATGTTCTCGCGGTCGTAGTAGGTGACCTTGCCCGCGTCGGTGTCGATCGCCGCGTTGAGCTTCGGGTGCTCCTTGAGGGTGTCGATCGCCGCCTTCGCGAAGAACGGGAGGTAGGTCAGCTTGACCCCCTCGCGTGCCAGGAACTCCGCCTTCACGCTCTCCCGCAGGCGGGCGATGGTGGTCACGTCGACCTCCATGACCTGGGTGAGCTGGGCGCCCGTCTGCAACGAGTCGACCATGCGCTCCGCGATGATCTTGCGCAGCCGCGACAGGTCAGCGGTCGTGCCGCGCAGGTTGGACTGCGCACCACCGGCCGCGGTCGGACGTGCTGCCGCGGGGGCAGCAGCCGCTGCCGCGGGGGAGGCAGCGGGGGCGCTCGGAGCGGCCTGCTCGCCGGCCGACTTGGCCGCAGCGGCCGCGTCCAGGACGTCCTGCTTGCGGATCCGGCCACCGACGCCGGTGCCCGACACCGCTGCGAGGTCGACGCCGTGCTGGGTGGCCATCTTGCGCACCAGCGGGGTGACGTAGGAACTCTGGTCGTCGTCGCGGGACGGCGCAGGCGTGGGCTCGGCGCGACGTGGTGCCTCTGCCTTCGGTGCCTCTGCCTGGCGCGCCTCTGCCTGGGGCGCCTCAGCCTGTGCGGCCTCAGCCTCGGGGTTCGACGCAGGTGCCGGGGTCTCCTCCGGCGACGCCTGCTCCTCCGAGGCTGCCTCGTCGGCAGGGGCCTCATCGGTTGCGGGTGCGTCCTCGGCGGGGGCCTCGGCAGCGGGCTCTTCCTCGGCGGGAGCGGGAGTCTCCTCCTCAGCGGCGGGGGCTGCGTCGCCCGAACCGACCAGCGCGAGCTCGGCGCCGACCTCGACGGTCTCGTCCTCCTCGACCATGATCTTGAGCAGCTTGCCGGCGACCGGCGAGGGGATCTCGGTGTCGACCTTGTCCGTCGACACCTCGAGCAGCGGCTCGTCGACCGCGACGTCGTCGCCGACCTTCTTCAGCCAGCGGGTCACCGTCCCTTCGGTGACGGACTCGCCGAGCGCGGGGAGCGTGACGGAGGTGCCCCCGCTGTCGCTACCGCCGGCACCACTGGCGGGCTTCTCCTCGGCTGCGGGAGCGGCCTCCTCCGCGGGCGCCTCCTCCTTCTCGGCCTCGGGAGTCTCGTCGCCGGGCGGCAGATCGCCGGTCTCCTCGACGATCTGCTCCTCCTGCTCGGCCTTCTTCTCCGACTCCTGCTCGTCCTGTGGCTGGGCCTCGGACTCTGCCGAGTCGTCTGCCTGCTCAGCCCCGCTGCCCTCGCCCTCCTCACCCACGACCGCCAGCACCGCGCCGACCTCCACCGTGGCGTCCTCCTCGGCCCTGATCTCGAGCAGCGTGCCCGCGACCGGCGAGGGGATCTCCGTGTCCACCTTGTCGGTGGAGACCTCGAGCAGCGGCTCGTCCACCGCCACGCTGTCGCCGACGTTCTTGAGCCAGCGGGTGACGGTGCCTTCGGTGACCGATTCGCCGAGGGCGGGGAGAGTGACTTCGGAGGCCATGGAGGGTTCCTTCGCTCGCGTGGTGTGGATGGGGGTGCGTTCGGGTGGGTCAGGAGTGCGCGTGGAGCGGCTTGCCGGCGAGCGCGAGGTGCGCCTCGCCGAGGGCCTCGTTCTGCGTCGGGTGGGCGTGGAGCAGCGGCGCGACGTCGTCGGCGTGGGCTTCCCAGTTGTAGATCAGCTGCGCCTCGCCGATGAGCTCGCCCACCCGGTCACCCACCATGTGGACGCCGAGCACCGGACCGTCCGCAAGACCGACGAGCTTCACGAAGCCGGCGGTCTGGAGGATCTGGCTCTTGCCGTTGCCGCCGAGGTCGTAGGTGACGGTGGTGACCTGGTCGCCGTACTGCTCACGCGCTTGTGCCTCGTCCAGGCCGACCGACGCGATCTCGGGGTGGGAGTAGGTGACCCGCGGGATGCCCGCCTCGTTGATCGGCGTCGGGTCGAGGCCGGCGATCTCCTCGGCCACGAAGATGCCCTGCTGGAAGCCGCGGTGGGCGAGCTGGAGCCCGGGCACGATGTCGCCGACGGCGAAGACGCCCTCGACCCCGGTGCGACAACGCTCGTCGGTGAGCACGAAGCCGCGCTCCATCGTGATGCCCTGCTCCTCGTAGCCCAGTCCGGCGGTCGAGGGGCCGCGTCCGACGGCGACGAGCATCAGCTCGGCCTCGATCACGTCGCCACCTTCGACGGTCACGGCGACGCCGGCGTCAGTCGTCTTCACGCTCTGGAACGGGGTGCCGGTGAGGAACTTGATCTTGCGCTTGCGGAACGCTCGCTCGAGCGCCTTCGACGAGGCCTCGTCCTCAACGGCGACCAGCCGGGGGAGTGCCTCGATGATGGTGACGTCGGCGCCGAAGCTGGCCCACACGCTGGCGAACTCGCAGCCGATGACACCGCCGCCGAGCACGATCACCGACCTCGGCACCCGGTCGAGCTTGAGCGCGTGCTCCGACGACATGACCGACTCTCCGTCGATCTCCAGTCCCGGCAGGGACTTCGAGTAGGAGCCGGAGGCCAGGACGAGGTGCTTCCCGGTGTATGCCGTGTCGCCGACCGTCACCGTCCGCGGACCCGTCAGGCGTCCCTCGCCCTCGATCACGGTGATGCCGCGTGACTTGATCAGGCCGGTCAGTCCCTTGAAGAGGCGTGAGACGACGCCGTCCTTGTAGGCGTTGACGCCGGCCATGTCGATGCCCTCGAGCGACGCGCTCACCCCGAACTTCGAGGCGTCGCGCGCCGAGTCGGCCACCTCGGCTGCGTGGAGCAGGGCCTTGGTGGGGATGCAGCCGACGTGCAGGCACGTGCCGCCGAGGCTGCCCTTCTCGACCAGGCCCACCGTCAGTCCGAGCTGCGCCGCCCGCAGTGCGCAGGCGTATCCGCCTGAGCCTGCCCCGAGGATGAGTACGTCGAAGTTTCCCTCCGTCACGCGCTGCCTTTCGAGTCGCAAGTGGTGTGGTGTGCGTCGACCACCAGACGCTCACCCATCCTTGCACTCTTTGTGAGGCTGTCCACACCGGGTTGCGCGCCGATTGCTTCGACCGTGCAGGCACAATGTCGGCATGGGACTGCTAGACCGATTCCGCCGATCCGGCCGCATGAGTCGACCGCTGCGGGACGGTCAACGCACCGGCTCCACGACGGTCCGCGCGTCCGACGGCCACGACGTCGTCCATCTGACCGACTTCGTCACCAGCCGGCGCGGCGTCGAGGGGTTCGTCGAACCCCGCACAGCCGTCAGCGACGTGACGCTGTTGCTGGTCGCCCACGACGGTGAGTGGACGCGACGCCGGGTGCCCAGCGTGCAGTGGGCGCACACGTTTGCCAACAAGCACCAGGTGCCGTCGTACGACGCAGCGGTGGTCGGCATCCCGCAGCGCATGCGCGACTACAACCGGCGCAAGAAGGCCGGCGGGCTCTAGGTAGGGACGTCTGCGGGCCTCCCGCGTCGTCCATGGACGCTTCACCATGGGATGTCGGTGAACAGGCACTTCCCGCGGTCAATTGACGTGGGGGAGTGCCCATTCGGCAACATCCCATGGTGAACAGTCGCAGGATCGGGGCAGGTCAGCCGGCGGCCAGCGAGCGGGCGTACTCCACGATGGTGGTGACCCCGAAGCCCGTGGCGCCAGCGGGGACGTGGCCGTAGGCGCCGCCGGTGTTGAGCTCCTTGCCGGCGATGTCGAGGTGCGCCCAGGGCAGGCCCCCGGTGAACTCGCGGAGGAACGCTGCGGCCATGAGGCCCCCGCCCCAGCGGACCCAGTCGTGCTGCAGCAGATCGGCGACCTTGGAGGCGCTGATCCGTTCCTTCATCTCCTCGGGGATCGGCATCGGCCAGTGCTGCTCGCCGGCACGGTCACCCGCGAGCAGGACTGCGTCGACGATCTCCTGCGAACCCAGGACGGCGCCGACCTTGTCGCCGAGCGCGAGATGGAGGTGCCCGGTCAGGGTCGCGACGTCGACGATGACGTCAGGGTCCTCCTCGACGGCCAGCACCAGGGCGTCGCCGAGCAGCATGCGTCCTTCGGCGTCGGTGTTGGCGATCTCCACGGTCGTCCCGCCATACATGGTGACGACGTCGCCGGGGCGGAACGAGGAGCCGGAGACCATGTTCTCGGCCATCGGCGCGAAGGTGGTGATCTTGATGGGCAGGCCGAGGTGGGCGATGGCGAGGGTCGCGGCGATGACGCAGGCCGCGCCGCCCATGTCGCCCTTCATGCCCACCATGGAAGACGAGGGCTTGATCGTCAGACCGCCCGAGTCGAAGGTGACGCCCTTGCCCACGAGGGCGAGGTGGGTGGTGGCACCCCGGGGGGACCAGGTCAGCTTCGCGAGTCGAGGCTTCGCGTCCGAGCCGTTGCCGACGGCCAGGGTCCCGCCGAGTCCGCGCTCGGTCAGGGCGGCGTGGTCCCAGATCTCCAGCTTCACCTTGGGCGCGCCCCGGCCCTTGGTGGCTGCCTTGTGTGCGTCGGTCACGGCGGCGGCGAAGGCCTCCGGGGTGAGGTGTCCGGGAGGTTCGTTGACCCAGTCGCGCGTCAGCCGCACAGCGGCCGCGACGATCTGTGCCTCCGCGAAGGCGCTGACCGCCTCTGCCTTGCGGGCGATCGGCGACAGCACGACGACCTCCCCGGCGCCGGTGTCGCCGTCGGACTTCGACTTGTGCTTGGTGTACGTGTAGCCGCCGAGCAGGTGACCCTGGGTCACCGCGTCGACGAGCTCAGGGGTGTCGGCGGGCAGCGCGAGGGCCACCGACGCGGCGTTGGGCACGCTGCGGGCAGCGACGCCGGCTGCTCGGCGTACGGCCGTGCCATCGGGATCCGGCCCCAGTCCGACCAGCACCAGCATCGATGCGTTGAGCTTGCCGCCGGCGGGGATGCGGACCGCCTCACCGGGCTTGCCGGAGAACCCCAGCGAGGACAGGAGCGGGAGCCACTTGCGTCCCCAGGCCTGCGCGACCTCGGTGCCGGCGTCGCAGACGACCGGGCCTTTGCTCGAGGAGAGGACGCCGACGACGACGGCCTCCGCGCGGGTCTTGGCGGGACTTGCGTTTCGCAGCGTGTACGTCGTTGTCACTCGGGCACTTTAGGCGAGGGCAGGCACGAGCCCCGCGTCGGATCGCTGGGGTAGGTTTCGGGGCATGGCTGACGCGACCCTCAAGCAGTCCCCGCTCCACGATCGTCACGTCGCCCTCGGGGCGAAGTTCGCTGAGTTCGGTGGCTGGACGATGCCGCTCGAATACTCCTCGGGAGTGGTCAAGGAGCACACCGCGGTCCGCAGCGCGGTGGGCATCTTCGACGTCAGCCACCTCGGCAAGGCGATGGTGAGCGGTCCGGGCGCCGCCGACTTCGTCAACGCCACGCTCTCCAACGACCTCGCCAAGATCGCGCCGGGCAAGGCGCAATACACGCTCTGCTGCGATGCGGTGACCGGCGGCATCATCGACGACCTCATCGCCTACTACCAGGACGACGAGCACGTGCTGCTCGTCCCCAACGCCGCCAACACGGCTGAGGTCGTACGCCGCCTGCAGGCCGAGGCTCCCGACGGTGTCTCGGTCGTCAACCACCACGACGACTACGCGGTGCTCGCCGTGCAGGGCACCCGGTCGGACGAGGTCCTGCAACGCGTCGGGCTGCCGACCGGGCATGACTACATGTCCTTCGTCGAGGCGTCCTTCGACGGGCCCGGCGTCGTCGTGTGCCGCACCGGCTACACCGGGGAGCGAGGCTACGAGCTGATCGTCGCCAACGAGGGCGCCCCGGCCCTGTGGGACGCGCTGCTCGCTGCCGGTGAGGAGTTCGGGATGCTCACCTGCGGCCTCGGCTCGCGCGACACGCTGCGCACGGAGATGGGATATGCCCTCCACGGGCAGGACATCACGGTCGACGTCAACCCGGTCGAGGCCGGCCTGGGCTGGGCGGTCGGCTGGAAGAAGGACACCTTCTGGGGCCGCGACGCGCTCCTGGCCGTCAAGGAGGCTGGCCCGGAGCGACGCCTGCGCGGTCTCATCGCCACCGGTCGCGGCATCCCGCGCCCCGGGATGCGCGTGTCCCTCACCCACGACGTCGCGCTGTGCGACATCACCTCGGGCACCTTCTCGCTGACGCTGAAGAAGGGCGTCGGGATGGCGCTGGTGCCCACGATGGTCCACCCCGACGCAGAGGTCGGTGTGGACATTCGCGGGCGTCGCGAGATCTTCCAGCTCACCAAGGTGCCGTTCGTCGAGACCTCGGTGAAGGAGTCCTGATGTTGCCCGAACAGCCGACCTTCCGTCAGCCGACCGCCGCCGACATGCCGTGGTGGTGGCGCCTTGAGGACTCCTCGGGGACTGAGGTCCCGGTCGAGGAGTTTGCTGGCCAGCGGTTCCTCTCGCAGGCCGACGCCGAGTCCTGGGTGGGGGAGATCTGGGCCCAGCTCGCCGAGGCCGGGGTCGACGGCGTCACCCTCTTCGAGCACGAGCGTCAGGTCTACGGTCCGATGTCGCTTCACGCCTGAGCCGGTCACGCCTGACCCATCCGCGGCATCGTCGGCACCGAAGTCCAGGTGGAGGTGCCGATGGACACGTACGACGACTTCGTCGGTGCACGCCGCTCCGCCCTGATCGAGGAGTTCGGCGGTGGAGCGGGAGCCGAGGCAGCCGTCGACCGCGCTCTCGCGCGCTGCCGACGCGGTTGGGTGCGACTGGAGCAGACGACCGACGTGGAGTCGCACGTGCGTGGTCTCGTCCGCGACGAGCTGGACCGGCCGCGTCGGCGACGTCTCACCCTCTATGCGTTGGTCTCGCTCGCCCTCCTGGTGGCGGCTGCAGTGGTCATCTCTGTGCTGCCGACCCCGCCTGAGGTGCGAAAGGAGACAAATCCGGTCCCGGTGCCGTGGTTCGCTGAAGGGCAGCTGCACCTGGCCGACGTGGTCGTGACCCTTCCCGGCGCGGGCGCGTTCGCGCAGCTCGACGATGGCGTCGTGATCGAGGACGAGGGCGGGTCGCTGCTGCTGGTGGACGGTGACGGCGACGTGTCCGGCTACGACGGGGAGATGCCCGAGGTCACGGAGCCGGAGATCCCGGCGCCGTACGACGAGGGCAGCGGCATCTCCCGGCGTCTCGCCGTGGCCGTGGCACCGGGCGGCGAGAGCGTCCACCTGATGGAGATCGCGGCCGCGGGACCCGAGGCCGGCGTCTACACGCGCCTGTCGGAGACCATCAGCCGGATGTTCGTGGTCTGCACGACGCCCCAGTGCACGACGCAGACCCGCTTCGTGGTCAAGGGACGCGACGTCCGGCTGCGCTGAGAGGGGCCCGAGCCGCAGTAGAGTCGAGCCATGCGGGCCTACCTTGACCTCCTCGAGCGACTGCTGGACGAGGGAGTGGAGAAGTCGGACCGGACCGGGACCGGCACCCTCAGCGTCTTCGGCCACCAGATGCGGTTCAACCTCGCCGAGGGCTTCCCGCTGGTGACGACGAAGAAGATCCACACACGCTCGGTCTTCGGCGAGCTGTTGTGGTTCCTGCGCGGCGACACCAACGTCAAGTGGCTCAACGACCGCGGGATCTCGATCTGGGACGAGTGGGCCGACGAGAACGGCGACCTCGGGCCGGTCTACGGCTATCAGTGGCGCTCCTGGCCCACGCCGGACGGCCGACACGTCGACCAGATCGCACAGGTGATCGCGCAGATCAGGGAGACCCCGGACAGTCGTCGCCACATCGTCTCCGCCTGGAACGTCGCCGACATCGCCGACATGGCGCTGCCGCCGTGCCACACGCTGCTCCAGTTCTACGTCGCCGGCGGGCGGTTGTCGTGCCAGCTCTACCAGCGTTCGGGCGATGTGTTCCTCGGCGTGCCGTTCAACATCGCGTCGTACGCCCTGCTCACGCACATGGTCGCGCAGGTGACCGGCCTCGAGGTCGGCGACTTCGTGCACACCATCGGCGATGCGCACCTCTACTCCAACCACATGGACCAGGCGCGGCTCCAGCTGACCAGGGAGCCGCGCGCGCTGCCGCGCCTCATCCTCAACGAGGCGATCGCCGAGATCGACGGCTTCGACCTCGATGACATCGCCCTCGACGGATACGACCCGCACGCCGGCATCAAGGCTCCCGTTGCCGTCTGAGGCGACACTCCGCATCACGCTCGTCGCCGCGTACGCCGACAACCGGGTCATCGGCGACGGCGGCTCGATCCCGTGGCACATCAGGGAGGACTTCGCCCACTTCAAGGCCGTGACCATGGGCGGCGTGCTCGTCATGGGCCGGACGACCTGGGACTCGATTGGTCGCCCACTGCCGGGCCGGACCACGATCGTCCTCACCCGCGATGCCTTGTGGTCGGCCGACGGAGCCCTGATCGCACACTCACTCGAGGAGGCGCTCACGCTCGCCACGGGGCTGGACGGGGCCATCTACGTGGTGGGTGGAGCTCAGGTCTACGAGCTCGCCCTGCCGCTGGCCACCCATCAGGTCCTGACCGAGATCGCCCTCTCGCCCGTCGGTGACGTCCGCTATCCCGCCTTCTCGCTCGACGAGTGGAAGGAGGTCCGTCGCGAGGCCCGGCCTGACCTGGGACTCGATTGGGTCTGGTGGGAGCGGCTGGGAGCTGGCCCCATGGCCCAGAACGGGGGAGCCGGATGAGTCTGTGGGTTTTGGTGCCGAGTGTCCTGGTGGGGGCCGCGATCGGGATGGCGGCATGGTGGATACCGCCGTACGCACAGCTCACCCTGCGAAAGTGGGCGCGCCGGCACCACGTGGATCTTCAGGAGCGCTCGGGTCGCGACGTCCGGTTCGTGCTGCGCTCGATACACGGACATTGCGCAGGATTCTTTCTCACGATCGTTGCGGACGCTCTTGCCATTCTCGTCCTTGTGTCCGCGGCCGCGAGCCCCTCGTTCCGGCTCACCATCCTGGCGTCAGCCGTGCTCTTCATGGCGGGAGCGGCCATTCCGGCGGTCATCGCTCACTCGTACTGGAGGCCACAGTCGGGCGTGGCCACCCTGAGGACCGTGACGGTGCGCGGCTACGTCGGCCGCACCACGGTCGTGTGCGCCGTCGCCCTGGGAGCCACGGCGGCGGCTCCCGTGGTGGTTGCCCTCGTGGCGGGCGCGAGCCCTGCCTATCGTGCCGCGGACCTGTGGTGGGAAACGTCGGTGGTCGTCCCACTTCTCGCGGGCTCGGTCATCGTCTTCCTCCTGACCTTGCCGCCGATCTCAGAGCCGGCTCCGAAGCGTGACGAACCAGGCGGGGGCGTCGCCTATGCTTGGGACATCTTTCGGTCGACGTCGCTGTTCGTTGCGCTGTGCTCTCAGCTTCCGGTGCTCGCGTATGCGGTCAATGCCACTATCGGAAGCTTGGACGGACTCGCGCTGGCTGGTGCCGTGCCTGTCTGGGCACAGCACGCGTCGTCGCTGCTGCGGATGGTGACCGCTCTGCAGGTCGTCTTGTTGTTGATCATGTTGGTGTCGAGGCGCCGGCCGCACAAGAGTCTTCGACCCACGCTCGCCGATGGCGAACTGGTGCCGTTCCCCGGCGCGGGGGGTTGAGCCACCTCACTTGGCCGGCAGGGATCTCGCGATCGCGACCCCGCGATCGACCCAAACCTGTAGGCCCTCCTCGGTCTTGACCACGTCGAGGGCCACGATGAACCAGCCGCGCAGCGGGCTGCCACGCATCTCCATCGGCCGGACCGACTCGCCGTCGACCCACTGCTCGATGTCCTCGTCCTGGGCCCGCACCAGCAGGTCTCCCCGGCCGCGCGCAGCCACCGACATGTTGCCCGAGATCAGGAAGGCGAGTCCGCCGAACATGGTGCGTTCGCTCACGTTCGGCTCGTCGGCCAACATGACCCGGATCCGTTCGGCCAGTTTCTTGTCGTACGCCATGGGGTCATTATCGACATCCAGCGCACCGACGTCACGGGCTCAGGACCAGCGAGTGCTCAGGAGTAGCCCGTGCTCAGGAGTAGCGGTGGCTCTTTGCGGCGTGGCCCTGCTCGCGCGTGCACGTGCGACCGCTCATGTTGCGGTGACCGCAGAGGGGCTCGTCCGCCGGTGCGGCTGACGGTGCGGCCGCCTGCGCGACCTGGGGTTTCGCGGCGGTCTTGGCTGTAGCTGTGCCGGCCGGCTGGGGGGCCACCGGCTTCTTGGCGGCCGACCCAGAGTCCTTGCCCGGGTCCTTCAGCGTCTTCGATCGGGCGACCATCTCCGCGTGCTTCGCCTCGCGCATGGCGCGCAGTCCGTCCATCTTGCTCATCGTGTGATCACGTGAGGAACGCTAGCCGCCGCCGCCGACAGGGCCGTCGACAGGGCCGTCGTGCGTGCATTTGAGTCAATGAATTTCGCCGGACCCGTCGAGCTCGGGGCGGATCGGGACGTCGTGGCTGTCAGGGCCGACCCGCGCGGTGGGCTATGTTCTCCGCCATGACTCGGGGGACTCGGACGCTCACTGCTGCACTGCTGACCCAGGCACTCACGTGCCTGCTGCTCGTCGCCACCGCCTCGCCGACGACGGCGGAGGAGGGCGCCTCGACCTCGACGGTCCAGGCTCCGCATCTGCCGGGGGGCGGCAGGACGGTCTTCGGGAAGAAGCGTTTCCTCACTGCGTTCTACGGCACCGCGGGCACCTCGTCGCTCGGGGTGCTGGGGGAGACCGACCCCGACAGGGCGTTCGCCCGGATCAAGAGGGCGGGGAAGCCCTACCTGCTGCGCGGTGAGACCTTGATGCCGGTCTACGAGCTGATCGTCACCGTGGCCGACCCGTCCGACAACCCGAGCGCCGCCGGCGACCACAGCCACGACATCCTGCACAGCCACGTCGAGAGCTACATCGAGGCCGCGCACCGCAACGGGGCCCTGCTGCTCCTGGACCTGCAGCCGGGACGGACGGACTTCCTCGAGACCGCCAAGCGATGGCAGTGGGCGCTCGAGGACCCCTGGGTCGGCCTGGCGCTCGACCCGGAATGGCGCGTCGGCCCCACCGAGACACCCGGACAGACGATCGGGTCGGTGAGTGCGAAGGAGATCAACCGGACCGCGGGCTGGCTCTCCAGGCTGACCACGAGCAACGGACTGCCGGAGAAGCTGTTCGTCATCCATCAGTTCCAGGACGGCATGGTGCCCGACCTCGGCAAGGTCCGCGCTCGCGACGGACTCGCGATGGTGCAGCACGTCGACGGGTTCGGCAGCCCGGCGGACAAGCTGGCGACGTACGCCGCAGTCGCCCGTCCGCGGAAGTTCACGATGGGCTTCAAGGTCTTCTACGACGAGGACCTGCCCCGGATGCGCCCGCGCGACGTGCGCCGGCTCAAGGGCGTGAGGTTCGTGTCGTACCAGTGATCAGAGCTTGGCGAGCTTGCGGTACGGGCTCGTGATGCGGAGGTGCTGGCCTCGGAAGTCGACGGTCACGGCGCTGGCTTCCTGGTTGACGACACGGCCGATGCCGTGGGCGTCATGGCAAACCTGGTCGCCCACCGAGTATTCCTCGATGGTCGGCTCGGGTTCGGCGGCGAAGGGGCTGCTGGCGAGGTGGCGGCGCACTGGAGTAGTCATCAGGACCAGTATGCGCCTTCTTCGAGGAGTTCGGGGACTTCGCGGCGGTCCGGTCGGGATAGCCTGAGCCCATGACAACCGCAGCACCGTTCGGTCGCCTGCTGACCGCGATGGCGACGGCGTTCCACGAAGACGGGTCGGTCGACCTGGACGGGACCGCCAAGATCGCCCACCACCTGGTCGAGAACGGCAACGACGGCGTCGTCGTGAGCGGCACCACAGGGGAGTCCCCGACCACGTCGGTTGCCGAGGACGGCCAGATCCTGCAGGCAGTCGTGGACGCCGTCGGCGACCGCGCCTTCGTGCTGGCCGGCGTCGGGACCAACGCGACCGCGCACTCCGTCGAGCTCGCCGAGCAGGCGGCCAAGATCGGGGTGGACGGACTGCTCCTGGTCACCCCTTACTACAACAAGCCGAGCCCTGCCGGGGTCCTGCACCACTTCCGCAGCGTCGCGCAGGCCACTGACCTGCCGGTCATGCTGTACGACGTCCCGGCGCGCACCGGTCTCCCGATCGCCCGCGAGACCTACGAGCGCGCCAGCGAGCTCGCGACGGTGACCAGCGTCAAGGAAGCGACCGGCAACGCCGCCCAGACGGTCATGCTGACCACGCTCGGCTACTCCGTCTACTGCGGAGACGACGCCGCGACGCTCGGCTATCTCGCGTATGGCGCCGACGGGCTCGTCAGCGTGGTCGCACACGCCGCCGGTCGCGAGCTGAAGGCGATGATCGAGGCCTTCTGCGCCGGCAACCCCGCCGAGGCGCTTGCCATCCACACCCGGCTCGCGCCGGCCTTCGACGCCGTCATGGGCGTCGCCAACTACGGAGCAACAACCGCGAAGGCAGCCCTTGAGCTGCTCGGCGTGCTCGACAACCGGAACGTGCGAGGTCCGCTCGTTCCGCTCGACGAGGACGAGGTCACCGCGCTACGCGCGGGGCTCGCCGCGTCGGGCCTGATCTGAGGAGTCCCTTGAGTCATCCACATCCCGAACTGAACCCACCCGCACCACTCGTCGAAGGAGGACTTCGCGTCATCCCGCTCGGCGGCCTCGGCGAGATCGGTCGCAACATGACCGTCTTCGAGTACGCCGACCGGTTGCTGATCGTCGACTGCGGCGTGCTGTTCCCCGAGGACCACCACCCCGGCGTCGACCTGATCCTCCCGGACTTCGAACCCATCCGGGACCGGCTCGACAAGGTCGAGGCACTCGTGCTGACCCACGGCCACGAGGACCACATCGGCGCCACGCCCTACCTCCTGCGCGAGCGCGGCGACATACCCCTCGTCGGCTCGGAGCTGACCTTGGCGCTGCTCGGCTCCAAGCTGCGCGAGCACCGCCTCAAGGAGACCGTGCACCACACCGTGGCCGAGGGGGAGACGATCACCTTCGGACCGTTCGTCCTCGAGTTCATCGCGGTCAACCACTCCATCCCCGACGCGCTCGCCGTGTGCATCCGCACCGGCGCCGGCGTGGTGCTGCACACGGGTGACTTCAAGATGGACCAGCTTCCCCTCGACGGCCGCATCACCGACCTCAACGAGTTCGCGCGGTTGGGCGACGAGGGTGTCGACCTCTTCATGACCGACTCCACCAACGCTGAGGTCCCGGGGTTCACGACCCACGAGAAGGACATCGGGCCCGTCCTGGACCGTGTCTTCGCGAAGTCGAGCCAACGGATCATCGTGGCCAGCTTCGCCTCGCACATCCACCGGATCCAGCAGGTCCTGGACGCGGCGGTGGCGCACAACCGCAAGGCGGCCTACGTCGGACGCTCGATGGTCCGCAACATGGCGATCGCCAAGGAGCTCGGCTACCTCCACGTGCCGGCCGGGGTGCTCGTGGACGCCAAGGAGCTGGCCGAGCTCCCGCCCGACCGGCAGGTCCTGATCTCCACGGGCTCGCAGGGCGAGCCGATGAGCGCGCTGAGCCGGATCGCCAATCGCAGCCACGCGTTCGTGCACCTCGAGGCGGGTGACACCGTCGTCCTGGCGAGCTCGCTGATCCCCGGCAACGAGAATGCCGTCTACCGCGTCATCAACGGGTTGTCGCGCTGGGGTGCCAACATCGTGCACAAGGGCAACGCCATGGTCCACGTCAGTGGGCACGCCAGCGCCGGCGAGCTCCTGTACTGCTACAACATCGTCAAGCCGCGCAACGTGCTGCCGATCCACGGCGAGATCCGGCACATGCGAGCCAATGCCGAGCTGGCGATCGCCACCGGCGTGCCTCGCGAGCGGGTCGTGATGGCCGAGGACGGCGTCGTCGTCGACCTCGTCGACGGCGTGGCCAGCATCGCGGGCAAGGTCGAGTGTGGCTACGTCTTCGTCGACGGCTCGACCGTGGGTGACGTGACCGAGACGAAGCTCAAGGACCGCCGCATCCTCAGCGAGGAGGGCTTCATCTCGGTGATCGTGGTCGTCGACTCGGTCACCGGCAAGGTCTCCGCCGGACCCGAGATCCATGCGCGGGGTTTCGCCGAGGACGACTCGACGTTCGACTCGCTCAAGAAGCCCATCATCGAGGCGCTCGCGAGCGCGGCTGCGGACGGTGGGGCCGATTCCTACCAGATGCAGCAGACCGTACGCCGCATCGTCGGTCGCTGGGTGAACAAGACCCACCGCCGGCGGCCCATGATCATCCCTGTCGTGATCGAGGCCTGAGCCCACGTGGACGCAGACGGAGGGGCGGTGCAGGTCAACGGGTCTGGCTCGGCTGAGAGCCAGCCACCCGCACAGGCCCTGCAGCGCCTCTCCGAGCTCGTCCGTCGCGTCAACTCCTCGACCGACACCGCACAGGTGCTCGAGGAGGTCGTCAACGGGGTGCACGAGGAGCTCGGCTACGGCGTGGTGGCGATCAGCCAGCTCGAGGGCGACGTCCTCGTGATGGTCGCGGTCGCCGGCCCCGAGGACGTCCGACAGCAGATCCTGGGTCGGCGGACACCGGCGGTCAGCATCCTGGACGAATACCGGGCCGCGGACCACTGGGGCATCCTCCGCTACGTCCCGCATGGCCGGATGGCATCGGACCAGATCGAATACGCCTGGATCCCCGACATCGACGCCTCCGAGGACCCCGAGGCCTGGCATCCCGAGGACGCGCTGTACGCCCCGCTCTACTCTGCGACGGGCAAGCTGCTGGGCAACATGTCGGTGGACCTCCCGCGCGGGATGCGCCTGCCCGGGCAGGCCGAGCGGGACCTCCTCGAGATGTTCATGGTGCAGGCCGGGCTGGCCCTCTCCAACGCGCAGCAGCGCGAGCGCCTCGCCCAGCAGGTGCGGCTCGGAGCGATCGTCAAGGAGGTCGCGCAGGCCGGCAGCAGGGTCGGCATAGACGCCGTCCTCGGGATCGCCACCGAGGCGATCAACCGCGGCTTCGGCGCTGCCCAGACGTGGGTGCGTTGCCACCCGGACGGGGAACGTGGACGAGAGGTGTCCGCGGGGCACCCGAGGCCCAACCTCGTCTCCACCGGGATCGAAACCCTGAATGCCGACCTCGCGCAGGCGGCATGGCCCGCGCGACGGCTGGTCTCGATTCACGTCGACGACTCCGAGTCCGAGCTCGTGCCGGCCAGTCGTGTGCGCCTGCAGCAGGCGATCGCCGCGGGCGGTGCCGCGCACGCGGTGGTCGCGCCGGTGGGTGTGGGGCTGGAGCTGTTCGGCTACCTCGTCATCGGGTTCCGTGAAGACCAGCCAGCCCCCGGCTCCGAGGAGCTCGACACCATCTCCGAGGTCTCGCGCGAGCTCGGACGGATGATCCAGAGCGCCCGCCTGTTCGAGACCGAGCACCGGCTGGTCTCCGAGCTGCGTGAGCTCGATCGTTACAAGGGCGAGCTCATCGCCACGATCTCCCACGAGCTCAAGACGCCCCTGACCACCATCATCGGCCACATCGAGCTCCTGGAGGAGGGGCAGGGCGAACACGTCGAGGAGGGCGGTTCCGTTGCCGCGATCCGGCGCAGCGCCGACCGGCTCGACCGGTTGATCCAGAACCTCCTCGACTATGCGCGCGTGCAGGAGCGTCGGGAGTTCGTCCGCCGCGACCTCCATCTCGTCGAGCTGGCTGAGTCGGCGATCGAGCTGATGACGTCCCAGGCGAAGGCGGGCGGGGTGCAGGTGGTCCTCGACGTTCTCCGCCCCGAGGTGGTCGTGCGGGGAGATGCCGAGGAGCTCGGCACCGTGCTCAACAACCTCGTCAGCAACGCCGTGAAGTACACCCGTCCCGGCGGTCGCGTCGCCGTCGAGATCGACTCGTTCGAAGCCTGGGGGAGGGTGACCGTGAAGGACACGGGAATCGGGATCTCCCAGATCGACCGCAGCCACCTGTTCTCCGCGTTCCACCGGTCGAGCAACCCCGAAGCGCTCTCGATCCCCGGCACCGGCCTGGGACTGGCCATCTCCCGCCGCATCGCCGAGTCCCATGGCGGCAAGATCGATGTTGACTCGACCTTGGGTCAGGGCAGCACCTTCACGCTGTTGCTGCCGCGCACGGCGCCCGAGGCCCCCTGACCCAGGAGCCAGGGCCTCGACCACGAAGGGCCCCGACGCCATCGCGTCGAGACCCTCCGAGGGTGATGCTTGATCAGCTCTTGCGACTGCGGGTGGACGACACCGTCGCGGCGGCGAGTGCGCAGGTCACCACCTCGATGTTGTCGACGTACCAGCCCTCGAGGCCACCACATCCGTCCCGGCCGATGTCGAACCGGAAGGTGACCTTGTCGCCTGCCTTGACGCCCGCCTTCGCCAGATCGACCTGCGAGGTGCCCCACGAGCCACCGATCTCGCCACCGTCGGTCCCGGTGAAACCATCTTCGCCGGCCATCGGGTTGGTGTTGGTGGAGGCGTCGGTCAACTTGCTCGGCGCGTTGAAGACGTAGGCGCTGGCAGGGATCACTGCGTAGGCGCCCCCGTTGACGCTGATCTTCACGTTGCCACCGTCGTAGCCGGACTCCGTCGAGACGTAGTGCTCGAAGGACATCCGGGCACTCTGGTTCCCGGCCGGGATCGTCACCATCGGGCTGACGATCGAGTCACGGCTGGAGAAGTCGCCGGCGCCATTGGAGCAGGCGCCCCGGTCGGGCGCCGGACCGTAGGCGACACCTCCGGCGTGACCGCCGGGCGCGTTCGTCGAGGCCTCCCATGCTGCCCCGAAGCCACCGCTGAACATGACCTGCTGCTCGGTGCTCCAACCAGCGAGACCGTCTTCGAAGTCCTCGCTCCAGACCTGGGTCTCAGTCCCACCCGTGCCGCACAGAGCCGGCGTGTTCGGGTCGAGCAGAGGCTTGAAGGCACACTGCGTCGGGTCGGTGCGGAGCTCCACAGCGGCCGCCATGTTGGCAACTTGTGCACAGTCAGCCCTGCGGATCGGGGCAGTCGGGGCCTTGGTGCTGGCTTTGGTCGACAGCGCGGTGATCGGCTGGCCCACGAGGTCGCTGCACGAAGCCGCCAAGGCGTCCGCGTGGTCGGCGAAGTCGCTGGTCGGCGTCTGGTACTGCGTCATCGCACGGAAGTACATCGCCGCGGACTTGTCCAGACCGAGTCCCTTGACGGTGACGCCGTTGTAGGTGCCGCCGTCGACGAGCAGGGCGTAGCCGTGGTTCGGCACGCCGGAGTTGCTGTGCACGCCGCCGCCATCGTCGGTTGCGCAGTAGTACTCCGCGTCGGAGACCTTGCCGGGGTCGCCGTAGCAGGTCGGGTTCCACATGTCGCGGATCGCGCCACCGAAGGCAGTGGAGTCCTCACCCATCAGCCAGCGGAACGAGTCGTGCCGCGTGCCCGATGCGTCCTTCATGGTGACGTTCACAGCTGTGCCGTTCGCCAGCTGGGACTTGATGAGATTGCCGTCACTGAGCCGGATGCGCACCGCCGGGACAGTCACAGCCGGGTCGACGCCCGACATTCCACTGGGCGTGGCTTCGACGTTGTCGGCGACAAGGACCGCCTTGGCGCCCGCGGCCTGGGCGTTCTTCACCTTGATGGTGAAGGCGCAGGCGCCGCGATCGACCAGGGCGATCTTGCCGGCGACCACCGCACCGTTGGTGAGTGCGGTGCAGGCGTCCGAGGTGCTCGTGCTGGGCGTCCCGTCGGGCGCCGGGGCGCCGTTGTCCACGGCGAGGGCGACGTCACCGGACACGCCTGCACCGTCGAGCTGCGGACCGAAGGACGCGGAGCCAGCTTCGCACTCCTTGGCGATGCTAGCCGGGGAGTTGATCAGCACGACGGGTCGTGCGGGGGAGTGCGACGAGCACACACCCATCGGGCGCTTCGCGTTGATGTCGCCCTCGTCGGCGTCCATGCGGCCGTTGATGAGGTCGACGGTCTCACCCCAGATGTCGGAGTAGGACTCGTTCAACGCCCCCGACTGCCACTGGTAGATCAACCCGTGCGTGTACTCGGTGTACGCGTGACCCCATTCGTGGGCCACGACGTCGTCGGAGGAGACGCCGCTGCAGTAGTTGGTGGTGACGCCGTTCCAGTTGGCGTTGGGGCACGAGATCGAAGGGTCGTTGTTGACCGTGATCATCTTGTGGCCGTTGCCGTCGTAGGAGTCGCGGCCGAAGGCGTTCTGGAAGAACCAGTAGGACTCGCCGGTGGCGAGCAGCTCATTCTGCTGGTCGACGTCGAGGCGACCGGGGAACTTGTCACCCTCCTTCCACTTCAGGCCCCTGCGGCTGTAGGTCGACTCGTAGAGCTCGCGGTAGAGACCGTCGTGGATCAGGGAGTAGCGGTTGACCAGCTTGCCGGTGGAGGCATCGAGGAAGAGCATGTCGCGCACGTTGGCGTTGTTGGTCACCTCGACGACCCACGCGAGGACCGCCTTGCCGCTCTCACCCTTGGTCGCACCGAGGCGGTAGACCGTCAGGTCGGTCGACGCGGCACGGATGCCGGTGGTGTCTGCGTCCCCCTCGTGACCGGGCGGGGCCGCGCGCACGGTGCCGACGGCACGCTCGGCCGCGGACGCGGCGTCGATGCGCGGCAAGGTGTTCAGGTCGAGCGACGGTGCGGCGTACCCGTTGACCGACGTGAGGTCGCCCTGCTTGTCCACGTGGGCGCGGAGCATCGAGCCGAAGACGGAGACGCCTTGGTAGGACTGGGTGTAGGTGACCGTCCAGCCGGTCTCGGTGGCCACGGTGCCGCTGCGCTTGAGCTCGCCGGGACGGGCGCCGAAGTTGGCGGCGTACTTCTCGAGGTAGGCGTCAGCCTTGACCCCGGCAGCGGCCTGGTTGACTGCTCCCTTCGACGGCATCAGGTCGCCGTTGCCCTTGAGCCGGATGAAGCCCACCCGGCCCGTTGCGCTCTCTCCTGAGAGCGAGACGAGTCCGTCCGCTTCGTTCTTCATCGCCTGCACGCCGTTGTCGGCAGCGGGTGCGCTCGTGGCCTGGGCCTGCAGCGTCGGGATGGCTGCAAGGCCAGCCCCCAACACGGCCAGCGCCGTAGCGTGGGTGAGGAGCTTCACTGGGGGTCCTCCATGCTTTGAAACCACACGGATCCGGATCGCCCGAGTGATCTGGACCACCATCGCAAGAACTTCGCGCGTTGGGAACAGTTGGGGGGAGGAAGTTTCCCTCCCCCCGCTGCGGCAGGAATCTTTGTGTGATTTCCCCGGGGCGTTGTCCTCGGATGACGTTCCGCGAGAAAAGGGACGGGGCCCGGTGGAGTTCTCCACCGGGGCCCCGCCCTGTTCTTCAGGCTGTGCAGGTCAGCGAACCACCCAGAACCTCAGCCTGTCACGGCTGAAGTTGTGGGTGGCGTCACCCTTGTAGGTCGCGACCATGTGGTGCATACCGATCGCGACGTTCTTCTTGAACCACATGACGGCGCGGCCGTCCTTGAGGGTTGCCACTCCGACCCTCTTGCCATCAAGGCGGAACTTGATGATGCCGGTGGGCGTCTTGCCACCACCCAGCGAGTCGACCGTGGCGACTGCCTTGAAGTTCTGCCCGAACTCCGGCTTCTTCGGCTTGACCTTCACCAAGGTCTCGGTGTCGAACTTGCTCGGCACCGGGGTCGGTGTCGGCGTCGGGCTCGGCGGAGTGGTGGGCGCCGGCTTCTCGCACGCCTCCACGACCACGTTGTCGACGTACCAACCATCGAGACCGCCACAGCCGTCACGACCCATGTCGAAGCGGAACTTGATCGTCTGGCCAGGTGTGGCCAGGCCGGTCAGGTCGATGATCGACGTGCCCCACGAACCGCCGAGCTGTCCACCGTCGGTGCCGGTGAAGGCAGGCTCCTCACCCATCGGCACGGTGTCCGCGGAGAGCTCGCCGGCTGGCGCGTTCAACAGGTACTTGTCGGCGGGGATGAGTGTGAAGGCTCCTCCGTTGACACTCACCTTGACGTTGCCGCCGTCGTACTCCGCCTCGGTCGCCACGTAGTGGTCGAACGAGACACGCGGCGTGCTGCCTGCAGGCATCGTGATCGCCGGGCTGATCAGGCCGTTGCGGCTGGTGAGGTCACCAGCTCCCTCGGTGCACGCACCACCTTGGGGGTCGGGCCCGAAAGCAACGTCGCCCTCGTAGTCGGCCGGCGCCTCGTCAGAAGCTTCCCACGGGATGCCGTCTCCGCCTGCGTACTCGACCACCTCGTCCTGGGTCCAACCGGTGAGTCCGTCCTCGAAGTCCTCGGTGAAAGCGGCCGTCGTGGTGGTGCCGGAGCCACAGCTGAGGTCCGTTGCGCCCTGCGCCAGCAAGGGCTGGAAGTCGCACTGCTCGGCCGGGTCGAGCCGCAGCTCGGTCTCGGCGATTGCGTTGGCCAACGCAGCGCAGTCCGCTGCGGTCGTACCGCCCGCAACCACTGCAGGCTGCACGAGACCGCCGTCAGATCCGTCCGGGTCCACGGGGTTCCCGAGGCTGACCCTTTCGAACGACACGCCCCGGAGAGCCTGGCAGGAGGCCTCGAGGCCGTCGGCCAGGTCGGGGAAGTAGGACGAAGGTGTCAGGTAGTTGAGCTGCGTGTGCCAGAACAGCCACGCCGCCTTGTCCAGACCGATCGCCGGAACACCGGGGTAGCCGTCGACGAGCATCGCGAAGGTGCGGTTGACGACACCGGAGTTGACGTGCACGCCACCGCTGTCACTGTCATCGCAGTGGTACTCGGCATCCGAGACCTTGCCCGGGTCGCCATAGCAGTTCGGGTTCCACATGTCGCGGATCGCACCGCCGAACGCGGGGTCGGTCTCGCCGGACAACCAGCGGTGGGTCGGGTCTGCGGCGGCCGGCACGGCGGCAACCGTGAAGTTGACGGGACCGCCGGCGGTCTTGAACTTCGTGCCGTCAGCCTGGCTGACCATCACGCCATAGATCCCGGCCGAGCCGGACGGCGAGAAGGGGTCGCCGGGCTGGTTGTTGCCGATGACGATGCCGATCGCTCCCGCAGCTTCGGCGTTGGCAGCCTTGGTGGCGAAGCTGCAGACGCCACGGTCGACGTAGACCCACTTGCCGGCGATCGCAGCCGCGTTGGTGAAGGGTGCGCAGCCGTTGAGAGCGTCGTCCACGACGGCAGTGCCGTTGACGGGCGTCTCGGTGATCTGGGGTCCGAAGGCCGCCGGAGCGGCGTTGCACGGACCCGCAACAGTGTCCGGAGCCGTGATCGTCATGGTGATCTCGGACCGCGTGTAGTCCGAGCAGAGGCCAGGGGTCCGAAGGACGGTGCCGCCGGGCGAGTTGGGCTCACCCACCTCGTTGTGGCGGGTGTTGAGCATGTCGACGGTCTCACCCCAGATGTCGGAGTAGGCTTCGTTCAAGGCGCCCGCCTGCCACTGGTAGATGAGACCGGACGTCGACTCGGTGTAGGCGTGGCCCCACTCGTGGGCCACCGTGTCGTCACCCGTGACGCCGGTGCAGTAGTTGGTCGAGAACCCGTTCCAGTTGGCGTTGGGGCAGCTGATGTTCGGGTCGTTGTTGACCGTGTACATCGTGCCGCCGTTGCCGTCCCACGAGTTGTAGCCGAACGTGTTGCGGAACATCCAGTAGGACTCGCTCGCGCCCAGCGCCTCGTTGCGCTGGTCCGCGTTGAGCGCCGCGAACTCCGCGTCGTTGCCTTCGCTGTAGACCCGGGCGTAGTCGACGAAGTCGTCGTTGGGGTTGGCGGGAGTGCCGTTGTTGTTCAGCGAGGCCTCGTAGAGCTCGCGGTCGAGCGCGTGCGCGATCATCGACCAGCGGTTGAGGGGCTTGTTGGTGGCGGCGTCGAGGACCAGCGTCTCGCGGACGGTGGACTTGTTCCACACCTCGACGACCCAGGCGAGCTTGGCGACGCCGTCGATGCCGCGGGTGGTGCCGGTCCGGTAGACCTCCAGGTCGGCAGAGCGGACGACCAGACCCTTCTCGAAGCCGGCCGGCAGACCGTCCTCGTATCCGTCGGGGTCCGTCTTCACGAGGCTCAAGGCCCGGGCCGAAGCCGCGGCCTCGGTGACGCCGGGAGTCACAGAGAGGTTGAGGTCGGGGGCGATGAAACCGTTCACCGACGTCAGGTCGCCCTCACGGTTGACCTGGGCCTTCAGCTCACCGGCGAAGACCGGGACGCCCTTGTAGGACTGGGTGAACGTGACCGACCAGCCGGTGTCGCCCGCGATGACTTCACTCTGGGCGAGCTCAGCCGGACGGGCGCCGAAGTTCGCGGCGTACTCGTCGAGGTAGGCGTCAGCCTTGTTGATGGCGCCCGTTCGGCTGGCGGCCTGGACAGAGGGCATCAGGTCGCCCTGGCCGGCCAGCCGGATGAAGCGGACCCGGTCGGTGGCGGGATTGGCTGCGACGACGGCACGGCCGGTGGCCGCCGACTTCATGGCTTGCACGCCGTTGTCATCGGCGGGGGTTGCTTGCGCTTGCAACGCGGGGACGGCCGCTAGGCCAGCTCCCAACAACGTCAGCGCGACTCCTTGGGTGAGGAGTTTCACGTGGGGCCTCCATGGTTTGGATCCACCCAGGACACAGTGCCCCGAGTGACCTGCGACACCATACGAAGCATTTTCCGTCGCGGGAAGCCCCGAACGGACACTTTCGCGCAACGTCTGGTTCATGGCACATTTCCTTTCGAAGCTCCAGCACGAGATGGGGGGAAGCATTGAACGCCCCCCACCGGCAGGGGCGACTGCCCGCCGACACGCTCCTGTGATGCATGGGGCTGGTGTGACTTGTGAACTAGGGTCCAGGCATGGCGACCCGTACGTCTTCCCCGCCGGGTTCGCGGAGTTCGAGCACCTCTGGTTCCACCGCCTCGCGCGGCAGCACCAAGTCGAGTTCGAGCACCCGATCCCGGGGTACCAGCTCCAAGCGTCCGACCACCCGGCCGGCGCGCGGCAAGTCCGCGCCCGCTCGCGGGTCGGGCAGAGGTTCGAGCAGGGGTCGGGGGAGCGCCCCGACGAAGCGGGTCGCACCTCGCGCCGTACGCAATGGACCAGGACCCGTGTCCCGCACCTTCGGCGTGCTCGGCCGCGCCATCGCGTCCGTCTGGCTGGGCCTGGCCCACGCGATCGGCGCCGTGGCACGCTCCATCGGCCGGTCGGCCCGTGACCTCGAGCCCGAGCACCGCCGCGACGGGGCCGGGCTGTTCCTGATCGGTCTGGCGATGGTCATCGCGGCAGCCGTCTGGTGGCAGCTGCCCGGTGGCGTCATGGAGTTCTTGCGCCAGATGACCGCCGGTGCTGTCGGCAAGGTCGCCTGGCTCGTGCCGTTCTTCGTCCTGTACGCCGGATGGCGCACGTTGCGCGACCCCGAGACCAACGGCCCCGCCGGTCGTCAGCTCATCGGCTGGACGGCCTTCGCGCTGGGTCTCCTGGGCATCGTCCACATCGCCAACGGCAACCCCCAACCCGAGCTCGGTGACGCCAGCAGCCTGCAGCAGGCCGGCGGGGCCGTCGGGTTCGTGATGTCGAGCCTCCTGCTCGACCTGCTCCGCACGCCCTACATCGTGGTCCCGCTGCTGGCGATCCTGGCGTTCTTCGGCGTGCTGATCATCACTGCCACCCCCGTCTACCAGATCCCCGCCAAGCTGGCGGCTGCCCGCGACTCGGTCCTGGGGCGCACGCCTGCGAGCGAGAAGCCGGCCGAGGAAGCCACTGGTCCGATGCGCACGCGCCGCAGCATGCTCGACGGTGCGGCGGACATCGACCCGGACATGGGCGACAGTCCCTATGACACCCCGATGCTCGAGGATCGTGAGGTCAAGAGGCGGCGCAAGAACAAGGGCCTCGTCGACCCCGAGAGTGGTGACGCCGGGATCGACCTGTTCGCGGACGCGCCGACCGAGCTCACGCCGGTCGTGGCCGACGCCGACGCCATCGGTGACCTCGTCCCGCCGCCGCACACCCCGCTGCCCGAGCGCGTCGAGCAGCTCGCGCTCTCCGGCGACATCACCTACTCCCTCCCGGGCAACGAGGTCCTCAAGCCCGGTTCGGTGCACAAGGCACGCTCGAAGGCCAGTGACGCCGTGGTCGAGCGGCTCATGCAGGTCATGGAGGAGTTCGGCATCGACGCCGCCGTGACGGGCTACACCCGAGGCCCCACGGTCACCCGCTACGAGGTCGAGCTCGGCCCCGCAGTGAAGGTGGAGAAGGTCACCGCGCTGTCGAAGAACATCGCCTACGCCGTCGCGTCCGCGGACGTGCGCATCCTGTCGCCCATCCCGGGCAAGTCCGCGATCGGCATCGAGATCCCCAACCTCGACAAGGAGATCGTCTCCCTGGGCGACGTGCTCCGCTCCAACACCGCCCGATCGGACCACCACCCGATGGTGGCGGGCCTCGGCAAGGACGTCGAGGGTGGCTTCGTGGTCGCCAACATGGCCAAGATGCCCCACCTCCTGGTGGCCGGCGCGACGGGTTCGGGCAAGTCGTCCTTCATCAACTCGCTCATCACGTCAGTCCTGATGCGCTCGACGCCCGACGAGGTCAGGATGATCATGATCGATCCGAAGCGGGTCGAGCTGAACGCCTACGAAGGCGTTCCGCACCTGATCACCCCGATCATCACCAACCCGAAGAAGGCCGCCGAGGCGCTGGCCTGGGTGGTGCGCGAGATGGACATGCGCTACGACGACCTGGCGAACTTCGGGTTCCGGCACGTCGACGACTTCAACAAGGCGGTGCGGGCCGGCAAGGTCGAGGTGCCGCCCGGGAGCGAGCGCAAGCTGGCGCCGTACCCCTATCTCCTTGTCATCGTCGACGAGCTCGCCGACCTGATGATGATCGCCCCGCGCGATGTCGAGGACGCGATCGTCCGGATCACCCAGCTCGCTCGAGCCGCAGGCATCCACCTCGTGCTGGCGACCCAGCGGCCCTCCGTCGACGTGGTCACCGGGCTGATCAAGGCCAACGTGCCGTCCAGGCTGGCGTTCGCGACGTCGAGCCTCGGCGACAGCCGGGTCATCCTCGACCAGCCGGGTGCCGAGAAGCTCGTGGGCCAGGGCGACGGGCTCTTCCTGCCGATGGGGTCCAGCAAACCGGTGCGCGTGCAGGGGTCCTGGGTCACCGAGGCCGAGATCCAGCAGGTGGTCAACCACTGCAAGGCGCAGCTCGAGCCGACCTACATCGAGGACGTCACGGCGCCGCAGCAGGCCAAGCGCGAGCTCGACGACGACATCGGCAACGACATGGAGCTGGTCATCCAGGCCATCGAGCTGGTCGTGTCGACACAGTTCGGGTCGACCTCGATGCTCCAGCGCAAGCTGCGCGTCGGTTTTGCCAAGGCGGGGCGCCTGATGGACATCCTCGAGAGCCGTGGGGTCGTCGGCCCCAGCGAGGGGTCGAAGGCGCGCGACGTGCTGGTGAAGCCAGATGAGATCGACGCTGTGATTGCCACTCTGGAGGGGGACGCGTGATGGGTGCTGCCGAGCTCTACGAGGAGTCGGATGCCGTGGACGCGGCCGAGCCGAGCCATGAGGCACTGTCCCTGACACCCGATGCCGTCGAGGTACGCCGCAACGCGGGCCTCGCTGCCGGCCTGGGGGCGCTCGCCTCGGCACTCGCCATCGCCTACCTCGCCCGTGCCGTCGGCGGCGGGGGAGTCCTCGACAGCGTGCTCGCCCTGGGGATGGGACTGCTCGGCGGCTACTGGTTGCTCACCTTCTTCGATGCCCGCACCCCGCTGCTGGTGGCGGACGCGCACGGCGTGCGGATCCGACTCGGACGCACCTGGCGCGGCCTGCCGTGGAGTGCGGTCCAGCGCGTTGAGCACATGCCGCGGCGAGGGCTGCTGCGCGACGGCCGGCTGGTCATCCACCCGCACAACGAGGAGAAGCTCCTCGCCGAGCTCGACGGCTCCAGTCGTCGCCGTGCTGCCCTGTCGACCCGTCTGCACGGCGCGCCCTTCGCGCTTCCCCTCGGTCTCTCGACCCGCGTCGTCGGAGCCGGTGACGACGTGGGCGCCGCGATCGATCGCGTTGCTGAGGCGACCGGTGCCGTCGTCGTCCTCGACGTCGACGTCGACGAGCCCGAGCTGGACGACGCAGAGCCAGCGGCCGACACCGACGAGCGCCGCACCCACCCGACGTGGCGTGACCCGCGCCCCCTGCTCGCAGCGGCCATCGCGAAGCTCGCCGAGCTGGCACCCGAGCGCCGGTCGGGCCTGACTGACATCGGTCAGGCTGACCCGACCCACGACGTGGACGAGGAGGCCGAGGAGGAGACGATCGTTGCCAGCGCAACCCCGTCGCCCCTTCGTGTGTCCGACGTGGGACGCCGCAGCGAGGTGCGCAAGGACCTCGTCGCGTCGTTGCCCGGCGAGGAGGACGAGCTGCACGGCCGCGAGCTTCGCCGGCCGGGCAGCGTCAGTCTGGTCGAGGACACCCAGGTCTGGGGCGACCGCGTGCGACCGATCTCTCGTCCGGGCGAGGTCGTCGCCCCCCTGGTGCTCGACGACTTCGAGGTGGAGCCTGCGCTCGACCCGGTCATCGGACCCGAGCTCCACGCCGCCCGGACCCGCCTGGGACTCAGCGTCGACCAGCTCGCCGACCGCACCCGCATCCGCCCGCACGTGATCGAGTCGATCGAGGTCGATGACTTCGTGCCCTGCGGCGGCGACTTCTACGCCCGCGGTCACCTGCGCACCCTTGCGCGGGTGCTGGGGGTGGACGTGGCACCGTTGCTGGCCGCCTATGACGAGCGATACGCCCATGCCGACATCAACCCGCGTCGCGTCTTCGAGGCGGAGCTGGCCACGGGCGCCAACGGTTCCATCCGCGGCACCAAGGGCGGTCCCAACTGGTCGCTGCTCGTCGCCGTCGTGATGGCCGTCGTCCTCTGCTGGTCAGTGGCGCGTCTGGTGATGGACCCACCGACCGAGCTGCGCGGCTCCGCTCCCGTGCTCAACGGATCGGGAGGGCCCGGCGGAGGGTCCGGCTCCGCCCTGGGTGACCCCGTGCCGGTCGTGCTGAGCGCGACCAGCGGGGGCGCACACCTCGTGGTCCGTGACGGCGCCGGCAAGATCGTCTTCAAGGGCAACCTTGCCGTGGGTGACGTCAAGAAGGTCGCCGCCGCGCCGCCGGTGCGCGTGCAGACCACCGACGGTGCGGTCACCGTGGCCCTGGACGGTCAGGCAGCCAAGCCGATCGGCGAGCCCGGCGTAGCGGGTCAGGGCACCTACGTCGCTCGCTGATCGTCCGGCGCTCAGGTCTCAGCGGGTCGCCGGCACGCAGAGCACCGGTCGGTTGGCGACGTGCAACAGCTTGTGCGGCGTCGAGCCGAGCAGTGCCCCGCGGAACGGACTGTCGCCCGCCGTTCCCACCACGATGACCGTGGCGTCGAGCTCGTCACCCACCGCCATGAGCGCGTCGGCCGGCTTGGCGTTGACCAGCCGCACGGTGGTGGACACACCCGCGGCCGTCGCCCGGTCAAGGGCGTGGGCGGTCGCGGTCCGACCCATCTCCATCAAGGCGTCACGGTGCGAGTGGGCCTCCTCACCCATGCCCCCGGGTGGGGCGGCGCCGTACACGAGGACGAGGTCCTCGTTCCACTTGGTCGCGACCTCGATGGCGGCCTTGAGGGCCGCATCGGACCCGGGTGACTCGTCGTAGCCCAGCAGCACCGTCATGAGTTCAGCCTTCCAGTCCGTCAGGGTCGGGTCGCGCCGGCTTGAGACCGTGCACGACGTCGGGATCGGGGAGCGAGGGACGCTCTGCCCAGTAGCGACGGCCCTGTGCGCGCCAGACGAACATGAAGACCACGCCGACCAGGAACACGCCCACCCCGATCACCAAGGGCGGGCCGACGCCGAACCAGGCCTGGCCGCTGTAGGAGTTCGCGGCGTCCGACTGGTCGCGCACGGCCAGCCCGAGCAGCCACAGGAGCATGAGCGATCCGGTGACCGGACCGACGCCGATGAGGAGGAAGTTGCGCACGCTCTCCGTGAGGTGCCTGCGGTAGTACACCGCGCAGGCGATGCCGGTCAGGGCGTAGTAGAAGGCGATCAGCAGTGCCAGGGCGGTCAGGGAGTCGAAGAGGGCGTTCTCGCTGACGAGGAACATCCCGACGTACCAGATGATCGCGATCACCGCGACGAGCCAGGTGCTCACGTCGGGCGTGCGGTGACGCGGGTGGATCCGGCCGACCTGGTGCGGGATCGCTCCGCGTCGCGCCATCGACAGCCCCGTGCGTGATGCGGGCAGGATCGTCGTCTGCGTGGAGGCGATCGCCGCGGTGGAGACCGACAGGAGCAGGACCCAGTCCCACGACCCGAGGACCTCGCTGGCGAGTGTGTAGAAGACGAACTCCTCCTCGCCGGCGTTGTCGCTGAGCCACTGGGTGCCGGCGAAGGCGACCACCGCGATCGCGACCGAGACGTAGGTGAGGAGCAGGATGAAGGTGGAGAGGAGCGCCGCACGTCCGGGGGTCTTGGCGCCGTCCGTGGTCTCCTCACTGAGGTTGACCGCGGACTCCCATCCCCAGTAGGCGAACACGCCGAGCAGCAGACCTGAGCTCAGGGCCGCGCCGCCGGCACCGAAGGGGTTGAGCCAGCCCACGGAGGGCGTGATCTCGTCGAGAGGGCTGTCGCCCTGGAGAGCGCGGTAGGTGGCCACCGCAGCGAAGACCAGCAGCGACACGACCTGGACGAGGATGAGGATGTTCTGCAATCGCGCCGAGACATCGGTCCCGAGCACGCAGATCCACGTCATGAGGAGCACCAGCGCCACGGACGCGGGCACACGGATCCAGGCGTTGTCCCCGGCCTCGATCAGTGCGGTGCTGTTGAGCAGCTCGCCGAACCCGTACAACCCGAAGCGGATCCCGACGTCGGCCAGCGAGCCCACGATGAGCACCCCGGTCATCATGATCGCCCAGCCGCCCAGCCGCCCAGCCAGCCGAACCACGGGCCCATGGCCCGGGTCACCCAGCTGAAGGTCGTCCCGCAGTCGGGGTCGACCCTGTTGAGGTAGAGGAACGCGGCGGCGATCAAGGCCATCGGGACGAAGGACGCCAGCAGGATGCCGGGTGCGTTGACCCCGGCCAGCGCGGTCATCGCACCGATGACCGCGGCGAGGGAATAGGCCGGCGATGTCGAGGCGAGCCCGATGACGAGGGCATCGGTGAAACCGATGGCACCAGCCTTCAGCTCGCCCTGCTGGGTCTGGGACTGCGTCATGGGACCTCCGCCCGTCGGTGCCACTGTCTATCGGATCAGGCGCGCTGAGGGAACAACGAGATGCGACGGTGAGACGGCTCACCTCTTCGTTGTTGCGGGGTCCGGACAGTTGGACCGGCATACTCAGGGGCGATGACGACCTCCACCCGCCCCAGCCCTTCCCCGACCGCTGCTGCTGCTGCCGAGACGCCCATGAGCGTGGCCGTGGTGACGTTGGGGTGTGCGCGCAACGAGGTCGACTCCGAGGAGCTCGCCGGACGCCTCGAGGCGGGTGGCTTCGTGTTGGTGGCCGAGCCGGCCGACGCCGACACCGTCCTGGTCAACACCTGCGGCTTCGTCGAGGCCGCCAAGAAGGACTCGGTCGACACGCTGCTGGAGGCGGCCGACCTCAAGCAGCACGGCAAGACACAGGCCGTCGTGGCGGTGGGCTGCCTGGCGGAGCGCTACGGCAAGGACCTGGCCGAGTCGATGCCCGAGGCGGACGCGGTCCTCGGGTTCGACGACTACCCCGACATCGCCGCCAAGCTGCGATCGATCGTGGCGGGGGAGACCCACCACGCCCACACCCCGTCGGACCGTCGACGGCTGCTCCCGATCTCCCCGGTGGATCGGGACGCGTCCGCGATCTCGATGCCGGGTCACGCCGACAACAGGGCCACCGACGAGATCGGCCAGGGTGCGCCGGCGACCGGTCCCCGCGTCGTACGCCGCAGGCTCGACAGCGGCCCGATGGCGCCGCTCAAGCTGGCGAGCGGGTGCGATCGCCGGTGTTCGTTCTGCGCGATCCCGAGCTTCCGTGGTTCCTTCGTCAGTCGTCGCCCGAGCGACGTGCTGCAGGAGGCTCAGTGGCTCGCGACCCAGGACATCAAGGAGCTCTTCCTCGTCAGCGAGAACTCGACGTCCTACGGCAAGGACCTCGGCGACCTGCGGCTGCTCGAGACGATGCTGCCCGAGCTCGCTGCCATCGAGGGCATCGCCCGGGTGCGGGTGTCCTACCTGCAACCTGCCGAGACCCGGCCCGGACTGATCGAGGCGATCGCCGACACCCCGGGCGTCGTGCCCTACTTCGATCTCTCCTTCCAGCACGCCAGCGCGACGGTGCTGCGCCGGATGCGTCGCTTCGGCGACCCGGACAGCTTCCTGGACCTCCTGGCGCGCATCCGCACCCTGAGCCCACTTGCGGGTGTCCGGTCCAACGTCATCGTCGGCTTCCCCGGTGAGACGGAGGACGACCTGCAGACGCTCTGCGACTTCCTCGAGGCCGCTCGGATGGACGTGACCGGCGTCTTCGGCTACTCCGACGAGGACGGCACCGAGGCGGCGACCTACGACGCCAAGCTGGACGAGGACGAGGTGCGCGCTCGGACCGAGCACGTCACCGGCCTCGTCGAGGAGCTCAACGCCCAGCGTGCCGAGGAGCGTATCGGCGAGACCGTCTCCGTGCTCGTCGAGTCAGAGGAGGACGGTGTCGCCGAGGGCAGGGCCGAGCACCAGGGTCCTGAGGTCGACGGCACGACGACGCTCGAGGGTGTCGCTGGCTTCGCGATCGGCGACCTCGTCACGGCGACGGTGGTCGCGACCGACGGAGTCGACCTCATCGCCGCACCGCTCACGGACTCGGGAGACCAGGCATGAGCAGCACCGAGCACCAGGTCTCCAACTTCAACATCGCCAACGTCCTGACCACCCTGCGCATCGCGATGGTGCCGTTCTTCGGCTGGGCGCTGCTGCAGGACGACGGCAACTCGACGATGTGGCGGTGGATCGCCTTCGCGCTGTTCGCCGTTGCCATGATCACCGACAAGATCGACGGCGACCTCGCGCGCAAGCACAACCTGATCACCGACTTCGGCAAGATCGCCGACCCGATCGCCGACAAGGCCGTCACCGGCATGGCCTTCATCGGCCTCTCGATCGTCGGGGACGTCTGGTGGTGGGTGACGATCGTCGTGCTCGTGCGCGAGTGGTCGGTCACCCTGCTGCGCCTCTCGGTCCTCAAGGACGTCGTGATCCCGGCTGCCCGCAGCGGCAAGATCAAGACCACCCTCCAGGCGATCGCCCTGTCCGGGTTGATCTGGCCGCTTCCCCACGGGGATGCTCACGGTGGGGCCTTCGACTTCTGGCCCGGGCCCCTCGGCGAGGCGCTATTTTTCCTGGCCCAGGTCTTGTTGGCGGGAGCCGTTGCGATGACACTGTGGTCGGGCTACGAATTCTTTCGCGACGTACGCCGTGAACGCTCGCAGCGCAGCTGACGCCAAACCGTTACCGGCCGTTGGGCAATACGTCGCCCGCAGGGGTAGAACATCCCCACTTCGGGTGGCACACTCCACCCTCTGCGGCAGTTGACGCAGGGATACCGGCAGATAGGAAACGCCGGGCTACTGTTCGCCAGCGTGGACGTGAGGGGTCTCACATCGCGCGCCCCGGGAGCCGGGTCCAGGCTCCGCCTGCTCCACCCATCAGCACCACCTGTCACGCCTTGAGAAGGGTCTCTGCCTGTGTCGTTCAACCTCATTCCCGGGTCGCGGAAGGGGTCGCGCACTCGCGGCCTCGTCGGCGCGACCGTGGTCGCGCTCGTCGCGACCCCGCTTGCTCTCGGCCTCGCCGCACCGGCGAACGCCAGCGTGTCGAGCAAGATCTCGGTCCTCCCCTACGGCCAGGCATGGACGAACACGGGAGCTGCCATCGTCGCCCCCGACGACTGGTCCGGCGTCGCCGGTGTCCAGGGCTACCTCGGCCAGGACCTCACGACGACCACCGGCACCGACCCGCAGACGCTGACGGGGGAAAGCGCCGTTACCGTCACGCCCGACACCGACGTCATTGCGAACGCCACCCCCGCGGGCCTCAACTCCGGCGGCGTCGCCGAGTTCGACACGCTTGCGGACCCGTCGATCGCGCTGCAGGGCAGCGGCACCGGCGATGCTCCCTACCTCGCCTTCCACTTCGACCTCACCGGCCGGACGACCACGACGTTCGCGTTCAACGCCCGCGACCTGGACGCGTCCGCCGACAATGCCGTGCAGCAGATCGCCGTGCAGTACCGCGTGGGCGCCTCCGGCACGTTCACCAACCTGCCGGCGGGCCACATCCCTGACGCGACCACCGGCGGCACAGACACCCAGGTGACCGCCAAGAGCGTGGTGCTCCCGGCGGCTGTCGACAACCAGGCCAGCGTCTTCGTTCGGGTCATCACCGCCAACGCGGTTGGAAATGACGAGTGGGTCGGCATCGACGACGTCACGGTCAGCTCCGCCGACGGGACGTCCGCCCTCTCCCTGTCCAACCCGGGTCCGCAGAGCAGCACGGTCGGCACGGCCATCACGCCTGTCACCCTGAGCGCGGCCGGCGGCACGTCGCCCTACACGTTCGGCGCCACTGGCCTCCCGGCTGGACTGGCCCTCGACACAGCCACGGGTGTCATCAGCGGTACCCCGACGACCGTCGAGGCTCCCACCGTCTCCGTCTCCGCGACCGACAGCGCAGCCGCGACCGACACCGAGACCTTCGTGTGGACGGTCAGCGCGCCCCCCGGCGCAACCCCGATCGCCGACATCCAGGGCACCGGCACGACCTCTCCGCTCGCCGGACAGGCGGTGACCACCGAGGGCGTCGTCACGGCGATGTACCCCGGCACGTACAACGGCTTCTTCATCCAGACCGGCGGCACCGGCGGTGCCACTGATGCCACCCCCGCCGCCTCCGACGGCCTCTTCGTCTTCGGTGGCTCCGGCTTCACCAACGCACAGGGTCTCGCCCTGGGCGACTCGGTCGAGGTCAAGGGCACCGTCTCGGAGTTCTTCGGCTCGACCCAGATCACCTCGACCCTGGTCACCAAGATCGCCGCGCTCCCGGCTGTGACGCCGCTCGCGATTGCCTACCCCGGCGTCGCCGGCCGTGAAGCGCACGAGAGTGAGCTGCTCGCCCCGACCGACGCCTTCACCGTCACCAACGTCTTCAGCACCAACCGCTTCGCGGAGATCGGCCTCGCCACCGGCAACAAGCCGCTGATCCAGCCGACGGAGGTGGCGCGTCCGAACACCCCTGCCTACGACGCTGTGGTGGCGGACAACGCCGCCCGCGCCGTGACCCTCGACGACGGTGCCAGCATCGACTTCCTGCCCTTCGGCGGCGGGGACAACCAGGACATCCTGCTGCCTTGGCTGACGCGCACCCGCTCGATCCGGGTCGACGCAGCGGCCACCTTGGTTGCTCCCGTCATCCTGGACTGGCGCAACAACACCTGGAAGTTCCAGCCCCGGGAGCAGGTGATCGGTGACGGTTCGAACGTCGCGACCTTCGAGGACACCCGCGCCCAGGAGCTCGTGCCCGAGCCCGTCGGCGGCGACCTCAAGATCGGGACGTTCAACGTCCTGAACTACTTCCCGGTCACCGGTCACGCCTACGAGAGGCGCGGACTCGGCACTTGCACGTACCACCGCGACCGCGACGAAGACCCGGTTTCCGTGGACAGTTGCACCAACAACGGCCCCCGTGGCGCCGCGGAGCTCGGAGACTTCGAGCGTCAGCAGGCGAAGATCGTCAAGGCGATCAACGCCATGGACGCCGACGTGCTGGGCCTCGAGGAGATGGAGAACTCCATCAAGGTTGGCGACACCGACCGCGACGCGGGCCTGCGCACGCTCGTCACCGCCCTCAACGCGGACGCAGGCAGGCGCCGCTGGGCACTCGTCCCGTCGCCCGGCCCGGAGGGTCTGCCGCCGCTCGCCTCGCAGGACGTGATCCGCAACGCGTTCATCTACGACCCGTCCATGGTCAACATCGTCGGGCCGTCCAAGGTGCTTGTCGGTTCCGCCGCGTTCACCAACGCCCGGCAGCCCCTCGCCCAGGCCTTCAAGCAGGTCGGTGCGGGCGCGGACGCCGCGTTCGCAGTCGTCGTCAACCACTTCAAGTCCAAGGGTTCTGCTTGCACCCCCGCGAGCAACAACAGCCCCACCCAGGGCAACTGCAACGTGGACCGCACCAACCAGGCGCAGGCGCTTGCTGACTTCGTCGACGTGTTCACCGCCGAGCGTGGAGTCGCGGCCGTCTTCCTCACCGGCGACTTCAACTCCTACACCATGGAGGACCCGATCCTGAAGCTCGAGGAGAACGGGTTCACCCTGGTCAAGTCCAACCAGACCGGCGACTACTCCTACAGCTTCAGCGGCCTGTCGGGCTCGCTCGACCACGTCTTCGCCAACGCGGCGGCTGTGCCGCTCGTGACCGGCGCCGACGTGTGGGAGACCAACGCCAACGAGTCGACGGCCTACCAGTACAGCCGCTACAACTACAACGCGAACATCCTCTACAGCCGTGACTTGTTCGCTGCGTCCGACCACAACTCGGAGATCTTCGGCATCACGGCGCCCGCCGGCGCCCAGACCGAGATCAACCTGCTGAACATCAACGACTTCCACGGGCGCATCGACGCCAACACGACGAAGTTCGCGACGACCATCGAGCAGCTCCGAGCTGAGGGCACTGACGACAACACGCTGTTCCTCTCCGCCGGCGACAACATCGGTGCGTCCCTCTTCGCCTCGGCGATCCAGGACGACGACCCGACGCTGGACGTGCTCGACGCGCTGAAGCTGCGCAGCTCGGCAGCGGGCAACCACGAGTTCGACCAAGGCTTCAGCGACCTGAAGACCGACGTCATCCCCGACGTGGACTTCTCCGTCCTGGGCGCCAACGTCTACGAGAAGGGCACCACCACCCCGGCGCTCGACGAATACGACATCTTCACGGTCGACGGCGTCACGGTGGGTGTGATCGGTGTCGTGACCGAGGAGACCCCCGCGCTCGTGTCACCCGGCGGCATCTCCAGTCTCGACTTCGGAGACCCGATCGACGCGGTCAACCGCGTCGCCGCGCAGCTCAGTGACGGCAACCCCGTCAACGGCGAGGCCGACGTGCTGGTCGCGGAATACCACGAAGGTGCCGGCGCCAGCCTGCCCGACACCGCCACCTGCGCCGAGGAGGCCGCCGACGGCGGTGCCTTCGGCCGGATCGTGAACGAGACCTCAGCCGAGGTCAACGCGATCTTCACCGGTCACACGCACAAGACCTACGCGTGCGACCTCCCCGTCCCGGGAGTCCCCAACAAGACCCGGCCGATCCTGCAGACCGGGTCGTACGGCGAGAACGTCGGTCAGATCAAGCTGACCGTCGACCCCGCCACGGGTGACGTCGTGTCTTACACCCAGCGCAACGTCGCTCGGTCCACCACGGAGGACCTCAACTACCCCCGGGTGGCCACGGTCAAGCAGATCACCGATGCGGCGATCGCCGAAGCTGCGCGGATCGGCAACCAGCCGGTCGGCTTCATCTCCAAGGACTTCACCCGAGCGCTCAACAACGGCCAGGAGGACCGCGCCGCCGAGTCGACGCTGGGCGACCTGGTCGCCAACGCGCTGCGTGACGGTGTGTCCGCCTTCGCCGAGCCCGACCTTGGCCTGACGAACCCCGGTGGCCTGCGCGCCGACCTGCTGTTCGCCGGCGGCGGCAGCAACCCGCAGAACACCAACGGCGTGGTGACCTTCGCCGAGGCCAACGCGGTGCTGCCGTTCAACAACACGGTCGCGATCGTGGAGCTGACTGGAGCGCAGCTGAAGCAGGTCATGGAGCAGCAGTGGCAGACCAACCCGGACGGCACCCTGCCGTCGCGTCCCTACCTGCAGCTCGGGTTCTCCGACAACGTCAACGTCGTTGCTGACGAGTCGAAGCCGGCTGGCTCCCGCATCCAGTCGGTGTTCGTCGACGGGGTGCTGCTCGACCCGGCCGCGACGTACACGATCTCGACCCTGTCGTTCCTGGCACAGGGTGGTGACAACTTCCGGGCCTTCACGCAGGGCTCGTACGTCGACACCGGCCTGCTCGACGCCCAGCTGTGGCGGGACTACCTCGCCACGGGCACCCAGGCTGCTCCGCTCGCACCGGACTTCGCCCGCCAGCAGGTGTTCGTCAAGAACTTGCCGGCCGAGCTGACAGCCGGTCAGGCGACGCAGTTCCAGCTGGGCCTGCCGATCAACGACGGGGTGGCACCCATCACGGGGACCACGCTCGACCTGACGTCGGTCGGTAGCCCGACCAATACCACGGTCGCCGCGACGCTGGTGAACGGTGCCAACCGGTCCGCCCTGGGCAACTTCACGGTCACGAATGGTGTCGCGACGGTGGACCTGACGGTCCCCGCCGGTACGCCGACCGGTGCCGTGGTCGAGCTCCTGGCTCAGCCGTCGGGCACCTTGGTGAGGGTGCCGGTGAAGGCCGCGACGCCGACGCCAGACCCGACGCCCACGCCCACGCCGACTCCGACGCCGGACCCCACGCCCACGCCGACTCCGACGCCGACGCCGACGCCCACGCCCACGCCGACGCCGACGCCGACTCCGAGCCCCGCCATGGTGGACTCGGACACGGTCGCTGACGTCGCGCCGAAGCGGCCGACGTACGGCGAGAACGTCAAGGTGCGGGTCAAGGTGACGGCAGGTTCGGTCACGCCGACCGGCCGCGTCCGAGTGTTCTTCGAGGGTGACCGGGTCGGCAGCGGCGTCCTCGAGGACGGCAAGGTCGTCATCACCGTGAAGAGGAACTTCGGGATCGGTCGCCACGTCCTTGTCGTGAGGTACCTCGGGTCGGACACTGTTCTGGCGAGCCGGGACCGGGTGTTCATCCGGGTGAGGCGAGGCTGATCCTCACCTGAGGGAACGCAACGACGGCCCGGTCATCCCGCGAGGGGTGACCGGGCCGCCGGCCGTTGAGGCCCGTTGTCAGCGCTGGTCACCGCAGGGCGAGCGCGGCCTGCACCAGGGTGAGGTGGCTGAAGGCCTGGGGGAAGTTGCCCGCCATGCGGCCGGTGTCGACGTCGTACTCCTCGGACAGCAGGCCGACATCGTTGGTCAGGGCGCACAGCCGGTCCATCAGGGCGTGCGCGTCGTCGGTCCGACCCGCCGCGGCCAGGGCGGCGACGAGCCAGAACGAGCACGCCAGGAACGGGTGCTCGCCGCCCGGCAGGCCGTCGACGCCGCTCTGGTTGCGGTAGCGCCGTAGGAGGCCGTGGTGCATCAGGTCCTCCTCGATCGCCCGGATCGTGCCGAGCACCCGCTCGTCGTCGCCCGGGAGGAACCCGACGAGCGGGAGGTTGAGGAGGCTCGCGTCCACCTCCGAGGTTTCGTAGTGCTGGGTGAAGGTGCCGCGCTCGGCGTCGTAGCCCTTCACCAGGACCTGCGCGTGGACCTGGTCGCGTAGCTCGCGCCAACGATCGACCGGCCCTTCCAGTCCGTGCTTCTCGACGGCCTTGACGGCTCGGTCGAAGGCGACCCACACCATCACCCGGGAGTGGGTGAAGTGGCGCGGCTCGCCCCGGATCTCCCACAGCCCGTGGTCCGGTTCGTCCCAGTGCTCGGCGAGCTCCTCGACCAGGGACCGCTGGAGGGCCCAGCTCTGGCTCGTCTCGGTGATGCCGGCGTCGCGGGCGTCCTCGAGAGCGATCATCACCTCGCCCAGCACGTCGGTCTGGCGTTGGCTGACGGCCGCGTTGCCGATGCGTACGGGTAGGGAGTGCTCGTAGCCGGGGAGGTGGTCCAGGACGCGCTCGGGAAGCTGCCTGCCGCCGTCGACGGCATACATGATCTGCAGGTCCTCGGGGTCACCGGCCACGGCGCGCAACAGCCAGTCGCGCCAGTCCCTCGCCTCGTCGGTGTAGCCGACGGCCAGCAGCGACTCCAGCGTGAGCGCCGCGTCGCGGAGCCAGCAGTAGCGGTAGTCCCAGTTGCGCTCGCCGCCGAAGGCCTCCGGGAGGCTGGTGGTGGGAGCTGCGACGATCCCGCCTGTCTCGGCGTGCGTCATCAGGCGGAGGGTGACCAGGCTGCGGCGTACGACGTCGACGTGAGGAACGTCATCGATGCAGGTGGCCGCCCACTGCTCCTCCTCGGCCCGCGTCGCCTCGATCCGGTCGTCGAAGCCCAGCGGCTCGGGGAGGGCGCGCCACGAGCGCACCCACGTCGTGGAGAAGGTCATGACCTCGTCCTCGGCCAGGTCGAACTCGTCGGTGTGGTGGCCGTCGGCGGCGTGCGGAAGGCGAGGACCTCGGAGCATCAGCTTGTCGGGGCCGGCTGTCGCGACGATGACCTCCTGGCCGGCCACCTGCTCACGTGCCACCCAGGGTCGGACCCGGCCGTAGTCGAAACGGACCACCCACTCGTGGCGGACCCGCACCGTCCCTCGGGTGCAGCGCACGGTGCGGACCAGGTCGGCGCGCCCGTCCCCGACCGGCATCACGTCGCGGAGCACCAGCACGCCGGTGGGCGTCGTGAACGTGGTCTCGAGGATGGCGCTGTTGCCGACGTAGCGCCGACTCGTCGTCACGCCTTCGCCCTGGGCGGGCGCCAGCAGCCACCGACCGTGCTCGGGGCCGCCCAGCAGCGCGGCGAAGCACGCCGGCGAGTCGAAGCGGGGCAGGCACAGCCAGTCGACCGAGCCGTCGGCGCCGATCAGGGCGGCCGTGCCGCGGTCGCCGACGAGTGCGTAGTCCTCGATGGGGAGAGCCATGCCCACCAACGTAGCTAGGCTCAGGTGATGACCATGGACCCGCGTCAGCTCGTCGAGGTCCTGTCGGCGCGCGGGGACACGCTCGCGACGGCCGAGTCGCTCACCGGTGGCCAGCTGGCCGCCCTCTTCACCTCGGTGCCGGGTGCCTCAGCGTGCTTCCTCGGCGGCGTCGTCTCGTACGCCACCGCCGTCAAGGTCTCCCTGCTGGGCGTCTCGGAGTCCATCATCGACCAGCACGGTGTGGTGTCGGCCGAGTGCGCTGCCGCCATGGCGAGCGGAGCACGGACGTTGCTCGGTGCGACGTATGCCCTCGCCACCACCGGGGTCGCTGGGCCGGACCGACAGGAGGACAAGCCGGTGGGGCTGGTGTGGGTCGCTGTCGCCGGTCCCGACGGCGTGCAGACTCGACTGTTGTCCTTGGAGGGCGATCGGGCGGCCGTCCAGGCCGGCAGCTGTCGCGGCGCGATGTCGGTGCTCGGTGACATGCTGCGCATGGAAGATTCGGCCCTCGGGTAGCGTTGCCGACCACGGGTCCCACCCATCCTCTGGAAGGACGAGCGCATGGTGCTCTTTCGTCGGCTCCTCGGCGACGTGCTCCGCAGCGAGCGGATGCAGCGTGGCATGACCCTGCGTGAGGTCTCGGCCGAGGCTCGGGTGAGCCTGGGCTACATCTCGGAGATCGAGCGCGGGCAGAAGGAAGCCTCCTCAGAGCTCCTGGCCTCGCTGTGTGCCGCGATGGACCTGCCGCTCTCGGAGGTCCTGCGCGAGGTCTCCGACGCAGTGGCCCTCGAGGAGGTCGCGCTCGAGCTGCACAGCATCGAGGCGACACCGATCACCGGGACCAGGCCCGGCCCCGGCCCCGTGGTGGCGTCGGCCGCCTGAGTCAGGCTCCGGCCTGCGTGCCGACGGCAGGTTGGCAGCTCGGGCACCAGTACATCGCCCGTTCGCGACCGAGGTCTCCTCGCATCGCGACCCGGATCGGCGTGCCACACCGACGACACGGGGACTTGTCGCGGCGATAGACCCACATTCGCTCGCGCGGGCGCAGGTTTCCGGTCGTCGACTGGATCGCCCGTTCACTGTTCTGCTCCAGCATCAGCTTGGCTCGGCGCACCAGGCGCGGCAGGTCGCGCACGTCCCTGACCGCGGTGGTGGGATGGGCCCCACTGATGAAGCAGAGCTCGGCGGCGTACATGTTGCCGATGCCGGTCAGGTTGCGTTGGTCGAGCAGCGCCGCCGTCAGCTCCCGGTCGGGATCGGCGCCCAGCCGGCGAAGGGCTTCGGCCTCGTCCCAGTCCGGGCCGAGCAGGTCAGGCCCGAGGTGGCCGACGACCTCATGCTCGAGGGGGGTCTCGATCAGCTCCACCAGACCGAGGCTGAATCCGACCGCGGTCGTGCTGCCCGCCTCCAGCAGCAGCCGGACCTGGCTGACGGGCCGCTTCCACCGCTCGCCTGCGCGGTAGACGTGCCAGGAGCCTTCCATCTTCAGGTGGGTGTGGATCGTGAAGCCGGTGTCGGTCCGGGTGAGGAGGTGCTTGCCGCGCGAGATCGTGGTGAGCACCGTCGACCCGCTGAGGTCGGCGGTCGCGTGCTGCGGCACCCGGAAGTCGCTGCGGGTGAGCGCCCGGCCGGACAGGGAGCGGTCGAGGAGCTGGGCTGCCCGGAACACGGTGTCGCCCTCAGGCACGCATCCTCAGCCCCTTGGGTGTGGAAACGAAGCCAGTGGCGTTCAGGGCCTGTCGCAACGGGGTGTCACCGGCCCCGAGGAGCGCTTCGCCGTCGGCCTTCTCCACGGTGAGCTTGCCGAGGGCACCGCGCCGGGTGGCATCGGCCAGCGCAGCCGCCGCCAGCGTCAGTCGGTCGATGTCCTCGCTCCACGTGAGCAGGGTGCGCCCGCCGCGCTCGACGTAGAGCATCAGGGCGCCGTCGACCAGCACGACCAGCGCTCCGGCCTTCCGTCCTGGTCGGTGCCCGCCCTCACTCGCGTTGGCGGGCCAGGGCAGCGCCGCGCCGTAGGGATTGGCCGGATCGGTCGCCGCGAGTGCAAGAGCGACCGGCTTGGACTCGTCGGGCTCGGAGAACGTGCGCAGTCGGTCGATCGCGCCGGGCGCCCCGAACTGAGCGGCTCCGAGACCCTCCACGAAGTAGCCCCGGCGACAGCGTCCGGTGTCCTCGAACGCGGACAGCACCTTGTAGACGCCCGCGAAGCCACCGGGGATGCGCTCCTGCATGACGGCCCCCCGGGTCACGACACCGTGGCGCTCGAGGAGGTGCTCGGCCGTGGCGTGCGCTCGACGGGTCGCGTCCGCGTCACGAGCCGGCAGCACACTCCAGCGGCCTGCGGTCTCCGGCGGCCCAGAGCGGATCGGCATGCGACCCGAGCCCATGGAGACGCGTGGGGGACCCCGACGGGTGCGGTGGCTGGCCCTGCCGGAGCGGACCAGCGACCGCAGCGGGGTCAGCGTGTCATTGGTGATCATGCCCTCCCAGACGAGTCCCCACAGGGCGGTCGAGAGAGCGGCGTCGGCGGTCGAGCCCAGTCGGTCGCTGAGCTGTCGGAAGAACCACGCACCACCGGGCGCGAGCGCCTCCAGCACCGACTGCTGGAGCTCGTCGAGCTCGCCCCACTGCGGGTCAGGCAGTGTCAGGTGGGCCTGGTCGGCCAGGTGGAGGCTGACCCAGCCGTCGCTGCCCGGCAACGGGGCGTGACCCGCCCAGATGACCTCTCCGCTGCTGGTGAGCTCATCGAGGAAGCTCGACTCGTAGTCACGGACCCGGGAGGCGAGGATGAGCGGCTCCAGGGCACTGGCCGGCACCGGGCAACCCGCCAGCTGGTCGATGGCGGCGATCACCCCGTCGACTCCGTTGAGCTTGCCGCCGCCGTGCGGGTGGACCACGTGCTGCCACGACGGCAAGAACCTCGCCAGCGTCTCGTGCGTGACCGGCTCGACCTCCTTGCGCAGCCGGGCCAGGGACCGGCGTCGAAGCTTGCGCAGGACCTCGGCCTCACACCACTCGGCACCGCTCCCGGCAGGCCGGAACTCGCCCTCGAGCAGGCGTCCGCGAGCTGCGAGGCGGTGCAGGGCCTGGCGGGCCACGGCCTCGCCGAGGCCGAACCGGGTCGCGACCTCCGTGGTGGTGAACGGTCCGTGGGTGCGGGCGTAGCGGGACACCAGGTCGCCGACCGGGTCCTCGGTGGGCTCGGTGAAGACGTCGGGGGTGCCTGCCGGGACCGGGACACCGAGTCCGTCGCGGAGGCGGGCGATGTCCTCGATCGTGGTCCAGCGTTCCTCCGAGGCGATGCGTACGGCGACGACCCTCCGAGCCTCGGCCAGGCCGGTGAGCCAACCGGCGACCTCGGTCCGGTGCTCGTCGGTGACCCGGGACTCGATCTCGTCGATGGACAGCGGTCCGAGCAGGCGGAGGAGGTCCGCCACGGCCTCGGCGGTGCGGGCACGCCGGTCGGGGGCCAGCCACTGCAGCTCCGCCTCCACCTCGGCGAGCACCTCGGGATCGAGGAGCTCGCGCAGCTCGGCGCGGCCGAGCAGCTCGGCGAGCAGCCCCTGGTCGAGGCTGAGCGCCGCGGCTCGCCGCTCGGCGATCGGGGAGTCTCCCTCGTAGACGAACTGGGCGACGTACCCGAACAGGAGGCTGCGGGCGTAGGGGCTGGGTGTCTGCGTGGACACGTCGACCACCGTGACCTCGCGACGGTCGATGCGCCGCAGCAGCTCGGTCAGGGCGGGGAGGTCGTAGACGTCCTGGAGGCATTCGCGGATGGCTTCCAGGACGATGGGGAAGCTCGGGTACTTGGAGGCGACCTCGAGCAGCTGGGCGCTGCGCTGCCGCTGCTGCCAGAGGGGACTGCGTCGGCCCGGGTCGCGCCGAGGCAGCAGCAGCGCACGCGCGGCGCACTCGCGGAAGCGACTGGCGAACAATGCTGATCCGCCGACCTCGCGGGTGACGATCTGCTCGATCTCCTCGGCGTCGAAGACGATCAGGTCGCCCAGCGGGGGCTCCTGGTCGGTGTCAGGGATGCGGATCACGATCCCGTCGTCGGAGGCCATCGCCTGACCGTCGATGTCGTAGCGCTCGCGCAACCGGGCGTTGATGGCCAGGGCCCACGGGGCGTGCAGGGGAGTGCCGTAGGGGGAGTGGACCACGAGCCGCCAGTCGCCGAGCTCGTCGCGGAACCGCTCGACCACGATCTGGGTGTCGCTCGGCACGACGTTGGTCGCCTCGCGCTGCTCGGTGACGTAGGTGACCAGGTTGGCGGCGGCGTGCTCGTCGAGCCCGGCCGACGTGGCGGCAGCGCGCGCCTTCGCTTCGCTGTGGGTCAGCAGCCCGCGGGTGAAGGCGCCGATGGCTGCGCCGAGCTCGGCCGGGCGGCCGAGGGTGTCGCCCTTCCAGAAGGGCAGCCTGCCCGGGATGCCCGGAGCGGGGGTCACCAGCACCCGGTCGTGCGTGATGTCCTCGATCCGCCAGCTGGTGGCACCGAGGGCGAAGATGTCGCCGACGCGCGACTCGTAGACCATCTCCTCGTCGAGCTCGCCGACCCGGCTGGCCTTCTCGCCGACGAGGAAGACTCCGAAGAGACCACGATCGGGGATGGTGCCGCCACTGGTGACCGCGAGCCGCTGGGCACCAGGTCGGCCCGAGATCGTGCCGTTGACCCGGTCCCACACGATCCTGGGCCGGAGCTCGGCGAACTCCTCGCTCGGGTAGCGGCCGCTCAGGAGGTCCAGGGTGGCGTCGAAGGCGCTGCGGGGGAGCTGGGCGTACGACGCTGCGCGCCGCGTGAGGTCGAAGAACTCCTCGACCGACCAGTCGTCCATCGCGGTGGCCGCCACGACCTGCTGGGCCAGGACGTCGAGCGGGTTGGTGGGCACCCGAAGCTTCTCGATCGCGCCTTCGCGCATGCGCTGCACCGACACCGCCGTCTGGGCGAGGTCGCCGCGGTGCTTGGGGAACAGCACTCCGCGGCTGACCTCCCCGACCTGGTGTCCGGCGCGCCCCACTCGCTGGAGGGCGCTGGCCACGCTCGGCGGCGACTCGATCTGGATGACGAGGTCGACGGCACCCATGTCGATCCCGAGCTCGAGGCTGCTGGTGGCGACCACTGCCGGCAGTCGCCCCCTCTTGAGGTCGTCCTCGATGATCGCTCGCTGCTCCTTGGAGACGGAGCCGTGGTGGGCCTTGGCGATGATGGCCTCTGCCCCTGAGCTCGACCCTGACTGGGCCATGATCGACGCGGGGGGCGACTGCGCTTCGGCGACTGCGCGCGGGCTGCCGTCCTCGCTCGCCCGGGCGGCCCGCTCGCCGGCGATCTCGTTGAGCCGTGCGGTGAGCCGCTCGGCCAGTCGTCGGGAGTTGGCGAAGACGATGGTGGAGCGGTGCGCCTCGATGAGATCGACGACCCGCTCCTCGACGTGGGGCCAGATGCTGTTGGAGCGTCCGGGGTTGCCGGACGTCTCGTCGTATTCCTCGGGCATCGTCATGTCCTCGACCGGGACGACGACGGTGAGGTCCCACTCCTTGGTGGAGGGTGGTGCGACGATCTCGACAGGGGCGGTGCCTCCCAGGAAGCGGGCGACCTCCTCGAGTGGTCGCACCGTCGCGCTCAGCCCGATCCGTTGGGCAGGTCGCTCGAGCAGGCCGTCCAGACGCTCGAGGGTCAACGCGAGGTGCGCGCCGCGCTTGGTGCCGGCCACGGCGTGGACCTCGTCGATGATCACGGTCTCGACGCCGCGGAGAGTCTCGCGCGCCTGACTGGTGAGCATCAGGAAGAGCGACTCCGGGGTGGTGATCAAGATGTCGGGCGGCCGGGTCGCGAGCCGACGCCGCTCAGCGGGACTGGTGTCGCCCGATCGCAGTCCGACCGTGACCTCGGGCAGAGCCGTCTGGAGACGATCACCCGTGTGCCGGATGCCGGTCAGCGGTGAACGCAGGTTGCGCTCGACATCGACGGCCAGTGCCTTGAGCGGGCTGACGTAGAGGACGCGCGTGCGCCGCAGCTTGTCGTCCGGTGTGTCCGCGGTGAGGAGCTTGTCGATGGCGTGCAGGAAGGCGCTCAGGGTCTTGCCGCTGCCGGTCGGTGCCACCACGAGCGCGTGCTTGCCGTGTGCGATCGCGTCCCATGCACCCTCCTGGGCGGGGGTCGGCGCGGCGAAGGCGGCCTGGAACCACGTGCGCGTCGGAGCGCTGAAGTGGTCGAGGGCGGCCATGGTCCCAGTGTGGACCACGGCACCTACAACGCTCGGCGGGTTCCCTCCCCTGGGGTGGTGGAGCGCTGGCCTGGGATCCCTAGTGTCGAAGGCATGCCTACTGCCAAGAAGTCGCCCGCCCAGACGTTCCACGTGCCGGGGCTCACCGCCAAGGAGAGCACCACCGTCGTCGCCGCCCTCCAGGACCGACTCTTCGCCTACACCGACCTCCATCTCGTGCTCAAGCACGTCCACTGGAACGTCGTCGGGCCCAACTTCATCGGCGTCCACGAGATGCTCGATCCGCAGGTCGAGGCGGTCCGTGGCTTCGCCGACGTCCTGGCAGAGCGGATCGCGACCATGGGAGGGACCCCGATCGGCACCCCCGGGGCACTCGTGGCCGCACGCTCGTGGGACGACTACGAGCTCACGAGGGACACCGCCCAGGCACACCTCGGCGCCCTCGACCTCGTCTACACCGGAGTGATCGAGGACAACCGCGCTGCGATCGACGACGTCGGCGAGATCGACCCGGTGAGCGAGGACCTGCTGATCTCCCAGACCGGCGACCTCGAGCAGTTCCACTGGTTCGTCCGTGCGCACCTGGAGAACTCCGCAGGTCGACTGGTGACCGAGGGGGCCGACACCGAGACGGAGGCTGCCGACGCGGCGAGGGGTTCGCAGCGGCGTACGACCAAGAAGTCGTCGCGGAAGGGCTGAGCCCCGCCTAGCCGCCAGCAGACAATCACGCACGGACGGGCTCCTCGCGCGCACAGTCCACCACCGCCTCGGATCCCTCCCTGTTTGGGCGCCGCTCGGGTGGGCACTGTGTCAGTGACCGCAGGAGGTGCTCATGTACGGAAATACAGCAACCATCCGCAGACTGGCACAACAGGTGGCCGAGCAGGCCGGTGACATCCGCACGGATGCCGACGAGCTCATGCAGGCGTCCGAGCTCGTCGTGTGGGACGGCCAGGCGGCCACTGCGATGCGTGAACGGATGGCGGAGCGCTCCCTCGCCCTGCGCAGGACCGCGGACGAGCACGACGATGCCGCTGAGGCGTTGCGCCACCATGCCGCCGAGGTCGACCGGCTCAAGGAGCTGATCGCCGACATCGCTGCCAAGGTCTCCGGGCTGATCGAGGGCGCGAAGTCACGACTGGTCGACCTCGCCGGCCAGGCGATCGACCTGGTCAAGAAGGTGCTGCCTGATCCCGTCGACGAGCTGCTGGCGACCTTCTCGCCGCCGCCCCAGGGGCACAAGGACTGGCTCGACGTTCCCGAGAGCCTGCCGGGGTGCCGATGAGCCGCGTGACCCTGGACGCCCAGGGCTTCGAGGTGGAGGAGCAGGCCGTCGCACCGCGCCGTGTCCTGCTGTCGGCGAGCGCGCTGGACCGGCTGGCTGACCTGGGCGGTGTCGAGTCGCCCGCTGCCCAGATGGCCACGACCAGTGTGTCCGTCGAGTCGCTGGGCGACCGGCTCGGCACCTTGGCTGATCGGGAAGCGCCGACGACCGCCCCGGACGGCGGCCCGGAGCCGCACGCCGATGCTGCTCAGCACGACGAGGAGCCCGATCTCGACGCGGTCCTGGCCGGCGCTGGCCTGGTCGCCGATGGCGAGCCCACCGAGACCGGTCGTGCGGTCCTCGATGTATGGCACAGGCCCGCCCTCGCGGTCGAGCTCGAGATGCTCCTTGCGACCCGGCACGGCCGGGTCCGGGCGCGCAGCTGGCATCGCAACCTCGACACCTGGGTGGTGTGCCTGTCCAGTGCCGACGGCCGAACCTTCGAGCTCACGTGGTGCGCAGTCGACGACTGGTGGTTGGAGCTGGGGCGGGTGGCCTGGGTGGACCCCCAGAGGTTCTCTCCTCCGGACGAGCCTGCCGACACGCTTCCGGACGCGATCGAGACGCCCTGGGAGCTGCTGCTGGCGACTGGTGAAGCGGTCGATCGCAACCGCGTCGAGCTCGTCGACCAGCTGGTCGCCGACTACGCGGGTCGGACAACCGCAGGCCACTCGGTCCAGAGCCTGGTGCCGGCGGCCGACAGTGACGTCAGGACGTGGCACGTGGCTCTGGAGCGGATGTCGCGTGGGCGCCTCCACGCGGCAGTCCTCGCGCGCAGCCAACGCGGACGCCCCGGCGCCGGCATCATCGAATGGGTGCTGTTCCCCGACGGCTGGCGGTCCCTCACTCCGTTCAAGCGCGACGGGTGGAACATGGTGCGGATCGAGCGCAAGGGACCGCAGGACCTCGGGCGCGACCTGGCCGTGCTGGCTGCGGAACTGACGTCATGACCGATCCCAGTCTCCCGCCCATCGAGTCCGTCTCGGGCGGGTCGCACGGTGTCCGGGCCGGTTACGAGCAGATGCTCGCGCTCGCCGACAAGTACGAGAGCCGCGCCCTCGACTTCCTCGAGATGGCAGGCCTGGGTGCCAAGGTCATGGCGAACGGTGACCTCCTGGAGTCGGCGATCCTCTCGCCGATCTCGTTCGCGGACGCCGAGATGCAGCTGCTCGACGCCACGACCGGGGCCAACGGGCTGACGGTCCGGGCTCTCGGCATCGAGGCCGACGCGCTCGGCGTACGCGCCGTCGTCGCCGCCTTCCAGGCCAGCGACTCATTGAGTCGGCAGACGATGGAGGCTCTCGACAACGCTCTGGGCAAGGTCATCGGCGTCTCGCTCCCCGTTGCCCTCCCCGCCCTGCTGGCCGCGGGCGGGATCGGCTTCGTCTACTACCAGACGCTCTCGCCGGGGGAGCAGAAGAAGCTGCTCAGCGACCTCCAGACCAACCTCGGGCAGATCCTGCACGACCACCCCGAGCTGGCCCAGCACCTGATCAACAGTGGCGGGGGACTGCTGGAGGGGCTCGGTCTGCCGATCGGGAATCTCAACCCCGGCGACGGCCCGATCGACGGTGCCACCACCAACGACGCCGCACGCTTGCTGGCGCTGTTGCTGGGCAACAGCACGGAGGCGGACGTCGATCGGTTGGACGGGGTGGTGCCCACGGACAACCTGACGGCGACGCCGACGTCGTTGAGAGACGTGATGCAATCCCTCAACGACACCAACGCCATCGACACCGCCGAGCCCGACCACCACGGGGCCATCCAGATCCAGCAGATCATCGGCGAGGACGGCGAGGAGCGCTACATCGTCTACATCCCCGGCACCGACGACATGGGACCCATCCCGGAGGACGGCGAGCACGCTCGCGACATGGAGACCAACTACCAGCTGATAGGGGGCCTGGACTCGGCCTACGGCAACGGCATCACCGAAGCCATGCGCGAGGCCGGGCTCAGCGGAAAGGACGTCATGCTCGTCGGTCACTCCCAGGGCGGCATGGTCTCGACCTCGCTGGCGGCGGATCCCGACTTCGCGAAGGAGTTCAACGTCAAGCACGTGATCACCGCGGGTGCGCCGACCGCCCAGGTCTCCGACCTGCCGGCGCAGACCCACGCCATCCACTTCGAGAACCGCGGAGACGCGGTGCCGATGCTCGATGGTGAGGACAACCCGGACCAGCCGAACCGCACCACGGTCAAGTTCGACCAAGGAAGCAGCGACACTGCCGACAACCACGACATCGATCACTACGTCAGCGGCGCGGCCGCAGCCGACGCGTCGACCAACGGCTCGATCCAGAGCCAGATCACCGCGATGGAGAACGACGGGTTCCTTGGCAACGGCAGCGTGACCAGCGTCGACACCTTCCAGATCACCCGAGGACGAGACTGACGATGAGACCACGACTGCTCCTGTTCGCCGCGCTCCTCCTGTCGACGATCTCGACACTGTCGGCCTGCGCCGACCCGGGCCCGGGCGCCGAGGACGTCGCTGGCTGCGGTTCCTGTGAGCGCGAGGTCGCGGACATCCGCACCCAGCTCGAAGCCCTCGACGGCATCACGATGGTGAAGCGGGTGGAGTTCATCCCCGAGTCACCCACCAACGGATCCGGGGTCGACATCGAGCTCCGCAGCTCGCAGCCGAGCGAGGGCGACCTGGCCAGTGAAGCGGCGCGCATCGTGTGGCAGAGCCGCGTCCAGCCCGTCGAGGTGGTCAACATCTCGATCAAGCTGGCAGACGGGTCGATGGCCCAGCTGCTGCCCTACGACTTCCGGGAGACCAGTCGCGAGCACGCGTCGTACGTCGAGGAGTGGGGCGAACGCCCCGTCGAGTGACCCCGGTCCAGTAGGTATCGGCTCGTCAGTGTCGGTGCCGTCACCTAGGGTCGACGCCCGTGAGCGAATCGATGATCCTGGCCCGGGGACTGCGCAAGTCGTTCGGTGACTTCGAGGCCGTCAAGGGCATCGACGTCGACGTCCGCCGCGGCGAGGCCTTCGGGTTCCTCGGACCCAACGGCGCGGGCAAGTCGAGCACGATGCGGATGATCGCCAGCGTGAGTCCGATCAGCGGCGGCACGCTGGAGATCCTGGGCCTGGATCCCGCCACGGACGGGCCGGCCATTCGTGCCCGGCTCGGCGTGTGTCCCCAGGAGGACACCCTCGACAACGAGCTCAACGTCCGGGACAACCTCTACATCTACGGTCGCTACTTCGGCATACCGAAGGGCGAGGTCAACAGCCGCGTTGACGAGCTGCTGGAGTTCGTGTCGTTGACCGACAAGGCGAAGTCGAAGGTGGAGGACCTCTCGGGCGGGATGAAGCGACGACTCACGATCGCTCGCAGCCTGGTCAACAGGCCCGACCTCCTGCTGCTCGACGAGCCGACCACCGGTCTTGACCCGCAGGCCCGACACGTCCTGTGGGACCAGCTCTTCCGGCTCAAGCAGGCCGGCGTCACGTTGGTCATCACCACTCACTACATGGACGAGGCCGAGCAGCTGTGCGACCGGCTGGTGGTGATGGACAAGGGACTGATCGCGGCCGAGGGATCGCCGCGTCAGCTGATCGAGCAGCACTCGAGTCGGGAGGTGACCGAGCTCCGGTTCGCCATCACCGACGAGACCAACCCCCACCATGCCGTCGCGGACAAGATCGAGGACCTCGGCCGGCTCGAGGTGCTGCCCGACCGCATCCTGGTCTACAGCTCGGACGGCGAAGAGGTCATCGCCAAGGCCCATGAACGCGGCCTCGACCCGATCGCCGTGCTCGTGCGTCGCAGCACCCTCGAGGACGTCTTCCTCAGGCTCACCGGCCGGACGTTGGTCGACTGATGAGCCTGACGTTGGCCGCCGGCACACGGCGACAGACCGACTACTGGTGGACCGTCTTCAAGCGCACCTGGAAGGGCGGGGTGATCACCTCGTTCGTCTCCCCGCTCTTCTACGTCGTCGCCATGGGCGTGCTGCTCGGCGGGTTCATCGACGGTGATCCCGCCAAGCTCGAGGGAGCCACGTCCTACCTCGCGTTCATCGTGCCCGGCCTCGTCGCGACGCATGCGATGACCATCGCGGTGGGGGAGACGACCTACCCGGTGATGGGTGCGCTCAAGTGGCACCGCACCTACTACTCGATGATCGCCACGCCACTCGAGCCACGGCACGTGGTCGCCGGCAACCTCGTCTTCGTCCTGTTCCGGCTGGCCACCGCCTGCGGACTCTTCATGCTCGTGCTCGCCCCCTTCGGTGTCTTCGAGTCCTGGTGGGGGCCGTTCCTCGCCTTCGCAGCGCAGCTGCTGGTCGGCATGGCCTTCGCCGGGCTCGTCTTCGGCTACAGCACGAGGATCAAGAGCGAGGCAGCGTTCGGCGTGCTGTTCCGGCTCGGTGTCCTGCCGCTCACGCTGTTCTCCGGGGCGTTCTTCCCCATCTCCAACCTCGGTCCCTGGCTGGAGTGGGTGGCCCGGCTGACGCCCCTGTGGCACGGGGTCAACCTCAGTCGCATGTTCTGCCTGGACACCGTCGACTGGTCGATGGCCGCGCTCAACGCGAGCGTGCTCGTGGTGACGATCGCGGTCGGCTGGTTCTGGTCGGTGTCAGGTTTGCAACGACGGTTGGCCGACTGATGGCCGCGCTCACCCACCCCGTCCACCCGCCGCTCGGACCAGTGCGCGCGGCGTGGCTGCTGGTGACCCGCAGCTACATCGTCTATCGACAGGCATGGAAGCTCTTCCTGACCGGCTTCCTCGAGCCGGTGTTCTTCCTCTTCTCCATCGGCATCGGCGTCGGTCAGCTGATCGAGACGTTCGAGGTCAACGGGCGTGCAGTCCCGTACGCCGAGTTCGTGGCACCGGCGATGTTGGCAGTCAGCGCCTTCAACGGTGCGCTGATGGACTCGACGTACAACGTCTTCTTCAAGCTCAAGTACGACAAGCTCTACGACCAGATGCTTGCCACACCACTCACCACCGCCGACATTGCGCGCGGCGAGATCATCTGGGGCCAGCTCCGTGGGTCCAGCTATTCGGCGGCCTTCCTGCTGCTCATGTGGGCGATGGGGATGCTGCACTCGTGGACTGCCGTCCTGGCACTGCCCGCGGCACTGCTGATCGGCTTCGCCTTCTCGGCTGTGTGCATGGCCGCGACGACCTGGATGACCTCGTGGCAGGACTTCGACAAGATCACCCTGCTGCAGCTCCCGCTCTTCTTGTTCTCGGCGACATTCTTCCCCATCACGACCTATGACGGCTGGTTGCGGTGGGTGGTCGAGGCGACCCCGCTCTACCGCGGCGTCGTGCTGTGCCGTGAGCTGACGTTGGGGCAGGCAGGCTGGGCGAGTGTCGTCTCGGTGATCTACCTCGTCGTGATGGGTCTGGTCGGCCTGTACGTCGTCCGCCGGCGGCTGGACACGCTGCTCCTGACCTGAGGCGGTGCCCGACCGGGTCAAGCTGGCGTGATTGCAGAAGTCGCTGGCAGGAACCCGTTGGCCCCCGCTGTCGACACGCTGGGAGGATGGCTGCATGTCTGAGCCGATCGTCCCTGACACGAAGGACTGGACCTGGGTCCTCGAGCGCCCGTGCGCGGAGTGCGGTTTCGACCCGCAGGCGTACACGTTGGCGGACCTCCCGCAGCTGATGCACGACACGGCGATGGTGTGGTCGCAGGTCCTCCTACGACCGGACGTGCGCGAGAGGCCGGCGCCGGCCGTGTGGTCGCCGCTCGAATACGCCTGTCACGTGCGCGACGTGCACCGGCTCTTCGCGGAGCGCGTGGAGCTGATGCTCGACGAGGACGAGCCGCGCTTCGCCAACTGGGACCAGGACGCGACCGCGACTGCATCGTCGTACGCCGAGCAGGACCCAGCCGAGGTGGACGCCGACCTGGTCGAGGCCGCGGGACACGTGGCCGGCCTCTATGCGACGGTGACGCCGGAGGCGGCCCAGCGCCGTGGCTCCCGCTCCAACGGCAGCGAGTTCAGCGTGACCACGCTCGGGATCTACCACCTCCACGACATCGTCCACCACGTCCACGACGTCCGCGCATGAGGCACACGGAGTTCTGGTCCCGGCTCGACCATGCCCTCGGACGGGCGCGGTCGCGGACCTGGGCCGAGCTGTTCGTGCTCACGGAGCTCGACAACCGGACCACGGTCGAGGCGTTGGACGCCGGAGTGGCTCCCAAGGAGGTCTGGGCGGCCGTCTGGCATGTGCTCGACCTCCCGGCCACCGAGCGCTGATCCTTACAGATCTGTGACGGGGAACCCCGAGCCGTTCCGGCAGCAGTGCCCGACTGACTACGGTGCCAGCATGAGCAGATCGAAGATCATCCTCGCGACGCTGACTGCAGCGGTGGTGCTCGTGGGCGTGGCGTTGTGGGCGTTCCAACCCTGGCGACTGGTCACCAGCAGCGAGATCGACCAGGCCGCGCCCGTGAGCGAGCCACGCGATTCCCCCACGACGACGCCCGCGAGTGGCGATCCGTCCCCGACCCCCCGGGACAAGGTACTGGCAACCGGGCGCTTCGAGGATGCCGAGCACGCGACGTCGGGCTCGGTCCGCCTGATCGAGCTCGCCGACGGGCGTCGCTTCGTACGCCTCGAAGGGCTGGCAAGCTCAGACGGACCCGACCTGCACGTGTGGCTGAGCGACCAGCCCAGCGGAGGGGAATGGGGCTCGTACGACGACGGCCGCTACGCCGCTCTCGGACTGCTCAAGGCCACCCACGGCAACCACAACTACGAGGTCCCTGCCGACATCGACCTGCGTGCCATGCGGTCCGTGGTGATCTGGTGTGACCGCTTCAACGTCGCCTTCGGCACCGCGCCGGTGACTGCGTGAACACGACCGCCGACGTGGGGGAGGGTGATGGCTCGGGTCCTGGTCGTTGACGACGACACCACCGTGCGCGAAGTAGTCGTGTCCTATCTGTGCCGAGCGGGTCACGAAGTGGTCGACGTCGGTGACGGGGAGGCTGCGCTCGTCGCCGCATCGGAGGCGGGTTTCGACCTGGTCGTGCTCGATCTGATGCTTCCCGGCATCGACGGGCTCGAGGTGTGCCGCCAGCTCACCCGGAGCAGTGACGTCCTGGTGATCATGCTCAGCGCATTGGGGTCGGAGACCGACCGGGTCGTCGGGCTGGAGCGAGGAGCTGATGACTACGTCACCAAGCCGTTCAGTCCGCGGGAGCTCGTGCTGCGGGTCGAGGGACTGCTCCGGCGAGCCGCCGAGCGGGCCACCCCCGCCGCGCGCCTCCTCGACGGCGACCTCGTCGTCGACACCGGACGGCACGAGGCCACCCTCGGCGGTCAGGTGCTGGCGCTGACCGGCCGCGAGTTCGACCTGCTGGCCTTCCTGGTCGCCCGCCCGGGAGCGGCGTTCTCCCGCGACGAGCTCCTGCAACACGTGTGGGGCTGGTCCTTCGGTGACCAGTCGACCGTCACGGTCCACGTCCGACGCCTCCGCGAGAAGGTGGAGACGGACCCAGCGCAGCCCGTGCGCCTGGTCACGGTGTGGGGCGTCGGCTATCGCTGGGAGCCAGCCCATGAGTGACGACGTCGCGGTGGTGATGATTGCTCTTGCCTGGTCGGGCGGGGTGGCCCTCGTCGGCCTCGTTGCCGCCTGGCTCGTGCGCTCGGCCTCCCTGCGGTGGCAGTCGGTCACCATCGCACTCACCGCGGTGCTGGCAGTGGTCGCCGGGGTCATCGGCACGGCCCGGGCGATGTTCCTCTCTGCTCACGACTTCGCGGTCGTGCTGTGGGTGTGCCTCGTGGCCGGCCTCGTCGCCGCGACTGTCGCCCTGGTGCTCGGCAGCGCCACGGCACGGTGGTCGCGGTCGCTGGCCCACGACGCCCGCCGACTTGGCGACGACGGCCACGTGGAGTCGCGGGGCGCGGGACCTGCCGAGTTCCGCGACGTCTCCACCGAGCTGACCCTGACCAGCCGCAAGCTGGCGGAGTCGCGCGAGCGTGAGCGACGCCTCGAGGAGTCGCGCCGCGAGCTCGTCTCGTGGGTCTCTCATGATCTACGCACGCCGCTGGCGGGGATGCGCGCCATGACCGAGGCGCTCGAGGACGGTCTCGTCGACGACCCTGCGCGTTACCTGAGCCTGATCCGGCGCGACGTGGAGCGGATGGTTCGACTCGTGGACGACTTGTTCGAGCTCTCGCGTATCCATGCCGGCGTGCTTCCCCTCAATGTGGAGGCGGTCGCCTTGGCGGACGTGGTGAGCGAGGCCATCGCCGGCGCCGATCGGGAGGCGCGGGCCGGCCGGGTCCGACTCGGCGGGCAGGTTGATCCGGGACTTGTCCTGCAGGCCGACCCCGGCGGGCTGTCCCGCGTGGTGACCAACCTCGTCGACAACGCCGTCCGGCACACTCCGGCCGACGGGGCGGTCGAGATCCTGGGCCGAGCGAACTCCGGTGGCATCGAGCTGATCGTGAGTGATGGCTGCGGGGGCCTGTCCGGCGAAGACCTACGACGGGTCTTCGACGTGGGCTGGCAGGGAAGCTCAGCACGCACGCCGGACCGCGACGACCCCCACCAGCTCGGACAGGCGGGTCTCGGACTCGCGATCGTCAAGGGCATCGTCGAGGCACACGGCGGCCAGGTGACGGTCGCCAACCACGACCCCGGTTGCCGCTTCGTGGTCCTCCTTCCCGACGACGGCGGGGTCGCCTGACAAGATGCCCCCGTGACGGCGTCCATTGCTCCGAGTGCCGTGGACCTCGACCGGGTCCAGGTGCGGACGATCCGTACGCTGGTGGTCTCGCAGGCCGTCGGTGCGGTGGGCGTGACGATCGGAGTGGCCACCGCTTCGCTCCTCGCCCGCGACATCTCGGGCAGCGAGAGCATGGCCGGGCTGGCCCAGACCTTCCAGGTGCTGGGCACGGCCGGCGCGGCCGTCCTGCTCTCGCGGCTGATGCGCCGGCACGGTCGCCGGGTCGGCCTCGTGACGGGATATCTGCTGGGCGCAGTGGGTGCCACCCTGGCCGTGGTCGCGGGCGTGGTCGACTCGATGCTGGTGCTGCTGCTGGGGGCGGTGCTGCTGGGTGCGACCACCGCAACGAACAGCGGGTCACGCTATGCCGCCACCGACCTGGCGCCCGAGGAGTCGCGCGCCCGCGCCCTGTCCGTGGTCGTCTGGGCCACCACCATCGGAGCGGTTGCCGGGCCGAACCTGACCGGAGTGGGCGCGGGCCTGGCCAACGCGATGGGCATCCCCGAGCTGACCGGGGGCTTCGCGATCGGCGCGGTGGCGCTCGTCGCTGCGGCTGCTTGGATCGGTGTGCTGCTCCGGCCAGATCCCCTCCTGCTGGCCCAGGCGGCCGCGCCCGTCGAGCCCAGCGATACACCGACCCGGTCGTGGTCGCGCTTCACCACCACCGTGCGCGAGGTGCCTGCAGTGGGTGCCGCCGTGGTCGGCATGGCGTGTGCCCACGCGTCCATGGTGACGGTGATGATCATGACGCCCCTCCACATGGAGCACGGTGGAGCGCACCTGGAGGTCATCGGCTTCGTCATCTCGCTGCACGTGCTCGGGATGTTCGCGTTCTCGCCGCTCGTCGGCCTCGCGGCCGACAAGTGGGGGCGCCCGCCAGTCCTCGTCGCCGGAGGTCTGACGTTGCTCGTCTCGCTCGTGCTGTGCGGGTTCGCGCCCGAGGGCAGCTCGTGGCAGATCTTCGCCGGCCTGTTCCTGCTCGGCCTGGGGTGGTCCTTCTCGACCGTCGCCGCCTCGACGATCATCGCCGACCGGACACCGCTGAGCGCGCGCACCGACGTACAAGGGTCGTCGGACATGGTCATGTCGCTCATGGCAGCCGGCGGTGGTGCGCTCGCGGGCGTCATCGTGCAGGGCTTCGGCTACCCCGTGCTCGCGGCCTTTGCCGCCCTGCTGGGGGCGGCCGTGGTCGCGGCTGGCATTGCGACGCGACGCGACGCGCAGGGCTCAGCCGCGGACCCGGGACGGCAGCTCGATCACTCGACGTAGACCGCGATGCTGCGTGCCCACGGGCCCGCACCACCGCGGCTGACTGCTTTGACCCGGAACACGTAGCGGCCGGGGTCGAGGTCGGGCACCTTGGCCTCGGTGCTGGAAGCAGGAACGACTGATTCCCCCCGAGTGTGGTGTGCCTGGACGTTGTGCCGGACCACATCTTGGCGGATGTTCGACACGCCGCGATCATACGGCGCGTCGAACAGGTGTTCGGGCTACATTGTGTCCACAGGTACGACGCAGGGCTGAGGTTCTCCACAGATCAAGCAGCTGATCAGGCTGTGACCTTCGGGTGTCGGTGGCTCGCTCTAGCGTCGCCGACGTACCTGACATCCGACACGTAGAGAAGGACACGCACATGGCCGGTGGAGACCGCGAGAAGGCGCTGGATGCAGCGCTCGCCAACATCGAGAAGTCGTTCGGCAAGGGCTCGGTCATGCGACTGGGCGACGAGATCCGTGCTCCGCTGGAGGTGATCCCCACCGGCTCCATCGCGCTCGACGTTGCGCTCGGTCTCGGGGGGCTTCCCCGCGGCCGCGTCGTGGAGATCTACGGTCCGGAGTCCTCGGGCAAGACCACGGTCGCCCTGCACGCGGTGGCCAACGCCCAGCGCGCCGGCGGCATCGTGGCCTTCATCGACGCCGAGCACGCGCTCGACCCCGACTACGCCAAGGCACTCGGCGTCGACACCGACGCCCTGCTCGTCTCGCAGCCCGACTCCGGTGAGCAGGCGCTCGAGATCGCCGACATGCTCGTCCGCTCCGGCGCCTTGTCGCTGGTCGTCATCGACTCGGTGGCCGCACTCGTGCCCCGGGCCGAGATCGAGGGCGAGATGGGCGACAGCCACGTCGGCCTCCAGGCCCGACTGATGAGCCAGGCACTGCGCAAGATGACCGGTGCCCTGAGCAACTCCGGCACCACGATGATCTTCATCAACCAGCTGCGCGAGAAGATCGGCGTCATGTTCGGCTCGCCCGAGACCACGACCGGTGGCAAGGCGCTGAAGTTCTACTCATCGGTTCGTCTCGACGTGCGCCGCATCGAGACGCTGAAGGACGGCACCGACATGGTCGGCAACCGCACCCGCGTCAAGGTCGTGAAGAACAAGGTCGCGCCGCCGTTCAAGCAGGCCGAGTTCGACATCATGTACGGCAAGGGAATCAGTCGCGAAGGCGGCCTGATCGACGTCGGCGTCGAGGCCGGACTCGTCCGCAAGGCCGGCGCTTGGTACACCTACGAGGGCGACCAGCTCGGCCAGGGCAAGGAGAACGCCCGCACGTTCCTCAAGGACAACCCGGACCTGGCCAACGAGCTGGAGAAGAAGATTCTCGAAAAGCTCGGTGTCGGGCCGTCCGTCGACGCTCCGGCTGACGACCTGTCGGATGAGCCCATCGGTGTGAATGACTTCTGAGCGGCCCGGGCGGGCGGCTCGAGCAGCAGGCGAGGACCGTCCGGCGCCGGCGTGGGCGGGTGACGTCCACGTCGGTGTCGAGGCGTGGACGAGGTCGTCGAGGTTGTCGAAGTCCGGGACCCCGGACTCCGACGATCCGGGGGAACCCTTCGAGCGGGTTCCGAGCCGCCGGTCCGGACGTCGCTCCAGCCGGTCCCGCGATCGCGTTGCGAGCATGTCCGAAGAGCGCCCGACCAGTCGGGCCCCCGCACCTCCCGACGTCGAGTCCCAGGGCCCGCCGGCCGACCCCGAGTCGGTGGCCCGCAAGATCCTGCTCGATGCGTTGACCGGTCAAGCCAGATCGCGCAAGGAGCTGGCGGACAAGCTGGCGAAGAAGGACGTCCCTGCTGAGCTCGCCGAGAGGTTGCTCGACCGGTTCGAGGAGGTCGGTCTGATCGACGACGAGGCCTTCGCCCGCGCGTGGATCGCTTCTCGCCAGCCCGGGAAGGGCCTGGCTCGTCGCGCCCTGGCCCAAGAACTCCGGCGCAAGGGCATCGTGGACGACGTGGCCCGCGAGGCGCTGGACGAGATCGATCCCGGCGACGAGGAGGCGGCAGCACGGATCCTGGTCCGCAAGAAGCTGCGCTCGCTGGCGGGGGTCGACCAGCACAAGGCCACCCGGCGCCTGGTCGGTCTGCTCGCGCGCAAGGGCTACGGCGGCGCCATGGCGTTCGCCATCGTCAAGGAAGAGCTGCGGCAGCACGGTGAGGAGCAGCTCGACCTGCACCCCGATGCGTTCGCCGGCGAGTAGCTCTAGGCTCGGGGGATGCCGGAGGTCTCGGGGGTTCGCCAGGTGCTTGCCTCGACCGATGCCAAGGACATGAGCGTCCGGCTGGTCGTCACCCAGGGCGACCACCAGCTCGTCGGGGTGGTGCGAGACGGTGAGTCCTGGCGCGCGGCTGCGGAGCGCACCGCCGGTGCCCTGAGCGGTGAGCCCGTTGCCGTCGACCTCAGCGGCGACGTCAAGCAGTTCGCCATCGAGCACGACCGGGTCGTAAGCCTGCGGGCCATGACCCGAGGTGACCTGCCCCAAGTCGCCCGGTGGCGCCAGCAACCACACGTCCAGCGGTGGTGGTCCGACGAGGGCGAGCCAACGCTCGAGGGAGTCACCGAGAAATACGGCGAGAGGATCGACGGCACCACTCCGACCCGCATGTGGGTTGCGGAGGTGAACGGCCGGTCGGTGGGATTCGTCCAGGACTATCGCCTGAGTGACTACCCGGACTACGCGCTGCTCGCCCCGGACCCGGAAGCGATCGGCGTCGACTACGCCATCGGTGAATCTGAGTGGGTCGGTCGTGGTCTGGGCGTCAGGATCCTGTGGGCCTGGATGCTCAAGATTGAGCACCGGCTGCCCGACGCCAGGTGCTACTTCGCTGCTCCCGACCACCGCAACGCGGCCAGCCTGCGCATGCTCGAGAAGCTCGGGTTCGAGCGCGGCGTGTGGTTCGACGAGCCGCGCAGCGACGGGGCTGTCGACACGGTTGTCGGCTGGAGCCTCGACGTCAGCCGGGTGTTGGGCGTGGCGACCCCATGACGACACGACTGGACCCGTCCGACGAATTGCCGACACTTGGCCCCGCTTTCGCCTAATATCCCTCCGGGGCGGATCGACCGACCCGCCACAAGGGGGAAAACATCATGAGCCAGCCTGCTTCACCACCGGAACAGACCGGGGAACCGGACGCGGACAGTCAGTACCCGACCCCCGAACAGTCGCCGGGCAGCGTGGTCGACGACCAAGTCCAACTCGCCACTCCGCGGCGCGAGCGGGTCGTCCTGGGCTTGGCGGCCGCACTCGTCGGCCTCCTGGTTGGCGCGGGCGTCACCCTGGCCCTGTGGAACTTCGGTTTCATCGCCTCGATCACCAGCTTTATCATGGCCGCCGGGGCCACCTTCCTCTACGGCGTGGCGGCCGGTGCGCCCCCGCGTCGGGGCGTTGTTCCGCTGATCCTGCTGGTGGTCACCGGAGTCGTCGCGACCTTCTTCCTGCTCGTGGGCTACGACGCTGCGCTGGCGTACGACGACGTCACGGCAGGCATGCCTGCTGATCAGATCGGCATGGGCATGGGCAAGGGTGAGTTCGTGCGGACGTCGATCTTCGACGGCGAAGTCCTCAAGGCGTACGGCAAGGACATGGCGTTCTTCTTCGGTTTCGCCGTCCTGGGCATGTGGACCACACTCAAGAATGTGCTGGGCAGCGCGGCCGACTGACGCGAGGCGCAGGTGGTTGTGCGCCATGATGTGCCCATGACCGATGCGATCGCCGAGACCGTCCGCCTTCCCATCGGCCCCGTTGATCTGACGACCATCGAGACGGACGCCGCTCCCGGGTTCTCGGGGACGAAGTCCGACGGCAAGGCTGCCCTGGCCGAGATTGCTGACGACCTTGCCGGCCTGCAGGAGCGATTGTGGGCGGAGGGGACGTCCGGTTCGCGGCGCCGGATCCTGTTGGTGCTCCAAGGCATGGACACCTCCGGCAAGGGCGGCGTGCTTCGCCACGCCGTGGGTCTGATCGATCCCCAAGGTGTGCGCATCACGAGCTTCAAGGCGCCGACGGACGCTGAGCTGAAGCACGACTTCCTCTGGCGCATCAAGAAAGGGCTGCCCGAAGCGGGCTACGTCGGAGTCTTCGACCGATCGCACTACGAGGACGTGCTGATCGCCAAGGTCCGCGGCTACGCGGAGCCGGAGGAGATCGAGCGCCGCTACGACGCCATCAACGACTTCGAAGCAGGACTGGCCGCCGAGGGCACCACGATCATCAAGTGCATGCTCCACATCAGTCCCGAGAAGCAGAAGGAGCGTCTGAAGGCGCGTCTGGACAAGCCGGAGAAGCACTACAAGTACAACCCCGGCGACCTCGACGAGCGAGCGCACTGGTCGAAGTATCAGAATGCCTACGAGATCGCGCTCGAGCGCACCAACACCGACCTCGCGCGCTGGCACGTCATCCCCTCCGACAAGAAGTGGTTCCGTAATCTCGCGGTCGCCGAGCTCCTGCTCGCGACATTGCGCGGCATGGACCTGCAGTGGCCCCTCGCCGACTTCGACGTCGAGGCCCAGAAGCAACGGATGTTCGACGAGACTCCGCCGGCGTGATCTCGACGGTCGACGTGACGCGTTACGTCACGCCCCTCCGCGAAGGTGGGAGCCTTCCCGGCATCGTGGAGGCCGAAGACCTAGGCACCTACGTCTGCAAGTTCCGCGGCGCTGGACAGGGTCTCAAGGTGCTGGTTGCCGAAGTCATCGTCAGCGAGCTCGCGCGGCGCATCGGCCTGCGCACCCCTCGCCTGGTGGCGCTCAGGTTGCATCCCGAGATCGCTCGCTACGAAGCGGACGAGGAGGTCCAGGACCTCCTCAATGCCAGCCGCGGCCTCAACCTCGGTGTCGACTTCCTCCCGGGCGCCTTCGGCTTCGACACGGACTCGACGACGGATCCCGACGAGGCCGCTGCGGTGCTCTGGCTGGACTCCTTCACGGCCAATGTCGACCGATCCTGGAAGAACCCCAACCTGCTGGTGTGGCACGGCGATCTCTGGGTGATCGACCACGGCGCCTCCCTGTACTTCCACCACGGGTGGGCAGGTGGCGTGACCGACCCGGATCGCTTCGCCCAACAGCCCTGGGACATCAGCGAGCACGTCATGAAGGACCGCGTGGGCGACCTCCCGTCCGTCGACCAGCGGATCGGTGGGTTGCTCGACCGGGACGTCTTCATCGCTGTCCTCGAGCAGGTCCCAGGCGTTTGGCTCGAGTCGGTGCCGGGTGCGTCGACGCCGCCCGAGCTGCGTGCGGCGTACGTCGAGTTCCTCAGCGCCCGCCTGGCCACCCGAGCCTGGCTGCCGGGTGCATCGTCGTGAGTCGGATCGCCTACCAATACGTCGTCCTGCGTTGCGTGCCGAGGCCCGAGCGCGAGGAGTTCATCAACGTCGGGGTCGTCGTCCACTGCCAGTCGCGCGACTTCCTCGACTCCGTATGGCGATGCGATCCCGCTCGGCTGCACGCGCTCGACCCCGGACTGGACGTGGACGCCGTTCGCTCCGCGCTGCGATTCGTCGAAGCGGTGTGCCGAGGTGAGGAGCGCGGGGGAGCCGCCTCGGCGCAGTCCCTGGGGCAGCGTTTCGGTTTCCTCAAGGCGCCGAGGAGCACGGTGCTCCAGCCCGGACCGGTCCACGGCGGCTTGACCGCAGACCCGGCCCGGCAGCTCGAGCGGCTGCTCGAGCGGCTGGTGGGCTGAAGCCCAAGGAGCCTTGTGGGGACGAGATCCGCGTGGGGACCCGACGTCGTCGGGACCCCACCCGGAAGGTCGAGCGAGCTGTCTCGTCGCGAGGACGTGAGCCCTGCGCGGCCAGGGCTCAGGGAGCCTTGTAGGCCCAGACGTACCGGATCAGCACCTCGCCGGCAGCAGCCGACCTGGCCAAGATGTAGAAGCCGCTGTTGTCGGCACCGTCACGGCCGGAGGGCCGCCCGGCCGGGGATGGTGGTAGCACCAGTGCGAGGTCTAGACCGGCACGAGCTCCACTGCACCGACGGCGTAGCGGGCCAGCACCACACGGGCCACCTCCGGGTGCGCGCCGAGCGGTGCGGACACGGCGACGGCGCCGGCCTCGAGGGCGAGCTCGGCGGCCCGGTCGCCCAGGAACCCGGGTGCGAGGAAGAACGACGCGACCGCGATGTGGCGACGACCTTCTGCCCGGAAAGCCCGGACGGCCTCACCGGCAGCGGGAGGAGCCGCGGAGGCGAAGGCAGCCGTGACGGGCAGCTTGTGGCGAGTGCCCCATGTGCGTGCAAGCCTCGCCACGGCCTGGTTGGCCAGCGGGTCCGACGAGCCGGCAGCGGCAAGGACGAGCGCGTCGAGCTCACGCACCCGGGCCTCCTTGAGTGCCTCGCGCAGGCGCACGTCGAGCACCTCGAGGAACGCCGTCTCCATGCCGAGCACCCGGGTGGCCCGGATCCTGAGGTTCTTGTGCCGTGCGGTCGCTGCGGCGACAGCCTCCGGGACGTCGACCTTCGCGTGGAAGGCCTCGGTGAGCAGCAGGGGCACGACCACGATCTCGTCGAACCCGGCCTTGACCAGGCGGTCGACCACCGTGTCGAACGACGGCTTGGACAGGTCCAGGAACGCGGTCTCGACGCGCAGGTCGGGGCGCATGGCCTTGACCTCGGCCACGAGGGCCTTGATCGTTGTGGCCGAACGAGGATCCCGGCTTCCGTGAGCCAGGGCAACCAGTGCAGGAGCGGCCATCAGAGAGGCCTCCCATCTCGGGTGGTGGGGAACAGGTCGACGTCGTTGTCGTTGGGGTCGAGGAAAGTCATCAGTGGATACCGCACTCGGTCTTGGTCGTGCCGGCCCAGCGACCGCTGCGCGGGTCGTCACCGGGAGCCACGCGCCGCGTGCACGGCCAGCACCCGATGCTGGGGTAGTTGTCGTAGACCAGCGGATTGACGAGCACGCCGTTGTCCGCGATGTAGGTGTCGATCTGCTCGTCACTCCATCGCGCGAGGGGGGAGACCTTGACCTTGCCCTTGCGGGCGTCCCAGCCGACGACGGGCGCGATCACGCGGTTGTGGGTCTCGGCGCGGCGAAGCCCGGTTGCCCAGGCGTCGTAGCCGGCCAGTGACTCGGCCAGGGGCTGGACCTTGCGCAGCTTGCAGCACAGGTCAGGATCGGTCTTGTAGAGGTCCTTGCCGTACGCCGCATCCTGCTCGGCGACGCTCTGGACCGGCGTGATGGTGATCAGGTTGACCGGGAGTGTCGCCTCGACAGCGTCCCGGGTCCCGATCGTCTCCGCGAAGTGATATCCCGTGTCGAGGAAGACGACGTCCAGGCCGGGAGCGACCTTGGCGGCGAGGTGCGCGAGCACGGCGTCGCCCATCGAGGAGGTCACGCAGAAGCGCTCACCAAAGGTCGCAGCCGCCCATTCGATGATGTTCTCGGCCGGTGCGAGCTCGAGTTCGGCACCGACGTGGGAGACCAGCTCGCGCAGTTCCTCGGGAGTACGCCCCGCCGTGTGGGTGCCCTTGAAGTCGCGGGCCGCTTGGGTGGAGAGACTCATTGCTCGTCCCCCGATGATGCCGGGGACGCGTTGGATCGGACCAGGCCGAGGTACTTCACGCTGAAGGCACGCAGGCAGGAACGGCACTCCCACCCCTCCTCCAGCGGCCACAGGTTCGTGTCCGCGCAGTAGGGGCAGTGCTGTGCTGCAGCGCGTTCGCTCATGTCAGTCCGCTTCCCCGCGCAGGTGGACCTCGTCGGCCCGGGCTGCCCAGGTCGCGAAGCTCTCGCCCTCGACGCGGTCGGCGAGGTAGCCGTTGACCACGTGGGTGATGTAGTCGTCCAGGCCGGCACTGGTGATCTTGTGGGCACGCAGCTTGCGGCCGAAGTTGGCCTGGAGCCCCAGGGCGCCACCGAGGTGCACCTGGAAGCCCTCGACCTGGTTGCCGTCCTCGTCCATGACGAGCTGACCCTTGAGGCCGATGTCTGCCACCTGGGTCCTGGCGCACGCGTTGGGGCAGCCGTTCACGTTGACCGTGATCGCGGTGTCGAGGTCGGGGAAGCGCTTCTCGAGCTCAGTCACGAGCTTGCGGGAGCGTTCCTTGGTGTCGACGATCGCGAGCTTGCAGAACTCGATGCCGGTGCAGGCCATCGTGTTCCGGCGCCAGTTGCTCGGACGCGCGGTGAGACCGATCGTCTCCAGGTCATCGGCGAAGGCCTCGGTGTCGCCGGCGTCGACCCCGAGCACCACCAGCTTCTGGTAGGCGGTCAGGCGGGCACCGAGTGCGCCGTACCTCGCCACGAGGTCGCCGAGGCGGGTCAGGGTCGTACCGTCGATCCGGCCGACGACCGGTGCGGCGCCGACGAAGAACTTGCCGTCCTTCTGCTCGTGGATGCCGATGTGGTCGCCCTGCGCGACGGGGGTCGCGGGGGACGGGTTGTCGACGAGAACGCGGTGGAGGTACTCGGTCTCGAGCACCTCCCGGAACTTCGCCAGGCCCCAGTCGGCGACGAGGAACTTCAGGCGAGCCTTGGAGCGCAGGCGGCGGTAGCCGTAGTCGCGGAAGATCGAGGCGACCCCCTCCCAGGCGTCCGGCACCTCGTCCAGTGGGATCCACACACCGAGCTTCTGCGCAAGCATCGGGTTGGTGGACAGCCCACCGCCGACCCACATGTCGAAGCCGGGGCCGAGCTCGGGGTGCACCGTGCCGACGAAGGACACGTCGTTGACCTCAGGAGCCACGTCGTGGCTCGGGTGCCCTGTCAGCGCGGTCTTGAACTTGCGCGGAAGGTTGGAGTACTCCGGGTTGTTGATGGCCCGGCGCTTGATCTCGGCCAGGGCGGAGGATCCGTCGATGATCTCGTCCCGGGCGATGCCGGCGACGGGGGAGCCGAGGAACGGGCGCGGGGAGTCGCCACAGGCCTCGATCGTGATGAGGCCGACGCCCTCGAGGCGCTCCCAGATCGCCGGGACGTCCTCGACGCGAACCCAGTGGTACTGGATGTTGTTGCGGTCGGTGATGTCCGCGGTGTTCCGGGCGTACGTCGTCGAGGTCTCGCCCAGGGCACGAAGCTGTTCAGCACCGAGGATCTGGCCGTCCGTGCGCACGCGCATCATGAAGAACCGGTCGTCGAGCTCTTCCTCCTCGAGCATCGCGGTCTTGCCGCCGTCGAAGCCGGGGGCGCGCTGCGTGTAGAGGCCCATCCAGCGGAAGCGACCGCGCAGATCGGCTGGGTCGATGGAGTCGAAGCCGCGCTTGGAATAGATGTTCTCGATGCGGGCCCGGACGTTGAGGGGGTTGTCGTCCTTCTTGGACTGCTCGTTCTTGTTCAACGGCTCGCTGTAGCCCAGAGCCCACTGGCCCTCGCCGCGCTTGCGGCGCACGGGCTTGGCCTGAGCGTCGGCCGGGGTTCCGGCCGGGGTGTCGACGGGTGCGGCGGGGGTGGCGGGGGTGGCGGTCACGGTGTTCGTGTCCTTCTTCGCTGAGGGCCGCGCGCGACGATGAGCGCGGTGAGGTGCGGGGTGGCTGGGCGGCGGATCAGCGATGCCAACACATCGAGCTGCGCGTACGACCGAAGTCCACGTGGCGTCGAACCACGAGGAACTTGGACGTCACAGCAAGAGTCATGTCAAGGAGTCTCAACTCTCGGACAGCATGTCCACAAGACGAAATCTCAAGATGAGAGACGGGCCGCCACATGCTGAGATGAGCGGGCCGTTTCAGGCGCGGGATTCACTGCGGTGCGGCGTACGTCACACTGGAGCTCAGCCTCGAGGGACCAGCAGGACGAGGTCTCTCAGACCACTGCCGCCGGATCTCAACGCCAACGTCCACCGGTCCGCACCGGGGCCTACAGCGGTGATCTGTGCCCTGATGCGGACACTTTGGCCGGGCGCCAGCGCCGGAGTGCGCCAACCGCGGGACACTGCGCGGGTCCGGTCCTTGCCGTCCGAGCGGTAGCTCACGACGACGGCACCGTTCGCGACGGTGTCGGAGCCGCGCAGCCAGAGACGGCCACGCGTCTCGCCGCGGTTGGTCAGACGCAGCACGACGACACGCGTGCCCGGGGCACGGGGAAGGTCCACCTTGGCCACCTGGCGAGTCGGGGAGTAGGCCCGGGAGCCCACCCACGACCCGCGTGCCGGGCGTACCGCCAGATCGGGCCGTGGGCCCGCAAGCGTCGGAGGCACGGCCGGGACTGGCGGGACTGGCGGGACTGCCGGGATTGCCGGTGTCGGTGCCGGTGCCGGTGCCACCACGGTGTACGTGCGCGTGACGGTGGTCCGGCGGCCCGAACCGTCCCGGGCCACCACCTGCCAGGTGTGGTGGCCGGGGGTTGTGGTGTCGAGCCGTCGTCCCGCCGGTCCGACGCAGGTCTGGAGCGTCGAGCCGCCGCGGTCCTCGCAGGCGAACGACACCGGCACCTCGGCCCCCTGTGGGACCGACAGCCCGTCGACGGGACCGTCCAAGGTGACCTCGGGGTCGAACCCGTCGCGCTCAGGCACCAATGCGGCGCGATAGCTGATGTAGTGCCGCGGCTGCTGTCCTCCTTCGGAGAAGCGTTCGTCGGTGAGGCTCCAGATGATCTCACCGGACGCGTCGGTCTCTGACGTCATGGCCGTACCGTCGGCCGACCAACCGATGAGCACGTTGCCGTTCGCGACGCGGGCAGCTGAGCCCATGAACCACGAGAAGCGACCGCTGGGTCCGTAGGTGCGTACGGGCTCCGCGGCTGTGCCGGACAGCTTGAACTCGACCACGCGGGTCGTCTGACGGGACACGGGAGGACCCGCCGGAGCAGCGGGGTCCACGCACAGCCTGCCGAAGAACTCGGTGGATCCGTTGTCGAACATCAGCACGTTGCCGTTGGGCAGGATCGATGCCGAGTGCTGCGCACAGGGGCCGCCGTCGCCGGACGGGAAGGTGAAGTCGCTGTCTCGTCCGCCGAGCTTCCAGATGACGTCACCCGGCTGGTGGCCGTCGTGCGCGCGGCTGGCGATGAGGAAGACCGAGCTCAGGTGTCGGAAGGACGCCAGCACGTCGCCGTTGGGCTGGACGTCGATGGAGTTGATGTGTGCGTAGTCAGGGTCGGTGGGGGTGACCGTCTCGGCGGCGTATGGCGCACTCGACCACTCGAAGTCCACCTGACCATCTGGCGTGACGTGCTGGATGATCGAGTCCTCGAGACCGGTCTGGGCGTTCGGCTCGTAGGCCGTCAGCCAGCGAGACCCGTCGCGCTCGAGGACTGAGTCGTGGTCGTCGGTCTGGACGAGACCGGTGGTCTCGATCCGCCGGGTCTCGCGGAACTGGTCGTCCAGCACCACGAGCGCGTAGCCGCTGCGGCCAGGACTCGTGGTCGGCCTGTGCACGGTGAAGTCGCCGCTGCGGGCCATCTTGAAGTCGAGAGCGCGCTGGTGGTGCTCGAACGTGTGAACAGGGACGCCGTGCCGGTCGAGGATTGCGTCATAGCGCGGTGAGCCAGCGTCGAATCTGTTCAGGTTGACAGCGATGTTGCCGGGGGCGAGGGCGGCCGCAGTCCGGGATGCGGACAGCTTGGGAAAGGCGGCCGGCAGGACATAGAGAGCGAAGGCGCGGCGATTGCCGGCTCCGTCGTCGGTGAAGACCGAGATCTCGTCGCCGGGCCGGACGCTGGTGAAGTCGGCCGACCCGTCGGGGTCCGGGACGCCGTTGAACCACACGTGCTCGGAGCCCGTCACGTCGACGTGGATCGTGCCGTCGTCGGCGGGATGCACGGCATAGCGCCTGACGTCTGGGTCGAACTCCGGGTAGAACCAGGATGAGCCCGTGACGGCCATCGACAGTTGGCCCGCCGCGTGCGCGGGCGTCGGAAGGTTCCCGACGGCCGGCAGAAGTGCCATGGTCAGTCCCACCATCGCAGTCATGGCCCAGGTGCGTGCTCGCATCGTGTCTCAGCTCCTCGCCTCGGACGCTATCCCGCTGCTGACACGGTGTCTTCGGAACCTGGGACGACGTCTAGGCTGACGACCATGACGGATGCCACCCTGTCCCAGCTCACCTCCGGCGCCTACGAGCAGGCGCTGAAAGTCATCGAGTCGGTGGAGCCGCGGATCGCGGCAGCCACCCGCCAGGAGCTGGCCGACCAGCGGGGCTCGCTCAAGCTGATCGCCTCGGAGAACTACGCCTCGCCGGCCGTGCTGCTGACGATGGGCACCTGGTTCAGCGACAAGTACGCCGAGGGCACGGTCGGCCACCGCTTCTACGCCGCCTGCCAGAACGTCGACACCGTCGAGTCGCTCGCCGCCGAGCACGCCCGCGAGCTGTTCGGGGCGCCGTACGCCTATGTCCAGCCGCACTCGGGGATCGATGCCAACCTCGTCGCCTTCTGGTCGATCCTCGCCAACCGCGTCGAGACCCCCTTCCTGGAGAAGATGCGCGCCAAGAACGTCAACGAGCTGACCGAGGCCGACTGGGAGGCGCTGCGCCACGAGTTCGGCAACCAGCGACTGCTGGGAATGTCGCTCGACGCGGGTGGGCACCTCACCCACGGCTTCCGTCCCAACATCAGCGGCAAGATGTTCCACCAGCAGCAGTACGGCACCGACCCCGAGACCGGGATGCTGGACTACGACGTCGTGGCCGCCAAGGCCCGGGAGTTCAAGCCCCTCGTGCTGGTGGCGGGCTACTCGGCGTACCCCCGGCGGGTGAACTTCGCGAAGATGCGCGAGATCGCGGACGAGGTGGGCGCGGTGCTCATGGTCGACATGGCCCACTTCGCCGGGCTGGTCGCCGGCAAGGTGTTCACCGGCGACGAGGACCCGGTCCCGCACGCCCACATCACGACCACGACGACCCACAAGTCGTTGCGCGGCCCGCGTGGAGGCATGGTGCTGGCCCAGGAGGAGTTCGCGGCCGACGTCGACCGCGGCTGCCCGATGGTGCTCGGCGGTCCCTTGTCGCACGTCATGGCAGCCAAGGCGGTCTCCTTCGCCGAGGCCCGCCAACCGTCCTTCCAGACCTACGCACAGTCGATCGCCGACAACGCCAAGTCGTTGGCCGAAGGGTTCACGTCGCGCGGTGCCCGACTCGTCACCGGAGGCACCGACAATCACATCGTGCTCCTCGACGTCTCGGGCTTCGGCCTGACCGGCCGTCAGGCCGAGTCGGCGCTGCTCGACGCCGGCGTCGTCACCAACCGCAACTCGATCCCCGGTGACCCCAACGGTGCGTGGTACACGTCCGGGATCCGGCTGGGCACGCCCGCGCTGACCACGCGCGGGTTCGGCCACGACGAGTTCGACCGGGTCGCGGAGCTGATGATCGAGGTGCTGACCAACACCCAGCCGGGCACCACCAAGGCGGGGACGGCCAGCAAGGCGTCGTACGTCCTGGCCGACGGCGTGGCCGAACGCGTACAGGCCGGGGCTGACGAGATGCTGGAGAAGCACCCGCTCTATCCCGGGCTCGTGCTGGACTGACGGGGCCACGCTGACTCGTCGGCGGCGAGATCGAGAACGGTTGGAACGTGGACCGAGGGGGAGGCTGTCAGTCATGGGTGAACAAGTGGTCATGTCACGCCGGGATCAGTAAGCTGATCCGGCTGGCCGACGAGCAGCACAAGAGCCTCCAGATGATCTGGGACTTCACCCGCGACAACGGGATGTACGAAGGCCATTGGTTCAGCAAGGGCTTCATGCAGTTGTTCGAGGACGACTACGACTCCGCCACCGACGACGTGTTCGCGTCGATGAACCAGAGCAGCACCGGCACGCGGCGGCTCGCGGAGCGGATCGGGGAAGCCCGGGACCTGCTGGAGGCCGCGGACCGTCAGGTCGAGACCAGCCTGGCAAGGCTTCACGAGGTCAACGAGGCCATCCAGGTTCCCGCGGTCGCCAAGGGCTACGCGGGGATCATCAACTACGGAGGCATGGAGGCCCAGCCCGAACATCCCCCAGGCACCGCGGTCCGGGGTTGGATGGCTCGGCCTCGAACACGATCGACGCAGTCGGCAGCATCCTGTCGATCGGCCATCACACCGACCAGATCGTCGACGGCGTCACCACCGATGAGGAGCTTGACGACTTCGTGGAGGCAAACGATGACTGACGTCACCATTGATCTGCTCGACCCGGCGTCATCCCTGGCCGCCACCTCACCCGGCGGCGGCAACTACATCGACGCGCTGCGCGATGACTGTGGCTACGTCATCCAGGGGGTCGACTGGGTGGCACGCCAGATCAACCCGAGCTGGGACCTGGTTGCCCTGATCTTCGAGCCGATCTCCGGCGACTTCGACGGCGTCCAGGCGTTGGCAGCCAACTGGCGAGCCACCGGCCATGCTCTCGGATCGCTGGGTGCCAACTACGGCGCGCTCTCCCAAGCCGTCCCGCACGTGTGGGAGGGGCGAGCGGCGGACCGCGCGGCCGGTCGGATGCTGAAGATGGGCGAGGCCTTCGACCTCCAGCGCGAGACCTGCGAGATGATGGGCGAAGCCCTTGACTGCATGCTGACTGCGACCCGGGCCGTCTGCGAGACGGTGGCGGCGCTGCTCAACCTCGTGGATGACGCAGTGGTGAAGCTGCTGGCCAGTGCGTGGGGCCTGGCCCGTGAGGTGATCAGCGGTGGCGCGACGGTCCGCAAGATCATCGGTCTCGTCGACCAGACGATCAGCCTGATCAAGACTCTCGACACGTTGGTCCCGAAGATCATCGGGGTCCTCGGTGACCTGCGCAGGCTCTTCATTGCCTTGGATGCCGCCTTCGCGCTCGGTGCGGCAGCGACCAACACCGGCCCTGGGACGAAGATCGACGACGTCGCCGGTGTCGGGTTCTGATGAGCAACCCGGACCCCGATCTCGCGTGGTTGCGGACTGCCCTGGCCGGACTCCGCGCGGACGCCGAGGAGATCCGTTCGACCGCCGCACAGATCGGTGACTCCGCGCGCGACCAGCTGGAGCAGAGTCGTCAAGAACGTGACCAGGCTCTGGCTGAGCTGGCCCGCGCAGGCCGCGACGGTGAGCTCGGCGAGTCCGGTCGGCGCCTGGCCCGCCGCGTCGAGCACGGTGAGACCACGTGGCTCGACGTGCTCCACGAGCGCGATCCCAGCCCGGAGGCCGCTGCGCTGCGTCGCTCCACAGCAACGGCGGTGGGGTCGCTCGTCGAGGAGCTTGCCGAGCAGGACCCGGAGGTACGTCACATGACCGGTCGTGGAGGGGGTTCAGCCAGTGGCTCCTAGGCAGGACGACGTCCGCGAAATACGGGCGCTTCCCTTCCGCCAGGCCTACCGGGTAGCGACCCGTGGCGCGCCCGCTGCGTGGAACAGCACGACCCACGGACTCGCCGCGATGGTGACGATGTGGATGATCCACCTCTGGCTGCTCGCCTCTCACGACGTTGGCCCGTCCGTCGTCGGCGTCGTCCTCCTGCCGGCGGGATTCGTCCTGACGACGTGGAGCTGGGTCTACTCCCGGGTTCTGCTCATGTTCCTCGGCATTGCCATCGGGTTTGTCGGTGCCGTCGGACCGTTCTGGATCTGGAACGCCACCTGAGCAGGTGCGCCGTCGCGACGAGACGCTGGACAAGCACTGGCGCTGTCCCGAAGGAGTCGGCTCCCAGCACGATGCGCAGTCGGCGGCTCACCAGATCCGGTCGTACGTCCCGCAATCAGGTGAGGGAGCGGTAGAGGGCAGTCGTCCTCTCGGCGATCGCCCCCCACCCGAAGGACTCGATCGCGCGCTCACGGCCGGCCACTCCGAACGAGCGGGCCCGGTCGGGGTCCGAGACGGCGTCGGTGAGCGCGGCGGCGAGGTCGGCGACGTACTGCTCGGGGTCGAGGGGGGTCCCGGTGCCGTCGCTGGCCTGCTCGATCGGCACCAGCCAGCCGGTCGAGCCGTCCACGACGACCTCGGGGATGCCGCCCGTCGCGGTCGCGACGACGGCCGTCTCGCACGCCATGGCCTCGAGGTTGACGATCCCCAAGGGCTCGTAGATCGAGGGGCAGGCGAACACCGTGGCTGCCGTGAGCAGCGCGACGACGTCGGCACGGGGGAGCATCTCCTCGATCCACACCACGCCGTCACGCGTGGCCGCAAGACCGTCGACGAGTGACCGGACCTCGGCCGCGATCTCGGGGGTGTCCGGAGCACCTGCGCACAGGATGAGCTGGACGTCGGCAGGCAGCTCGGCGACGGCCCGGAGGAAGAGCGGCAGGCCCTTCTGCCGGGTGATGCGACCGACGAAGATCACGCTCCGCCGGTCCGGATCGAGCCCGAGGGCGCGCACCCGGTCGGCGTCGGTCACCGGCGACCACAGGTCGGTGTCGATGCCGTTGTGGATCACCGACACCTTCGCCGGGTCCACGGAGGGATAGCTGCGCAGCACGTCGTCGCGCATCGCGGCGCTGACGGCCACGATCCCCGCCGCGCCTTCGTACGCCGTCCTCTCCACCCAGCTCGACAAGGCATAGCCGCCGCCCAGCTGCTCGGCCTTCCAAGGACGCATCGGCTCCAGGGAATGTGCGCTGACGACGTGGGGGATGCCGTGCATGAGCCCGGCGAGGTGGCCGGCCATGTTGGCGTACCACGTGTGCGAGTGGACGAGGTCCGCCCCGGCGCAGTCGTCGACCATCGCCAGGTCGACGCCCAGGGTGCGGATCGCCGGGTTGGCTTCTGCGAGCGAGCTCGGTTCGGCGTACGCCGACGTGCCGGCCTCGGTCCGCTGAGCACCGAAGCACCGGACGCGCGCCTCGATCTCGGGCCGCTGTCGCAAGGCCCGCACGAGCTCGGCCACGTGGACGCCGGCCCCTCCATAGACCTCGGGCGGGTACTCCTTGCTCAGGACGTCGACGCGCATGCCGGTGAACCTACCGGCGGTCCGGGCTGGTCGGCACCGGCCCGCCGCACTAGTTTCGAGCCATGAGTGCCGCACCCGCCCGCAAGAAGGTCCTTGCCATCGTTCTTGCCGGCGGGGAGGGCAAGCGCCTGATGCCGCTGACCGCCGACCGGGCCAAACCGGCGGTGCCGTTCGGGGGGATCTACCGCTTGATCGACTTTGCGCTGTCCAACGTCGTCAACTCGGGCTACCTCAAGGTCGTCGTTCTGACGCAGTACAAGTCCCACAGCCTCGACCGGCACGTCACCACGACGTGGCGGATGTCCAACCTGCTCGGCAACTACGTCACGCCGGTGCCGGCGCAGCAGCGCATGGGCAAGCGGTGGTACCTCGGGAGCGCGGATGCGATCTACCAGTCGCTCAACCTGCTCACCGACGAGCAACCCGACATCGTCGTGGTCGTCGGGGCCGACCACGTCTACCGGATGGACTTCTCCCAGATGGTGGCCGACCACGTCGAGTCCGGCGCCGGCTGCACGGTCGCCGCGATCCGGCAGCCGATCGGGCTCGCCGACCAGTTCGGCGTCATCGACGTCGACCCCACGAGTCCCGACCGCATCCGCGCCTTCCTGGAGAAGCCGACCGACCCTGTCGGGCTGCCCGACTCCCCGCACGAGGTGCTGGCGAGCATGGGCAACTACGTCTTCACCGCCGACGCGCTGCGTGACGCGGTCGTCCGGGACGCCGAGCTCGAGCAGTCCAAGCACGACATGGGCGGCGACATCGTGCCGTGGTTCGTCGACAAGAGCGAGTCGGCCGTCTATGACTACAAGGACAACGAGGTCCCCGGCTCGACCGACCGCGACCGCGGCTACTGGCGCGACGTCGGCACGATGCGTTCCTACTACGACGCCCACATGGACCTCGTCTCCCCGTTGCCCGTCTTCAACCTCTACAACCAGGCCTGGCCGATCTACACCAGCTATGGCCCGCATCCGCCGGCGAAGCTGGTCGAGGGAGCCAGTGGCGCGAGGGTCTCGACCTACAACTCGATCCTGTCGCCCGGCGTGGTGGTCAGCGGCGGCACCGTGAACCAGTCGGTGCTCTCACCCGCGGTCTGGGTCAAGGACGCCGCCGAGGTGTCCGACTCCGTGCTGATGGACGGCGTGCACGTCGGCGAGGGTGCCATCGTGCGCAACGCCATCATCGACAAGGGCGTGATCGTGCCTCCCGGCGCCAGGATCGGCGTCGACGCGGACGAGGACCGCGCGCGTGGCTTCGTCGTCGAGGACGGACTGACCGTGCTCGCCAAGCAGCAGCAGGTCGCAGCCCCTCAGCCCAGCGACTGACGGCGCTCGCGCAGGTGGGCGCTCTCGACGTCGTTGCGGCAGGCGGCGAGGGCCTGGTCGTAGGCCGCGCGGGCGGCGTCGTGCTGACCCGACCGGGCCAGGAGCTCGGCGCGTACGGCGGCGAGGCGGTGCGTCGTCGGGATATCCACGCCCTCCAACGCAGCCAGCCCCGCTGCCGGTCCTCGAGCCTCGGCCACGGCCACCGCGCGCGCCAGTCGCCCGCTCGGCGTCGGGGCGAGACCGAGCAGGAGGTCATGCAGGCCCACGACGTGCTCCCACCGGGTCTCCGCCGCCGACGGCGCAAGAGCGTGCTCGGCAGCAATGCGCGCCTGGAGGGTGTATGCCGCAGCCTGGCGCGTGACCGGGCCGCGCAGTGCCGGAGCGTCCAGCAGGGCGCGAGCCTCTTCGACCTCGTCGCGGTGCCACAGCTCGCGGTCCTGGTCGGGAAGCAGCACGAGTCGACCGTCGCGCACGCGCGCGTCACGCCGGGAGTGCTGGAAGAGCATCAGCGCCAACAGGGCGACGAGCACCGCCTCGCCTGGACGCAGGGCCAGCACCGAGCGGACGAGTCGGATCGCCTCGCCGGACAGGCTCGGGCGCAGGAGGTCGGTGCCCGTGCCGGGTGAGTAGCCGGCGGTGAAGGCGAGATAGGCCGTCTGGGCCACGGTGTCGATGCGCCCCGGCAGCACGGAGGAGTCGGGGACACCGAAGGGGATGCCAGCGCCGACGATGCGCTTCTTCGCCCGGGTGAGCCGAGCCGCCATCGTCGTCTCGGGCACCAGGAAGAGCCGGGCGATGTCGGGTGTCGACACCCCGAGCACCAGGCGCAGGGACAGGGCACTGGCCGCCTCCGGGGCGAGAGCCGGGTGGGAGCACATGAGCACCAGGCGCAGCAGGTCGTCCTCGACCAGCGCGCCCGGGTCGGCCATGGCGCGACCTGCTTCTGCGCGTGCCGCTTCGACGACGAGCAGCGGCTGCACCCGCTGGGCGACGGCCTCCGTGCGCAGCCGGTCGAGGATGCGCCGGCTCGCCGTGGTGTGCAGCCACGCAGCTGGTCTGTCAGGGACGCCGTCGTCGGGCCAGGCGCGAGCAGCAGCCTCCACCGCGTCGCCCAGCGCGTCCTCGACCAGGTCGAGGCGCCGGAAGCGCGCGAGGAGCAGCGCCGCAAGGCGACCCCACTCCTCGCGCACCACCTCCGCCAACGGATCCACAGGAGTCACCCGGAGACGTCGACCACGGGCGAGATCTGCATGTCGTACGGCGGCAGGACGCCCAGCAGGTCGACCAGCACGTCCAGGTGGGGGGCCTCGATGAGATAGAACCCGCCCATGCCCTCGACCACCTCGGCGTAGGGCCCCTCGGTCATCTGGAGCTGACCGCCACGCGTGCGCAGGGTCGTCGCATCACTCGCCTCTGCCAGCGCCTCGCCCGCGAGCAGCTCGACACCCTCCCGGCCGGCGCAGGCCTCGTCGAAGGCCTGGAAGAGTCCCATGGCCGTCATCTGTTCGTCGGGAGTCTGCTCGGCCCACGGCTTGACCTCGCCGTCGCCGATGAGGAGCACGAGGTACTTCACGACGGACGCTCCTCGGCAGAGACCGTGGGCACGACCTGAACGGCGTCGCCGAGGCCAGCGATGATCTTGCAACACTCCAGGAGGTCGTCGAGGTCGTCGGTCTCCACCTGGTAAAAGCCGCCCACCTGTTCGGCGCTCTCGGTGTAGGGGCCCTCGATGATCGCGAGGCTGCCGGGCTGCACCGTCCGTGCCTCGGTGCTCGACTTGAGCTCGGCACCTCCGGTGACCTTGTGGCCACGCTCGGCGAGCTGTTCTCCGAACCGGGCGTACTCGGCGTAGCCCTCGTGGCGTTCCTTCATGCTCATGGACGTCCACCAGCGGTCGGCGTCACCCACGATCAACACGACGTACTCGGTCATTGCTGTCTCCCTGCGCGTGGTTGGGTCGGGCCGCGGGTGCGACCTCACCACCATGACGGATGGAGGTCGCCTCGATCGACACCCGCAGGCAGACTTTCTCGAGATGTCCCGGGACTGGGATCGTCCGGGGGCGCGGTGTCAGTCGGCGGGGCTGGCGACGGGGAGGCGCACGGTGAAGGTCGAGCCGACCCCCAGCTCCGAGTCCACGTCGATGCGACCTCCGTGGCGTACGACGATGTGCTGGACGATCGCGAGTCCCAGACCCGTTCCGGGCCGCCCGAGGGCCGCCTCGTTGGTCGAGCGGAAGAACTCGGTGAACAGGCGCTGCTGATCGTCCTCGGAGATGCCGAGGCCCGTGTCGGCGCAGCGGAACTCGATCTCGTGTCCGACGCGCTCGAGGCTGACGACGACCGCGTCGCCGCCGTCGCCGTACTTGACGGCGTTGCTCAGCAGGTTGACCAGGGCGCGGTGGAGCTCGTCGGCGTCGCCCAGGACGAGCAGCGGGTGGAGCGACGCGCGACGATCGATGCGCACTCCCTCGCCGTCCGCCACGACCTCCACCTGGTCGAGGGCCCCGGTCAGGACGGCGTCGAGGTCGACGAGCTCTCGTCGAGGCGGGTCCTCGCTCTGCTCGAGGCGGGTCAGCTCGAGCAGGCTGTCGGTGAGCGCCCACAGACGATCGGCGCCCCTCTGGATCGCTGACATCGAGCGCAGCCCGTCGGCGGGGATGTTCGGCAGCGACGACATCAGCTCCAGGTGGCCGGTCACGGCGGTGAGGGGGTTCTTCAGCTCGTGGGAGATCGTCGCGATCATCTGGGTGCGGAAGGCGTCGAGACGCTGGAGACGCGCGGCCTCGGCGCGAACCTCGTTGGTCTCGAGCAACGCCTGGCGCAGCTTGGACTGCGCTGCCCGCTGCTCGGAGATCAACGCCTTCTCCGCTGCGTGGAACGCCTTGAAGCAGCGGAAGGCCTTCTCGAAGTCGCCCCGGGCGGCGTGCAGCTCAGCCTGCTCCTCCTCGACGTTGACGAGCACCGACGCCAACCCCGACGCCGAGCCGAGGGACCTGGACTCGTCCAGGCTGCGCTGAGCGCCGTCCAGGTCACCCAGTTTCCGCTGGATCAAGACCCTCGTCAGCAGGAACTCCGCCGGGGTCAGCGCCTCCTGCACCCCCATTGCGTGATAGACCTCAACTGCCCGGTCGATGGTCGAGATCGCGTCCTCGTAGCGGCCCAGCGCTATCTGGATCCGGGCGATGGTGTCCAAGGTGTTGGCGCGCAGGGGTGCGTCGTGGAGGCGGCAGACCTGCAGGAGCCGGTTGACGGTGGACTCGGCGGCCTCCAGGTCACCGTTGACGTACTCGGCGTAGGCACGGTTGTTCAGGCACATGACCTGCCGAGCGACCTGGCCGGCCCCGAGGGCGACCTGCTCGGCCTGCTCGTAGTGCAGGAGTGCCTCGTCCCACGAGCCGCACTCGTCCAACGCGTCTGCCAGCCGCATGAGATGCATGGCGCGCATGGCGGCCGGTGCGTCGTCGTCGAGAAGCTCGACGGCCTTGACCGCGTGCTCCAGACCCGAGGCCAGGTCGCCGACATTGCGGTAGGTCCACGCGATGTTGAGGTGGCTTCGCGCCAACAACCTGGTGTGACCGTGGGCGGCGGCGAGCTCGTTGACCTCCTGCATCCTTCTCATCGCCTCCGCCAGCTCCCCGCGGCGTCCCGAAATCTCCGCTGCGAGCAGCCGGGCGCGCCAGATGAGTTCCTGGTCCTGAGCGGCGACGGCTGCCCGCTCCAACTGGGTGACCTCGTCCTCGTTGATCAGGCCGTAGCCGGGCTGGTCCTCGAGGGCCAGCAGGGCGCGATCGAGCTCGTCGCGGCTCCGGAGGCTCGTCAGGGCGTTGTTCACCGGTTCGTCAGCCCCGGGCCCAGGCCGCATGGGCACGCCATCCGCGCGACATCGTCGTCCACCACACCTCACGGTATGTCGCCGAACCGGGTCCGGGGGTGAGATTGGTCGAGCTGATCGGAGCGAGTCTGCCTCGACTCACGCCCGCCGCGACGACAAGATGGCGCTATGGCTCCCGGATCCCGTGCTGGCACTCCCGCTCAACCTGGCGACCTGGTGGACGTCGCCCATCTCGTGACCGCCTATTACACGCAACAGCCGGATCCCGAGGACGTGGAGCAGCAGGTCGCGTTCGGCACGAGCGGGCACCGGGGGTCGAGCCTCAAGACGTCCTTCAACGACACCCACATCGCCGCCACGACCCAGGCGATCTGTGACCACCGGCGCGAGCAGGGCTACGACGGCCCCCTGTTCCTCGGGCGCGACACGCACGCCCTGTCCGAGCCCGCCTGGGCCACCGCGCTCGAGGTGCTGGCAGCCAACGACGTGACCGTGTTGCTGGACGACCGCGACGGCTACACGCCGACCCCAGCCGTGTCCCACGCCATCATCCGCGCAAACGGCGGGCGCACAGAAGGCTCCGGGCTGGCCGACGGCATCGTGGTGACGCCGTCCCACAACCCGCCTGCCGACGGTGGCTTCAAGTACAACCCGCCCCACGGCGGTCCCGCCGACAGCGACGCCACGAGTGTGATCGCGACCCGGGCCAACGAGCTCATCGCTGCCGGGCTCACGGGCGTCCGCCGCATCCCGTTCGCGCGGGCCAGGGCGGACGCGGCCGCGTACGACTTCATGGGCACCTACGTCGACGGCCTGCCCGCGGTGGTCGACCTCGCCGCGATCAAGGCGGCCGGGGTGCGCATCGGAGCCGACCCCCTGGGCGGGGCCAGCGTCCACTACTGGGGTGAGATCGCGGACCGGCACGGCCTCGACCTGACGGTCGTCAACCCGCTCGTCGACCCGACGTGGCGCTTCATGACGCTCGACTGGGACGAGAAGATCCGGATGGACTGCTCCTCGCCGTCTGCCATGGCCTCGCTGATCTCGCGCAAGGACGACTACGACATCGCCACCGGCAACGACGCGGACGCCGACCGCCACGGGATCGTCACGCCGGACGCCGGACTGATGAATCCCAACCACTTCCTGGCCGTCGCGATCCAGTACCTCTTCGGCGGCAATCGTCCGGGTTGGCCCGTCGGCGCGCAGATCGGCAAGACCCTGGTGTCCAGCTCGATGATCGACCGAGTGGCGACGTCGCTGGGCAAGCCCATGGTGGAGGTGCCAGTGGGCTTCAAGTGGTTCGTGCCCGGCCTGATGGACGGATCGTTCGGCTTCGGTGGCGAGGAGTCGGCAGGGGCGTCCTTCCTACGGATGGACGGGACCACGTGGACCACTGACAAGGACGGTCTGATCCTGTGCCTGCTGGCATCCGAGATCCTGGCCCGGACCGGTTCGACGCCCAGTGAGCTCTATGCGCGGCTCGTCGCCGAGCACGGCGAGCCTGCCTACGCCCGCGTCGACGCGCCGGCCGATCGACAGCAGAAGGCCAAGCTCGCGGCGCTCTCGCCCGAGGACGTGACGGCGACCTCGCTGGCGGGGGAGGAGATCACCGGGCGGTTGACCGAGGCCCCCGGGAACGGCGCCAAGATCGGTGGGCTCAAGGTGACGACCGGGTCGGCGTGGTTCGCCGCCCGCCCCAGTGGCACGGAGGACGTCTACAAGATCTATGCCGAGTCGTTCCGCGGCCCCGCGCATCTTGCCCAGGTGCAGGAGGAGGCGCGACAGGTCGTCTCGGCGGCACTGGGCTGAGGGTCGCACGTAGCCAATTTGTGGGCTGCGGGGCCTTGGACCGGCAGATAGAATCCCGACGACGCACAACCAAGGCCTCGTGCCGGTGATTCAGCGTCCAGGGGAGCCGTGATGTCGCGTTCAGAGCCGCACGCCGAGACCCCCATGCCCCCGTCCCCCCGCGTCGCTGCCCCCATCATCGTCGACCCCCAGACCCTGGCAGGGTTGCCGATGAGCCAGATCATCGCCAGGGTCGCGATGCTCGAGAGTGCCCTGCGTGAGAGCGAGGACCGTCTCCGGCTGCTGGTCGACGCAGTGACCGAGTATTCGATCTTCACCCTCGACCCGGACGGGGTCATCGAGTCCTGGAACACCGGTGCCGAACGCATGAAGGGCTACAGCCACGACGAAGCGATGGGCCTGGACTTCTCCATGCTGTTCCCCCCGGCAGACCGCGAGGCCGGTCGGCCCCGACAGCTCCTCGAGCAGGCGCGGGCCCATGGGAGTCACAAGCACACCGGTTGGCTGCTCAAGAAGGACGGCACCCTCCTGTGGAGCGACGTGGTCATCAACTCGATGCTGGACGACCGCGGGCACCACACCGGATTCGTCAAGGTCGTGCGCGATCTCACCGAGCAACATCGCCTCGAGGCCGCCCAGAACTCCTTCTACAACGCCTTCAACCACGAATTCAAGATGCCGATCACGGCCATCCAGGGCTTCGCCGAGCTGCTCACGGACGTCGACGTGCACGAGCAGGAGCACTTCGTCCAGCGCATCGAGTCCAACACCACCAGGCTCCTGACGATGGTCGAGGAGCTGATCGACAACGCCAGGCTGCGACCGGGGCAGCTGCCGATCCGGCTCCAGGTCGTGGACCTGGCGGCGCTCGTCCGTCGCACGGTCTCCGAGCTGGCCACGCGTGCTGAGATCTCACGGGTCCGGATCACCGCGGACGTCCCGATGAGGGCGCTGGCCGACCCCGCAGCGATGGAGCGAGTCATCGCGAACCTCGTCATCAAGGCACTCACGGACTCGCCTGCCAACAGCGACATCACCATCGCCTGCGAACCGAGCGAGGACGCGGTCGTGGTGACGATCAGCGATCAGGGCCGCGGCACGGTGGACCGCGATCTCGGCTCGATCTTCCTGGAGTTCGAGCGGGGTCGCGTGGCCAACGACCACGACGCGGGGAGCGGTCTCGGGCTCGCCAGTGTCCAACGCCTGGTCGACATCCAGGGAGGCACCGTCGACCTGGTCAGCGACGTCGCGGTCGGCACCACCGTGACGATCCGGCTGCCCCGTGCACCCGCTGCCGCCCCTGAGCAGCCGCATGCACCGGATGCCGTCCCTGAACAACCCCCGCGGTCGCGATGGCGATCACCCCTGCTGCGGCAGCGGTCGCGTCGAACCCAGAGCCTCACCGGGGGCACTCGGCGTGGGAACGCCGGCGCTGACCCGCCACTGCCCGCCGACGTCGGATCGGCGGCCCATCGGGCGCCTGACGTGGACATGACGCCGCGCAACGCCGCGGAGCGCGCGCTGGCCGTGCTGCTGGAGCGGTCCCACGCGGCCCCGGACTACGCCCTGCCGGAGCTCTTCTCGCAGTACGGCCAGGCGATCGGCGTGAGTCGGGTGGTTGCCTATCTGGCGGACCTGCAAGCGCGGTCCCTGGCTCCGCTCCTGGGCCCCGGGGTGCAGGATCGGGCTTCGCACGTCGACGTCCTCAGCGTTGATCGCACCATCGCGGGCCGGGCGTTCCAGCACCTCGAGGTGGTCCAGCAGGTCGTGCAGGACGACGGGAGCACAGACGAGCGGCTGCAGGTCTGGCTGCCCCTGGTCGACGGCACGGAGCGGCTGGGCGTCCTGGCGGTGACGTTGCCCGGTGCCCACGCACTCGACGCCCATGGTGGTGCGCTCCGGGAGCGGTTGCTCACCTTCGCCTCCGTGGCGGCCGAGCTGATCGCCAGCAAGACGAAGCATGGCGACACCCTGGTGCGGCTGCGCCGGACCAGGGACATGAGCCTGGCAGCCGAGATGCAGTGGTCCTTGCTCCCTCCTCTGGCCTTCGTCAGCGACGACGTGACCATCACGGGCGGCGTGGAGCCGGCCTACGGGGTGGGTGGCGACACCATCGACTACGCCGTCGACCCTGGGCTGGCGCACCTCGCGGTGTTCGATGCCATGGGGCACGGGCTGCCCAGTGCTCAGCTGTCCGCCCTGACGGTCTCGGCCTACCGCAACGCCCGACGAGGAGGGCTCGGACTGCCCGCACTGGCGCGTTCCATCGACACCGCGGTCGCCTCGGTCTTCGGTGCTGATGCGTTCGCGACCGGAGTAGTGGTCCAGCTCGACACCGAGACCGGGGTGCTGCGGTGGATCAACGCAGGACATCCTGCACCCTTGCTGCTCCGCAACGGCCGGCTGGTGCGCACGCTGGACGTCGAGCCGATGTTGCCGTTCGGTCTGGGTCGCCTGGCCGAGGGTCAGGGAGTCCACGTCGGGCAGGAGCGCCTCGAACCCGGCGACATGGTGCTGCTCCACTCCGACGGGGTCGTCGAGGCGCGTTCCATACGCGGCGCGTTCTTCGGCACTGATCGGCTCGTGGAGCTCCTGACGCTCCATCTTGCCGCGGGCCTGCCCCCGACGGAGACCATGCGGCGCGTCACCCTCGCCCTCCTGGAGCACCACCACGACAAGCTGAGCGACGACGTCAGCTTCCTGCTCCTTCAGTACCGCCCCCAGCCTCGTCTCGAGCAGCGCCGGGTGGTCAGGCGTGAGGGCCTCGAGGGCTCATCGACCCAGTAGCCGTCCACCCGCCAGCCGGCACGCAGGCCCGCTCAGCGGCGAACAGCCTCGATCTCGAGCCGGACGTAGTCGATGACGGGTTCGGTCATGGCAGTACGCACGCGGCGTACGAAGTCTCGCTGCTCCTCCAGCGGCAGGTCGACCAAGTGGCTGCCGAGGCAGACCACCGCGAGGTAGGTGTCCAGCACCTCAGGATCGTCGATCCGAAGGGGGTCAGGACGCAGACGGACGTCCTCGACGTCGAAGCCGGCGCCCGTGAGCGAGGCCCGGGTCTCCTCGACGCCGCGATAGCTGACGCCGTACTTCCCCTCCCCGGTCACCTCCTCCAGGGCGGCACCCAGGATCGCCAGCTGGCCCTGGCCGCCGCAGTCGGACGTGAGGCGGGCACCGGGGCGCATCACTGCCGCGAGGTGGGTGAAGAGGAGGTCGTGGTCCTCGATCCAGTGGAACGCAGCCACGCTCATCACCGCGTCGACCGGCTCGGTCAGCGGAAGCGGGGACGTCAGGTCCGCGACGTGCAGCTCCACGTCGTCGCCGAGCTTGGCCCGAGCCTCCTCGATCATCCGGGCGGAGCCGTCGACCCCGACGAGCCGTGCCTCGGGCCAGCGCGAGAGCAGGGCGACACCGTCGCGGCCGGTGCCACATCCGGCGTCGAGGACCCGCTCGTGACCGGCGAGACGCATCCGGTCGAGCACCCCCGCACCCCACGCGACGTGGGGGAGGGGAAGGGAGTCGTAGGTGGCGGCATCCCACTCGCGAGGAGCCATCACAGCACCGGGGTCGTGCGGTCGACGATGGCGCGCAGGTCGCCGCCGGACAGCGTGCCGAAGGTGCCGTTGTAGGTGGTCCCGAGCCGCGAGGAGCAGAAGGCGTCGGCCACCTCGGCGGGGGCGAACCGGACGAGGAGCGAGCCCTGCAGACAGGCGGCCATCTGGCCGGCCAGGCGTCGGGCGCCGACCTCGAGACCCGCCACGTCGCCGAGCAGCGCCAAGGTGTCGTCGATGGCCCGGTCGAGGCGGTGGTCGGCGCCGCGGGCCAGGCCCACCTCCGTGATCCACGCCGCCAGCACCTCGGGCTCGCGGGTCAGCGCCCGCAGGACGTCGAGCGCGTTGACGTTGCCCGAGCCCTCCCAGATGGAGTTGAGCGGCGACTCGCGGAAGAGCAGCGGCAGACCCGACTCCTCGACGTAGCCGTTGCCGCCGAGGCACTCCAGTGCCTCGGCCACCATGAAGGGGGTGCGCTTGCAGACCCAGAACTTCGCCAGCGGCAGGGCGATCCGGCGCAGGGCTGCCTCGTGTACGTCGCCCGGCCGGTCCACGGCCGCCGCGAGGCGCAGCGCCAGTGCGGTGGCGGCCTCGGACTCGACGGCGAGGTCGGCGATGACGTTCTGCATCAGGGGCTTGTCGACCAAGCGCCCACCGAAGGCAGAGCGGTGGGAGACGTGCCAGGACGCCTCGGCCAGTGCTCGCCGCATCAGCGAGGCCGAGCCCAGGACGCAGTCGAGCCGCGTGGCCGCCACCATGTCGATGATCGTCCGGACCCCGCGGCCCTCGTCCCCGAGACGTTGGCCGACAGTCCCGTCGAACTCCAGCTCGGAGGAGGCGTTGGACCGGTTGCCCAGCTTGTCCTTGAGCCGCACCACGTCGAGCTGGTTGCGGGTGCCGTCGGCCAGCACCCGGGGGACGACGAAACAGCTCAGCGCCTGTCCCTCAGCGCGACTTCCCGCCTGCGCAAGGACGAGGAACATGTCGTTCATCGGAGCGCTCGTGAACCACTTGTGTCCGTGCAACGTGTAGAAGCCGTCCTCCGAGGTGGCTCTGGCCTCGGTGACGTTGCTCCTGACGTCGGAGCCTCCCTGCTTCTCGGTCATCCCCATGCCCGCCAGGGCCCCGACCTTGTCGCTGCGCGCCCGGACGCCGGGGTCGTAGCGACGTGACGCGAGCAGGGGAATCCAGTCCTTGGCGATGGCGTCGTCCGCGCGGAGGGCCGGCACTGCGGCATACGTCATCGAGATCGGGCAGCCGTGCCCAGGCTCGGTCTGCGACCACGCGAAGAACCCGCCGGCTCGTCGGACGTGCGCGTGGGGATCGCCCGCCTCCTGCTGCTCCCACGCTGTCGCAGCGAGTCCGTGACCGATGCCTCGCTCCATCAGCCAGTGCCAGGACGGGTGGAAGGTGACCTCGTCGATGCGGTTGCCGTAGCGGTCGTACGGCGTCAGCTCCGGGTGGTGCCGGTTGGCCAGCACCCCGTGCTCACGCGCCTCGGCCGTCCCTGCGTCGAGCCCCAGCAACGTCAGCTCCTCGACGAGGCCAGCAGAGGCGTGGCGGGTCACAGCTTCGGTCAGGGCGACGTCGGAGGTGACGACGTTGTGTCCGGCGAGGGGCGGCGCCTGGTTGTTGACGACCCGGAGTGACCCCCGGGAGCTCGGTTCGGTCATGGGCCCCACCGTAGGCGCCAGGACGACGACGTGGCGGCCAGCGAGCGAAGGGTGAAACGGGGGAGGAGGTTCCGCGCCCCGCCGAGGGACGCGGATACGGTGGGGCTCATGGCCGAGGAGAGTTCGCAGCACCCCGCGCTGCGAACGGTCCAGGCACGGTGGGACATCCTGCGCGGACAGGCGTGGCGCCTCACCGTGAGCACCGTCGGCTCCTGCATGCGCTATCGCGTCACCGGACTGGCGGCCGAGGCCGCGTTCTTCGCGGTGCTGTCCGTGCCGCCGTTGATCTTCGCGCTCGCGGGCGCGGTGGGCTATGTCTCCGAGCAGTTCTCACCCGCGGACATCGCCGAGGTCCGCAGCGCGATCATCGAGCTCGCCTCGCGGGGACTGACGGAGAAGGCGGTCGAGGACATCATCGCGCCGACGCTCAACTCCGTCCTGGACGGCGGTCGGTTCGACGTCGTCTCGGTGGGGTTCGTGCTGGCGTTGTGGTCGGGCTCGCGCGCCCTCAACGTCTTCGTCGACACCATCACGATCATGCACGGCCTGGGCGGGCACCGAGGGATCGTCAAGACCCGCGCACTGTCGTTCGCGCTCTACCTGCTGGCGATGCTCACCGGGATGGTCACGCTGCCGCTGGTCGTCGCGGGTCCCGGGCTCATCCGCGACTGGCTTCCACAGCGCTTCGAGTTCGTGATGTCGTTCTACTGGCCCGTGGTCATCGTGATGTGCATCTGCTTCCTCGCCACGCTCTACCACGTCTCCGTCCCGGTCCGGACGAGCTGGACCTTCAACCTGCCGGGAGCGACGTTCTCGCTCATTGCCTGGATCGCCGGCTCGTTCGTGCTGCGGTGGGTGCTGACGGTCACCGCCGCGGAGTCGAGATCCATCTACGGCCCGCTGGCCGCCCCCATCGCCGTACTCCTGTGGCTGTATCTCCTGGCCATCGCGGTCCTCATCGGTGCCGCGGTCAACGCCGCCTTCGACACCGTCTTCCCCCAGGGCTCGACCACCAGTGCTCGCCAGGAGCTGGTGCAGCGACTGCGTCAGGCGATCACGTCCAAGGAGGCGGCATGAAAGACTCCGGCCGTGGATGACCGACCGGGCGTGCCGAGCACCTCGACCCGCATCGCGCTGCCGGACGTCGTCCGGTCGCCGGGGAGGCAACTGGCGCGAAGGCTGCTCGCGGCGCTCTCGATCCTGGTCGGCACCGCACTGCTGGTGTGGTTCGACCGGGACGGTTACGTGGACGGCAACGACCCGACCAACACGATCAGCGTGATCGACTCGATCTACTACACCACCGTCACGCTGAGCACGACCGGGTACGGCGACATCGCGCCCGTCTCGGATCAGGCGCGCTTGATCAACGCGTTCGTCATCACCCCTGCCCGCATCGCCTTCCTGGTGCTGCTGATCGGCACCACCCTCGAGGTCCTCGCCTCGCAGGGCCGCGAGACGTTCCGGGTCGCCCGGTGGAGGAAGAAAATGGGAGAACACGTCGTCGTCGTCGGCTACGGCACGAAGGGCCGCAGCGCAGTCGAGACCCTGGTCAGCAACGGTCATGACCGGGAGTCCATCATCGTCGTGGATCCCAGCGCCCTCGCCAAGGAGGAGGCGCACCGCGACGGCCTGGCCGTGATCACGGGCGATGCCACCCGGCGCGAAGTGCTGCGCAGCGCTCGCGTCCAGCTCGCCACCCACGTCATCATCACCACCGACAGCGATGCCTCCAACGTGCTCTCGACACTCACGGTGCGTCAGCTCAACCCCGACGTCTGGATCGTGGCCGCGGTGCGCGAGCAGGAAAACGTCCCGCTCATGCGCCAGTCCGGTGCCAACTCCGTCATCACCTCCTCCGACGCCGTCGGCCGCCTGCTCGGCCTGTCCTCGATGTCGCCGATGCTGGGCTCGGTGATGGAGGACCTCCTGACGTACGGCGAGGGCCTGGAGGTCGCCGAGCGCGACCTGCTCGTCAGCGAGGTCGGCAAGCCCCCGCAGTCCTTGCCCGACCAGGTCATCGCCGTCGTGCGGGACGAGCAGGTCTATCGCTACTTCGACCCCGTCGTCACCCTGCTGGCCCGAGGTGACCGCCTGATCGTCGTCCGCCCGGCCAAGGAGCTGCCCTGGGCTCCTCGCCCCGGCACCCACGGCGAGGACACGGCCTCCGACCAGGACTAGCGTTGCAGGCCGGGTCCCGGCGCGATCCGGACCGGACCCCGAGCCTCGCGCACGTCGACCGTGACGCCCTTCTGCTGCACGACGACGACGTCCTGCTGGACCAGTGCGTGTGCCACTTCGCGCGTGACCGGAACAAGGTCGCGCCAGCTTGCACCCCCGACGACCCGGGCGGCGTCGCTGGGGCAGATGGTCGTGCCGTTGCGATGGCGCAGGAGGGTGCGGATGGTGGCGGCCAGTCGGTCGCGTCGTCCGTCGTCGGTCGACGGCTCCCACCACGGCTCGCCCCGCTCTCCGAGTGCCGTCTTCGCGTCGTGCACCATCGGCCGGGCAGCGTCGCCCTGGCTGCCCACCAGACGCCGGGCCCGCATCAGCTCGGCGACGAGCTCGGCTCGAAAGCTCTCGGGGATGAGCGGATCAGTCGCGCGCCACTTCCGCCCAGCCACGACGATGTGGTGTCCGTCCGGAGTGCGCTCGACCTCGTCGTTGTCGGCGGAAGGGGCCATGAGGCCAGCGTAGGCCGCTGCCGGGAGCGCCTCAGGTGGCCGGGCCGGTGTGCGCCGCCCAGCCAGCTGTGATGTCTAGCCGGGCTCGAGCAACGCGGCGTCGACCCACATCTCGACGAGTCCCCACCCGGACGAGTCCGGCACCGCGACGGCGACCCGTCCGTCATAGCCGTCCCCGACCCTGCGCCACTCGAGCAGCAGTGCAGCTTGTCGGCCATGGGGTCCGGAATACCAGCAGTGCTTGATCGGGGGGACTGAGCCGTGCGCGTCCGGAGGCGTTGCGCCGAGGCCGCGCGACGTCATCTCGGCGACGCGCTGATCGAGGCTCTCGCCGTGTCCTGAGCTCATCCCACCCGCCATACGGGAGAGGCTAGGGCGGCCCACCGACGGGCCCAGCCACCTCGTCAACATATGACAACGAGGACCGCATCACCGGCCGATCGCCAAGACCTCGCGACCACCACCTGTCTCAGCCGCGGCGCAGGACCCGGGCAGCGAGCAGCACGACATCGTCCTGGGGGTCTGGCGCCATCGTCAGCAGGAGCTTGTCGCACAGCTCGTCCAATGGGAGTCCCTCGAGACCCTCGAGGACGTGGAGCAGGCGATCGAGGCCGGCGTCGAGACCCTCATCTCGACGCTCGACGAGACCGTCGGTGTAGAGGAGCACCAACGAGTCGTCCGGGAGGTCCACCGCGTGGGCACTGCGTGCAGCCGTGGGGTCGAGACCGAGCAGAAGCTCAGGTTCTCGAGCCAGGAGGGTAGGTGCCTGCCCGGGTGCGACGAGCACGGGTGGTGGGTGGCCGGCGTTGCTCCATTCGAAGACCCGGGCTCCGGCGTCGTTCGCGGTGATCTTGCCCAGCACGCACGTCGCGAGCGTGTCGATCTCCAGCCCTTCCATCGCCTCGTCGAGGGCCGTGAGCACCTCGCCGCAGGAGCCGGATGTGGCGTACGCCGTGCCCCGGAGCAGAGCCCGGACCTGACCCATGGCGGCTGCCGCCTCGCGGTCGTGTCCGCTGACGTCGCCCACGACGAGCTTGGTGGCGCCGTCGCGGAGCAGGAAGCTGTCATACCAGTCGCCGCCCACAGCAGCGTCGAGCGCCGCCGGCTGGTAGCGCACCGCGATCTCGGCGTCGGGGGAGCGCGGCGGGGTCGACAGCAGGCTGTTCTGCAAGGTCTCGGAGAGCTGACGCTGCTGACGGACGAGCTGGGCGTTCTGCAACGCGCCCCCAGCGCGACGACCGATCTCCATCGCCGTCGCTGTCTCCGCGACGCTCCACGGCGCTCGTCCCGGTCGGCGGACGAGTGTGATGGCGCCCATGGTCGTCGTGCGGCCCGAGATCGGCACCGTGAGGACGCGGTCCGGCTCCAGGGCCCTGAGCTGGTCGCGCCTGGACTCGCTGGACAAGGACGTCGGCAGCTTGGTGTTCATGTAGTCCTCGACGAGGAGGGGCTCACCGCTACGGGTCACGATCGAGAGCGCGGCGTCCTCGGTGAGGGCAGCGAGCCCCGCATCGACGTACGCGTCGAGCACGGGTTGCAGCGCAGCATCGGCGTGCGCGCGGGCCTGCTCGAGGAACCGCCCCGCTTCGTCACGGACCGACACCAAGGTCCAGCACGCCAGCTCTGGGACGAGCGCCCGGGCCAGGCCGGCGATTGCTCGGTCGATGTCGGGCTCGACCAGAGCCTCCGCGGCCCGCGCCAGGAGACGGAGGTTGCGGGCAGCCTCCGCGGCTGCCTCCTGGTCGGCGTGGCGCTCGGTGATATCACTGAAGTAGATGACCAGTCCGTCCTGGCCGGGGACCGCCCTGACGTCGAACCAGGCATGGAGGCGTGGGTAATAGGCCTCGAAGTCAACGACCTCTCCGGTCGCGACCGCGCGCTCGTACTGGCGGCCGAACTCAAGCTCCGCCATCTCGGGAAAGGCGTCCCAGAAGTTCAGGCCCACCAGCTGTCTGGGGGTGTACCCGACGACCGCGGACCCCGCCGGGTTGAGGTAGGTCACGTGCCACTCGCGATCGACGGACACGAAGCCGGTGAGCATCGAGTCGGCCAGGCGCGCCGCTTCGTCCCGTGCCGTCCGCAGCTCGGTGATGTCCTGAGCGGTGCCGAGCATTCTCTGCGGCTTGCCCTCGGGGCCGGCGAAAACCCGTCCCCTGGCGGCGATCCAGCGGGTCTCGCCGCTGGCAAGCTGGATGCGGTAGTCCGTCCGATAGTTGCCGCACGAGGCGACGGCCGCTGCGATGGCGTCGTCGACCTGGGCTCGGTCCTGCGGGTCGATGAACTCAATCAGGGTGTCGATGTGGGTCGTCTCGTCCTGGTCGGGGTCGAAACCGAGGACCACCCTCAACCGTCGATCCCAGTGGAGCGCCCCGCTGCGCAGGTCCCAGTCGAAGGAACCCACCTCCGCGGCGTCGAGGGCGAGCTCCCACCGTCTCCGCTCGCGGTCGAAGTCCGTGGTGAGGGCCGCGAGCTCCAGCTCGGCCATCACGGCGGTCGCGAGCTGGGTCAAGGTGGCCACGTCGCCGTCGACCCACTCCTGCGGTTCGGGTCCCCACACGCACAGCGCTCCCACGCACGAGCCCTCGTCGTTGATCAGGGGCACTCCCAGGTAGGAGCCCACAAGACCGGAGGTGACCGGCGGAAGCATCCGGACCCGGTCATCGACTGCCGTGGCACCGACCACGAGCGGTGCTCGCGACGCGGCCGTGACACTGCAGAGCGTGTCCTTGAGGTCGCCGCGCACGCCGACGTGATCAAAGGCCTCGCCGGCGCCGGCCACCACGGTTTGCTCGGTCGCGAGGAGGGACACCTGCGCCGACGGGGCGCCGAGCAGCTGGGCGGCGAGCGAGGTCAACCGGTCGAGCGCCGAGCGTCGCCCCTCGGGCGGAAGGAGCCGTTCTGCTGACCGGGCTCGGACCGGGTCGGCCAGGAGCTCGGTGAAGGTGGCTGAAAGTTCATCCATGGGTGGTCACCATGATGACGCACCAAGCAATGCGCGTCAGGAAGCCGGGCCGCGAGGCCCGTGTAGGCATCCTGGACTAGTCACAATTGACTACAGACGCCCCAGCGATCCAGTACATAGGCTTGTGCTGTTCCCGCAAGGGATCACGCTTGATGGCGAGTTTGGGTGGCTTCGGCACGACCCTCACCCCGGCCTATAGAGTTCAACCAGAACCGCCCACGGACCCGAGACCGTGGGCGGTTTTGTTGTGTCCCTACACCTCATTACGGCCACCTACGGAACAGTGGATCCAGCGCACGTCAACAGGTTGGTACAACCCGCGCCCGCCGGGTGTGATGCAACTAACGTGAGCGGCCACGGAACCGTCAGGGGGCCCGAGACCCTTGGCGGTTCCGTGAATCAATCATGTGAACACTCGGCACGGTTCTCATGGCCAGGACGTCGGTGGATGCCACCACGAAAAGACAGGTCACCGATGAACGCCGTACTCCGTGCCATCTCCACCATGTCGTTGCTTCTCCTGTTGGCTGCTTGTGGCGGGAACGCCGATGCCAGCAAGTCCGCCGCCGTGCCGGCTGATCGCCCCATGCAGGAAGCGATGTCGACGTGTGTCGGGATCTGGATGGACGAAGTCGCCGGCGTGTCCTCGGTTCGCAAGACGCTCGGCAACCCGGGAACCATGAGCAGGGTCCAGCTCGAAGAGTGCGGCAATGCACGGATCGCCAGCCGGGGTATCGCTGCGGGATTCGCCTGCAACCCCGACGGTTGCTACGCGACCGACAAGCACGGCTTCGACTGGACAGACGCCGCGCGTGAGTGGGCCTGCGACAACAGCCGTCCCGAAGTGTGCGACCTGAAGGAGTGACCGTCTTGCGCGGCCCCTGACGGCCGTGCAGCCGCAGCGCCTAGAGTGGGCGGCGACCCCGCAAGGGGCGCCCGGTCTCCTGCCGCAGCGGGAGCCGTGGAGGACGGCGAGTTTGGGTGGCCTCGGCCCGACCCTCACCCCGGCTGTCACTCGAGAACCGCCCGCGAAGCTCTAGTTCGCGGGCGGTTCTGTTGCTCGAGGGCACCTACGGGCGTGGCGCGTGGGCCGCGGGTGGGCCGTCCATCGGTTGAACAGGTTTGCGTCATACCCACGCGATCTTGGTTGAAACCTCATTCACACGATTCATTTCGGGCTGCCGGGCACGTGAGCGGAGGACCGGGACAACCGGGTGCTCGCGCGCCGCCGCGACGATCAGCAGGCCAGGGATGACGCCGACGGCGGGCGACGGAACCAGCATCAGCCCGGCGACGCCCGACCAGGCCACGAGGCCCCAGCCCACCCAGGAAGGGCCCGGGAGCTGTTGCCGAGTCAAGTGCCGCACCAGCCACCGCCATCGTGGAGTCGGGCAGCAACGGCACCGTCGCCCACAGCCCGTCCCCGACTCAGTCGGCGAATCCCCGTCACAGCGACCGGGTCACGTCATACCGTCTAGTTTCGGGTGTTGGTGATCTCCTCGGGGATCCGTCACGCAGGGCGATCACTCCTACCGCGCCGAGTGCCCAGAACGGGCTTGTCGGCATGACGAGGATTCCGACCAGCCCCAGACCGATGAGCAGGCGACCCGCAGCCACCTGAACCTTCAGGTGGCCGGTGGACTCTGCCACGGCCAAAAGCCGCCCACACATCCACAGCGCCGGTGCTACGACGAGGAACCAGAAGGCGAGAAGCCGGTCGGGATGACCCTTGACGGCGTTGAAGACGCCATCGGAGGCGATAGCTGCCAGTTCTGAGCGGTATTTGATGACGCCGACAGCGGCATGCGCGACGCCGAGCAGTTGGAGCAGACCTGAGGCGCGCACTGGCAAGGCCCCGGGCATCGGCGGGGTGGCGGCTGGCACGGCTTCCGATGTCTGCGAGCGACCGGGGAGTACGGCACATCGTCGTGAGACAGCTTTGAGAGTGCTGCGTCGGATCAGCCCTACGCCTGGCCGGATCACTTGCCAGTAGGCGGCGAAGACCCGCCTTGCCCTTGCGTCTGTCCCCACGACGCGGGTCTCGGTGATCAGGTAGGAGCCTGCACCGTCAGGGACGATCTCGTGGGAGACGACCGCCTTGGCGAAGCCGGGCTCGCTGAAGGCGAGGAAGTCGGACCGTGACCCGATACCCGGCGCGGCTGTGGGTACGAGTTCCCAGAACCGGGCGGCTCGGCCGACCACCAGACGGCGGCCAGGTTCCTCGATCAGGGTGACCCAGCGGTCGTCGTCACGGAACAGCTGCGCCAACGGTCGCGGGCAGCTACGGACGGTGGGGCTCCCCCTCAGTCGAGCCGGCAGATTTCGCGCGGCCAACAACGTCCGTGCCAGGGGCAGATCCGTCAGAGCCACGGCCAGCATCGCCTCCCAGACCTGCTCGGGGGGTGCTGCTATCCAAAGACGGTGTTGCGACCGCGAGACGTAGTCGGGAATCAGAAGGTCGAGCTCATTGGCCATCAGTGTGCCTGTTCTGTGAGGGGCCAAAGCGCAAGGTGTTCCCGGGTATGCACCGTAACGAAGTAGGACTCACGCGATCTCGCCCAGCTGAGCTTCCTGTTCATGCCGCTGGCTCCCGGCTGGCCCAGCGGCGGTCGAGGTTGCGCAGCAAGGCGGGGTAGACGATCAGGTAGCGGAACGGCTTGATGAAGTCCATGTAGGCGCGGCCGAACGTTCCGTTGGGCTTGACCAGGACCGCCATCTGGGCGTGCCACCGATCGTCGCCGTCCGGCACCCAGCCGAAGTGCACCAGGGCATGACAGGTCTGGTTGGCGATCTCGGCCACCCACTCGCGGTCGGTGAGGTAGACCGGTTGGAAGGGCTTGTCCGACAGGTCGGGCCCGGTCGGTCCGGTCGCCAGATCGTCAGGCAGTCGGTCTCGCAGGGACGGCACGCGGGCCTTGATGCCGGACTCCTCGCTGTCGAGGCCGAGCAGGGCGCCGAGCTTGAAGCGGATGGCCAACAGGACACGGTTGACGAGCGGGTCCTCCTTCTCGTCCAGGGCCACGAACCAGTCGACGATGCTGGCGAGGTCGTCGGGACCACCGCGCATGGGCAGTGCCCAGACGTCCTCGAGGTAGAAGTCGCGGGCGACGTCGTGAAGCCGCCACGGTTGCTCGGTGTGCGCGCTCGCAGGGAGCGGACTGGTCCTGGTGGGGGGCTGCTCGGTATGAGTGGTTGTCATGGCCCCACCCTGCGCGCGCGGGAGCCTGGGGGGATCAGCCTCAAGGCGCGGTTGTCTCATCCTGGAGGATGAGATCAGCCGGGTCGGACCAGTCCACTCTCGTAGGCGAGGACGACCGCCTGGACTCGGTCACGCAGCGCGAGCTTGGCCAGCACCTGACCCACGTGGGTCTTCACGGTGGCTTCGGAGAGGTGGAGGCGGGCGGCGATCTCGGAGTTGGACTCGCCGGTGGCCAGAAGCAGCAATGTCTCCAGCTCGCGGGGCGTGAGCAGGGTCCGGACCCTTCGCGCGCGGGCGTCATCGGGCGCGGAGGACGCCGCGACGTGTTCGATGAGACGCTTCGTCGTCGACGGCGCCACGACTGAGTGCCCAGCATGCACGATGCGGATCGCCTCCACGATCTGCTCCGCCCGAGCGTCCTTGAGCAGGAACGCACTGGCGCCCGCTCGGATGGCGGGGAAGGCATGGTCGTCCTCGTCGAAGGTGGTGAGGGCGATCACCCGGGTGGAGGGGAGCTCGCTGGTGATGATCTCGGTGGCCTCGATGCCCCCCAGGCGAGGCATTCGCAGATCCATGAGTACGACGTCGACCGTCCGCGAGCGCACCAGGGCGAGCGCCTCGTGCCCGTCAGCCGCCTCGCCGACCAGGCTCAGATCGGGCTGGCTCTCCACCATCATCGTCAGGGCCGAGCGCATCAGCTCCTGGTCGTCGACGACCGCAACCCGGATCACGTCACCCACGCTCCCTCGCCCCCTCCCGCGGGAGCCGGGCGCGGACCCGCCAACCCTGCGCCGCCGGTCCCGCGTCGACCTCGCCGCCGACCGCCTCGACACGTTCGCGCATGCCGACCAGGCCGCGGCCCGGCGCCGCCGCGACCGCCGTGGTGCCGTTGTCGCTCACCACCACCACGAGGTTGCGGTCGTCGCAGTTGACCGTGACGTGAGCCGTCGAGCCCGGCGTCGCGTGCCGGATCACGTTGGTCAAGGCCTCCTGCACCACGCGATAGGCGGTCAGCCCGACCGCGAGCGACCCCGGTGGGGGCGTCGCGGAGTCATCGAACTCGACCCGTTGTCCCGCAGCGCGGATCCGCTCGACCAGGGCCGGCAGGTCAGGGAGACCCGGCTGGGGGTCGACCGCTGGGGCGGTCTCGTCCGACGACCCTCGAAGCACCCCGAGCAGACCGCGCATCTCGTTGAGCGCTTCACGGCCGGTGCCGGCGATGGTCTCCAAGATCATCGGCGCCCGCTCAGGTTGGCGTGCGACGACCAGCCGACCAGCCTCGGCGTGGCTGACCATGACAGCGAGCGAATGGGCGACCACGTCATGCATCTCTCGAGCGATGCGGCGACGCTCGTCGGCTGCGCCGCGTGCGCTCAGCTCGGAGATCCACGCGGTTCGTACGGCGACGAAGCGACCGAGCGCCCACGCGGCGACTGTCCCGGTGAGCACGACGGTCACCTGCATCAGCTGCCAGGCCCACGGAGCCAGACCGGTGACCGTAAATCCCCACAGTCGCGCCGTGATCAGCACCGCACCCATCAGGCCGGTGGCCAGCGCGATCTGCGGCCACGGGTCGCTCTTGCCTGCACTCAAGGCGTAGATCAGGGCGAGGAAGCACAGGCTGCTCGGCAGGAGCAGGGGTGAGTAGTCCATCCCGGCCGAGACCGCCGTCGGCCCTCCGAGGTCCGGAGCGACTGTGAGCAGCAGCATGCACAGGCAGCCCACGGCGTAGGAGCTCACTGGTCGCCAGCGTGCGGCCAGCACGCTCAGGTGGAGCACAGCAAGGGTGACCACCAGGACCGCGGTCCAGGGCGCTGACAGTTCGCCCTCGTGCACCTGCACCCAGCCGATCGGCGCGAACATGAAGACGAGAGCGACGAAGAGCAGCACCTGTCCGATGTCGGGCAACCCGCGCGGGTGGAGGGAGGTGCTCATCACGCGGGTCAACATACGTCCCTTCGAGGGCCAGGCCTGCTGAGAGGCGACAGACCGCTGAGTCGTCCGTCGAGTGGTGATGCCTACTGACCGGGGAGCGCAGGGGGATGATCGGTGGCTTCAAGAATCCAGTGCCGCCCCACGGCCCACCCGAGGAAGGGCGATCGATCGTCGGCGTGCACGTGACCAGCGGCCACCTGGCGAAGACCGTCGAGCAGTTCGGCCATCACGGCTGGCCCCGCCGCACCTACAGACTCGTCGTTCAACACCTTCTCGGCCTCGGCCGGTCCAGCCACACTGAGGTAGAAGATTGCCTGTCGCCAGGCGTAGGCCGCGTCCTTGACCGTCGCGAGCGGGCGTCGCTGCCGGGATGCGAGCTCGAGGAGCGCGCTGGTCCGATGGATGGCATCGCGGGCGAGGTCCATCCAAGACCGTGTCGGCTGGACACCGATCGACACGAGTGCGGCGAGGTTGTGGGTCGTCAGGATCTGGGACTGCTCGATGATCATCCCGTTTGCGGCCACCGACCAGCCGCCGTCCGGCGTGCGTCCCGCTCGCGCCCAGCAGAGATCGCCGAAGGTCAGCCCGTGCTCGGTCGCTCGAGCTCGTCGCCACGTCCAGCCTGACGTCGGCTGTTGCTTCGGCGGCTCGGCAAGACTGGTGATCTGATCGGAGTCGATGCCGTAGTACTTGGCGTAGAGCGTCCCGCCGATGACGCGCGTCGCCCCTTGTGAAGCTCGGCGGAACTTGTCCGAAAAACCACCCATGAAGATGTCGGCGGCCAACTCCTCCACGAGCGGTATGTCGTGGCCGGCGGTCGACAACAGGTGGTGGAGCTCCTGGACCAGCGGATTCGGCAAGATCGTCGAAGGGAAGTGATCGAGCGCAAGCGCACCGACACGACGGGCGACGGCCATTGCCTCATCAGTCGTTGCGTGACTGTGTCCAGCGACGGCACGTACCCAGGGAAGCTCGGTGATCTGGATCTGCTTCTCCAGGTTCAGCAGCAGAAGCGATCGACGCCGACGAAAGGCCCTGTAGTTCGCGGCGGCCAGCCTGGCAAGTGCTTGGTCGGCGTAGGCCGAAGCGACGACTGATGCGCTGACCCGGGGCACCAACGCGGCGAGCACCTCGGCCGATGGCACCACGCCCTCCTCAAGCAGGTCCTCAATCGGAGCAGAGTGTGCGCGAGTCAGCACCCTGGGCACGATCCGGGGCATGGCGGAGCCCTCCGCGACTCCGGACTGGGATTCTTCCTCCGCAGTGACGTCTCCGAAGAAGGCTTCCGGCTCACCGATGCCCTCGGCCACGTCGAGGCGGCTCACGCGGTCGGCTGCGACAGCCGCAAGTCGGCTGTGTGCTGGCGCCGTCGCGACGACACGCTGCTGATCCCGGAGAGCCGCGTGTTCGTCGGACTCCGGCCGTCCACGCTTCGCGACCTGGGCCTCGATGGCACACCGAACCAGGCCGATGTCGCGGTTGAGCAGGTTCTCGCCACCAGCGACCGCCTTCAGCGCACGGAGCAGGATGGCGAGGTTCTCCTTCGGCTTCCTGTACTTGGTGCAGAGTGTGTGCACCGTAGCGAGACGGTCGCACTCGTCGACAAGCGCTGAGGCACTGGCGCGCCAGGCGGCGTCACAGTCCAATGAGAGCTGGCCATCTTGATACTGCTCGAGCCAGAGCGAGAGAACTCGGTCGCTGAAGGGGTTCCATACGGCAAGCGCTTCGCGCTGCGCCTCCACCCGCGGGTTCGGCTTCCGGCTACGAAGGGCGTCAGCCGCTTCGCCCGCGGTGATCCGGAAGACGTGGTCCGGCGGTGTGGTCGGAGCATTCGTAGGCTTCGGCGCCAACCTGAGCTTCTCGGCGAACGGTGACACCTGCTCGAGGAGGTCGAGGGCTCCCGCGCGGTCGCCCGCGCGTACAAGCCAAGCGATGGTGAGAAGGGCAGCATCTTCAGGGATCTCCACGCGGTAGGCGCCGGAGTCCAGGAGGTCGTGTAGCTCTTGAAGGCCCGCATCCGTGAGGAAGTACCCGAAGATCAGTCGTCGCGCCGCCGGGATCCCGAGCCGTCGGGCAAGCGCGATCTCGTCTGCCTGCAGCGGCACCTCGGCCAAGGCGCTGCCGGTGGCGAACCCGCCGCGCAGCACCTCGAGCGTCACCCACTTCGGAAGTCCTCGGACGGGCACTCGGGCGCCGACCTCGACGCGGCCGTCCGCCATGCGCTCCATTGACTGCGCCCACCGCTGGGCACGCCGATCGGCACGGCGACGCACGTCAGGATCCTCGTGCGTGGTCGCCGTGAGGAAGGTCTTGCTCAGTTGCCCGAGTGCGTAACCGTTCGTCATCGTCCGCCTGTTCAGGTTGTGATCGCCGACGTGGCAGGTTCCGCCCCTGCCCCCTCCGGGTCCAGAGCCCGGTGCTCTACTACTGAGCTACACGTCGTTGCGCCGACGTGGCCGGTGCTGCCCCGGCGCCCTCCGGGGTGAAGCCCGGTGCTCTACTGCTGAGCTACACGTCGCTTCGCGGCACCCTACAGCGAACAGCTGGGCTGAGCCGTCCACGTCCTGCGAGCCCTGATACAGAGGCGACTACTCCAAGATGTGTGCACAGGGGCAACTGCCAGACCTTGCCGCGCCTTGGTCCTCGTCTGTCCCTGACATGGAAAGAGGCCCCGGAGGGGCCTCTTTCCTGCGTGTTCTGGTGGGCGATACTGGGATTGAACCAGTGACCTCTTCCGTGTCAGGGAAGCGCGCTACCGCTGCGCCAATCGCCCGGTGTGGTGCTTTTTCACTTGTGGAGCCTGGTGGAGCATGGAGGTGGGTACGGGATTTGAACCCGTGTACACGGATTTGCAGTCCGTTGCCTCGCCTCTCGGCCAACCCACCGCGGAGGCCTTCCCACTATCAAGAAGGCACGGGGAGAGACCTCTCCGAGCGGACAACGAGACTCGAACTCGCGACCTCAACCTTGGCAAGGTTGCGCTCTACCAACTGAGCTATGTCCGCACGCAAATTCCTGCGGCCGGAGCCGCTGGGAAGTGCGAGCAGAACACTAGCCGATGCGTTCCGAGCCGCCAAAATCGGGTTCGACCACGCGTGTCCCCGCTCCGTCGACGCGGGAGGAACCTGCCTAGAGTGGCGCCATGCGTGCATGGCTCAACGGACACCTGCTCGACGATGCGACCGGGGCCACCCTCAGCGTCGCGGATCACGGGTTCACCGTCGGGGACGGTGTCTTCGAATCGATCAAGACGCTCGACGGCGTCCCCTTCGCCCTGACCCGGCACCTGGAACGGCTGGCCGTGTCGGCATCAGGCCTCGGGTTGCCGACGCCCGACGAGGCGGAGGTACGCCGCGGGGTGGCCGAGGTGCTGCAGGGCACCGACGACGCCCGGGGCCGCCTGCGGATCACCTACACGGCTGGACCGGCGCCGATGGGCTCCGGGCGAGGGGGCGGCCCGCCCACCCTGGTCGTCGCCTACTCGGCCATCCGAAAGCTTCCGCTTACCACCGCAGTGGCCACCGTGCCCTGGCCCCGAAACGAGCGCGGCGCGACCGCGGGCCTCAAGACCACGTCGTACGCCGAGAACGTCATCGCCCTTGCCCGCGCGACCGATGCTGGTGCCAGCGAGGCGATTGTCGCCAACACCGCCGGCAACCTGTGCGAAGGCACCGGTTCCAACGTCTTCTACGTCGTCGACGGCGAGCTCCGGACACCGACCCTGAAGAGCGGATGCCTCGCCGGGGTCACCCGGGCCCTGGTGCTCGAGTGGTGCGGGGGAGTCGAGGTCGACGAGCCCATGTCGGTCATGGAGCGTGCGAGCGAGGCGTTCCTCGTGTCCACCACCCGTGACGTCCAGGCCATCTCGCGCTGGGACGACCGCGACCTGCCCGCCCCGGGTCCGATCACGCGTGACTGTTGGCGCACCTGGATACAGCGCGAGGCCGAACACCCCGACCCGTGATACTTGGGGGGTGAGTGCCCTCGACCCTGCCATCGCTGCACGTCTCAAGCGCACCCCCGACGGGTTGGTGCCGGCGATCGCTCAGCAGTGGGACACCGGCGAGGTGCTGATGCTGGGGTGGATGGACGACGAAGCACTCGCACGCACCCTGTCGACCGGACGGGCGACGTACTGGAGCCGCTCTCGGAGCGAGTACTGGGTCAAGGGCGACACGAGCGGCCACGTCCAGCACGTGCGTGAGGTGCGCCTCGACTGCGACGGCGACACCCTCCTCATCAAGGTCGACCAGGTGGGGGCGGCCTGCCACACCGGCGACCGCACCTGCTTCGACGCGGACCAGCTCGAGGCCCAGGTCGATGGCTGAGCGGAGTCGGACCTTCGGCCCGGTCCTGCTGTTCGGGCTCGCCAGCGGGGTCCTGGCCGCCGTCGCCGGGGCACGGCCCTGGGTGACCGGGTCATCCGGCAACATCGACACCTCCACCACGCGCGGGGCCGCCACCATCGACCTGAGCGGGGTCCGGGAATCGCCCCTGGCCGGCGCGTTGGCCCTCGTCGTGCTGGCCTGCTGGGGCGTCATCCTGGTGACCCGTGGTCGGGTGCGCCGGGCCGTGGCGGCGCTGGCCGCCGTGGCCTCGCTCGGACTGCTCGTCACGACCGTCCTGGCCATCCGGTCGCTGCAGGACGCACTGAGTGAAGCGCTTCTCGCCGCCTCTGGCGTCGACAACGCGGTGCTGGGAATCACCGGCTGGTATCCCGCAGCGCTGGTCGCCGCCGTCATCAGCCTCGTCTCCACGGTGGCCGCGGTGCGCTACCTGCCGACCTGGCCGGAGATGGGCTCGCGTTACGACGCCCCTGCGGGGGACTCCCCGACGGAGGTCGAGCCCGAGGGCAACCTGGAGCTCTGGAAGGCCCTCGACGAGGGTCACGATCCGACGGCGTCCGAGCGACCCCTAGACTGACCGCGATCCAGTCGGCACCACGAGGAGCACTTCACATGGCGGACAACCACGGCAACACCCCGGCGGCCTGGACTGCGGTCGCAGTGGCGCTGCTCGGCTTCGTGGTCGGCGGCATCGCGCTGATGCTCTCGCCGGTCAACATGACGCTGTTCTGGGTGGGCGTGGCTCTCGGCCTCGTGGCGTTCCCGCTCTTCCTGATCCTCTCGAAGCTCGGTTTCCACACCGAGCACCACTGACACGGTGGGTCCGCGAGCCCGCCGGCTCGCCTCGCCTCTCGCGGTCGGCGCTGGAGCAGCGCTCACCGCCCTCGCGTTGCGCCTGCGCGACCCGCACGTGTCCGGGAGCTGGGGCCTGTGCCCCACCAAGCTGCTGACGAGCCTCGACTGCCCGATGTGCGGGGCTCTGCGTGCGGTCAACGACCTCACCCATCTCGAGGTCGGGGCCGCGTTGTCGAGCAACCTCGTCCTCATGCTGGCGATCCCCGTGATTCTGGTCCTCTGGCTCCGCAGGCTGCGGGCCTGCTGGCGTGGGGGTGAGGCGATGCGGCCACTCACGGTTCCCACCTGGGCCTGGGTCGGTGGCCTGGTCGTGCTGGCGGTCTTCACCGTCGTGCGCAACGTGCCGGGGTCCTGGCTCGCTGCTTGAACCACCCGCCGGTCAGTTGGTGTCGCAGTGAGAGGGTATGGGCATGTCCGTGCTCGATGAGATCATCGCCGGCGTCCGCGAGGATCTCGCCGTTCGCGAGGCCGCCACGTCGTTGACCGACGTGCGCGCCGCCCTGGCCGACGTCGACCCGCCGTACGACCCGATGCCGGTCTTCCGCGGTGCCGGATCGAGCGTGATCGCCGAGGTGAAGCGCAAGAGCCCGAGCAAGGGCGCGTTGGCCGACATCCCCGACCCCGCGGCGCTTGCGACGGCCTACGCAGAGGGAGGCGCTGCCGCGATCTCGGTGCTCACCGAGCAGCGACGCTTCGGCGGCAGCCTCGACGACCTGCGCGCGGTCCGGCAAGCCGTGGACACTCCGCTGCTGCGCAAGGACTTCATCGTCACCAGCTATCAGCTCCTCGAGGCACGGTCGGCCGGTGCGGACCTCGTGCTGCTCATCGTTGCCGCCCTCGACGACGACGACCTCCGACGTCTCCACGACGAGGCCCGCGAGCTGGGCCTGACCGTGCTGGTCGAGGTCCACGACGAGCACGAGGCCGAACGCGCCGTGGCCGTCGGCGCCGAGCTGATCGGCGTCAACGCCCGCAACCTCAAGACTCTTGCGGTCGACAACGACACGTTCGGCCGGCTCGCGCCCCTCTTCCCCGAGGACCGGGTCCTGGTCGCCGAGTCGGGCATCAACGGCCCCGACGACGTGGCCCGCTTCGTCGGCGAGGGTGCCGACGTGGTGCTGGTCGGCGAAGCGCTGGTCAAGGACGGTGACCCGGCCGCTGCGGTGCGGGCCATGACAGGAGTGCACAGATGAGCGACACGCAGGTCAGCAGGTACGACGCGAACGAGCGCGGCTTCTTCGGCGAGGACTGGGGCGGCCGGTTCATGCCCGAGGCGCTGGTGGCTGCTCTGGACGAGCTGACCGTCGCCTGGCACGACGCGATGGCCGACCCGGAGTTCGTGGCCGCGTTCGAGAAGATCTGCCGGGAGTACGCCGGCGCTCCGAGCCTGCTCTACCACGCGGAGCGGCTCTCGGCGCAGGTCGGCGCCCGGGTCCTGCTCAAGCGCGAGGACCTCAACCACACCGGCGCCCACAAGATCCGCAACGTGATGGGCCAGGCCCTGCTGACCCAGCGCATGGGCAAGACGCGCGTCATCGCCGAGACCGGCGCCGGCCAGCACGGCGTCGCCAGCGCCACCGCGGCTGCCTACTTCGGCCTGGACTGCACCGTCTACATGGGCGCCGTCGACACCCGGCGCCAAGCGCTCAACGTCGCGCGCATGCACCTGCTCGGCGCCAAGGTGATCCCGGTCGAGTCCGGGAGCGCCACCCTGAAGGACGCCATCAACGAGGCCTTGCGTGACTGGGTCGCCAGCGTCGACCACACGGCCTACCTCTTCGGCACCGCCGCGGGTCCGCACCCCTTCCCGAGCATGGTGCGTGACTTCACCCGCGGGATCGGCGACGAGGCGCGCCAGCAGTGCCTCGACCAGTACGGCGTGCTGCCGGACGCCATCGCCGCGTGCGTCGGCGGCGGCTCCAACGCGATCGGCCTGTTCACCGCATTCCTCGACGACGACAGCGTGGAGATCCACGGGTTCGAGCCGGGTGGCGACGGGGTGGAGACCGGCCGGCACGCCGCCACGATCCATGCCGGTGACACGGGCGTGCTGCACGGAGCCCGCACCTACGTGCTCCAGGACGAGGACGGCCAGACCATCGAGTCCCACTCGATCTCGGCCGGTCTCGACTACCCCGGCGTGGGCCCGCAGCACGCCCACCTCGCGGCGATCGGGCGTGCGGCGTACGCCCCGGTCACGGACGCGCAGGCCATGGATGCACTCGCCCTGCTGAGCCGCACGGAGGGGATCATCCCGGCGATCGAGTCGGCCCACGCGATCCACGGCGGCCTCGAGGTCGCCCGGCGACTCGGTGCCGAACGTGGACCGGACGCGACGGTCCTCATCAACCTCTCCGGCCGCGGTGACAAGGACATGGGCACCGCGATCGAGTGGTTCGGCCTGGGAGACCCCGATGAGGTCACCGCCGAGCCGGTGGGGGACCCCGACACCGACCCGCGCGCAGAGGAGGTCGAAGCATGAGCACCACGTCGGCATTCGACACCGCACGCACCGAGGGCCGCGCCGCGCTGGTGGGCTACCTGCCGGCCGGCTTCCCCAGCGTGGACGGCTCCATCGAGGCGATGCGCGTCATGGTCGAGGCCGGGTGCGACGTCATCGAGGTGGGCATGCCCTACAGCGACCCGGTGATGGACGGACCCACGATCCAGGCCGCCGCACAGCAGGCCCTCGAGGGCGGGGTCCGCACGACCGACCTGATGCGCGTCGTCGAGGCCGTCGCCGCGACCGGTGCGCCCACCGTCGTGATGACCTACTGGAACCCCGTCGAGCACTACGGCGGCAGCCGCCGGACCGGGCGCAGTGGCGTCGACCTGTTCGCCGCCGATCTCGCCAGTGCCGGGGGAGCGGGACTGATCACGCCCGACCTCACTCCCGACGCGGGCGGTGAGTGGATCGCCGCAGCCGACGACCACGACCTCGACAAGGTCTTCCTGGTGGCCCCCAGCTCGACGCCCGAGCGCATCGCCATGACGACGGCTGCCTGCCGCGGCTTCGTCTACGCCACCGCGGTCATGGGCGTCACCGGGGCACGCGCCACCACGAGCGACCTCGCGGCGCCCCTGGTCGCGCGCACCAAGGAGGCCACCGACCTGCCGGTCGGCGTGGGCCTGGGAGTGAGCAACGGCGACCAGGCTGCCGAGATCGCGGCGTACGCCGACGGTGTGATCGTGGGGTCCGCCTTCGTCCGCGTGCTGCTCGACCACGCGGACGACCCCGCCGGAGGGCTCAAGGCCCTGCGCGCGCTCACCGAGGACCTCGCGGCGGGAGTGCGCCGTGGGTAGACCTGCACTCCTCGTCTCGGCCCTGCTCGGTCTGTCGCTGCTGAGCGGATGCGGGTCCTTCGAGGCCAGCACGGGAGACCATGAGATGACCGGCACCCTGCTCGACCCGCACTTCGTGGTCAAGGACGCCGCCCTCGTCGCGGAGTCCGGCTCGGCGTACAGCCTGGTCAAGGACACCGACAAGGACCTGACGCTGGTGTTCTTCGGCTACACCCACTGCCCCGACATCTGCGGGATCGTCATGTCCAACCTCGCCTCGGCCACGGCACGGCTCAGCGACGAGGAGCGCGCGGACGTCGACGTCGTGTTCGTGACCACCGACCCGGCGCGTGACACCCCCGAGGTGGCGGCCGACTACGCGACCAACTTCGACGAGAGCTTCATCGGCGTCTCCGGGGACCTGCAGACGATCATCGACGTCGCCAAGCCCCTGGGCATCGCCGTGGAGAAGGGCAACAAGCTGCCGAGCGGCGGCTACGAAGTCACCCACGGCACCCAGGTCGTCGCGATCGACGCCGACGACGAGGGCGTCGCCTACTGGAGCCAGGACGTCTCGTCGGCGCAGCTGGCCGCCGACATCCAGCACCTGTTGAGGGAGGCGGCGTGATGCTGACCTTGATCACTGTCCTGAGCATCCCGAGCCCCAGTCAGGGCACTTGGGAGATCGGACCCCTCCCGCTCCGCGGCTACGCACTGTGCATCATCGCCGGCATCATCGCCGCGATCTGGATCGGCGAGCGTCGCTGGGTCGCGCGCGGTGGCACGGCTGGCGAGGTGTCGGACCTGGCCGTGTGGGGGGTGCCGTTCGGCCTCGTCGGCGCTCGGCTGTACCACGTGCTGACGGACTGGCAGCTCTACTTCGGTGAGGGCGAGAACCCGGTCACCGCCCTCTACGTCTGGCGCGGGGGACTCGGCATCTGGGGCGGCATCGCGATGGGCGCCCTCGGCGTCATCATCGGCGCCAAGATCCGCGGCATCAAGCTGCTGCCCCTGCTCGATGCCATCGCCCCCGGCGTGCTGGTCGCCCAGGCGCTGGGCCGCTGGGGCAACTGGTTCAACCAGGAGCTGTTCGGGCGTCCCACCGACCTGCCCTGGGCGCTCGAGATCGACGAGGAGCATCGTCCCAGCGCCTTCTTGGACCAGCCGACGTTCCATCCCACCTTCCTGTACGAGTTCCTCTGGTGCCTGGCTGCCTTCGCGCTGATCATCCTGCTGGACCGTCGCCTGCAGCTCAGTCACGGCCGCGTCGCCGCGCTCTACGTCATGACCTACACAGCGGGCCGCTTCTGGATCGAGTCGCTGCGCATCGACGAGGTGCAGCTCTCCGATGTCTCCGGGCTCCGCTTCAACCAGTGGACCTCTCTGGTGTTGTTCGCCCTGGCCACGGCCTACTTCGTGTGGGCCGGCAGGCGATCGTCGGGGCGCGAAGAGGTCGTCTACACCCGACCGCCCGTCACCGAGGACGAAAAGGAACCGTCTGCGGACTGAGATTGCTGTCTCACCCCCTGACCGTCGCGGTGTTAGATTCGTCGTGCTCGGGCCAACGTCGTCCCCTGCCGATCGCCATCAGCTCGCCCTCGTGCGTCCCTGACGCTCACGAGTGCACACGACGACGGGAGAACGCCGAGATGCACGCCTTCCCGCCGCCTGCAGCCGAAGCCACTTCGGGACTACTCGCAGGCCCCCAGGCACAAGGTCTCTACGACCCGCGCCACGAGCACGACGCGTGCGGCGTGGCCTTCGTCGCCACCCTGACCGGCGTCGCCAGCCACGACATCGTGGCCAAGGCACTCACTGCGTTGCGCAACCTCGATCACCGCGGCGCCGCCGGCGCCGAGACCAACTCGGGCGACGGCGCGGGCATCCTGATGCAGGTCCCCGACGCCTTCCTGCGTGCAGTGGTCGACTTCGACCTTCCCGCTGCCGGCAGCTACGCGGTCGGCACCGCCTTCATGCTCGGCGGCGCCGACTCCCTGGCCAAGACCACGGCGCAGATCGCCCAGCTCGCCGGCGAAGAGGGTCTCGACGTCCTCGGTTGGCGCGAGGTGCCGATCGAGCCCGACATCCTCGGCGCCACGGCCAAGAGCGTGATGCCGACCTTCCTGCAGCTCTTCGTCGCCGGCGCCACCAAGCGCGTGGGGGGTATGGCGCTGGAACGGCTCGCCTTCTGCCTGCGCAAGCGCGCCGAGCGCGAGGCCGACGTCTACTTCCCGTCACTGTCCGGGCGCACCCTGGCCTACAAGGGGATGCTCACCACCGACCAGCTCGACAGCTTCTATCCCGACCTTCGCGACGAGCGGGTCGCCTCGGCCCTCGCCGTCGTGCACTCCCGCTTCTCGACCAACACCTTCCCGAGCTGGCCACTGGCGCACCCGTTCCGGTTCATCGCCCACAACGGGGAGATCAACACCGTCATGGGCAACCGCAACTGGATGCGGGCGCGGGAGGCACTGCTCGACAGCGACCTCATCCCCGGCGACCTCGATCGGCTCTACCCGATCTGCACGCCGGGCCACTCCGACTCCGCGTCCTTCGACGAGGTGCTCGAGCTTCTGCACATGGGCGGTCGGTCGCTTCCCCACTCGGTGCTGATGATGATCCCCGAGGCTTGGGAGAACCACACCGAGATGGACGCCAAGCGGCGCGCCTTCTACGAGTTCCATTCCTCGATGATGGAGCCGTGGGACGGCCCTGCGTGCGTGGTGTTCACCGATGGCAGCCAGATCGGCGCCGTCCTCGACCGCAACGGTCTCCGCCCCAGTCGCTACTGGGTCACCGACGACGGCCTGGTCGTCCTCGCCTCCGAGGTCGGCGTGCTCGACCTCGACCCGGCCACGATCGTCCGCAAGGGCAGGCTCCAACCGGGCCGGATGTTCCTGATCGACACCGACGAGCACCGGATCGTCGAGGACGAGGAGATCAAGTCGGAGCTCGCCAGCGAGCACCCCTACGACGAGTGGCTCCACGCCGGTCTCATCCACCTCGACGACATCGTCGCCCGCGAGCACATCGTCCACACGCACGCCTCGGTGACGCGCCGCCAGCAGATCTTCGGCTACACCGAGGAGGAGCTGCGCGTGCTGCTGACGCCGATGGCGAACACCGGGGGCGAGGCGCTCGGCTCGATGGGGACCGACACGCCCATCGCCGTCCTGAGCGACAAGCCGCGACTGCTGTTCGACTACTTCGCGCAGCTCTTCGCGCAGGTGACGAACCCGCCGCTGGACGCCATCCGCGAGGAGCTCGTCACCTCGCTCAGCGGCACGATCGGGCCGGAGGCCAACCTCCTGGAGCCGACGCCCGCCTCCTGCCGGCAGGTCGTGCTGCCCTTCCCGGTCATCTCCAACGACGACCTCGCCAAGATCCGCCACATCAACCGCGACGGTGACATGCCCGGGTTCATCACCCACACCTCCCGCGGCCTCTACGAGGTGGAGGGCGGCGGCGCCTCGATGGCGAAGCGCCTCGAGGAGATCTGCGCCGAGGTGTCCCAGGCCATCGCCGGGGGCGCACGCATCATCGTGCTCTCCGACCGGCACTCCACCGCGGAGCTGGCCCCGATCCCCTCACTGCTGCTCACCGGCGCCATCCACCACCACCTCGTACGGGAGAAGACCCGGACCCAGGTCGGCCTCCTCGTGGAGGCCGGCGACGTCCGCGAGGTGCACCACGTCGCCCTTCTCGTCGGGTACGGCGCAGCGGCGGTCAACCCCTACCTCGCCATGGAGTCCGTCGAGGACCTTGCTCGTGAGGGCTACTACGTCAAGGTCGAGCCCGAGCAGGCCGTCACGAACCTCATCAAGGGCCTCGGCAAGGGCGTCCTGAAGGTGATGTCCAAGATGGGCGTGTCCACGGTCGCGTCCTACACCGGCGCGCAGATCTTCGAGGCGGTCGGTCTGTCGCAGTCCGTGGTGGACAAGTACTTCACCGGCACCACGTCCAAGCTGGGCGGCATCGAGCTGGACACGATCGCCGAGGAGGTCGCCAGGCGCCACGCTTCGGCGTACCCCCGCGGCGGCATCGCCCCCGCACACCGGGAGCTGCAGATCGGTGGCGAATACCAGTGGCGGCGAGAGGGCGAGCCCCACCTCTTTGATCCCGAGACGGTCTTCCGCCTCCAGCACTCCACGCGCACCGGCAGCTACGAGATCTTCAAGCAGTACACCGCCCGGGTCGATGAGCAGTCGGAGCGGCTGATGACGCTGCGCGGGTTGTTCCGCTTCAAGGACGGCGAGAGCACCGGCCGGGCACCGATCGGCATCGACGAGGTCGAGCCCGTCAGCGAGATCGTCAAGCGATTCTCGACCGGCGCCATGTCCTACGGCTCCATCAGCCAGGAGGCACACGAGACCCTGGCCATCGCGATGAACCGTCTCGGTGCCAAGTCCAACACCGGTGAGGGCGGCGAGGACGCGGACCGCCTCCACGACCCGGAGCGCCGCAGCTCGATCAAGCAGGTCGCCTCGGGACGGTTCGGGGTGACGAGCGAATACCTCACCAACGCCGACGACATCCAGATCAAGATGGCTCAGGGCGCCAAGCCGGGGGAGGGCGGCCAGCTGCCCGGTCACAAGGTCTATCCCTGGGTGGCCAAGACCCGGCACTCGACGCCCGGCGTCGGGCTGATCAGCCCGCCGCCGCACCACGACATCTACTCGATCGAGGATCTGGCGCAGCTCATCCACGACCTCAAGAACGCCAACCCGAGCGCCCGGGTGCACGTCAAGCTCGTCTCCGAGGTCGGGGTCGGCACGGTCGCGGCCGGGGTCTCCAAGGCGCACGCAGACGTCGTGCTGATCTCCGGTCACGACGGCGGCACCGGGGCCTCGCCCCTCACCTCGCTCAAGCATGCGGGTGGACCGTGGGAGCTCGGCCTCGCGGAGACACAGCAGACGTTGCTGCTCAACGGGCTCCGCGACCGCATCGTCGTGCAGGCCGACGGACAGCTCAAGACCGGACGCGACGTCGTGATCGCCGCACTCCTCGGAGCGGAGGAGTACGGCTTCGCCACCGCGCCGCTCGTCGTCTCGGGCTGCATCATGATGCGCGTCTGCCACCTCGACACCTGCCCGGTGGGCGTCGCCACCCAGAACCCGGTGTTGCGCCAGCGCTACAGCGGGCAGGCCGAGCACGTCGTCAACTTCTTCACCTACATCGCCGAAGAAGTGCGGGAGATCCTCGCCCAGCTCGGGTTCCGCACCCTCGACGAGGCCGTCGGCCAGGTCGGTTCGCTCGACGTCGAGCAGGCCGTCGGCCACTGGAAGGCAGCGGGCCTGGACCTGAGGCCGATCCTGCACCAGGCCTCCGTGCACGGTCAGTCCGGTCAGTTCGCCGACCAGGACCTCCGCAACACCAAGACGCAGGACCACGCCCTGGAGAAGGCGCTCGACAACGAGCTCATCCGGCTCGCGGCCCCAGCGCTCGAGCGGGGCGAGCCGGTGCGTGCGCAGGTCGCGATCCGCAACGTCAACCGCACGGTCGGCACCATGCTGGGCCACGAGGTGACCAAGCGCTATCGGGGCGCGGGTCTCCCGGACGGCACCATCGACATCACCCTCACCGGGTCTGCGGGACAGTCGTTCGGAGCCTTCCTGCCCCGCGGGATCACGCTGCGCCTCGAGGGTGACGCCAATGACTACGTCGGCAAGGGCCTGTCCGGCGGACACATCGTCGTACGCCCCGATCGCGGCGCCCTGTTCGACGCCAGCCTCCAGGTGATCGCGGGCAACACGATCGCGTATGGCGCCACGTCGGGCCAGATCTTCCTCCGCGGCACCGCCGGTGAGCGCTTCTGCGTCCGCAACTCCGGGGCAACCGCCGTGGTCGAAGGTGTTGGTGATCATGGCTGCGAATACATGACCGGGGGAGTCGTGGTCGTGCTCGGCCCGACCGGACGCAACTTCGCCGCCGGTATGTCCGGTGGCCATGCGTTCGTGCTGGATCTCGACGAGGGCCGGGTCAACCCGGAGCTCGTGGGCCTCGGCCCCGTCACCGGCGACGCTGCCGAGCGGCTCAAGGCCCTGGTCGTCCAGCACGGCGAGGAGACCGGCTCGGCGGTCGCCGCCACCCTGCTGGCCGACTGGGACTCCGCGTTGGAGCGCTTCACCGAGGTGCTGCCGCGCGACTACAAGCGGGTGCTAGAAGCCCGCGCGGAGGCCCTCGACGAGGGGCTCACCGAGGACGAGGCGAACGCCCGGATCATGGAGGTCCTCCATGGCTGAGGTTGCGAAGTCCATGGAAATTCAGCACTGCATGGCCGCCCTGGGCGCGCCGACGAAGGAGGCGTCGTCCCATGGCTGACCCGAAGGGTTTTTTGAAGCACGGACGGCAGGTCGCCACGCGCCGCGTCGTCGAGGAGCGCGTCCAGGACTGGAACGAGGTCTATCCCGACGGGATCGGTCGCGCGCTGCTGCCGATCATCGGGCCGCAGGCGGGGCGCTGCATGGACTGCGGCATCCCGTTCTGTCACCAGGGCTGCCCGCTGGGCAACATCATCCCCGAGTGGAACGACCTCGTCTGGCGCGACGACTGGGAGGGCGCGATCGAGCGCCTGCACGCGACCAACAACTTCCCCGAGTTCACCGGTCGCCTGTGCCCTGCTCCCTGCGAGACCGCTTGCGTGCTGGGCATCAACCAGGACCCGGTCACCATCAAGAACGTCGAGGTCTCGATCATCGACCGGGCGTGGGAGTCGGGCAACGTCCGCCCCCAGCCGCCGGAGTGGCTCTCGGGCAAGACCGTTGCCGTCATCGGCTCCGGTCCGGCGGGCCTTGCCACGGCACAACAGCTCACACGCGCCGGGCACACGGTCGCCGTCTACGAGCGGGCCGACAAGATCGGTGGACTGCTGCGATACGGCATCCCTGAGTTCAAGATGGAGAAGAAGCACCTCGACCGTCGCCTCGACCAGATGAAGCGGGAAGGCACCGTCTTCCGTGCCGGCGTCAACGTCGGTGCCGAGCTGACGGGACCGCAGCTGGTCGAGCGCTACGACGCCGTGGTCCTCGCCATGGGCGCGACCAAGGCGCGGGACCTGCCGGTGCCCGGGCGTGAGCTCGGAGGCATCCACCAGGCGATGGAGTTCCTGCCCCAGGCCAACCGGTCCTCCCTCGGCCAGGAGGTCGCGGGCCAGATCCTCGCCACCGGCAAGGACGTCGTCATCATCGGTGGCGGCGACACCGGTGCTGACTGCCTGGGCACCTCGATCCGTCAGGGTGCCCGCACGATCACCCAGCTCGAGATCATGCCGCAGCCGCCGCAGACGCGTCCTGGGACCCAGCCCTGGCCCACCTACCCGATGACGTTCCGTGTCTCGTCGGCCCACGAAGAGGCTGGCGACCGGGTCTTCGCCGTCTCGACGCAGGAGTTCCTGGGCGACGACTCCGGGAACGTGTCCGCGCTGCGCATCATCGAGGTCGACGCGAAGTTCCAGCCGATCGAGGGCACCGCGCGGGAGATCCCGGCGCAGCTGGTGCTCTTCGCGATGGGCTTCACCGGCCCCGAGCAGGAGGGTCTGGTCGAGCAGCTCGGCGTCGACCTGGACGCGCGGGGCAACGTCGTCCGCGATGCGACGTACGCCTCCAGCGTGCCCGGCGTCTTCGTCGCCGGCGACGTGGGTCGCGGGCAGTCGCTGATCGTGTGGGCGATCGCCGAGGGTCGGGCAGCAGCGGCCGCGGTCGACACCTACCTCACGGGATCCTCGACGCTGCCGGTGCCGATCAAGCCGCACGAACGCCCGCTCGGCGTCTGAACGACCACGTCGAGGAAAGCTTTCGAGCCTGGACGGGCATTGGATCGATCTAACCGCTAGGCTCAGCGCGTGCGTAGAGCGAAGATTGTCTGCACCCTCGGCCCTGCGGTGTCCACCTCCCAGAGCATCCGCGAACTCGTGGACGCCGGGATGGACGTCGCCCGTCTCAACATGAGTCACGGCGACCACGCCGAGCACGAACGGCTCTACCACCTGGTGCGGCAGGCCAGCGACGAGTCCGGTCACGGCGTCGGGGTCTTCGCTGACCTCCAGGGGCCGAAGATCCGGTTGGGCGAGTTCGCCGACGGCCCGGTCGAGCTCAAGACCGGCGCCACCTTCACGATCACCACCCGAGACGTGCTCGGCGACGTGAACGGCTGCGGGACGACGTACTCCGGACTGCCGGGCGATGTGGAGGCGGGCGACCCGCTGCTCATCGACGACGGCAAGGTGCGCCTGCGGGTGGTCGACGTCAACGGGACGGACGTGAAGACCGAGGTCGTGGTCGGGGGCAAGGTCTCCAACCACAAGGGCATCAACCTGCCCGGCGTGGCCGTGTCGGTCCCGGCCCTGTCGGCCAAGGACACCGCCGACCTTCGCTGGGCGCTCAGGATCGGTGTCGACTTCATTGCGCTCAGCTTCGTCCGCAGCGCTGCCGACGCCGAGGACGTCCGCGTGATCATGCGCGAGGAGGGCATCTCCGTCCCCGTCATCGCGAAGATCGAGAAGCCCCAGGCGATCGACAACATCGACGAGATCGTCGACGCGTTCGACGGGATCATGGTCGCGCGCGGCGACCTCGGCGTCGAGTGCCCCCTCGAAGACGTGCCGATCCACCAGAAGCGGATCATCGACAAGGCCCGCCGCAACGCCAAGCCGGTGATCGTCGCGACCCAGATGCTGGAGTCGATGATCACCGCTCCCGCGCCGACCCGCGCGGAGGCCAGCGACGTCGCCAACGCCGTGCTCGATGGAGCCGACGCGGTGATGCTCTCCGGCGAGACCAGCGTGGGGGAGCACCCCATCGTGGCGGTGCAGACCATGGCGCGCATCGTCACCTCGACCGAGGAGCACGGACTCAGTCACATGGCGGCCGTGTCCTGGCAGCCCCACACCCGCGGTGGCATCATCGCCAAGGCGGCGGCCGAAGTCGCCGAGGCGGTCGGTGCCGCGTTCCTGGTGGCGTTCACGGTCAGTGGCGACTCGGCCCGGCGCCTCTCGCGCTACCGCGGTCCCATCCCGATCCTGGCCTTCACCCCGGAGTCGCGCACCCGCTCGCAGCTGGCCCTGACCTGGGGGGTCGAGACCTTCCAGGGCGCCGAGGTCGAGCACACCGACGAGATGGTGCGACAGGTGGACGAGGCGCTCATCCACATCGGCCGGGTCAAGGAGGGTGACCTCGTGGTCATCATCGCCGGCAGCCCGCCCGGCATCCCGGGTTCGACCAACGCACTGCGGATCCACCGGATGGGCGACGCGATCAACGGCGCCGCGCCGGCCTATCGGCGTCCGCGCTGAGTCAGGACTTCGGTCCGATCAGCTCGTCCAATATGGCGACGGCCTCCCGCCGGAAGACCGAGATCGTCCATGGGCCCGACGCGCGCCACGACACCTCGACGAGGTCGAGTGCCCAGCAGCAGAGGTCGCGGATGTCGCCGGAGCGGTTGCTGAACTGCCACCTCGGGTAGTCGTAGCGTTTCCGCTCGCCGGCGACCACCCGTGTCGCCCAGTTGTTGACCCGGGCGCCGTCGGAGTGGAAGAGCCCGCGCAGGAAGTCGGCAGGGAACGCCGTCACGATGTCTCGCTGCCAGTCCTCCAGCACGATCGGGCGCTCGTGCTTGCGGCCGGCACCATGCTGAGGGAAGAGACTCGGCCAGTGCTTCCGATTGCCTTGCACCACGGTCGCTCCGGGAGCGCGGACGTGGAAGACGCCCCCACCAGGATGGACGGCGCCGACGAGGCGGGAGACATCACCGACAATCCCGAGGAGAGTCTTGCATCGCACGAGACCCGCAAGGTCGTGTGCGTGCCGTGGGTCGAGACACAGCCGTCGCCGAGGTAGAAGCCGAGGAGTGCGGCGTAGTCGGACCGCACGTGGGCGACGCGTTGTTGCAGGGAGCGCAGTCCGTCCGAGCCGGTCTTCGGGACAACATCCAGGAGCGGATCGTCGACCGCGCGATCGCGGTGCTGCGACTCGCCGCGCTGAGGCTCGCGCCGGAGGAGACAAGGTCCCAGGCTCGGGCGCGTTCGCGTTCGGCATACATGCCCTCAACGTGCCAGCCACCACCGACAACGCGCCCGACAGTGCCCCGGGTGAGATTCGAACTCACACTGAATGGTGTTTGAGACCATCGCCTCTGCCGTTGGGCTACCGGGGCCAACAGCGAGGAAACCGTACCCGACCAGCCTCGGTGCCGCGACGGAGGCCGTCTCCCCGGCGTCCTACCGCTGTGGTCGCACCTTCCCAAGGCGACGCCGTGCCGATGAGGGCGGCCCGACGTGCGGCATCTTGACGATCCGGGTGTCGCTAATTGGCGCCCTTGAAGGCTAGTGTCGCGTGTCGTAAATAGATGAACGCTATGGGTCTGAAATTATGGGGGCATGGCGAATCATCCTGCTCCGGCTCTGGTGTTGCGCTCTGGTGACCGCGAGGTCCTGGAGGTCGTGGGGAAAGTCTCCCGACGCGCAAGCGTCGTAAAGCGTGTCGGTATGCACACGGAGAACACGGGCAGCGTCGGCCACAGTCCACCAACGTCGATGAGTCTGGTACACGTGCACGGAACCTGTCTGTGACTGGTGTGGCAGGAACCGAAGAACCGCCGATAACTGACATTATGTCAGTTTGTAGTCTGCGTATTGCATCAGATGAATCAAGCGAGCTGACCGAGCACCCCTACCCAGCCGGTCCTACTGCGACGGCAGTCCCGTCTGGGAACTCGACGTCGCTGCGGGCTGCTGCTGCTCACGCAGCCAGGCAAGGAGTACGGCATTGAGGCGCAGGCCCAACTCGAGCTGGGCCGCGAAGGGCTCGTCCGGCGGGAGCTGCTCGTGAAGTGCTCGCAGCTGTGCATCTTCGCGTTCGACGTAGGCCAGGTCGCGGGCGAAGACATCGCCCCGATCATCCGGGGCCAGGAGCTGGCCCAGAAAGAGCCGCACGGTGCTCTCGTGGCGCTGCGAACGGTCGGGTTCCTCCTCGACCAGCCACCGCCGCAGCTCGGCGTGACCCGCATCGGTCAACGAGTACGTCTTGCTGCCCCGAGACCCCCGGGCCGTGACCTCCGCCAGACCCGCGCTCTCGAGCTTGGCCAGCTCTGGGTAGATCTGGCTGTGCTTGGCGTGCCAGGCGGTGCGCAGCGAGAGGTCGAACATCTGCGCCAGCTCGTAGCCCGTCGATGGCTTTCGTGCCAGGAGGCCGAGGATCGCGTGGCGCAGTGACATGCCAGGACTCTACCGTGCACCTATATCGTTTGACGTGTATAAAATGACATGTCATTGTCAACCTATGGAACTTGATCACCTCCCGCCCCGACGCCGCGTCCTGCTGTGGGTCGCCGTCGTCTCTGGCCTGCTTCTCGCCATGCTCGACCAGACGATCGTCGGAACAGCCCTCCCGGAGATCGTGGACGACCTCGGGGGGCGTGAGTGGTATGTGTGGGCCTTCACCGCCTACCTAGTCCCGGCCACCGTCCTGCTGCCGGTGGCGGCCCGTTCCTCCGACAGGTACGGACGACAGCGCGTGCTGCTGGTCGGGATGAGCATGTTCGTCGCCGGTTCCATTGTCTGCTCCTGGGCAGCGTCGATGGAGGTCCTGACCGCCGGTCGCGCCGTCCAAGGGGTTGGAGCCGCAGCGCTCGAGGCAGTCAGCTTCATCCTCCTGAGCGAGCTGTCGAACGTCAGCCGCAAGGGCGCAGGCCAGGCGGCCATCGCGGCAGTCATGGGGGTCAGCTTCATCGCCGGACCGCTCGTCGGGGGTTTGCTCACCGATCACGCCGGCTGGCGCTGGGCGTTCCTGGTCAACGTTCCCATCGGCATCGCCGCGATGGCGGTCCTACTCGTCGCGCTGCCTGCGGGGTTCGGCCGCACAGAGGCACGCGACACACCCCTGGACATGCGGGGCATCGCCGCCCTGACCGCGTCAGTCGGAGCCCTGCTGATCGGCATCAACCGACACCAGGAGCTGCACACCTGGGCGGACATCACCACGGGCGGGGCCGTCGGGCTCGGCGTGCTGGGCATGGGGGTCTTGCTCTGGGTCGAGCGTCGGGCGGTCGCACCGGTCATCCCGCTGCGGATCCTCACCCACCCCGTCACCGGTCGGCTGCTCCTGGCAGGGGCCTTCGCGACCACCGGCCTGTACGCCTGCGTCCTGCTGGTGCCTCGTTGGTACCAGCTCGACCAGGGCGCGAGCGCCACGGGCTCCGGCGTCCGTATCTACCCGTTGCTCGTCGGACTGCTAATCGCCGTCAACATCGGCGTCGTCGCGGTCGTCCGGGGCAACGACGTCCGCGGACCGCTGCTGGTCAGTGGCAGCGTGGTCCTCGTCGGGGCCGGCCTCTTCGCACTCGTCGACAGCTCCTCACCCGGCTGGCTACCACTGCTCGCCATGGCAGTCCTCGGACTGGGCATGGGCCCGGCACTCTCGGGGCTGCAGATCGCCATCGCACGCACCTGCCACCCCCGTGACCTCGCCGCTGCAATGGGCACGCTGCTCCTCGGTCGCCAAGTCGTAGGTGTCGTAGCCCTGGCCGTCGGCGAAGCGCTCTACCGTGCGAAGGCCATGAACCACGGCGCCGCGGCCGCCACCGGCGGTGGCGTCGCCTGGGTGGCCGGGGTCGGCGCCCTCGTCGCCCTCGTCGCCGTGGCCGGACTGCGGGACCGCCTGCCGGAGCAGGGGACACCCACGCCCAGCCCGCCGTCGTGTCCCGACCCTCGAGCGGGGGAAGCGGCCGTCGTCACGCGCTGACATCATGCGGCAGCCAGCCAAGGAAGTTGGTGCCCCCACGGACATCGACGGTGAAGAGTAAGTCGTCCCGCGAGCCCCCGCGTCCGGGGTGAACGGCGACGCAGCCGGGCTCGTAGAACAGGTCGGAGGTGTCGACGACCACGCCGTCATCCTGCAAGCCGGTGCAGCCAAGATCACCACCTAGCGCTATACGCGGTTTCCTCAGCAAGCTAGCGGCACCCATGGCCTACAGCTCACCAACCTCCGCAGCGATTGAGGACGTTGCCGAAGGCGGCGCCGGTGGTGTCCATCAACACGACCACGACCAGACGACCGGAGCCGCCTTCGGCAGCCAACCGGGCCGCGTGTCCAACCACCCTCGCCCCGAGCACCCGAGTGCGCCGGGCGCGCTGGTAGCCACCAGAGCACTCTTCAGTCAGCAACGTCCAATAACCCCACCCAGTACGTCGAGCTCCATCGACCGGTCCACGGCCGGCACACTTCCGGGCACTCTGCGGATGGTGCGTTCGGCGTTGCGCAGCGCCGAGCAGGATTGGAATCTGCGGATCTCGGCCCGCCTGGACCCGCCGGTGAGGGCCGGCCTTCTGAACCTGATCGCCGCCGAAGCTGGGGTCGATGGCGGCGGTGACCCGGATGAAATTCAAGGTTCGGAGACTGCGCTGGGGTTGATCAAGTCGATGCCGGGGAATGTGAGCTTGGCGTCGATGATGACCGAGATCGGCAAGCTGTCGAGGCGTTTTGCGCGTTCTCCCGCGGACACCAATCCGGCCCCGCAGCGGGCTCCGAACCCAGGTCAAGCAACAAAGCAACAACGCTGCGGGTTCCCCCCGGTCCGCAGTGCGGTGCTAAAAGTTGAACGGACCCACTGTGATGATTTCTCAGGTAGGCGTGCTGGTAGGTGCTCTCACGGGCGCTGTTGTTGTGGTTGGGGCCGGTGTGACCGCGGGTAGCCTGGGCTCGAGCGTGGATCTGTCCGGGTCTGCCGCCGCGAGCATCGGCGCATCGGAACGTCCGTTAGAAGAAGCTGAGAGCGCTGCCCGTTACCTCGTGCGTTATGCCCAAGGTGCCGATGTTGCGGCGGAAGCCCGCAGTTTACGGTCCCAGGGTGTGGCTGTGCGGCGGACCTTCTCCAACGCGGTGCGGGGCGCCGCCATCGTCACTACTCCCACGAAGGCTGCGGTACTCGCCAGGTCACCCAGCGTGGCGGCGGTCGAGATAGACGGCGTCGTGCGGTCCTCCGATACCCAGCCCAGCGCGCCATGGGGCCTGGACCGTGCCGACCAGCGCAGCCTTCCGCTCTCCACCGACTACACCGCGCCTTCGTCGGGTTCGGGTGTGACCGCCTATGTCGTCGACACCGGGATCCTGGACACGCACGTGGACTTCGGTGGTCGGGTGGTCTCGGGGTGGACGGGGATCGCTGACGGAAACGGGACCAGCGACTGCAACGGTCACGGTACCCACGTCGCTGGTACCGTCGCCGGGAAGACTTACGGCATCGCCAAGACCGTACAGCTCGTCCCCGTCCGGGTCCTGGGCTGTGACGGCAGCGGCTACATGTCGGACTTGGTCGGTGGCCTCGACTGGGCCGTAGGTCATCACGCCGCCGGGACCCAGGCGGTTATGAACCTCAGCCTCGGCGGCAACGCCAACTCCACAGTCGACGCCGCGCTCAAGGCAGTGATCGACGACGGGATCACCGCCGTCGTCGCGGCCGGAAACGAGGCCGCGGACGCTTGCAACACCTCCCCGGCGCGGGTTCCGGCAGCCATCACAGTCGCCGCCACCAACAAGAGCGACCAGCAGGCTTCCTTCTCCAACCACGGCACCTGTGTGGACCTCTACGCGCCCGGAGTTTCCATCGCGTCCACCTGGCACACCTCCGCAACGGCGACCGCCACCATCTCGGGCACCTCGATGGCCTCCCCGCATGCGGCCGGCGTAGCGGCCCTGCTGATCTCCCAGAGACTGGCCACCACTCCTGCCGACGTCGCGAGCCGACTTACCAGCGACACCACCACAGGGGTCGTCACCGCAAGGTCTGCCGGCACGCCGGATCGGCTGCTGTTCGTCGCCCCTGCACCTGCACCTGCGCCTGCCCCTGCCCCTGCGCCTGCCCCTGACCCTGCCCCTGACCCTGCGCCTGCGCCTGCGCCTGCGCCTGCGCCTGCGCCTGCCTTAGCGCAGCCGGCCCCGACTGCGCCGACCGCCCCCACTCGGGCGACTGCCTCAGTACGAGTCAAGGCCGCACGCGTCTCCTGGACCCCGGGTGCCGCCGGAAGTTCGCCCCTGACCGGCCAAGCCATTGGTGTTTACTCAGGCGGGCGCAAGATCCGAACGGTGGCCGTGCCGGCATCGGCAACCCGCTACACGGTGCGCCAGCTGAAGCCCGGCGTCTCGTACCGGTTTACGGTCATCGCGAAGAACGCCGTAGGCCGCAGCCCCGAGTCGGCAAAGTCTAAGACCGTCAAGCCCCGACGCTGACGCACGCCGGTGCAATGCCCGGTGGCTCAGGCTGATGGGCTCGGCGGTCCGCTGCCTGGGGACCAGGCGGGCCAGCGACGAGTCCTGGCGCAGGACGCTGGCCTCGAGCTCACGCAGCTCCGGCCCCGGGTCGATGCCGAGCTCATCACGCAGCACCTTGGCGCACGTGCGGTAGGCGGCGAGCGCCTCGGCCTGCCGCCCGCCGGCGTACAGCGCCTCGACCAGCCGGGCCCAGACGCGCTCGCGCAGCGGCTCCCGGGCTCCCAAGTGCAGCTCTACGAGGCGGTTGCGCTCGGGGACGGCGTCGTCGCTGGTCAGGTCGGCGAGCGGCTCGCCGCGCCACAGCGCGACCACCGAGACGAGCACGACCTCGGCCTCGGCAGCTCGGCCGCTGGCCAGAAGCCGAGCGCCTTCGTCCACGAGCGACGAGAAGCGCCGCAAGTCGACGTCGTCGACGAGCAGACAGTAGCCCGGTCCGCGGGTCACGAGCAGCGACGCCGTCCGGGCGTCGCTGCCAGGCTCGAGCAGCCGACGCAGCTGCGAGACGTAGGTCTGCACAGTCCCCGCCGCGGTCGCCGGCGGTGCGTCGCCCCACAACACGCCGATGTCCTCGGCGATCCGCAGGCACGCGCGCACCCCGCCGAGCGGCTGGACCTTCAGCACCGCGATGTCGGCGGCGCCGAGGTCGCGCACCCGGTAGGGATCCGCTGCCCGCCGGATGGACTCGTCGGCCGCGATCCGCACGTTGACCGTACGGCGGACGGCGGCACGTCGAGGGGAGCGCCAGCACCCACTGGCTCTCAGCGCCCAACCGACGCGCACTCGCGGCCACGGACGCCGCCACGGCAGGCCGGGAGAGGACCACCTGCTTGGGTCGGCCCGTCGACCCGGAGGTCTCGATCAGCAGGCTGACCGGGTCTGGGGCGGACAACCAGTCAGTCAGCTGGGCGATCGCCGTCACCGGATCATCGGACGGCCAGAGGAGCTCTACCCCCAGCACGCTATCCACCCGAAGCACCTACGCACGCCTCTGGACAACAGTCGAAAACAAGACCCGCGCGGCCGCATCTGGAAGGGCGGCGGCTGTTCTTGCCCCATCTCTGCCACAACTGGATGCCCAATAGGCCCGCTGACCTCAGCGGTGATCGTCACGCGGGCTCCTCGGTCGCAGCGGTGCGGTCGAGAGCAACCGTGCCGCTAACCCCTCCAGGCGCGCTGGAGCCCGGCTCAGGTCTGCCTGGAGGAACCGCTAGACCCGCGCCCGAGGCCTCCAGCAGGCGTGTTGACGCCGCTCGGTGCGCCGTCGCGGAGGACGCGTCGCCGCGTAGGTCCGGAGCACATCAGCTCACCGCCGAGGAGCTCGGAGCCCAGACCGGTCCGCCGAGCGAGAGCCAAGACCAGGCAGCTCGCCGGCGACTTGCGCGAGGAGTGACCTCCGATCGCAGCTCGAATATGGCCGCCGGCGCCGCCAAGCGTTGGGACGTTGACAGGGGTGTCGCCGCCGCGATATTTAAGGAGTTGAAAGATTTGTTAAACGGTTTGCAGCTCGTGCGCACTTCTCGAGCGTCACTCGACTGCTCCCGGAATGTTCCACTTGTTGCCGCGCGGACGGGACGCCTATCTTCTGGCCATGACGGTGCTCGGGATGGACACGGTGGCGGGACTGGCCTCGGCTGACCAGCTCGAGAACGGTTCGCGCGAGATCGCCGCGCTGGCGTCGCGGCTCGAGGCGTTGCTGCACGCGTTCGACTGGACCGGCCGCGACGCCGAGCGGGTGCGGGACTCGTGGAGCACGACCGAGCGGCCGATGCTGGACCGCGCCAGCCAGTTCGTGGCGGCGCTGGGGGCCCAGATCCGGCAGGAGGCGCATGCACAGGACGCGGCGTCCGACCAGACGAGTGGCGCTGCAGCCGCCGCGCCGGTGGCGCTCACGGTTGCCGCCGCCGATCCGCGGGCCGGGCAGATCGGCGCGCTGGTGCAGCGGGCGCAGGCGTCGGGGCTGCGGGGCGAGGCGCTCCAGCGGTACGCCGACCGGCTCGGCCAGCTGACGCCTGAGCGGATCGCCGCGCTCGACCCGGCGAGGTTCCGTGGCGCCGACGCGGTCCAGCCGGACGGGACGACCTGCGGGTCGTCCAGCCTGGTGATGTCGCGGATGGTCAACAACCCGGGGTATGCGATGTCCGTCCTCACCGGCTACGACCCGGTGACCGGCCAGACCACGGGTGGGACGCCGCGCGACCGGTTCGCCGCCGAGTCGCTGGCGATGCACGAGCGGACCAACGCCTGGAACGACCGTGATGGCAACTTCAACCCGGCCTGGCCGATGGGCCTCGGCACCCACCCCAACGACGTGGCCCGGGAGATGTCGGCCGGCGGCGGCTCGGGCGTCCCCGGTACGACGTACGAAGTCGACTTCGTGCGGCTCGACGACCGCGGCGCCAGCTTCGACTCGATGTCGTCGGCCGCGCAGGCCGGACACACCGTCCCGGTCTTCGTCGGCAGCCCTGGACTCCCCCGGCACGTCGTGCTGGTCACTGGCGCCGAGTCCGGCGCACTGACCTTCTACGAGCCGGGCGAGGGCCGGACCGTGACCGTGACCCGCGAGCAGTGGCTCAACGACAGCAGCCACCTCGGCGGCTGGGACCAGCCCTGGGCGATCGTGGTCCCGCGCCGCTGACGATGTCGAGGTCGGCTTCGGTCAGACCAGGCCCACGTGCGACCAGTTCTGCAAGACGTCGGCCCCTGACCGCCTGCCGCGCGTTGCAAGATCTTTCACTCACTGCAAACCATCGACAATGGCGGCCGAGCGGTCCTACGCTCCAGCAACCCCGGCGGCGACTCGGCGTCTCCGGGAATCGCCGACAAGGGAGTCGTCATGGCCGCACGCCACATTCGTCGTAGCTGGGCCCGGCGCACGAGCCTCGCGGCCACGCTGGGCCTGGTCCTCAGCCTGGGCGCGCCACTCCCCTGGCGCGACCAGGACGGAGCGCATGCCGCTGTCACCTCGCCCCGGTCGGTGCTGGTCCACCTCTTCGAGTGGAAGTGGACCGACGTGGCCCTGGAGTGCGAGCGCTGGCTCGGCCCCAAGGGCTTCGCGGCAGTCCAGGTGTCGCCGCCACAGGAGCACGCGATCGTGGCCGGCTCGAACTATCCGTGGTGGCAGCGTTACCAGCCGGTCAGCTACAAGATCGAGAGCCGCGGCGGCACCCGGGCCCAGTTCGCCGACATGACCAGGCGCTGCGGCAACGTCGGCGTCGACGTCTATGCCGACGTTGTGATCAACCACATGACCGGCGTCGGCTCCGGCACGGGCAGCGCCGGCACTCCCTACTCGCCGTACACCTATAACGGCACCTACCAGTCCTGGGACTTCCACCACTGCGGGCGCAACGGCAACGACGACATCGTCAACTACGGCGACCGCTACGAGGTGCAGAATTGCGAGCTGGTCAACCTCGCGGACCTCGACACCGGGGCGACGTACGTCCGCGACCGCCTCGCGGCGTACATGAACGATCTCCTCTCGCTCGGCGTCGACGGGTTCCGCATCGATGCCGCCAAGCACATGGCCACCGGCGACATCGCGGCGATCCGCTCGCGCCTCTCGAACCAGAACGCGTACGTCTACCAGGAGGTCATCGAGGCCGCGAGCGAGCCCGTCAAGGAGAGCGAGTACTTCCAGAACGGCGACGTGACCGAGTTCCAGTACTCCACCGAGATCGGCCGCGTCTTCAAGGGCGGCCAGCTTTCCTGGCTCAGCCAGTTCGGTGAGCCCTGGGGCATGATGCGCAGCGACCTGGCCGAGGTCTTCGTCGACAACCACGACAACCAGCGCGGCCACGGCGGCGGCGGGACGGTCGTGACGCACAAGGACGGTCAGCTCTATAACCTCGCCAACTACTTCATGCTCGCCTGGCCGTACGGCTACCCGCAGGTGATGTCGAGCTACCACTTCAGCAACGGCGACCAAGGACCCCCTTCGAACGGGGGCAACACGACCCGCAGCGTCTGGGTCAACGGTTCGCCCAGCGGGTGCAACAGCACCGAGTGGGTGTGCGAGCACCGGCGCACCGGCGTGGCCAACATGGTCTCGTTCCACAACGCCACGGTCGGGCAGGGCGTCTCCAACTGGTGGAGCAACGGCTACCAGGCCATCGCCTTCAGCCGCGGCACCAAGGGGTACGCCGTGGTCAACCGCGAGGGCTTCTCCGTCTCTCGCACCTGGCAGACCAGCCTGCCGGCAGGCACCTACTGCGACGTCATCATGGGCGACATCAACAGCGCCCGCACCGGCTGCCTGGGTCGATCAGTGGTCGTCAGCTCGTCCGGTCAGTTCACCGCCACGGTCAATGCGATGGACGGGCTGGCGCTGCACGCCGGAGCGCGCGTCGGGTGACCCGCCTGCCCCTCATGGTTGTACATCGCGGCAGCCGTCGCCGGCTCGACCCTCAACCTGATCCTCCATGCCCTCGCTCGGGCGTGGGCCACTAGTCCGAGCGGTGCAGCTCGTCGCGCAGTTGCGCGGCGAGGTCGACCGACGCCTCGATCTCAGCGCGCCGGATGGAAACGCTCTCGACGTTGAGCCCGAACGGCACCCCGAGGCGGCGACAGTAGGTGATCAGTTCCCGGGCGGCAGCCAGGGCGTACTCGAAGGAGGCCTCGAGAGTGTCGTCTGCGTGCAGGAGCTCGTTGGAGATCCAGCGAGGCACGTCCACACCCAGCCATCGGAGGAACTCGAGCGTCTTCATCGAGCCGCAGACCGAGAAGGTGAACACGATCGGGGCCGGGGTCACACCCTGTGCGAGGCACTCGTAGCGATAGTCCGACACGAGGTTCTTGGCCGCGTTCACGTCGTAGACCACCTGGGTGACGAAGAACGAGCATCCCCCGGCCTGCTTCCGCAGCAGTCGCAGGTGCTCATCACCGGTGCGCGCATGTCGTTCGGGGATCGCGACACCGCCGAGCAGCAGGTCGGGTCGTGTCTGGCTCCGCAATGCGTGCGCGCGCGCCAAGGAGGTGGCGACGGGCGTGTCCCGCGAAGCAGCCCCGACGAACACCGACAGCCGACGGTCCGTGTCCTGGGCACGCAGCCATGCGTCGAAGTCCGGCTCGGGGTACTTCCCAACTGACCGGTAGACCACGACGGGGGTGTCCCAGCCGTCGAAGTGTCGCGAAAGATAGTCCGCCGGGTCCATCGTCGGCAGGAAGGGGAACGGTCTTTCCGCTGGGTTGCGATCACTCTCGTCGTCGATGTCGTAGAGGATCAGACCGTCCACGCCCACCGGCCGGAGGCGCTCGGCCGTGATGTCCGCGATCTCCTGGGCTCTCTCCGCGGATGCCGTTTGTCTCGGCGGTGTCAGCGCGAAGAGCAGGAACTCGCCCCGCCCCTCGATGATGCGTCGCTGCAGATCCACCGTCGGACCGTAGCCGAGCAGCGTCGGAATGACCTGCTCCGCTCCCCCGTCTGTCAATGGATGCGTCGTATGGCGAGCACGGCGACGTCGTCGTCCCGCGAGGGGTCGCCCACCTCGGCGACCAGGACGGGCAGTGCGTCGGCCAGGGGCCTCCCCGCCAGTGCAGGCATCGCGCGACCCAAGCGCCGCTGTCCGGCAGTGATGTCCTCTCCGCGCCGCTCGATGAGGCCATCAGTGAACGCCACCAAGGTGTCCCCCGCGCCGAAGACCACGCTGGTCGTAGATCGCTCCTGCGTGACGACATTGAGGGGCGCGCCGTCCGCGTGCACATGCTGGACCACGGAGCCGTCGCGGCGGAGCACGAGCGGTGGAGGGTGGCCGGCGTTGCCCACGACGAGCTGGTCCGTGGCCGGGTCGGCCACGAGGTAGAGAAGCGTGACGAGCTGCTCGGCCTCGTAGAGGTCGTACATCGTGTCGAGTCGGCTGAGGACGACGTCGGGACTCGGGTCAAGGGCCACATAGGCACGGATGGCGGCACGCACCTGCGCCATGGCCGCGGCGGCAGCCACGCCTCGGCCCATGACGTCCCCCACGAACATCACCATGCGGCCGTCGTCCAGCTCGATGACGTCGTAGAAGTCCCCGCCCACCTCGGTGCGGCCGGCGGGGCTGTAGTGGAGCGCGAGCTCCCAGCCGTCAGAGACCGACAAGTGATGGGGAAGCACTGCGTTCTGCAGCTGCACCGCTGCAGCGAGGGTCTGGCTGTGGAGCTCGGAGTTGTCGAGGGAGACGGCCGCGCGCTTGGCCAGCTCCTCGGCGAGGGTGACGTCCTCCTCGGTGTAGTGGCGCTCGGACTCGGCGGCGACCCAGGTGATCACACCGAGGACGCGGTCCCGAGCCACGAGCGGCACTGTCAGGGCGCTGCGGAGGTGAAGGGCGCGAATGATGCGCTCGTGCTCCGCATCGACTGCCCCGGCCGCCACTATCTCGTCGGTGATGCTCTCGATGAGCTCGCTCTGGCCGGTCCGCATCACGTGCCATGCGCCGTGTGGTCCGTCCGGATCGGGCGGGTAGCGCTCGGCCAGCTCCGTCGCCAGTCGCACCTTGGCGGGGTCTACGTGTGCGACAGCGACCCGCCGCAACCTTCCGTCGTCCACGACGTCGATGGCACACCAGTCTGCGAACGTCGGCACCGCCAGCTTGGCAACGCTGTTCAGCGTCACTTCGTAGTCGAGGCTGCTGGCAAGCTCGGCGGCCGCGTCGGCCAGGAAGCTCAGCTTCCTGCTCTGTCGCAAGGCGTCCAGCTGCGCAGCGATGCGATCGAGCGTCTGTGCGCAGGTGTCGGCCAGGATCTCGAGGAACTCCACCTCGGACGCCTCCAGCACACGCTCGTCGGCGAACAGCATGGCGATCGCCCCGACGGTGCATGCACCGCTCCTCAGCGGAAGGGTGACGATGGCCCGTGCGCCGACGTCGGGAATGTCCGGATACCTCTGCCTCATCGCGTCATGCCCGATGACCACGACCCGTTGGCCCGTCCGGATGGCCTCCCCCGACGGCGTACGAGCAGAGAGCGGGAACGTGCGCCAGGCGTCGCGGTCAATCGGAGCGCCCCTGCTGAGGCCCGCCATGCGGACGGTCTCACCATCGTCGCACAGGAGCGTCATGGTCGCCACGATTGCGCCCAAGGCCTCTGCCCCATGGTTGACCACGATCGTCGACACCGCGTCCACCGAGTCAGCCATGACGAACTCGCTGGTGACCCTGGCCAACCGGGTCAACCGGTCAGCCAGCGGGTCACCCGAGGCTTGCGGTGGCAATAGGGTCCCTGCGTCCGAGGCCGGCGCGTTGGCACCGGTGCCCGCGCCCTGCTCGGACCGAGAGTCACGAGGACGGGTCACGCGCTCAATCATGGCAGCGCTCGTTCGCGAAAGGGGCCATTTGTCGCCCAATCCGGGGCCGCAGACTTTCCGGCCAGAACGACTACCCCGGACGAGGGCTCAGCCTCGACCCTTGCCGGACTTTGCCTTCTGGGAGCCGCGCTGCTTGCCCTTGGCCCCATTCGCCTTCGCCTTCTTCTTGCCGACAGTCCCCTGACGCGTGCTCGCGCGGTCCTGGCGGGTGCCAGTCTGCTGACGAGTGGCGGGGCGCTTCGTCACGGGCGCCACCATCGTCGTGGCCGCCGCTGCGGTGCCGGGGACGCTCGAGGCGGGCTTCGGTGTGTTGGCTGACGCCTTTGCGCGCGGCGTAGAGGTCGCGGTCGTGGAGGGTGCCGTCTCCGACGCGGAAGCAGGTTGGTCGTCGGCGCCGCCGACCACCAGCAGGGTCGCCGCGAGGACGAAGCCGGCGGCCGCGGAACACACGACCGCCATGGCGGTCCTGTTCCTCGGAGCGACGGGTGTCCGACCCACGGAGATCAGCGCCGTCGGCTGCGTCACCGACGCGCCTGCACCCGCGGAGCCCTCCGCGAGAGCGCTCAACCGTGAGGCGACTTCCGATGCGGTAGGACGTCCCGTGGGCTCTCGTGTCGTCATCGTGGAGATGAGGCCCGACCATCCCGAGGGCAACGAGGTGGGCACGGCAGGCGAGCGCTGGAGCCTGGCCAACGCAGCTTCGACCGGCGGACCGTCGTACTCACGGCGTCCAGTCACGGCCTCCAGCAGGACCAGGCCCAAGGCGTAGACGTCTGCTGCCTCGGAGACAGGCTCCCCCGCCACCTGCTCGGGAGCCAGGTAGGCGGCCGTCCCGATCGTGTGACCCGTCAGGGTCACAGATGCTGAGTCGGTACGGCGAGCGATGCCGAAGTCTGTGAGCTTGGCGCGGTCTCCCGGGGCGATGAGCACGTTGGACGGCTTCACGTCGCGGTGCACGATGCCGTGGGCATGGGCGTGCGCCAGCGCGCCCGCCACCTGGGCGCCGATCGCCGCGACTCGGGCACCCTCCACCGGCACCTCGCCCATGACGACGTCGAGGGGAATGCCTTCCACCAGCTCCAGCACGAGCCAGGGACGTCCGCCGTCGGTGCCCGTGTCGAGCGCACTGACGACGTTGGGGTGATGGAGCATGCGCATCAGCCGGACCTCGCTCGCGAAGCGCGCGCGGTCCACCTCGGTGGCATCACGGAGCAGCTTCACGGCCACCTCGCGCTGCAGGACGTGGTCGAAGGCGGCGAACACGTCGGCAGTGCCGCCGCGTCCCACGACAGCGCCCAGCTCATAACGATCGCCCAGCATCCGCGGCGAGCTGGTCATGAGGTGTCGCTTTCCAAGGGGGTCGTGCCGGACCCTCATCATGGCTGCCAGTTCACGCGCTCCGCTTCGTCCCTGAGGGTGAACCTCGGCTCTGTGACCGGCAGGTCAGCGGGTCAGTCGTGCCTGCACCCCATCGAGGACGGCCCCCGGCGGCCTGTTCGAGGCGGCAGCCGGGTGCTACCTCGTGGTGAAGGGTTTCAAGGCTTCCGCGCCGGGTCCCACCGGCGCCGACCTCACTCCCCCGCCCGTGGTGGTCGGACAGTCCGTCTCCTGAGCGGCAGCCAGAGGACCGATACGGTTGTCTCATGACGGGGGTGTCAGAGGCGCGGCCGAGCGTCCAGGCCGAGGTGGATCGCGGCGTACGCCGACGCGCCGGTCTCGTGATCGGGGTCCTCAGCGACGGGGAGACGTCCGTGTGTGGCCGAGCGGCCGATGGCGGACGGCTCGACGGGTCGACCCTGTTCGAGATCGGCTCCGTCACCAAGACCTTCACCTCACTGCTGCTCGCCGACGGCGTCGTTCGCGGCGACTGGTCGCTGGGCACCCCGGTGCGTGACCTGCTCCCGGCAGGGGTGACCGTCCCCGCGAAGGACGGCGTCGAGATCACGCTGGAGCACCTCGCGACCCACACGTCCGGGTTGCCCAGCGCGCCGCTCCCGATCGTGCCCGGGACCCTGAAGATGCTGCGAGGCCACGACCCCTACGCCGGGCTGACCGAGGACGGGCTGCTCCGGGCGCTGGGCGCGGCGAAGCTCAGACGGACACCCGGCAGTGGGAGCATGCACTACTCGAACCTCGGCGTCGCGGTGCTCGGAGCCGCGCTCGCACACGCTGTCGGGCGGTCGTACGCCGACCTGGTCGTGGAGCGCATCTGCGATCCGCTCGGTCTGGCCGACACCAGGGTCGACGCCCAGCTGAGCGCGGAACAGCGGTCGCGTCTCGTGCCGGGGCACCGTGGTCGCGGGAAGCCCACCGCAGCGTGGCCTCTCGAGGGGTTGCCCGCGGCCGGCGCACTCCGGTCCAGCACCGACGACCTGCTGCTGTTCCTCACGGCGCAGCTGCACCCCGACCAGTCCCCGCTGGCCAAGGCGATCAGGCTCGCTCACGTGCGTCGCAAGGATCCCAGACGGCCGATCGGCCTCGGCTGGATGCGGATCGACCGCCCCGAGCTGATGTGGTGGCACAACGGCGGCACCGGCGGCTATCGCTCCTTTGTCGGCTTCCGTCCCGGCCGGCGCGACGGCGTCGTCGCGCTCAGCAACCACTCGCATGGCGTCGACCGCCTCGCGCTGCGAGCGCTGCGCTCACTCGACTGACGGCTGAGGAGCACGTGGCCGACGATGTGACGTGAGCGTACGGTGTACTCCCCCAGACGCTTCGTGGGCGTGAGGTCGAGAGGTGTGGACGTGACCGCAGAGCGCGAGGCGAGCCCGCGGGTCCGGCTCAACCGGGACCGCGTCCTGCTCGCTGCTGTCTCGCTGGCCGACGCCATCGGCATCGAGGCGCTGAGCATGCGCCGTCTGGCCCAGGAGCTCGGGGTCGTGCCGATGGCGCTCTACAAGCACGTCGCCAACAAGGAGGAGCTCCTCGACGGCATGGTCGAGGTCATCATCGCCAAGATCGGTCCTGATGAGAGCGACGCCGAGTGGAAGCCTGCGGTCCGCAGGCGGGTCCTCTCCGCCCGACACGCCCTGGCCCGCCACCCGTGGGCCCGCCGGGTCATCGAGTCCCGCACCACCCAGACACCGGCCGTGCTGTCGTACATGGACTCCTTCGCCGGCATGTTCCTGACCGGTGGGTTCTCAGCGGACCTGGCCCACCACGTGATGCACGCGCTGGGCGGACGCATGTGGGGGTTCACCCAGGAGCTCTTCGTCGATCCCGCGGCCACGGCGGAGCCCGTCGCCGGGCCGCCGGAGGCTCGTGCCGCGCTCATGGAGCAGATGGCCGCGCACTACCCCCACATCGCGGCCATCGCCGCATCGAGTGCCCACGACGGTGCCACCGTCGTGGGACAGGGTTGCGACGACCAGTTCGAGTTCGAGTTCGCCCTGGACCTTCTCCTCGACGGATTCGAGCGGCTCCACCGCGAGCAGTGGACCTCGGGCATCAGCGGCCCGAGTCGGGCCACACCGGTCGCAGCCGACTGATCACGGCCTCCGTCTCGGCCAGCACCGAACCCTCACCGCCGGTCCTGACCCACTGCCCCAACATGGCGTCGATGGCGCCCATGTAGGCACCCGCGATGACGTGCTGCGTGGAGGAGGGCAGTGGCTCCGGCTCGAGCTCGAGGAGGGTCACGATCCGACTGATCCACTCGTGATGGATCGTGCCGGCAGACTCGAGCGAGGGTGACTCCTCGAGTGCGGCGTACGCCGTCAGGACATCGGTCCGGTGGGCATCGATGTAGCCGCCGACGGCGAGCGAGGCCGCCTCGACCACGACCGAGGGCGGACTCCCCGACGCCTTGTCGACTGCCTCGTCCCACACCTCGAGCCATCGCAGCGGAACGGCCAGCACCACGTGGCCCTTCGTCGGGAACCTGCGGTAGACCGTCCGGCGTGAGACGTCGGCGGCGACCGCGATCTCCTCCATCGTCACCTGGCCGAAGCCCCGCTCGGCGAAGAGCGCGAGCGCAGCGCCGACGATGCGCTGATGCGTGTCGTGCTGACGAACCCGACCGGCCATCCCCCGAGACTACACGCGATGGCACGATGTGCCATGATCGCCTCATGACCCCACAACCTGCACCGGTGGCACGCACCGGGAACCACCTGGACGCGGTCCTGCCCGCGCCCCACTTCACCGAGCGGCACCACCGCACGGTCCACGCGCCCGTTGACGTCGTCTGGGCCGCAGCCCTGTCCGTCAGCCCCCAGGAGATTCGTCTCCTCGCTCCCTTGATGGCCCTCCGCTCGCTACCCCAGCTCGTCCGGGGCACCCGGCAGCGGTCGATGCGAGTGGACGACTCGTCGTTCATCGACGTCTTCGAGGAGGAAGGTTTCGTCTGCCTGCGCCGCGACGCACGCGTCACGGACGGCCGCGCCGTGGCCCTCTACGGAGCGGCCGGCCGATTCTGGTCGCCGTGGGCCGACGCCCCCACTCCCCTGGCCGACGCGAAGGCCTTCGCTCAGCACCGACTGCCCGGCACGGTCAAGGTGGCCTTCTCGCTGGAGGTGGTGGAGCAGGACGGAGCCACGCTGGTGACGACCGAGACGCGGATCTCAGGGACCGACGCCGCTGCGCGACGCGTCTTCGGCCGCTACTGGCTGATCATCCGGGGTCCCAGCGGCCTGATCCGGCGCAGCTGGCTGGCCGCGATCGACCGTCGGGCTCGGGCATGACGCGCTACTGGCCCCGCGCCGCCGACGGGCTCCCGCCGGGACAGGGACTCCTCGCCGAGATGCCGCGCTTCTCGGACAAGCCGCTTGCCCCGCCGCCGGCGACACCCTCCGAACCGGACCTGGCCATCACCCTCGGGCGCCAGCCGCTCGCCCGCGTGTCCGCCGAGCTGTTGGAATCCCTCGGCCCGCGCGACGTCCGGGCGGACTTCCACTGCGTGACGACCTGGAGCGTCAAGGGACTCGTCTGGCGGGGTGTCCCGCTCCGCGAGGTCCTGGCGGCGGTGGGGATCACCGAGGTGCCTGCGCCGTACGCCGTCGCGCTGGGCGCCGATCGCCAGTGGGCCTCCTTCGTGTGGGAGGACCTCAGCGCCGACGACGTGTTGCTGGCCACCCACCTGGACGGCGAAGCGCTGGATGCTCGGCACGGCGGGCCGTTGCGGCTCGTCACGCCGAGCCAGTACGGCTACAAGAACGTCAAGCACCTCGTGACCCTCAACTTCCAGCACCACGAGCCCGCCGTCGTGCCCAAGCAACACCTGCGCGCGCGGGTCGCCCTCGAGGAGCGACACACCCGGCTGTCGGCCCGAGCGCTGCGGCTGCCCTACCGGATGCTCATCGGCCCGACGGCACGGCTCTCGGAGCGCTCACTCCGCCGCGCCACGCCTGCTAACGAGTGACCTTGACGCGTCGGGTCGCGCGCACGACGGGTGCCGCCTTGTCGCGATAGACGATGCGGAGCTTGGTGCGGCCGGGCTTGCGCAGACGCACGGTGACGCGGACCTTCCCGCGGTCACTCTTCTGCACCCTGGTCGTGACCAGCTTGCGGTGGTGGGTCACGTCACGCACCACCAACCGGCCGCGTGGGCGCGACCCGTCGGTCAGCCTGACGGCCACCCGCAGCCGTACCTGCTCACCCACCTGCGCCCGGTGCAGGGGCATCCGGACACGCATCCGGGCTCGTACGTCGGACGGGGGGCTCCCCGCGCCGGTCGGCGCACCGAACGTGCCGCGAGCGGTCAGCAGGTCGGCGTACGCCTGGTGACCCAGCCGGTTGGGGTGGTAGAAGACCTCGACCGCGTCTCCGTCGCCCACCTGGTTGATCCACCGGTTCGGGTTTCCCATCGGCGTCGTGGCGTCGGGCTCGTGGCCGGAGAACTTCTCCGGCACTCCTGCCAGGAACGTCGCCTGGCCCGGATGATCGGCGTTGACCGCAGGGATGGCGGCCGCGATGGCGGCGTTGCCCTGCGTGACCAGGGCGCGGACCTCGTTGCCGGCGGCATAGCCGGGCGGGTCCGACAACGTGAAGTTGTTGTCCACCTGGAGCCACGGATAGCCGAGCTGCACCATCTTGGCGTCGTCGCGCAGCCCGTTGGCGCGGATCGCGGCGATGCCGCCCAGCAGGCGCTCGCGGATCTCGGGCAGCAGCGCCCTGGCGGCCTCGACCTTGCTCTTGCACCCGCTGGAGTTGCGGGTGAGGGGCACGAAGCAATTCTGCACGATCGCGGCGAACCCGGCGTCGTTGCCACCCATGGTGAAGAGCACGAGGTCGACGTCGCTGTTCACGAAGTCGGCCTGCGCCCGCAGGTTGCGGGTGCAGTCGTAGGTGATGGCGAGCGGGGTCACCGCCGTCGTGCGATAGGTCCAGAACTCCTCGTCCGGGAACGCGCGGGTGTTGCAGGGGTCCGTCTGGGCCAGGACTGCGTCAGCCTGTGCCGCCGTGGTCACGCCGGCGGGAGTCGGCGCCGCCTTGCTCTCGGTCTCCATCTTCCGGGGCGAGGTGATGTCGGCTGCGACGCCACCGCTGCACGCATGGTTGACGAGCCGGACCGGCTGACCGCCGGCGCGCAGGGCTTCGGCGTACTTCTCGCCCCAGTTCACCCGGCTGCGGAAGCACCCCTTGGGACCGTAGGTCTGTGAGGCGCCCTTCTCGTCGGTGGCACCGTTGCCGGCGGAGTAGGAGTCACCCAGCACCAGGATGTCGATGGTGCCGTCACCGCCCGCGGCGGCAGTGGCGGCAGTGGCGGGCACCGCGGAGCCGGCGGGGGGCGCGACCAGCAGCCCAGAGACCAGACCGGTGACCAGGGTGGACGCAGCCACAGTGAGCGCGAGTCGAGCCGGGCGAGACCTCATGGGTGATGCCTTTCGCGACGGGGGTGTCGGGTCACAACGAGCGGGCACCCGAAACGCTACCCGCAGCGCACGCGGTCCGCGAGCATCCACAGGCCCGGCCGGCCGTCAGTCGCTGCAGCGCTCGGACCTGGCACCCTCGGAGTTGCTGGCGCTGATGCAGAAGTCATCTTCGTCGGTGGCGCGGACAGTCAGCCTGACTCCGTCGGACACGACGAACTCCTCGATCCCGATCATCACGGACTGGCCGTCGCTGAGCTGAGCCTCGACCGGCGGCTGACCAGTGTCGACGTACGCCGTCTGCAGCCCTGCCATCCGTTCCATGTCGTGGTACATGGCTCGGTCACCGTCGACGCCGTTGTCGAGCCTGAGCACGAGCGGAAGACAGGCGAGCAGCACGACGAACACCCCGGTGGTGATCAGGAGCGGGAGCCGGTCGCCGGACACCTGTGGGGTTCGCTTCACGGCCGTCATCGTAGGCGCCACGACCGTGCGCCCGGTGTCGAACCCCTCTGACCTAGCATCGTGGCCATGTTGAAGCGACTTCTCGCCACCACGGCGACCCTGGCCTGCCTGTCCCTGCTCGCCTCGTGCGGCAACGAGTCGGACGGTACGGCGACCGACACGTCCTCGAGCGAGGGCACCAGCGAGACCGAGGGCTCCTCGTCGGAGGAGTCGGCTGAGTCCGTTGCCTGCGAATACGTCGAGGGCGGTGAGGCCGGCAAGGCAGTCGACCCTCCGCCCAGCGAGGCCACGGTCGCCGGCGAGGTGCCTGTCACCTTCGAGACGAGTCTTGGAGACATCTCGGCGACGTTGGACGCGGAGGCCACGCCGTGCACGGTCAACTCGTTCGTGTCGCTGGCTGACCAGGGCTACTTCGACGACACGCCCTGCCATCGACTGACGACTGCAGGCATCTTCGTTCTTCAGTGCGGCGACCCCACCGGCACCGGAATGAGCGGCCCCGGCTACAGCTACGCCGACGAGCTCACGGGCCAGGAGACCTACGCGGCTGGCACGCTGGCCATGGCGAACTCCGGACCGAACACCAACGGCTCCCAGTTCTTCATGGTCTACGACGAGTCGCCGTTGCCCCCTCAGTACACGGTGTTCGGCACGGTCTCGGAAGCAGGAGTGGAGATCCTGCGCGAGATGGCAGCGCTTGGAACAGGGACCGGGACATCAGATGGGCCCCCGGCAGAGCCGGTCGACATCACTGGCGTGACGATCGACTGAACGAGCGGCAGTCTCGCCGTCGAACAGGCCCGACAACAGCGGTCGGTCAGGTCTGTTCGTAGGTGACGTCGGCGCCGAGCTGGACCGTGCGGCTGACGGTGCAGAGACGGTCGCGTGACATCGCGATCGCGCGTGGCAGGAACTCACGCGCCGCGTCCCCCTCCGGACCCTCGGGGAAGGCGACGTCGAAGGTGAGGCGCAGGCCGGTCATGTGGTTGCCGTCCGCGTCGCGGACCTTGTCACCACCGGCGAGGATCCCGAACCGTGTGCTCGTGCCTCGCTTGGCGGTGATCAGGTCGACGTCGATGGCGCTGCAGCCGGCGATGGCAGCGAGCAGGAGCTCGACCGGGGTGAAGTCCGGGTCGAGCCCGCCGGAGCCCATGAAGGTCTCCCCGCCGCGCGCGTTGGTCGCCTTGAAGCGGGCGTCGCCGATCTTGGTCAGCTCGATGCTGCGATAGGTCTCATCACTCATGCCGCGAGCATAGGACGCGCGGGGGCGGCTTCAGCGAGCGGCGCGTCGCGCTGCTCGACGAGCACGTCGCTCTTCGCGACGGGCCAGCTCCACCGTGCGCAGCAGCGCCTTGTCCTCGAAGGAGTGGATCCGTCCCTCGACGATTCCGTAGGCCTGGTGCAGCTGCGTGCTCATGGTGTTACGTGTCCTCTCGGCCTCGTCGGCCCGGGTCGTCGTGTGTAATGTGCTGGCCGCTGATGCGACTCTTACATTCTACGGGGGCGGCGCGGCGCGAACGACCAGTTCGGGGGTGATCTCGCCCACCCCCGGCTGTGGGCCGCGGCTAGGGTGCCCGGGTGAGCAAATCCCCCTATCTCAGCCTGCAGCAGAGCGAGGCGATCGAACGGTTCGACCAGCTCTCCGTGACGTCCTACGACGTGGTGCTCGACCTTGACGTCGACGAAGAGACCTTCGCGTCCCGGACGACCGTCGTCTTCGACTCGACCGGTGGGTCCACCTTCGTGGACGTGAAGCCGGTACGCCTCAACGAGGTCAGCCTCAACGGCACAGCGATGGATCCGGGCGGCCTCGTCCGGGGCCGGATCCAGATCGAGACACAGCCCGGGCGCAACGAGCTCGTCGTCGACGCCGTCATGGGTTTCCGCAACGACGGCGAAGGGCTCCACCGCAGCGTCGATCCCGCCGACGGTCGCCACTACGTCTACGGCATGTCCTTCATGGACGCAGCACCCAGCATCTTCGCCTGCTTCGACCAGCCCGATCTCAAGGCGCCGTACACCTTCCACGTGCGTGCGCCGCACGACTGGACCGTCATCGGCAACGCCCCGGGCGAGCAGGTGGAGCCCGGTGTCTGGGAGCTCGAGACGACGCAGCCGCTCTCCACCTACTTCGTCACGATCGTCGCCGGCCCGTGGCACGTCATCCGCGACGAGCACGACGGCATCCCCCTCGCGCTCTCCGCCCGGGCCAGCCTGGCGTCGGCACTCGACGCCGACGCGACCGAGATCCTCACCGTCACGCGTCAGTGCTTCGACGAGTTCCACCGGCTCTTCGACGAGCGATATGCCTTCGGGGCCTACCACCAGGCGTTCGTCCCCGAGTTCAACGCCGGCGCCATGGAGAACCCGGGCTGCGTGACCTTCCGCGATCCGCTCCTCTTCACCTCCAAGGTCACCCGCGGCGCCCGCTGCACCCGCGCCACGACGATCTCGCACGAGATGGCCCACCAGTGGTTCGGCAACGTCACCACCCCGAAGTGGTGGGACGACCTGTGGCTCAACGAGTCCTTCGCCGAATACATGGGCAACCGCGTGGCCGCCGATGTCACCGAGTTCGACGACGCCTGGGTGCGCAACGCCTACTCGCGACGCCAGTGGGGGCTGCTCGCGGACGCCGGACCCGCTACGCACCCGGTCGCCGGCAACGGTGCCGTCGACGCCCTGGCGGCGCTCCAGGACTTCGACGGCATCTCGTATGCCAAGGGATCGAGCGTCCTCAAGCAGCTCAACGCCCGGCTGGGGGACGACGTGTTCTTCGCCGGCGTCAACGACCACTTCGCCCGGCACCGGTTCGGCAACGCCACCATGCACGACCTGTTCGCCAGCTGGGAACGAGCCGGGGCCGGCGACCTGAGCGACGTCACCGACGGATGGCTGCGCTCCAGCGGCGTGGACCGGGTCAGCCTGGACCGCGAGGCCGGCGTGCTGCGCCGTACGCCGCCCGGCGGATCGGCCGTCGAGCGTCGACACGCCATCACCGTCGCCATCGGCGCCCCGGACGGCAGCTGGCGCCGCGAGAAGGTGGAGCTGACCGGCGCTACTGCGGACGTGTCCGTCGCACCCGGCGAGGCCGTGGTGCTGGACGTCGCGGAGACCTCGTGGCTGGTGGCGGAGCTCGACACATCGACGCAGGACCTCCTGCCGGCGCTGATCTCGACGCTCGACGACGACCTCCTGCGCGCCTCGCTCTGGAACAACGTCCGAAGCTCGTTCGAAGTCGCGGCGACCACCCCCGAGCAGGTGCTTGCCCTCGCGGCGCTCTCGATCCCGACGGAGCCGAGCGACGAGCCACTCTCCTTCAACGAGCGCGCGGTCGACCCGAGCAGACTGCTGCTCACCGAATGGTTGGTCACGAAGGTGGCGCCCCTGGCGGCGGACCCGCACCAGGCAGGTAGGGCACTCCATGAGGCCTACCTGACGCGCGCCGTGACCGCGGACCCCGGAAGCACGGTCCAGCACGCCGCCTTCCAAGGGGCGGTCGAGACCTCCACGTCGGCGACCCAGCTGCGGGGCTGGCTGGACGGCGGCGTCCCCGACGGCGTGTCGCGGGACTTGTCCCTGCGGTGGCGGATCCTCGCCCGGTGCGCGTCCCTGGGCGACCTGGACCAGGCGTCCCTCGACCGGCACCTCGCTGCCGAGCGGACGGGCGCATCCACGGTCGCCCACGCCCGGGCCGTGGCGTCCCTCCCCACACCGGAGGCAAAGGCGTGGGCGTGGGAGCGGTTCCTCGGCGTCGCCGACGTCGCCAACTACGAGCTCCAGGCGTCGGGTCAGGGCATGTGGCGACCCGGCCAGGAGTCCCTGACCGATCCGTACGTCGACAGGTTCTTCGACGAGCTGCCGGGCACGTCAGCCCACCGCAGCGGCTGGCTGGTCGCCGACGCAGCCTGCTGGTTCTTCCCGCTCACCTCGTTGACCGACGAAACCGTGGCTCGCGCGGAGGCACTGGCGGGAGACGACGCGCTCGACCACACCCTGCGACGACAGATGGCGATCATGGCCGATGAGGTGCGCCGACGCATCGCCGTACGCACGAAGCCGTGAGCAGTCCGGACCCCGCTTCCCGGGCTCGTCGCCCCGGTGCGACCGTGCGCACGCGCGTCACCGAGCATGCAGACACCGGCCAGCGGACGCGCGAGGACCGGCTGGCCACCGAGGAGCCGCTGGAGATCCGGATCGCGGGCAACGGGCTGCCCGCCCAGCGCATCTGGGTCACCATGCGCACCCCAGGGCACGACTTCGAGCTCGCCGCGGGGTTCGCGGCCAACGAGTCGTTCATCTCGCCGGCCGACATCAGGCAGGTGGCCTACTGCACCGACGCCGACCTGGACCCTGAGCAGGAGTTCAACGTCGTGACCATCACCGTCGCGGGTGCCGTCGACATCGCGGCTCGGCACACTGCGTTGTCGGCCGGCTCGTCGGCGTGCGGGGTCTGCGGCAAGGACAGCGTCGCGTCGGTGCTGGATGTCAGGGCGGCCGAGCCCTGGGCGGGTCCGATCCCCTCCCCCGACGTCGTGCGGAGCCTCCCCGAGGCGCTCCGGGGGCAGCAGCCCAACTTCAAGCGGACCGGCGGGGTGCATGCCGCCGCGCTGGCGGATGTGGACGGACGGCTTCTCGTCGTCCGTGAGGACGTCGGGCGGCACAACGCGGTGGACAAGGTCATCGGGGCGCGCATCCTGGCGGGTGAGCCCCGCAGTGCGGCGTGCCTGGTGGTGAGCGGCCGCGCTGGGTTCGAGCTGGTCCAGAAGGCGGTGGCAAGCGGCATCGGGTCGCTGGTGTCGGTGGGCGCACCGACCAGCCTCTCGGTGCGTCTGGCGACCGAGTCGGGCGTGTCCCTGTTCGGCTTCACCGACGCCTCCCGGTGCGTGCAGTACGCCTGATCGTCCTCCTTCGGCGTGGGCTCCTGAGGGTTGTCGGTGGTCGAACCTAGGTTCGACCCATGCGGATCCTGCACACCTCTGACTGGCACCTGGGGAGGTCCTTCCATCGCGAAGGCCTCCTGGGTCACCAGAGTGCGTTCATGGATCACCTGCTCGACGTCGTGACGAGCGAGAAGGTCGACGTGGTCGTGGTCGCGGGCGACGTCTACGACCGGGCGCTGCCGCAGGTCGACGCCGTCCGGCTGGCGGACGAGACGCTGGCCCGTCTGGCCTCCTCCCGGGCGGCGGTCGTGGTGAGCAGCGGCAACCACGACTCGGCCCAGCGACTGGGGTTCGGCAGCCGGCTGATCGACACGGCGGGGGTCTTCCTGCGCACCGACGCGCGGGGTGTCGGCACGCCCGTGCTGCTGGGCGACGAGCACGGCGAGGTCGCCTTCCACGCGCTGCCCTATCTAGACCCCACGGCGATGATGGAGCCGTGGTCCCTCCCGGTGCGGTCGCACGAGGTCGTGCTGACCGAGGCCATGCGCCGCGTGCGGGCCGACCTCGCCACGCGACCGGGCGTCCGCTCGGTGGTGCTCGCGCACGCGTTCGTCGCCGGGGCCGCCCCCTCTGAGTCGGAGCGCGACATCAGTGTCGGGGGCGTCAGTCGGGTGCCGACGAGTCTCTTCGACGACATCGACTACGTCGCGCTGGGGCACCTGCACGGCTCGCACACGCTCGACGAGCGCATCCGCTACAGCGGCTCCCCGTTGGCCTACTCGTTCGGTGAGGCCGACCAGCTCAAGGGCAGCTGGTTGATCGACCTGGGTGGCTCGGGTGTCTGTGCCGCCGAGTTCGTCGAGGCGCCGGTCCCGCGACGGCTGGCCCGGCTCACCGGTGACCTGGAGACTCTGCTCACCGATCCGCGACTCGACATCCATGGCCACGACTGGCTGCACGTGACCTTGACCGACCAGCTCCGACCGCCCCAGGCGATGGAGCGGCTGCGCCGGCGTTTCGAGCACACCCTGGTGTTGTCCTTCTCACCGGCAGGCGCGTTGCTGCCCACTGCACCTCAGACCCGGGCGACAGGGCGTCGCGACCACGACATCGCGCTCGACTTCGTCCGCGAGCTGCGAGGAGTGCCGGCCAGCCCGGCCGAGTCCGCCCTTCTGCTGGAGGCCTGCGACGCGTGCGGGGACGACACCGACCTGGACACCGCGACGGGGGTCGACTGATGCGCCTGCACTCGCTGCAGATCACCGCCTTCGGCCCCTTCGCCGACACGTGCGAGGTCGACTTCGACGCGCTGTCCGACTCGGGGCTTTTCCTGCTGAGCGGTCCCACCGGAGCCGGCAAGTCGAGCATCCTCGACGCCGTGTGCTTCGCGTTGTACGGCGACGTCCCCGGCGACCGCGGCACCGCCGGACGCCTGCGGTGCGACCAGGCCCCTGAGGGCGTCGCACCACGCGTCCGCCTCGAGGTCACCTTGTCCGGGCGGCGGTTCCGGGTCGAGCGCTCACCGAAGTGGGAGCGGCCCAAGAAGCGTGGCACCGGGGTCACCACGCAGCAGGCCTCAGTCGTCATCAGCGAGCGAGTCGCGCAGACGTGGCAGCCGCTCTCCACCCGCCTCGACGAGACCGGGCACCTGGTGACCGGACTGGTCGGGCTCAACCTCACCCAGTTCACCCAGGTGGCCATGCTGCCCCAAGGTCGTTTCCAGGCCTTCCTGCGCGCCCGCTCCGAGGAGCGTCATGCCCTCCTGAGACAGGTGTTCCGCACCGGCCGGTTCGACCGGATCGAGCAGTGGCTGAGGGAGCGTCGCCTCGAGCTGCAGCGCACGTCGGCCGCCCACGGACGAGACGTCGCGCAGCTGGTGAGTCGGCTCAGCGAGACCGCCGACCAGCCCTTGCCCACCGACTGGTCCGTCGCCGATCTGTCGCTCGAGGCGTCCGACGACGCCGTCACCGGCTGGGTGGAAAAGCTGCTCACAGCGGCGGAGCAGGACGTCGTGGCAACTGCCGCCGCACGCGCGCAGGCCGATGAGTCCGTCGACCGTTCCTCCGCTGCCCTGGCCGATGGTCGGTCCTTGGCTGACCGCCAGGCTGCACACGCCGCAGCGGCGGCGGTCCTCGCCGAGCACGACGACGACGCCCTGGCCCAGCTGCGCAGCCGCTCCCGGCGCGCGGATCGTGCAGAGCCGCTCCGCGAGCTCGAGGCGACCGTGGAGGAGGATGCGGCCCGATTGGCCGAGCTGGGACGCAAGGCGGCGGCAGTCACGGCAGCTTGGTCGGAGGTCGCCGGAGACCACCCCAGCGCACCTCAGAGCGACGACCTGCCGCGACTCCTGGACGCGACGGGGCGCAGGCTCGAGGTGGCCAACGCCGCGCGCCCCGATGCCGAGCGACTGGTGGAGGTGTCCCGGTCGTGCGAGGAGACCTCCGCGCACCTGACCCGAGCCCGGGCTGATGCCTCCCGAGCGAGCGGTGAGCGGCAGACCGCGCCTGCCCGACTCCGGACCGCCGAGGCGGAGCTCGCCGAGGCCGATGCTGCCCAGCACCGCTTGCCCGCGTCCCTCGCGTCGCTAGCGGCCGCCCGTCAGCGAGCGGAGGCGGCGGTCGCCCTGACCGAGGTGACGTCTGCCCTCGAGCAGACGCACCTCGACCGAGAGGCGGCGCGCGAGCTGGTGGCCGACCTCAAGGAGACGTGGCTCGCGATTCGCGAGGCACGCCTCGACGGCATGGCCGCCGAGATCGCCGGGGCGATCGCCGTGGGTGCCTGCTGCCCGGTGTGTGGCTCGCACGAGCACCCAGCCCTGGCCGTGTCGACTGCCGGCACCCCCGACGGCGCCGATGAGCGCGCTGCCCGCAAGGTGCTCGACGATGCCGAGGCTGTGCTGGTCGTCCTCGACGACCAGCTGCGGGAGTCGCAGTCACGTCACACACGACTCCTGACCCTCGCGGACGGGCAGTCGGCAGCAGAGGCGACCCAGGCTCTGGCGGATCTGCAGCGCTCGCACGACCAGGACGCTGCCGCGGCGGCGCAGTGCGTCGACCTGCGCACGGCCGTCACCCGGATGCGCCTCGCCGATGACGAGCTGCGATCAACCCATGAGCTCCTCATCCAGCGATGTGCCGACCTCGAGTCCCGACTCGAGCTGCACCGTGCCGAGCGGCAGCGCCTGCGCGACCGGATGGACGAGGTGCTGGCCGGCACCGGGTGTGCCACGGTTGCCGAGCTCGTTCGGCTGCGCACCCGCCAGCACGACGCCGCCGCACGCCTGTGCGCGGCCAAGGAGCTCGTCACGATGGCCGAGCGAGATCTCGCCAAGGCACAGCGCGCCCTGGCCGCCGCCGCCATGGGCGCCGGATTCGAGTCAGCCGCGGAGGCCCGGTCGGCCCGCCTGGCGAAGGTTGAGCGAGAGACCCTGGCTGCCCGGCTCGCAGCGATCGACGAGGCGCAGCGGTCGGCGCGTTCGGTCCTGGACGATCCCGAGCAGCAAGCGGCGGCTGCGCTCCCCCGGCCCGACGTCGACGGACTGGCCGACGAGCACGCTGCGGCCGAGGTCCGGGCTCGAAGCACGCACGCCCGGCACGACGAGGCTGCGCGTCGCCATACCCGACTGTGCACGTTGGGCGACCAGACCGCCGCAGAGCTCGCGCGTTGGTCGCCGGTCCGCGACGAGCTGGAGCTGACAGCCCGACTGGCGCACTTCGCCGAGGGCAAGTCCCCCGACAACGCCCTGCAGATGCGCCTGTCGGCCTATGTCCTGGCCCACCGGCTCACCCAGGTCGTCGCCGCCGCCAACGAGCGCCTGGCCGGCATGAGCGACCAGCGTTACTCCCTCGAGCACACCGGCAAGCGAGGCGCCGGCGAGACGCGGGGCGGACTGAGCCTGCTCGTGCGCGACGACTGGTCGGGAGAGGCCCGCGACCCGGCCACCCTGTCGGGCGGCGAGACGTTCGTCGTCTCGCTGGCACTGGCCCTCGGTCTCGCCGACGTCATCACCCAAGAGGCCGGCGGAGCCGACCTGGACACCCTGTTCGTCGACGAGGGCTTCGGATCCCTCGACGCCGACACCCTCGACGACGTGATGGACACCCTCGACGGCCTGCGCGACGGCGGTCGGATCGTGGGGGTGGTCAGCCACGTCGCGGAGATGCAGACCCGCATTCCCGGTCAACTGCGCGTGACCAAGGGCCGGGGCGGGTCCCACCTCAGCGTGCGCGTGGGCTGACCCTCACGGCTGCGTCGACCAGAGCGAGACGTCCAGCCCCCAGTCGTCGGCCAGCCGACGCACCTGTGGCCGGTAGAGCACCCCGAGAGAGTCGAGCAGGCCTTCGGGCGGCGTCCATGAGGCCTGGCTGCTCGACCGAGATGGACGGTCTACGTCCCGCAGCGGGACGGGGCTGACCCCGAGCCGGGCCCACACCTCGTCCACGGCACGCTGCGGGTCGGCCCGCACCGCTTCGTAGACCATGACGTGCAGCCGCGAGCGCCCCACGTGGTGCGCCCACATCGCCAACTGGTCGGCGTAGAAGCCGCTGAAGGTCTGCACCGTCATCGGCACCGGGTAGGGCCACGGCGAGGTGGCGCGCGTGGCCGCCAGCCGCAACGCCGAGACGAAGCGGTCGACCGGGTCGCGCAGCAGCACCAGCACGGGCACGTCCGGGCCCAGCAGGCGTGCCGCCGTTGCCGGTGCCGACGCGTGACGGAGGTACTGCGGCGTCCAGTCCCCCCGGCTGATCCCGTCGGCAGGGAACAGATCGAGGTACGCCGCCTCGGGCTCGACGCCGTCCCCGACCTTGTGGAGCAGGTGCTGCTCCTTCTTGCCGTTGGTCCCCAACCCGACCGCAGGATGCTGTGTCAGCAGGTCGGTGAACCACGTCGTCCCGGAACGCTGTGCGCCGATGCCCAGCCAGGCCGGTGTCGTCATGAGCGCCACCCTAACGACTGCGTAAGGTTCGACTCATGATCGATGCGACCTTCGCTGAGCTGCCCTACCGGAGTCTCGGCGACGTGGCCCTGGCCCGTGCTGCGGAGCTCGGCGCCACCCATGCCGACTTCCGGTTCGAGCGTGTCCGCTATCAATACCTCGGTGTTCGCGACGGCGTCCTCCAGACGGCGAGCGACGCCGAGGACCTCGGCTTCGCGGTGCGGGTGATCCACCGCGGCGCCTGGGGTTTCGCGTCGGGAGTGGTCCTGACCCCGGAGGAGGCTCGGCGCGTCGCGGAGACCGCCATCGGCGTGGCAGAAGTGGCCGCCGCCATGACGACGCTCCCGGTCCAGCTGGCACCCGAGCCCGTCTACGACGACGTCACGTGGGTCTCCTCGTACGACGTGAACCCCCTCGAGGTGGCCACCGCCGAGAAGGCGGCCGTGCTGATCGACTGGTCCAACCGGCTGCGGGAGCACGCCGTGGTCGGCCATGCGACGGCCTCGCTCCAGCAGGTGCAGGAGAACAAGTACTACGCCGACCTCGCCGGCACGCGCACGACCCAGCAGCGCGTCCGGCTGCAGCCCGGGTTCGAGGCGACGGGAGCCGACGACGCCACGGGGGTGTTCGACTCGATGGCCTCCATCGCCCCACCCGTCGGTCGTGGCTGGGAATACCTGACCGACGGTGCCTACGACTGGGACTCCGAGCTCGCCGAGGTGCCCGAGCTGCTGGCGGCCAAGCTCGCTGCCCCGGGCGTCGAGGCCGGTGCGTACGACCTCGTCATCCACCCCTCCAACCTGTGGCTGACCATCCACGAGTCGATCGGCCACGCCACCGAGCTCGATCGGGCGCTGGGCTACGAGGCCAACTACGCCGGCACGTCGTTCGCGACCTACGACAAGCTCGGCACCCTGCAGTACGGCTCCGGGATCATGAACGTCACCGGCGACCGCACCCAGCGGCACGGTCTCGCCACCGTCGGCTACGACGACGAGGGCGTCCAGACCCGTGACTGGGACATCGTCAAGGACGGCGTGCTCGTCGGCTACCAGCTCGACCGGTCGATGGGCCACATGAAGCCGGAGCTCCATGACGGCCGCTCCAACGGGTGTGCGTACGCCGACTCGCCGGGCCACATCCCGATCCAGCGGATGGCCAACGTCTCCCTGCAACCGGCGCCCGACGGGCCGAGCACCGATGAGCTGATCAGCCGCGTGGAGCGCGGGATCTACATCATGGGCGACAAGTCGTGGAGCATCGACATGCAGCGCTTCAACTTCCAGTTCACCGGTCAGCGGTTCTTCAAGATCACCGACGGCCAGCTCGACGGCCAGCTCCGCGACGTGGCCTACCAGGCGACGACCACGGACTTCTGGAACTCCATGGAGGCGGTCGGGGGCCTCGACACCTGGCAACTGCACGGTGCGTTCAACTGCGGCAAGGCCCAGCCGGGGCAGGTCGCGGCCGTCAGCCATGGTGCGCCGACCGCGCTGTTCCGCGGCGTATGCATCCTCAACACGACCGACGAGGCAGGCCACTGATGTCCACGACCACCCCCCAGCAGCTCGTCGAGCGCGCGCTGGCCGCGTCCAGCGCCGACGACTCCATCGTGATCGTCCGCGACACCTCCAGTGCCAATCTCCGCTGGGCCAACAACACCCTGACGACCAACGGGGTGATGGTGGGTGTCGACGTGACGGCCATCTCCTTCGTCGCCGCTGGTGACGGCGTCGCGGTGGGGACCTCGGCAGGGAGCGCCAGCACACTTGAGCAGGTGAGCGCGCTCGTCGAGGCCGCCGACGCTGCAGCCCGGTCGGCCGCCGCCGCCGAGGACGCCGCCGAGCTGCTCGGCGACCGCGTCAGTCCTGACTGGGACGCCGCACCCGAGCGGACCGACATCAGGGTCTACGACGCGTTTGCTCCCGCCCTGGGCGAGGCGTTCCGCGCGGCGACCGCTGAGGACCGCGTCCTGTACGGCTTCGTCAACCACGACGTGGTCACCACCTACCTCGGGTCCTCCCGAGGCCTTCGGCTCCGCCACGTGCAACCCACCGGCCACTACGCGTGCACCGGCAAGGACGCAGGCCTGTCCCGCAGCGCCTGGGTGGGTGGCGCGACCCGCGACTTCCTCGACGTGGACGCCTCGTCGATGGCCGAGAAGGTGAAGCAGCGGCTCGCCTGGGCCGAGCGCCAGGTCGAGCTCCCCGCCGGGCGATACGACACGATCCTGCCGCCCAGCTCCGTGGCCGACCTGATGATCGACGCCTACTGGGGCGCCGGCGCCCGGGTGGCCAACGAGGGCGAGTCCGTCTACAGCAAGCGCGGCGGGGGCACCCGGATCGGTGAGCAGCTCGCGCGAGCCGGCGTCCATCTCTACTCCGACCCCGCCTACGCGGGCCTCGAGTGCGCGCCCTTCAACGTCGCCGGCGCCTCCGACAACACCGAATCGGTCTTCGACAACGGCCTGGAGCTCGGTCGCACCGACTGGGTCACCGACGGGCGGCTCGCGGCCCTGCTCCAGACCCGACACTCTGCGACCCTGACTGAGCAGCCGGTCACCCCGATGGTCGACAACCTGGTCCTCGAGGTCGACGGCGCTCGCGGCTCGGAGCAGGACCTCGTGGCCGGCATGGAGAAGGGCCTGCTCCTCACCTGCCTGTGGTACATCCGCGAGGTCGATCCGCAGACGATGCTGCTGACCGGCCTGACGCGTGACGGCGTCTACCTCGTCGAGGGCGGGGAGATCGTCGGCGCGGTCAACAACTTCCGCTGGAACGAGAGCCCCATCGACCTGCTGAACCGCTTCTCGCAAGCCAGCGAGGCGGTGCCGAGCTTCAGCCGCGAGTGGGGCGACGACTACTTCTCGCGTACGGCGACGCCGGCACTGCGGATCCCCGACTTCAACATGTCCAGCGTCAGCCAGGCTCAGTAGGCGGCTTGGACGCCCGCCGTAGGTTCGCGGGCAGACCCAGCCAGTGGATCAGGGTGCGGTGACCGCCCAGGTCCCCGCGACCTCCGCGGCGCCGGCACCCGTGCTGTTGCCGTACAGCACGATCCCGAACCGACTGCGGCCGCCACCGTTCGTGCCGTACCAGGCCCGGATCTCCCGAAGCTGTCCCCAGGGGCAACGTAGCCACGGACGAAGCTGCCTAGCCGCCAAGTAGTCCCGACACCCACTGGCGTGTCGTGGTCCGAGGTCTCTACGGTTCGTCGTCATGCGCCTGGAGTGGTCGA
>NZ_DATLWX010000019.1:0-45429 GCF_035576065.1 Nocardioides sp.
GTCGGTGAGTTCGACGCGCACATCCACCATGGGGTATCCGGCCATCACGCCGCTCTCCATTGCGCCCTTGATTCCAGGCTCGATGGAGGGGATGTATTCGCGGGGAATCGAGCCGCCGGTGATCTTGTTCTGGAACTCGAAGCCCTTCCCGGGCTCGTTCGGCTCGACGTTGAGCTGGACGACGCCGAACTGGCCGGAACCACCGGTCTGTCGAACGAACTTGCCCTCGACCTTCTCGACGCGCTTCTTGATCGTCTCCCGGTATGCCACCTGCGGTTTACCGACGTTCGCCTCGACGCGGAACTCGCGCTGGAGCCGGTCAACGATGATCTCGAGGTGCAGTTCGCCCATGCCGGCGATGATCGTCTGCCCTGTCTCCTCGTCCGTGAAGGTCCGGAAGGTCGGGTCCTCCTCGGCGAGCTTCGCGAGGGCGGCCCCGAGCTTGTCCTGGTCCGACTTGGTCTTCGGCTCGATCGCCACGTTGATCACCGGCTCGGGGAACACCATCTGCTCGAGGAGGACCTGATTGTCCTTGAGACAGAGCGTGTCGCCGGTGGTCGTGTCCTTGAGGCCAACTGCCGCGGCGATCTCGCCGGCCGCTATGCCCTCGCGCTCCTCGCGCGTGTTGGCATGCATCTGGAGGATGCGCCCGATGCGTTCCTGCTTGCCCTTGGTCACGTTGATGACCTGGGTACCTGCGGTGATCTTGCCGGAGTAGACACGGAAATAGGTGAGCTTGCCGACATGCGGGTCGGTCATGACCTTGAATGCCAGGGCGGAGAAGGGCTCGTCCTCGTCGGCGCGGCGCTCGACGGGCTCGCCTGTCTTGGGGTGGGTTCCCTTGATCGCGGGCACGTCGAGTGGCGATGGCATGTAGTCGATGACCGCATCCAGCAGCGGTTGCACGCCCTTGTTCTTGAAGGCGGATCCGCACAGCACCGGGTTGAAGGCGTTAGCAATGGTACCGACGCGGATGGCGGCCTTCAGCTGGTCGACGGGGATCTCCTCGCCGCTCAGGTACAGCTCCATGATGGCTTCGTCGTGCGTAGATACTTCCTCGAGCAGCTTTTCGCGGTACTCGGCTGCGAGCTCGGCGAGGTCGTCGGGGATCGCGACCTCTTCGAATTCGGTTCCATCATCATCGTTGTAGTGGATGGCAACCATCTTCACGAGGTCGACGAGGCCCTGGTACTGGTCCTCGGCGCCCCACGGCAGCTGGATGGCAATGGGGTTGGCCCCAAGGCGATCGCGCATGGTCTGCATCGACATGTAGTAGTCGGCGCCCATGCGATCCATCTTGTTGACAAAGGCAATCCGCGGGACGTTGTACTTGTCCGCCTGGCGCCATACGGTCTCCGACTGCGGCTCGACGCCGGACACGGAGTCGAACAATGCCACGGATCCGTCGAGCACGCGAAGTGAACGCTCCACCTCGACGGTGAAGTCCACGTGGCCGGGGGTGTCGATGATATTGATGGTGTGGCCATCCCAATGCGCCGTGGTGGCTGCAGAGGTGATGGTGATGCCGCGCTCCTGCTCCTGGACCATCCAGTCCATGGTCGCGCCGCCCTCATGCACTTCGCCGGTGCGGTGGATACGGCCCGTGTAGTACAGGATGCGCTCTGTCGTGGTGGTCTTGCCGGCGTCGATGTGCGCCATGATGCCGATGTTGCGGACCTTGTTGAGGTCGGTGGTGATGTCGACAGCCACGTTGGTGTCTCAGTCCCTTGCGAATGATTGATGGGGCGCGAGTTTGTCGGAGATCGGCGGCGTACGGCGACGGGCAAGCCGTCGGCGTACGCCGCACACGATCACCAGCGGTAGTGGGCGAAGGCCTTGTTGGACTCGGCCATCTTGTGCGTGTCCTCACGCTTCTTCACAGCGGCACCGAGGCCGTTGGAGGCGTCCAGGATCTCGTTCATGAGGCGGTCGGCCATCGTCTTCTCACGACGGTCCGCGGCGTAGCCGACGAGCCAGCGCAGGGCGAGCGTGGTCTGACGGTTGGTCTTGACCTCGACCGGGACCTGGTAGGTCGCCCCACCGACACGGCGGGACTTGACCTCGATGGCCGGCTTGACGTTGTCGAGAGCGCGCTTGAGCGTGACGACCGGGTCGCTGCCGGTCTTCTCGCGGCAGCCTTCGAGGGCGGTGTAGACGATGCGCTGGGCAACAGCCTTCTTGCCGTCCTGGAGGACCTTGCTCACGAGCTGGGTGACGACCTGCGAGCCGTAGACGGGGTCGACGACGAGGGGGCGCTTGGGAGCGGGACCCTTGCGAGGCATTACTTCTCCTTCTTCGCGCCGTAGAGGCTGCGGGCCTGCTTGCGGTTCTTGACACCCTGGGTGTCGAGCGTGCCGCGAATGATCTTGTAGCGGACACCGGGAAGGTCCTTCACCCGGCCGCCGCGCACGAGCACGATCGAGTGCTCCTGCAGGTTGTGACCGACGCCCGGGATGTAGGCCGTGACCTCGACGCCGCTGCTGAGTCGCACGCGGGCGACCTTGCGGAGGGCGGAGTTCGGCTTCTTCGGGGTGGTCGTGTAGACCCGGGTGCAGACGCCGCGGCGCTGCGGGGATCCCTTGAGGGCAGGCGTCTTGCTCTTGGACACCTTGTCCTGGCGGCCCTTGCGGACCAACTGATTGATGGTGGGCACCGAGTGGTTCCCTTTCTTTTCTGTGATCTCTCGCAACGACGCTCTGTCGAGGCGGGGTCTTCGGGAACATCCTCCGTGAGGTGGTGGTGCCCGACTGCGCACTGCGCAGGTCTGTGTCTGGCTGGTTTCGGGGCAGGCCTGAAGGCAGGCCAAACACGAGGAGTCAATCTACCGGGGGGCCCACGGACGGTCAAAACGCCGAGACAGCAGCCACCCGCTCGCTCACACCGGGGTCTCCTGCGCGGACGGATGTGGATAGAGCTGCGCGAAGGTCACCCCACGGGCCCGGGCGAACAGCAGGCTCGCCAGGGCGATCCCCGCGATCGTGAGGAGGCCGCCGAGGACCAGGGTCCAGCGGGCACCGAAGGCCTCACCGATCCAACCGATGACGGGCGCCCCGACGGGCGTGCCCCCCATGAAGATCATCATGTAGAGCGCCATCACCCGGCCGCGGACCCCGGCATCGGTGTTGAGCTGCATGTAGGCGTTGGCGCTGGTGATCAGGGTCAGCGCCGAGATGCCGATCAAGGGCGTCACCAGCGCGAAGGTCAGGTAGGACGGCATCAGCCCCGAGATCGCCACCAGGGCACCGAAGACCAGCCCGGAGATGATCACGAGTCGTTGCCGGACGTGCTCGCGTCGGGCGGCCAGCAGGGCGCCGCTGAGCGAGCCGACCGCCAGGAAGGAGCCAAGGAGGCCGTACTCCCGCGGGCCCTTGTCGAAGATCTCGGTGGCCATCAGGGCGCTCGTCATCTGGAAGTTGAGGCCGAAGGTCCCTGCGCTGAACACGATCGCGAGGATCAGCAGCAGGTCGGGCCTGGCTCGCACGTAGGCGAAGCCTTCCCGGATCGCGCCCGGGCCGCGATGGGTCAGCGCCGGGGAGTCCAGGCGACTGGAGTCCATGCCCCGCAGCGTCAGGATCGGCGCGGCGTAGGAGACCGCGTTGAGCAGGATCACCCACCCCGTCGCCACGGCTCCCCCACCGAAGGCCGCGATCAGCAGGCCAGCGACAGCGGGTCCGACCAGGCGGGCGGCGTTGAAGCTGGCCGAGTTGAGTCCCACGGCGTTGGTGAGGTCGTCGGTGTCGACGATCTCGGAGACGAACGACTGCCGGGCCGGGGCGTCGAAGGCGGCGGCGACACCGAGGGTGAACGCGAGGACGTAGACGTGCCAGATCTGCGCCGACCCGGTCACGGCGAGCACCCCCAGGATGCCGGCCGGGACGGCCATGCCGAGGTTGGTGAGCTGGAGCAGTCGCTGCTTGGGCACCCGGTCGGCGATGAGCCCGGAGAACGGACCGAGCAGCAGGAACGGCAGGAACTGGAGCCCGGTGGTGATGCCCAGGGCCGAGCCGGAGTTGGCAGTGAGCTGGAGCACCAGCCAGTCCTGGGCGACGCGCTGCATCCACGTGCCCGTGTTGGACACGAGCCCGCCTGCGGCGTACAGGCGGTAGTTGGGGTTGCGCAGCGAGCGGAAGGTCGGACTCAAGTCTTGGTCAGTGCTCCTGGGTTCAGTCGGCCTGGGACAGGCGATCGAGGATGGGGGCGGCGCGGCGCAGGGTGGCGCGCTCGTCGGGGGTCAGGTGGGCGAGCTGGACCGCCAGCCAGGCGTCCCGGCGCGAGCGGTCGGCAAGGACCACCTCACGACCGCGCTCGGTCAGAGTGACGACGACCACGCGTCCGTCGGTCTCGTGGGGGCCGCGGGCGACGTGGCCCAGCTGCTCGAGGCACGACACCGTGCGCGTCATCGAGGGCGGCTGGACGCGCTCGAGACGTGCGAGCTCGCCGATGGTCAGCTCGCCTCGACGGAGCAGCAAACCGAGCACGGCCATCTGGCCGAGGCTCAGGTCGTTCTCGGGGTGCCGTTCCAGCGCGAGGCGCCGGCGCAGGCGCATGACACCGACCCGGAGCTCGGCGGCGAGGCCCGCGTTGGTGCGTACAACTGCTTCTGTGGTCGGCATGTCACTGACCGTAACTCGTTAGCCCCGCTAAGCATTCCCACCTGTGCGCTGCGAAATCACTAGGGTGAAGCGTTTCGTACCTACCAGCATGGAGGCCCCATGTCCCCGCAAGACCCGTCCCCTGATCACTCGCCGACCGGTGAGCCCGAACCCACGCCTGCCAGCGGGTCTGCCGCGAAGCCCCACGGCCCCACCGGCTCCTTCGACGCCTCCTCGGTCGAGCGCAGCGACTGGATCGTCCTGGGGCTCGCCTTCGCGCTGCTCGTCTGCAGCTTCCTGCCCTGGTACACCGTCAGCGTCGAGGTCCTCGGCTTCGACGGTGGGTCGTCGTCCTTCAACGGCTGGAACGAATGGTGGGTGTTGATCCAGCTGCTCGTGCTCGCCGTCCTGGGCCTGAAGGCCTACGAGGTGTTCGCCAAGCAGACGCTGCCCGTGCCGCCCATCGTCCTGCCCGCTGCGGGCGCGGCCATCGTGGTCCTGACGCTCATCGCGCTGATCGACGGGCTGACGAGCGGGAGCGGGGTGGACGGTGTCGACGCCGGCCCCGGCTTCGGGTTGTGGCTCGCTCTCCCGCTGTCGCTGGCACTGACCTACTTCCTCGCGCTGGACGCGCAGAAGAAGGGCGCCAAGCTGCCCGTGCGACTGCCCGGAGCCGGTGCCTGACCGCTCCGCAACCACAGGACACCACGATCCCGTCACCCTCAGGGTGGCGGGATCGTGTCGTCCGGGGTGTCAGCTCAACTGGTCAGCAGGCGGGAGATGGGGCTGATAGCGAAGTAGAGGACGAACATCGCCGCCACCACCCACATGAGGACGTGGACGTCGCGAACCTTGCCGCGCACGACCTTGATCAGCACGTAGGCGATGAACCCGGCGCCGATGCCCGCCGAGATCGAGTAGGTGAACGGCATCAGCACGATCGTCAGGAAAGCCGGGATGGCGATCTCGAGGTCGTCCCAGTCGATGCCGCGCACCTGCTGCATCATCAGGAAGCCGACCAGCACGAGGGCCGGGACCGCCGCCTCGTTGGGGACGATCACGACCAGCGGTGCGAGCAAGGTGGTCAGCAGGAACAGCACGCCGGTGACGACCGAGGCGAGACCGGTGCGCGCGCCTTCACCGACGCCGGCGGCGCTCTCGATGTACGACGTGTTGCTGGAGACGCTGGCGGCGCCGCCCGCCGCCGCGGCGATGGAGTCGACGATCAGGATGCGCTTGGTGTTGGGGGGGTTGCCGTCCTTGTCGAGCAGACCCGCCTCGGCGCCGATCGCAGTCATCGTGCCCATGGTGTCGAAGAAGTCGGCCAGCAGCAGGGTGAAGACGAGCAGCACGACGGTGACGACGCCGGCGTTCTCCCAGGAGCCCAGCAGGTCGAAGTTGCCGAGAAGGCTGAAGTCGGGGACGTCGGCGACCTGGTCGGGGAGTGCGGGGACGTTGAGGTTCCAGCCCTTGGGATTGACACCGTCCTCGGTGAACGTCGGGCCGACCTGGGCGAGCTTCTCCACGATGATCGCCACGATGGTGGTGACGACGATCGAGATCAGGATGGCGCCCTTGACATGGCGCGCGTAGAGGGCGATGACGAGGACCAGCCCGAACACGAAGACGAGGGTCGGCCAGCCGGCGAGCTGGCCGGCGATCCCGAGCTCGACGGGGACGGGCCCGACTCCGGTGCGGCGTACGAAACCTGCGTCGACGAGACCGATGAGGGCGATGAACAGCCCGATCCCGACCGAGATGGCGATCTTGAGCTGCGCCGGCACGGCGTGGAAGACCGCCTCGCGGAAGCCGGTGAGCACGAGCAGCAGGATGATGAGGCCCTCGATGACGACGAGGCCCATCGCGTCGGCCCACGTCATCTGACTGGCGACCGAGAAGGTGACGAAGGCGTTGAGGCCGAGACCCGTGGCAAGGGCGAGCGGGTAGTTGGCCACCACGCCCATCAGGATCGTCAGCAGACCTGCGACGAGGGCCGTGGCTGCGGCGATCTGCGGGAAGGTGCCGAGGACGTCGCCGTTCATGTCCTTGCCCTGGAGCAGGATGATCGGGTTGAGGACGATGATGTAGGCCATCGTCAGGAAGGTCACCACCCCGCCGCGGATCTCGCGCGCCGGGGTGGAACCCCGCTCGCTGATCTTAAAGAACCCGTCGATGCCGCCGTGGGTCGAGGACGTGGGGGCAGTGGTCTTGTTCGTCACGCGCGTGATTGTGACAGATTTCGGACCCGCGGGTCTTCGGTGGAGCCGACCGGACCAGACGGGTAGCGTGGCGGCATGGAGCTGAGGGACGACCAGACGACCCAGCACGCGATCGGCAACCGGACCTACATCGTCGCCAACGTCGAGCCGTTGGATGTCGACGGGGTGCGCACCAGCGAGGTCGGCGCCGCCATCTGGCTGGTCGCCTTCCTCGCCCTGCTGCCCTTCTACGGCGCCCTCGAGGACAGCGGGCGGACGTGGTGGCTGTGGACCTGCCTGGCCGGGTTCGGCATCGGCCTCTTCGGGGTCGAGTACTGCCGGCGCCGCCGCAAGGCCCGCGCCGAGCGCGAAGCCGCGTGACGCTGCCACCGACCCGGTGGGAGCTCGCCGGTGAACGCAACCGCGCCTATGCCGAGAGCTTCGCGACGCGGGTCGCCGACGGCTCCGACATCGACGGGGAGGCCCGGCTCGCCGACGCGATGGCCCCCCGTGGTGCCCGCATCCTGGACGTGGGCTCCGGCATGGGCCGGGTCGCGGCCGCGCTGGCGGCCCGGGGTCACGACGTCGTCGCCACCGAGCCGGACGCGGCTCTTCGTGAGCAGTCGCGGGCGACGTACCCCGATCTCGAGGTCTTGTCCCATCAGGCGCTGGACATCCCGGAGCTCCCCGGCTTCGACCTGGTCCTGCTCATCGGCAACGTGCTCATCTACCTCGGTCAGGACACCGAGCGCGACGTGCTCGCCCACCTGAGGTCCCTCCTGGCCCCGGGCGGACGCGTGCTGGCCGGGTTCCACCTGCACGGCACCAGGAACGGCAGCCGGGTCTACCCGGCTGACGAGTTCGTCGCGGACGTCGAGGCGGCAGGACTCAGGGTCGACTCACGGTTCGGGAGCTATGAGCTGCACCCGCCCAACGACGAGTACGCCGTCTGGGTGCTCTCCGCGGCTGCCGCAGAACAGGCCTAGAGCGACACGAACTCGTCGTCGGTCAGCGTGTCGAAGGCGTGGTCGGGGACCGGGATGGGCTGCTGCTTGCGAGCAAGCTTGACCTCGGAGTGCGCCCCGCAGCCGTGGTCGAAGGACACGACCCGGCCGTCGTCGTTGGCGTTGCCGTTGGCGCAGACACCGAACGTGTCGGCGAGGTGGCCGGAGATGCGCACCAGGAAGCCGCACGACCAGCAGGACTCAGGCGCGTTCTTCGCCAAGGGAGACTCGGGGCCACCGTCGCCGTCGTACCAGCGTTCGGCCGCCATGTCGGTGCCCTCCGTCGAGAGGGTGCGGACGCGACCGAGGCCGAGGTCCTGGGCGACCTGGCGCACCTGCGCCTTGGCGTCGCTGTCGAGCGGATCGTCGCCGAACGAGTAGGTCGGGACCAGGCGAGGGTCCTCGTCCTCGACCGGGAGCAGGTCGCCGGGCGAGAGGTCACCCGGCTGGAGCCGCTCCTTGTAGGGCACCCACGACGGCGCCACGATGGCTTCCTCGCCGGGCAGCAGCACGGCCTCGTTGACGGTCGGCACGTCCGAGTCGGCCGCGCGGCTCAGGGTCACCGACCAGCGCCACCCGAGGTAGCCGAGTCGGGTGCAGGCGAAGAGATGGGTGGCGACGAGCTCACCCTCGCCCTCGACACCGAGGTGAGCGCCCACGTCGGCGGCACCCGCCAGGTCGAGCGCGGCGGCGCGCGCGAGATCGGCTGCCCCGGCCAGGACGGGGTCGGGCGAGGTCTGCGCTGCGTCGATCACACCGCCATCATCACAAACCCGAGTGGCCGTTGTCAGGTCGCCCTCACATCCGGCGCGACCGGAGCCGCCCTGCTGCGCGCCCTGGGCCCACCCACACGGCAGGATTGACCCATGACCTCCGAGCGTCCGCCGAGTGCCACCCATGCGCGCGACCGGCTGACCGGCGCCGGCCGTGGCGTGCGGGCTGCCGGTCGTGGCGCGGGTCGGGGAGCCAAGGCCGCCGGCCGCGGCGTCGGTCGCGGGGTGTCCGGCGCGACGCGCGTCACGGGACGGGCCGGTCGCTACACCGTGCACCAGGCCGTGCGAGCCGCCCGGGCCGAGGGGGCAGGCGACTCCGGCCTCTCCCGCTTGATCGGACTCCACGCCATCAACGCGGCCGGTGACGCAGCCATCGCGATCTCGCTCGCCGGGACCCTCTTCTTCCAGGTCCCGACCGGCGAGGCCCGTGGTCAGGTGGCGCTCTTCCTCGGCCTGACGATGCTGCCGTTCGCGATCGTCGCGCCCCTGATCGGCCCATTCCTGGACCGCTTCAGCCACGGACGCAGGTGGGCCATCGGCTCCACGATGGCCACTCGAGCGTTCCTCTGCTGGGTGCTGGCCACCGCCGTCGCCACCGAGTCCCGGTGGTTGTTCCCCGCCGCCCTGGGCTGCCTGGTGGCTTCCAAGGCGTACGGCGTGACGCGGGCCGCGGCCGTACCCCGCCTGCTTCCCCCGTCGCTGACGCTGGTCAAGGCCAACGCGCGGGTATCGCTGGCGGGGGTGGTGGGTGCCGCGGTGTCGGCGCCGATCGCCGTCCTCGCCTCGACCGCGGGCTCGGACTGGTCCCTGCGCTACGCGTTCGTGGTCTTCGTGCTGGCCACCGTCTGGGCGATCCGGCTGCCCGCGCGGGTCGACTCGAGCGTCGGCGAGGGCACCTTGGTCCTGATGCCGGCCGCCCGGGACCGTCGCCCCGACACACCCGGCAAGCGACCCAGGACCCGGATCCCGGCTGCTGTCGCCTTCGCTCTGCGGGCCAACTGCGGGCCACGGTGGCTGTCGGGCTTCCTCACGATGTTCATGGCGTTCCTGCTGCGTGACAACCCGATCGGCGACTGGCAACCGGAGGTCCTGCTCGGGCTCGTCATCGGAGCGGCGGGCCTCGGCAACACACTCGGCATCACGCTCGGCTCGGTGCTCAGACGCATCGACCCGGCCATGACGGTCGTCCTGGCGCTGGTGGCGGACGCGGTGGTGGTGCTCGTCGCGGCCCTCTTCTACGGCCTGGTCCCGCTCATCGTGCTCGGCCTGACGGCCGGGCTCGCCCAGTCGCTGGCCAAGCTGTCCCTGGACTCCACGATCCAGCGCGACGTCCCCGAGCGCATCCAGGCCAGCGCCTTCGCGCGATCCGACACCACCCTCCAGCTGGCGTGGGTGATCGGCGGGTTCGTGGGCATCGCGATGCCGTTGATGCCGCGACTGGGGCTCGGGATCGCCTGCGGCGTGCTCGCAGCGTGGGCGATCTACGTCTTCCTCAGCCGACCCTCCCGGATCGGCGCGTCGCCGGGCGGCGCCTGACCAGGCAGCGTCGGGCTCCCGCTCAGAGCTCGAGCTCGTCGGCCAGCGCGCGCAGGAGCTTGGCCGTCGGTGCGGCGGTCTTGGGCTCCGGGTGGCGGCCGTGCCGATAGGTCTCGCCGACGCCGTCGAGCAGGCGGATGAGGTCCTCGACGATGGCCGTCATGGTCTCGGGGTCCTTGCGCTGCGAGTTGCGTTGGTTGCGAGCGACCGACGCCGGTGCGTCGACCACACGGACCTGGAGTGCCTGGTCACCGCGACGCCCCTGGGCGATCCCGAACTCGACGCGGGTGCCGTTCTTGATCGTGGTCATCCCGTCGGGCAACGCGTCGGCGTGCAGGTAGACGTCCGGCCCGCTGTCCTGGGACAGGAACCCGAATCCCTTGTCGGCGTCGAACCACTTCACCTTGCCAGTGGGCACGGTCTGACCTCTTCTTCTACAACGTCTCGGTGCGACGGCGTTCGCGATCGCGGGCAAACTCTAGGCCGCCCGGACATCCCCTAGCCAACCGATTGGCTCCGGTGGACCTCACTCGGTGGGCCTACTCGGCGGACGGGGCCTCGTTGAGCGAGCCCGACCGGAAGCCTCGGGGGTCCACCGCCGCGCGGTCGAACCCGGAGGCGAGCACAGCGCGGCGTACGGCCTCAGCGTTCGGCGAGCCCGGTGCCAGAGGCCCGTCGAGCAGCGCAGCATCCACCTCGATCGAGGCCTGCTCGCCCAGGTCTCGGACACGGAGGTCCCGCACCGGGATGGCGGACTCCGCCAGGACGGCGCGTACGGCGACTTCCGCGCGCTCCACCCGTCCCAACCGGTGCGGCGTCACCTCCAGGCCGTAGGCGATCCGCGAGGATAGGCAGGCCGCCGCCGGCTTGTCCCAGGTCGGCAGTCCCCAGCGCCTGGACGCGCGGCGCACGTCGTCCTTGGTGAGGCCGGCGTCCAGCAGGGGCGTGACCGCCCCCCGTTCGGCCGCGGCCCGGATGCCGGGCCGGAACCCGGCGACGGCGTCGTCGGCGTTGGTGCCGGTGGCAACGTGGTCGATGCCGCGTCCGGCGGCGAGCGGCCCCAGCGTCTCGATCAGCTCGGCCTTGCAGAAGTAGCAGCGCTCCCCCGAGTTGGCGCGGTATCCCGCACGCTCCATCTCGTGGGTCCGCGGCGTGAGCAGCTCGACACCGAGCGAGGCCGCGAAGTCGCGCCCCGGGTCACGCTCGACGGCAGGAAGGGACTCGGAGTAGCCGGTGGCCGCCACGACCTTGTCGGAGCCCAGAGCGCGTACGGCGGCCGCGAGCAGCAAGGCACTGTCCGCACCGCCGCTGAAGGCGACCATGACCGAGCCCAGCTGGCGCAGCCTCGTCTCGAGCGCGTCGAGCCGCAGGTCGAGGACGTGCTCGTCGAGCCACGCGGGGAACTCGAGCAACGAGTCGAGGACGACGTGGGTGCCGGCGTCGAGGAGCTGCTCGCGACTGGAGCCCCCGGTGAGCACCGAGACGCTGAGGACGCCTGCGGCAAGTGCGCCGTCGACGTCGTGGACGTGGTCGCCGACGTAGACCGATGCGCCCTCGCTGCGCAGGACGTCGGCCTTGCCGAGGCCCCAGACCTTGCCCTCGAGGTGGTCGATGTCGAGGCCCAGGTGGTCGACGTGGCGCTGGGCGTTGGGCCCGAACTTCCCGGTCACGACCACGACGCGGCCGCCGTGGCGGCGTACGGCAGCGATCGCCTCGTGGGCGCCGGTCAGGGCGGACACCGGGATGATCGAGTGGTCCACGTAGAGCTCGCGGAACCGGTCGATCGCCGGGGCGACGGCTTCAGGGGCGAGGTGCGGGGTGAGCATCAGGTCGAGCGGCGGGCCCAGGTTGTTCGCCAGCTCGAGCACCGGGAAGCTGACCCCGAGCTCGAGGCCGAGAGCCTCCAGGGTGGCAGTGAACCCCGGCACGGTGTCGATCAACGTCATGTCGAGGTCGAAGCCCACCACGAGCGCGGGGGCAAGAGAGGACATGCGGAACAGCCTAGGTCCCCGCGGCCAGCCCTTTGATTCCTCGGGTCCGCCTGACACCATGGACGGTTGGGCATCACTGAGCGACAATGACCGGCCCTGCCCCGCGAACCGCGCACCACACCGAGGAGCGATCGTGACGACGACCCGCACCGTGCACCGAGCGGCCCGCGTCATGCTGCCCGGAGTGGTCGCCGGGGTCCTCGCAGCGAGCGCGCTCGTCAGCTCGCCAGCGCTCGCCGCCGACGAAGAGGTGCCGGGGCTGCACCTCATCACGTTGACCGGTCCAGGCACGTCGGCGACGCCACCGGGGACCGGCGCCCCGGACGCGCATGCCGTGCTGCTGGCGCGCCAGGATGCTGTGCTGGCCAGCATCGGCGCCCCTGCCACGACCTATCGCTGGACCACCGCCCTCAACGGGTTCGCCGTCGAGCTCACCGCCGATCAGGTGAGCGCACTGGAGACCAACGCCGACGTCGCCGCTGTCGAGGCCAACACGGTGCGACCGATGGCGGGACATGTCGACCTCTCGGACGTCCAGTTCAGCCGGTCCTCGGACCGACGTGCACCCGAGGGAGCGGGCGGCGCCGGGGTCGTCATCGGAATCGTCGACTCGGGCATTGCACCCGACTCCCCGCTCTTCAGCGACGTGCGCGGACTGGGTGCGACAAGCGCTGGTTTCGCCGGCAGCTGCGCGCCCGGCGAGGGGTGGCCCGCATCCACGTGCAACCGCAAGGTCGTCGGTGCCGGCTGGTGGGTCGAGGGCTTCGGGTCCGACCGCATCCGGTCGTCGGAGAGTCTCTCGGCGCTCGACGTCGTCGGCCATGGCACCCAGGTCGCCTCGGTGGCGGCCGGCAACTCCGACGTCTCGGTCCTGATGGACGGTCGGACGATGACGAGCTTCAGCGGCGTGGCACCCCAGGCGAAGGTCGCGCCCTACAAGGCCTGTTGGGCGGCCCCCGACCCTGCCGACGACGGCTGTTCGACGGCCGACCTGGTGTCCGCGATCGACCAGGCCACCGCTGACCGCGTCGACGTCCTCAACGTGGCCGTGGCGGGCCCGACCGAGACAGACACCGTGGAGCGCGCGCTGCTCGGCGCGGCCGAGGCAGACATCGTCGTCATCGGCGCCGCAGGCAACGGTCGCTCCGCCTTCGCCGCGCACGCGTCGCCCTGGGTGACCACGGTCGGCGCCGCCCGGGGCAACACGCTGCGCGGACGGGTGTCGGTCGTCGGCGGTCCCGCCTACACCGGTGCCAGCCGTTCGCGCCGTCAGCTCGGACCGGTGCGGCTGGTGCTCGCCTCCGACGTCGCCGCCGCCGAGGCCCAGCCCCAGGACGCCCGCCGGTGCCTGCCCGGTTCCCTCGATGCCAGCCAGGTCGCCGAGCGTGCGGTGGTCTGCCTCCGTGGCGGGATCGGTCGTGTCGACAAGTCCGAGGCCGTCGCCCAGGCCGACGGGGTCGCGATGGTGCTGCTCAACGACCGTCCCGGTGCCCTGAGCGATGACTTCCACACCGTGCCGACGGTCCAGCTGTCCGTCGCCGACGGGACCCGCCTGACTCGGTGGATGCGCCGCCACGACCGCACCACGGTGCGCCTCGCAGGCGTCGGTGTCGAGAAGGATGCCTCGGAGGCGGCGCGGTGGTCAGCGCCGGGCGACGACCGCGCGACCCTCCTCAAGCCGGACGTCGTGGCTCTCGGCGAGGGCGTCCTCGGCGCCGTACCCGACGCCTGGGCGTTGTTCTCGGGGACCTCTGCAGCCAGTGCCCGCGCGAGTGGCGTGGCGGCGCTGTTGCGCGCCAAGCACGACGACTGGTCCGCCTCGGTGGTCCGGTCCGTCCTCACGACCACGGCCAGGCCGCTTGCCGACACCTCCACCCTCGTCCAGGGGGCGGGTCGGGTCAGGGCGTCCCTGCCCAGGCCGGGGCTGGCCCTCGACATCGCGCCGACTCGCTATCGGGACGCCCTCGAGGACCTGTCGTGGGAGGACCTCAACGTCTCCTCCATCATCATGCGGGGCGGCGGCACGACGACCCGGCGGGTCACCAACCTGGGCACCCGCGCTGAGTACTTCTCGGTCCGCAGCCTGGGCTTCGGCAGGCACCGCGTCAGGACGACTCCGGTGGCACTTCGCCTCGGACCCGGCGAGTCGGCGGCCGTGCGCATCACGATCACAGGGGGCGGCAATCCCGGCCGCTTCGACGACGGCTGGATCGTGTGGCGCGGGGCCCGAGGTTCGCACACCCGGATCCCGGTCGCGATCAGTCGTTGAGCCGCCTCAGGACTCGCGGCTGACCGTCATCTGTCGGTCACCGAACGACACGGTGTCGCCCTCGACCAGGGTCGCCGGCTTGCCTGGGGCCAGCGGCTTCGTCACGCCCTGGCGGATCAGGACCGACCCGTTGGTCGACCCGCGGTCCATCACGACCAGCACACCGTCGGTCGCCGGTCCGAACTGCGCGTGCGTCTTGGAGACCGACATGTCGGCCGATGCCAGGGGCACCAGGTGGTGGACCTGCTCACCCGACCGCGGCTCGGGTCGTCGGCCCACCAGGGCCAGGCCCTCGACCACGAAGGTCTCGCCGTTGTCGAAGGTGACCCGCCATCGCGGCCCCGCCGGGACCCCGGGCTTGGGACGGACGACCGTGCGACCGTCGTCGGCACGCGGTCGTTGCGAGTGCGCAGGCGGAGGCGGAGGCGGAGGCGGGGGCTGGAACTGGGGTTGGGGCTGGGACTGTGGGTGGGGCTGAGTGGGCGGCGGCGGCACGACAGGCTGGGGGGCGACTGGTCGAGCCGGCGGAGCCTGCGGCACGTGTGCGCCGGATCCGTTCTGGGGGTCGGGCGGGACGACGGTCCTTCGCACCGACTGCTCCGTGGTCGTACGGCGCGACGGAGTCGGAGCCTCCACGGGCGGCGCCGGGATGAGTCGCATCGCCGTCAGGTTGACGACGTGCCGAGGGGAGTCGTCCACCTCTTCGACGTCCAGGTCCACGGGGCGTACGTCCACCACCACGGAGTGGGCGAGGTGGTCGTGCCAGCCCCGGCGTTGCCGGCCGCGGTCCTCGACAGCGGTCCAGGCCAGGGTCACCAGACCCAGGGCGAACGTCGGCAGGGTCGCCAGGGCCAGCACGGTCGATCGCAGCAGGGCGCGCCCGACCCCGATCGGCGTCCCGGTGCCGTGGTGGACGATGCGGAGGCCGGTCATCAACTTGCCGGGCGTGCTGCCCGTGAGCCCCACGAGGACCGCGAGGGCCAACCACAGGACCACCATGACGACCGCGGCGACGCCCATCGCCTGCCAGGCATCCTCGAGCAGGAACCAGCCCCCGACGCCCGCCAGGGCCACCAGCAGCGAGGTCAGCAGCCGGTCGATCGCCAACGCGTAGAAGCGCCGTTCGAGCTCGGCGACGGGATAGGTCGTCGCAGCAATCGGGGCGTGGCTCACCTGCTGACCTGCTGCACTCACGGGTTGGTCGTCTGGATGGTCACACCGTCGCCGAGGTCCAGGATCGCCCCCGGGATCAGGGCAACTGCCATGCCCGCCTGGAGGTCCTCGGGCGGGAGGCCGGGCTGCACCAGGACGGTGCCGTTGGTCGAACCCATGTCGGTGACCACGGCCATCCCGTGGTCGGCGCCCGCGCCGGGTCGGATCTCGAGGTGCGTGGACGAGATCTCGTGGTGGGGGCTCGCCACCGTCACCAGCCGCGGCTGGTCGCTCGAGGCGAAGGCGCGAGCCTCGGGGGCACGACCGAAGAGGATCACCCGGTCCACGTCGATCACCTCGCCGGTGGACACCATCAGCTTGGCGACAGGGTGGGCCACGACCGACGGAGCCAGTTCTTGTCCCGGGACGCCAGCGACCGGTCGAGCGAAGTCCTCGACCGGGGTGCCCACGGTGGTCTGGCCGTCGTGGTCGGGCGCGGTGTACGGCGAGGCGTCGACCACCGCCGGCTGCTCCCCTGTCGTGGCCGGGTCATCGGCCAGCGGCGAGCCGAACGACAACGGTTCGGAGTCGACACGCTCGGTCGCAGGCGCGGGATCCGGCGCGGGGGCAGGTGCGGGCTCCGGGTCCGGCTGTGCGGGTGCGGGGGCTGGTGCGGGCTCCGGGTCCGGCTGTGCGGGTGCGGGCTCCGGGTCCGGCTGTGCTGGTGCGGGCTCCGGGTCCGGCTGTACGGGTGCGGGCTCAGCCACCTGTGCGGGCCACGGCGCCGACTCCGGCGCCTCCTCGTCGGTCGGCTCCGGCTCGTGCAGGGGGGCCACGTGTGCTGGCTCGAGCGTCTGTGCCCCGTCGGCCCCGAGTGCCCGCTCGCCGAACTGGACCGCGCCGGCGCGAGCCACGCCGGCCACCAGGGCAAGGTCGGCCTCGAGGACGGCGTCACCCACGGTGATCCGGCCACCCGTCACGCCGTCGAGGGTGCGGTCGGCCCACATCGAGTCGGCCTCGTGGGCCATCGCGACCTCTCCGTGGGCTGTGCTGAAGGTGGCAGCGACGTCGCCGCGGACCAGCACCCGGGTGCGCTCGCCGTGACCGACGAGCGCGAAGCCCTCGAGGCTGCTCAGGCCACCAGCGAGGAGGCCGTCGAGGACCGCGTCGAAGGACCCGCCACGGTCCGCGATGTCCCAGAGCTCAGCCACCCGGGATCGCGCCCCCGGCGGCACCAGCACGGTGACGTCCTCGCCCACGACGGCATACCAGTCGCCGGCAGCGAAGGTCCTCTTGTGCGCGGCCTTGTCACTCACGGTCGAGCCCCCAGCTTGTCTTCGAGACTCGCCCGCTGGCGCGCGGAGTCATAGGAATCATCGTGAACCAATCCCACCACATCGACGACCACGGCGGTCGCGTTGTCGACGCCACCGGCATCGAGGGCGGCCTGCACGAGGGCGTCGGCGGCATCACGAGGGTCGTGGACGCGGTCGAGGATCTCGGCGATCGTCGCGTCGTCGATCATGCCGGTGATCCCGTCGCTGCAGAGCAGAAGACGCTCCGCGGCAGTCAGGGGCAGCAGGAAGAAGTCGGGGCTGACCCCCTCCGGGCTGCCGAGCGCTCGGGTGATGACATGGCGCTCGGGATGGGTCGTCGCCTCCAGCGCCGTGATCTCGCCGGAATCGATCAGCTCCTGCACCACCGAGTGGTCCACGCTGACCTGGTGGAGCTCCCCGCCGTTGAAGCGGTAGATCCGGGAGTCGCCGAGGTTGACCAGCAGCCACGACGTGTCCTCCTGGTCGGCGACCAGCACCGCGGCCACGCAGGTAGTCCCCGCGTGCCAGCGCGGGTGCTCGCCGCGCTGCGCCTCGCCGTAGTCGATGATCCGGGCCTGAGCCCGTGAGAAGGCCCCCGCGACGTGCTCCGCTCCACGGCGCGGGTCGTAGCCCTCCTCGGCGAGCCGGCCGAACTCCTCGACCACGATCCGGCTGGCGACGTCGCCGCCCGCGTGGCCACCCATGCCGTCGGCGACGACGAAGACCGGCGGCGCGACCAGGAAGGAGTCCTCGTTGACCTTGCGCACGTGGCCGATCTCGGAGGCGGCACCATGGTGCAGATCAACCGGCTTCATGTGCCTGCCTCGTGTCCGTCGACGATGAGCCACGGCGTGGGCCCGGCGAGTAGCGTAGAAGGGATGTCGAGCAACGAACAGGCGCCCCCGCGGACGCTGGCAGACCAATTGCGCCGCTGGCCGGATGACCGCCTCGCGGCGCTGCTCGGCATGCGTCCGGATCTGGCCACTCCTGCACCTCATGACTCGGCGCAGCTGGCGTCGCGTGCTGCAACTCGTTCCTCTGTCCTCCGGGCGCTCGACGACCTCACTCGGCTCGAGCTCTCAGTGCTTGATGCCCTCGTGGTCGCAAACCAAACCAGCGAGGCCGAACTCGTCGAGATCGTGCATGCCGACGCCGGCGCCACGCGAGCCGCGATCGAGCGCCTGACGGACCTGGCCCTCGTCTGGGAGTCACCCGGCGGGCTCCGTGCCCTCAGCGGCGTCGCCGACGCGCTACGCGGCGACGAGTCCGCGGGAGTGAGCGGGCTGCGGCCGATGTCGCTCGACCCGGCCCCGGCCGTGGAGGGCCGGCTGGCCGCGATCAGCCCCCGGGCACGAGCGCTGCTCGACCACGTCCTGGCCAACGGCGGCGAGGGCACGACCGGGACAGCCAGGCGGACGGTGTCGCCCGCCGACGCCACCACTCCGGTCGAGGAGCTCATCGCCCGTCGCCTCCTCGTCCCCCGTGACGGCGGCCTGCTCGTGCTCCCGGGCGAGGTCGGGATCGCGCTGCGGGGCGGGCACACCACGACGACCCCACGCGACCAGGTCCCCTCCCTCGCCACGACCGCACGCGAGCAGTCGCTGGTCGACCGCACCGCAGGCGGTGCAGCGTTCGATGCCGTACGCCGCACAGAGCTCCTGCTCGACCACTGGGGCCTGCAACCACCCAGCATGCTGCGCGGTGGCGGACTCGGCGTCCGCGACCTCAAGGCGGCCGCGGCCGAGCTCCAGGTCTCCTTGCCCGAGGCGGGGCTGATCATCGAGGTGGCTACTGCTGCCGGCCTCCTCACCTCGGCGACCGATCCCGAGGGCAGCGAGGTCTGGTTGCCGACCGACTCGTTCGACACCTGGGCCGCCGGCTCGACCGCCGAGCGGTGGGTCGCCCTCGCGCTGGCCTGGCTCGACACCACCCGGTTGCCCAGCCTGATCGGCACGCGTGACCCGGCAGGCAAGTCGTGGAACGCCCTCGCACCCGACCTGTCGAGCACGATGGCGCCCGACGCCAGGTCACTCGCGCTCGCGCAGCTCGTGGGACTGGCCGAGGGCTCGGTGCTTGCGGCCGGCACCGGCGTGCCCTCCCTCGTCGAGCGGGTCGCCTGGCTCCGTCCCCGACGCCCGTCCGTCCACCGGGACCTCGTGGCCGCCGCCGCGCACGAGGCCGGGTTGCTCGGACTCGTCGGAGCCGGTGGCTTGTCCAGCGCGGGCAGGGCGATCGTGGCCCACGACCACGACGCCGCCCTGGTCGCCATCACCCCGCACCTCCCGCACCCGGTCGACCACGTGCTCCTGCAGGCTGACCTGACGGCCGTGGCGCCGGGCCCCTTGGAGACCGAGCTCGCTCGCACGCTCCACCTGCTGGCCGACGTGGAGTCCCGCGGTGGCGCCACCGTCTATCGCTTCACCAACGGGTCGGTGCGACGAGCCTTCGACGCCGGCTGGTCGGCGCTGGAGGTCCACGACTTCATCGGCTCGGTCTCGCGCACGCCGGTCCCGCAGCCGCTCACCTATCTGGTCGACGACGTCGCCAGGACCTTCGGCACGATCCGGGTCGGGCACGCCGAGTCGTTCCTGCGGGCCGACGACGAGTCCGCCCTCACGGAGCTGATGCACCACCCGAAGGCGACCAGCCTCGGTCTCCGCCGGATCGCGCCAACGGTGCTGATCTCCACCGTGCCCCTCGACGTGCTCCTGCCCAGGCTGCGTGAGCTGGGGACCGCCCCCGTGGTCGAGGCTCCGGACGGCAGCGTGCGGGTCGCACGCCGGGACCTGCTCCGGGCGCGCCGGCCGCGCACGTCGCGCACCCGAGGAGCGGCACAGGCCCGCGCCCAGGCAGGAGTCGCCTCGGTCGTCACCGCCATCCGCAGCGGCGATCGTGCAGAGGCCAACCGACCCGCCTCACCGGCGATCGCGACCACCCCCTCCAGTGCCCTCGCAGCGCTCCGCGAGGCCATCGAGGGCGGCGAGACGGTGGTCATCGGCTACGTCGACAACCACGGCGCCAGCTCCGACCGGGTCGTCGAGCCGCTGCGACTCGAGGGTGGCCAGCTCAGCGCGCACGACCACCGTAGTGACGACGAGCGGCTGTTCGCCGTACACCGCATCACCACCGTCACTCCACTCGCATCGCCCCAAACGTAAGGTGGCCAGGTGGACTTCATCCGGTATGCCGAGTCGTCGGCGGCGCTGCTCAACACCGAGCTGCCCGACGTCGACGCGCTGCTGAGCCACCTCACCCCGCGCTCGTGGCTCCAGACGCAGGTCACGGAGCAGGACCTGTCGGCGCTACAGGCCTTCCAGTCCCAGCTGCGTCCGGTCTTCGAGGCCTCGGACCGAGGCGACGTCCGAGCGGTGGTCACCACTCTCAACGACCTCCTCATCCAGCACCCGGTCACGCCGATGATCAGCGACCACGACCCGGACGACCTCCACATGCACGTGGCCAACCGCGCTGCGTCGGTCTCCGAGCTGCTGATCAGCGAGGCGCTGATGGGTCTGGCCAACCTGGTGTGCGACCTGGGGGCGACCCGCCTCGGGACCTGTCAGGCGGTGAAGTGCGACCACGTGTTCGTCGACACCTCCCCCAACCAGTCGCGGCGCTACTGCTCGGACCGCTGCTCATCTCGGGCCAACGTCGCTGCCTATCGCGCCCGACAGAAGGCTGCGGCGGCGAGCTAGACGCGTACGCAGCTCTGAGGTGCTCGGAACGCAGACGCTCGCTACGCGGGGTCATCGGCGTGAGGATGCTCCAAGCAACCGTCGCCCTCGTAGTGGACCATGCGCAGGTTGGTCGCGAGGTCGTTGATGGCGCGGTGGAGCGGGATCTGCGCTTGCTCGCCCTCATCACCGAAGGCCAACCATCCCTGCACCGCGGCTTCGTGGGTCACTTCGTGTGCCAGTCGCTCCACCAGGCGAAGGTAGTCGAGTTCGGACAGACGCTCTCGGCCCCGCATGGAGGTCACGCTACGCGGGCCGGCCGCCGCGTCCGGATGCCGGCGCTCTCAACGGATCAGCATCTTTGCGTCCCGCGCCTCGACGAACGAGGTCAGCGATAGCCCTCCTCCCAGCGATACGGCTCGCCTGCGTCCCGTTGGGCCATGAAGTCACTGAACGACGCCGCCTGGGGCAGCCCTTCGTGCCAGCCCGAGCAGACCATGTTGACCATGACCACAGGCGATTGCGACTGGCGGAAGTCAAGCGCAAGCGACTCGCCGCCGCCGTCAGACCCAATCGCGACGTAACCCGGCAGGCGCTCCTCGGGCTCGGATGCTCGCGTCAAGGCGACGACGTCTTCGAGCGAGTACAACATCAAGAAGACCTCGCCGAAGGACGCCTCGATGCCGTTGACCGACAGGAGCCACTCGCGATAGTCCTCTGGGAACGCCACCCCAAGTTCCAGCTCGGCAGCGTGGATGTCGTCAGGACTCGATGCTTCTGCGCCTGCCACGCTTTCCATCATGCTCGATCAGGTCTGGGAACTCACGCACATCCCGCAATGCGCTCGCCTTACTGCGATCAGCTCGCAACATAGAGTGGGCGCATGGCCACTGGTCCGATCCGCGGCGGATACGTCGGCCACGACTTCTATTGTGACGTGGCGATACCCGATCTATCGGCGCTGGATGTGGTGTACGACGACGAATCGGTCCTCGCCTTCCACCACACGCGGCCATTCTGGGAAACACACATCGTGGTGGTGCCCAAGAAGCATGTGGACTCGCTGACCACCGTCGGAGCAGATGACGCAGACCTCATGCGTCGACTTTTCGTCGTTGTCCAAGCGATCGCGCGAGACGTCGAAGAGCGCGCTGGAGCTGCCGCAGTCCTTACCAACTTGGGTCGCTATCAAGACTCGAAGCACTTGCACATCCACGTTCACAGCGGTGGCCGTCTGACGACTGAGTGAGCGCCGCGGCCGCGCACGCACCCGCCGCTGATGGCGCGCGGAACAGGCACGATCCCTGCGGGGCGCACCGGAGTGAGCCGCACGGTCGCGTCCCGAAGAACACCAATCACTCGAACTGATCCTCGGCGGCCTAGGTGCGCCTGGTGAAGCGGTAGTCACCGTTGGGCAGTCGTTGCGTCAGGTAGCGGGCGTCGTGGGCCCGATGGTGGTGATGGCTGCAGAGGAGGGCGGCGGTGACCAGATCGGTCTTCCCGCCCTGACTCCACGGGTGGTCATGATGGGTCTCGCACCAGGCTGCCGGGACGGTGCACCCGTCTCCTTGGCACTGACGGTGTAGCAGCCTGATCGCCTTTCGTTGCGCCGCGCTGTGGAACCGGCGGGCGCGCCCGAGGTCGAGGAGCTCGGACTTCCCGCCGAGGACGGCGGGCAGGATCTTGGCCTGGCAGGCGAGGCGCCGGGCCTGGCCGGCGGTGATGACGTCGCCGGTCTCGAGAATCGCGACCCCGGCCTCGGCGAGGTCAGATGTGAGCTGGCCGAGGTCGAGGTGCACAGTCACGGTGGTCGCGGTCCCGCCGTGGGCGGGAAGGACGTCGGCAGGCAGGGCTTCCAGGAGGTCGGCGAGAGCCAAGCCGTGGAGTCTCGGGGTGGGGATGCGTTCTCCGTCCGACTCGATGGCGGTACGGCGAGGAGAGGCGAACGCTTCGAGGTACGTCCGGAGCCGTGCTGCGGACGCGTCTGGAAGGCGGCCGCTGAGGCGGGTGGTGCCGGTCCCCGAGCGGTGTGAGCGTCAGCCTCGTGTGTTCGGCTGCGAGCTGTTCCTCGCGTTCGAGGGCTTTGCGTTCTGCTTCGTCGCTGACCTCGGGTGCGACCACCTCGAGGACCTTCCGCGCGAGACGTCTCAGTGGGGTGGGCGCCCAGTCGTCAGCAAGGTCGATCAGGTGGAGCTCGGCCCGCTCGCGGACCGCCAGCGTGATGTCGTCGGCGGGGAGGTCGTCGAGGGCGTGCGCGATGACGTGCGCCTGGTCGAGGTTGACCCGCCCGTCTAGGACGGCCGCCCTCAAGTGCGGGTAGTGCTGGTCGAGGGACCGAGCGAGGCGGTCGAGGCCCTTGGCGGGCTTGTGGTCGAGGCGGGTCGCTGCGGCATACCAGTCACCGGCAGACCTGGCACCCGCCTCGTCGGCGACGTCACCGGACACGGCCAGCACGGAAACGAGCAGGCCTTGGGCCCGGGTGACGATGGCAGAGAGCTCACGGAGGGCCACTGCCTTGTCGGTGGTCGGCACAAAGGTCGGGTTGAAGGTGGCCGCCTTGTCGAGCTCACCGGCGATGTTCGCGACGGCGTCCAGCAGCGGGTGCTGGTGGCTGTCGCGGGTGATCTCCATGGCCAAATTCTACGGCTTCAGAAGGCATATAGGAACACATGTTCGAGATATCCACAGGTTGATTCCAGACTCCTATCAGCGCTGGTCGCAAGGGGTCTACGCGCCATGCTGATCACGTCGTGGTGGAGACGAGCGTGGACGCAAACGGCTCACGTCGGGTCAGGCGAGATGTCGCAGCGGGCGAGAGCGTGAGGCGCTGTCCCCATGGTCTACTGCACGTGTTTGCGAAGTAGGGATGGCAACTCAGGCTTGGACAGGGCCAGCGGTTCAGACGGCGCGAGAACGAGGCTTCGAACAGATTGACCTCGACGACCTGGTCGGAGAACCTCCATCGGCTGTCCGGGTCGGTCTCGATTGCGTGCAATCCGTTGCCACCCTGATGAGTGTTGAGGACCGAGCCCTCCTGCGAGCGTCCTTGATCATCCCGATGGACGTCAGGGAGCGCTTGGACCTCACACGCCCGGATATGTCGCTGCTCCTCGACCAACCATGGGCCTACGGGCCAGGACGTTCGGTTCCAGGGGTATACGTCACTCGGATGGACCATCTGCACTGGGACGAGGTGGATGAGGAGTACCGCTGCCAGGTACGAATGCCCATCGCTGGTTGGTATGCCGAGTACCGCACCTGGCGGAGACAAGACGAAGCTACAGCGGGTTGGGAGTTCGATCGCGCCATGTACGTCTGGCCGAACGATTGATGCCGCGAGGTCGCTCTTTCCATGCGGAGCGCCGACGTGTGACCAAGGGTCGGCGCAGCTCTCGAAGGCAGAAGCCTGCCCCCGAGGCCCCGCCCGTAGGCTGGGTCGGTGAATGACGGCCCCCTGATCGTCCAGAGCGACAAGACGCTGCTGCTGGAGATCGACCACCCGCTCGCCAGCGACGCCCGCAAGGCGATCGCGCCCTTCGCCGAGCTCGAGCGTTCCCCCGAGCACATCCACACCTACCGCCTGACCCCGCTGGGGCTCTGGAACGCGCGAGCCGCGGGCCACGACGCCGAACAGGTCGTGGACGCGCTGCTGACCTTCAGCCGCTACGCCGTGCCACACGCACTGCTCGTCGACATCGCCGAGACGATGGGTCGCTACGGCCGCCTGCGCCTCGAGAAGCACCCGACCCACGGCCTCGTCCTCTCCTCCACCGACCGGCCGGTCCTCGAGGAGGTGCTGCGCGCCAAGAAGATCGCCGGCATGCTCGGGATGCGCCTAGACGACGACTCCGTGGTGGTGCACGCCAGCGAGCGCGGCAACCTCAAGCAGGCGCTGCTCAAGCTCGGGTGGCCGGCCGAGGACTTCGCCGGCTACGTCGACGGGGAGGCCCACCCGATCGCGCTGCACGAGGACGGGTGGGCGATCCGGAAGTACCAGCAGGAAGCGGTCGAGTCGTTCTGGCACGGCGGCTCTGGCGTGGTGGTGCTCCCCTGCGGCGCGGGCAAGACCATCGTCGGCGCAGCGGCCATGGCGCAGGTGCAGGCCACCACCCTGATCCTGGTCACCAACACCGTGAGCGCGCGCCAGTGGAAGGACGAGCTGGTCAAGCGGACCTCGCTGACCGAGGACGAGATCGGCGAATACTCCGGATCCGTCAAGGAGGTCCGGCCGGTCACCATTGCGACGTACCAAGTGCTGACGACGCGGCGCAAGGGCGTCTACACGCACCTCGAGCTGCTCGACGCCCGCGACTGGGGCCTCATCGTCTACGACGAGGTCCACCTGCTGCCCGCGCCGATCTTCCGGATGACGGCCAACCTCCAGGCACGCCGGCGGATCGGACTGACCGCGACGCTGGTGCGCGAGGACGGCCGCGAGGGCGAGGTCTTCTCCCTCATCGGGCCCAAGCGCTACGACGCCCCCTGGAAGGACATCGAGGCGCAGGGCTGGATCGCCCCCGCCGACTGCGTCGAGGTCCGGGTCACCCTGCCCGAGGGGCAGCGGATCGCCTACGCCACCGCCGAACCCGAGGAGCGCTACCGTCTCGCCTCCTGCACCCACGCCAAGATCGATGTCGTACGCCGCCTCGTCGAGCAGCACCACGGGCAACCCACCCTCGTGATCGGTCAGTACATCGACCAGATCGACGAGCTCGCAGAGCTGCTCGACGCGCCCGTCATCAAGGGCGAGACACCGGTGAAGGAACGGCAGCGACTCTTCGAGGCCTTCCGGTCCGGGGAGCTGTCGCTGCTCGTCGTGTCCAAGGTCGCCAACTTCTCCATCGACCTGCCCTCGGCCGAGGTGGCGATCCAGGTGAGCGGGTCCTTCGGGTCCCGCCAGGAGGAGGCGCAGCGGCTCGGCCGACTGCTGCGACCCAAGGCGGAGGGCAAGACGGCGCACTTCTACACCGTCGTCTCCCGCGACACCGTCGACGCCGACTTCGCCCAGAACCGCCAGCGGTTCCTCGCGGAGCAGGGCTACGCGTATCGCATCATCGACGCCGCTGACCTCGACGTCGCTCCCTGACCGCTCGGCCGCGGCTCAGCGGCGGCGGCGGAGATAGCTCGCGAGCTCGTCGTACGAGCCGGACTCGTTGCCGTACAACGCGTAGTTCTTGGCCATCTCCATCCACTCGCCGATGCTGGGCCGGACCGAACGTGCCGCGTCGACCAGCTGGCGCTGGGTGATCGGACGCAGGTCGCCGGAGTCGAGGGAGCTCATCATCGCCGACTCGGTCGCCTGCTCGCAGACCAGCGCGAGGTCGGCCCCCGAGTAGCCGTCGGTGCTCTTCGCGACCTTCGCCAGATCGAGACCCTCCTGCGGCCTCCCCGCCAGGTGATGGGCCAGGATCGCCGCACGCGCGGTCACGTCGGGCGGCAGGACGAGGAGCCGCCGGTCGAAGCGTCCCGGACGCAGGAGCGCGGAGTCGATGTCCCACGGGTGGTTGCTGGCGGCCAGCACGAACAGGCCCTCGTTGTCGGAGCTGGCGCCGTCCAGCTCGGTGAGCATCTGGTTGACCACCCCACGCATGGCCCCGCTGTGACGCAGCTGCGAGCGCTTCTGCCCGAGGGCGTCGATCTCGTCGAAGAACAGCAGACAGGGGCGGCTGCGCCTTGCCGTGTCGAAGATCGACTGGAGGTTGCGCTCACTGTTGCCGACGTACATGTCCAGGACGTCGGAGAGCCCCACCTCGTAGAAGTCGGCCCCGAGCTCGCCGGCGAGCGCTCGGGCGATGAACGTCTTGCCGCAGCCCGGGGGTCCCCAGAGCAGGAGCCCGCCCCGCAGGGACTTCTTGAACTGCATCGTCAGCTCGGGATTGCGCATCGGCGTGAGGAACGAGGTCGTCAGGCGCTGCTTCACCTCAGCCAGTCCGCCGACGTCGGCCAGGGTCATCGTGGGACGGCTCAGGTTGCCGATCTCGGGCTCCGCGGGCGCGTCGGTGTCGGCCCACCCGCCGATGAGCTCCTCGGCAGTCTCGGGAACAGTCCCCGAGGAGGTTGCGGCGAGACGAGCCTCCGGCTCCAGCGACGCTGCGAGTCGTGCGTACGCCGCAGCGCGACCCACCTCGCCCGCGGCCATGGAGGCACGCTCGGCCAACCGCAGGGCGGCGAGGTCGTCCGGAGCGACGGCGAGCACCTGCACGAGCTCGTCGAGAGCCTCCTGCGGCCGGTCGGCGTCGAGCAGCACGCTCGCGAGGTGCCGGCGAAGACCGAGGTCTCCGGGGTTGGCGACGAGAGCCGCTCGAAGGGCATCGATCACGCTGTCCGTCGCCATCCGCGCGACGCTACCCGACATTCGACGGCTCGGCCCGGAGCCCGAACCAGCCACTAGGGTGGCGTCACCTTCGGAGAGGAGCGGGAATGTCGCAGGCATCCCCATCGGTCGCGCGGGGCGTCGCCCTGCTCGACCTCGGCCGCGCCAAGGAAGCCGAGCAGTCCTTCCGCGACGCGCTTGCGGCCGACCCCTCCGACGACCAGGCGCTGGCCTACCTCGCCCATGCCCTGCTGGAGCAGGACCGATTCGTGGACGCGCGCTCCGCCGCCCGCAACGCCTTGGCTGCCGACCCCCACAATCTGACCGCGCTGACGGCGCTGGCCTCTGCTCACGCAGGGGTGGAGGAGTGGAAGGAGGCACTGGAGACGATCGACAACGCGCTGGCCCTCGCGCCGGAGTTCGGCGGGCTGCATCGCCAGGCCGGTGCCATCCTGTCCATGCAGAAGAGGCACCCCGAGGCCATTGCCGCACTGCAGCAGGCGGTCCGTCTCGATCCCGAGAGCTCCTCGACCTGGTCCACCCTGGCCCGCGCCCTCCACGCAGCGCGCCGGCAGCCCGAGGCCGAGGCCGCGCTCGAGCGCGCGCTGCAGCTGGACCCGCAGAGTGCCGACGCCCACCAGGTGCGCAGCGTGTTCCTGCTGAAGCAGGGCGGCGGCGCCCGGGCGGTCAGCACCAGCCGTGAGTCGCTCAGGCTCGATCCGACGAGCGAGGCAAACCGCGAGATCTACGCGTTGGCACGCAAGTCCCGCAACCCGTTGTACGGCCTGTTGCTGCGATTCAGCTTCTTCCTGGAGAGCAAGCCTCCCGGGGTCCGCCTGGCCCTGCTCCTGCTTCCCTTCTTCGCGAGTCGCCTCCTGCGGCCCTATGACGACGCCCTGTGGGCCCGGGTGCTGATCGGCGCCCTCATCGCGATCGTGGTGCTCACGTGGGTCCTCGAGCCGTTGATGAACACGTTGCTCCTGACGACGCGGGCGGGGCGCGGCCTGCTGTCACCCCTGACCAAGCGCGCGACGTACGCCTTCCTGATCTACGCGGCCGCGGCACTCGGCTTCGGGGTCGCCACCGCCGTGGACGCTGCGGCCGGCTTCGGACTGCTGGCGCTCGGTCTGGCTCTGTGGGCCGTGACGGCGGGTCACATCCACGGCGTGGACGCCCACCGGCTCCGGACCAACCTGGGGCTTCACGCCGGTGGTGCGGCACTGTCGGTCGCCGCCGTCGGTACGGCGCTGACGGGAGCCGGCGCCGCCGATGGCTTTGCCGCGCTGCTCGTCCTCAGCGGGGTTGCCATGACGTGGTTGAGCGCCCTGACCTGAGCACGACCGGGACTAGGGTCGAGACGTGACGTCGCTTCAGGACCGCTGGCCCTTGGGGGCGCTGCACGACGTCCGCGACGAGCTGCTCGTCGCCTGGGACCGGCCGGGCTACCACGACCTCAGGCACCTGGGCGAGGTCCTCGACCGTCTCGACGACCTCGATCGCGACGGTGCGGTCTTCGACCGTGTCCCGGTGGTGCTCGCAGCCTGGTTCCACGACGCCGTCTACGACGGGCAGGCCGACGCCGAGGACAGGTCGGCCCAGCTCGCCGAGGCACGACTCCCCGATCCTCCTGCCTCGGAGGTGGCCCGGCTGGTGCGCATCACCGCGCACCACCAGGCCTTCCCGGACGACCTCAACGCAGCAGCACTCAGCGACGCCGACCTGGCCATCCTGGCGGCGGGCCCGTCGCGATACGCGAGCTACACCCGCGACGTACGCCGCGAATATGCCCACGTCCCCGACGCCGACTTCCGCGCCGGGCGAGCCAAGGTGCTCACCGACCTCATGGACGGCCCGTCGCTCTTCCGTACGCCGCAGGGCCGGGCTGCGTGGGAGGAGCAGGCCCGCGCCAACGTCAGCGACGAGATCGCTCGTCTCGTCGGAGGCTAGACGTGATGACCAGGCCTCGGGCGTCAGACAGGGTCGCCGAGCTGGACGTGCATGATGAACCGGTCGTGCCGGAAGGTGCTTCGAGAGACCTCGACGACCATGTCGCCGCACAGCGCGCGACGCGAGAGGTGCAGCACGGGGGCGCCGGGCTCGATCTCGAGCTGCGCGGCCTCCTCGAGCGTGGCGGCGTCTGCCGAGATGGCGTCCTCGGCCCAGGTCGGGCGGAGCCCGCGCTCTCGGAGCGCCTCGTAGAGACTGGTGGGCATCCCGGTCTGCAGGAAGCCCGGGAGAAGCACCTCGTTGAGGTAGGCGTCCTCCACGCAGACGACCTGCTGGTCACCCCGGCGCAAGCGCTTCCAGTGGATGACGGCGTCACCGGGTGAGATGCCGAGGGCGCGAGCGACCCCAGGGCCTGCCTGCTCGCGGCGCGCGAGGAGGGTCTGCGACTCGGGCAGCTGTCCGCGCCGCTTCATGTCCTCGGTGAAGGACGAGAGCAGACCGACGCTGCGCCGGGGCTGCGTCACAAAGGTGCCACGACCCGGGATCCGCTCGAGCAGGCCGTCGCCGACCAAGGCGTCGAGCGCCTGGCGCACGGTCATGCGGGCCACGCCGAAGCGCGCGACGAGCTCGCGCTCGGAGGGTGCAGCGGAACCGGGAACGGCCTCGGCGATGAGCCCCCGGACGTATTCGCGGACCTGCACGTGCTTGAGCTCGCTCTCGGCGCGCTTCGCGATCACGGTGTCCACCACAGGAGAAGATTAGGCCCCAAACGCGCGCCCGTGTTGATTTTCTCGAAGCGCATGGTAAAGGAAATATTGTCGTGGTTTGAACTACTCGGCGCCGATCGCCCTGAGGACGTCCAACTTGGCAGCACGACGCGCCGGCAGGATGGCCGCCAGCACCCCGATCACGACGGAGACGACCAGGAAGGTCACGAGCTGGCCGAAGGGCACGGAGATCACCTCGAGGCCCTCCTCGCGGAGAGCATGCATGAGGGCGATCCCGAACCCGATGCCCAGCACGACCCCCAGCACGGCACCCAGCACGGCGATGACCACCGATTCGAGGGTCACCATCCGACGCAGCTGCGGCCGGCTGACGCCGATGGCGCGCAGCAGCCCGATCTCCCTGGTCCGCTCGATGATCGAGAGGGCCAGGGTGTTGACGATGCCCAGCACGGCGATCAGCAGCGCCAGTCCGAGCAGGGCGAAGATCATCAGGACCAGCTGGTCGATCGGCTTGCGCTGCTCGGCAGCGAGCCCTTCCTGGTCCTTGACGGTGACGATCGGCGAGTCCTTCACGACCGCCTCGAGAGCGCTCTTGACCCCGTCTCGCCCATCGCTGTCGATGATCAGGAAGTTGTCGGAGTCGCGATGCCCTGCTGCGATCAGGGTCTGGGTCGTCGTGACGATGGGAGAGAACAGAAGAGGGTTCTCGGCAAACACACCGACCACCCGCATCGTGTGGGGGCCATCCGCGAGCCCGACCTCGAGGTCGTCGCCCACACCGAGGCCCTCGTCGTCGGCATACTCCTCGTCCAGCAAGACGGTGTCGCCGCCGAGGTCGGCCAGGTCGCCGTCGACGAGGTCGACGTGCAAGCCGTCGCGCATGACCGCCGGCTCGGCTGCGGCGATGGCCTGCCCTTCGCCGTCCAGCTGGGTGTAGACGAACCGCTCCGCCCAGACGCTCTGCACCCCAGGCACCGCCGCCATCTCGGAGCCAATTCCGGTCGAAAAAGGCTGTCCAACCAGGCTGCTGACAATGTAGTCAGCGACGAAGTTCTCCTCGATCGTCTTGTCCACGCTGGCCTTCGCGGAGTCACCGACGATCGCCATCGTGCACGCGAGCGAGAGGCCGATCATCAGGGCCGACGAGGTCGCAGTCGTCCGACGCGGGTTGCGGAGTGAGTTCTGGCCGGCGAGCGCCCCGATCGACCCGAACATCTTGGAATAGGCCCAGGCCGCCGCAGCGAGCAGCGGGTAGCTGATCACCGGGCTCGCGGACGCGACCCCGAGCAGGATTGCCAGGATGCCGGCGCCGACGAAGTAGCCCGGCCTCGGAACTGCGCCCGTCAACCCTGCTGCGAGGGCACTGCCGCCAGCCGCTAACAGCACCAGACCGATCAGCAGGCGGCGACGCAGCGACGAGACCGGCATGGCGACGTCGTCACGCATGGCCTGGACGGGTGCGATCCGGGTCGTCCGGCGGGCGGGGAAGAAGGCCGCGGCCATGGTGACGAGGACGCCCACGGCGTATGCCGCAAACACCGTCCTCGGCGCCATGATCAACGGCTGTCCGGACAGGTCGAGCCCGAACTGGGCGAACAAGGTGCGGATCCCCATCGCAAGGAGGACGCCGAGACCCAGCCCGATGGTCGAGCCGAGGAGACCGAGCACGAAGGCCTCGAGCAGCACCGACCGGTTGACCTGCTTCTTGCTCGCTCCCAGGGCGCGCAGCAATGCCAGCTCACGGCTCCGCTGGGCGACCAGGATCGAGAAGGTGTTGACGATCAGGAACGCTCCGACGACCAGGGAGATGCCGGCGAAGATGAGGAGGAAGGTGGTGATGAAGCCGACTGCCTCCTGGATGGGAGTGGCCGCCTCGTCGGCCACCTCGTCGCCCGGCACGGCCTCCACTCCGTCGGGCAGTTCTGCGGCGACGGCTGCAGCCAGATCTTCTTGGCTGGTGCCGGGCTCGGCCGTCACCCAGATGTCGGTGTAGGCGTCCTGGCCGTCGAGGAAGAGGTCCTGGGCGGTTGCAGTGTCGAAGGCTGCGAGGGTCGCGCCGTTGAACGAGCCGCCGTCGGGGAAGCCGATGATCCCCACCAGCTCGGCGGTGAGCGCACCCCGATCGGTGGCGGTGGCGAGATTGACGTCCTGCCCTATGACATAGCCCGCTTCGCTGGCGGTCCTCGAGTCCAGAGCGACCTCGTCAGCCTTCTCCGGCGCGCGCCCAGCGATGATCGCGGTGCCCTCGAGGTCGTGACCCGCCGGCGCGTCGGTCCAGTTGGCGCCGAAGCTCGGCGGACCGTTGCCGCCGATCAGCTTGCCGTCCTTGCCGATGACGTAGACGCCGGCAGACCTCACGTTCCCGTCGACGCGTGCAACACCCTTCACGTCGCCGAACGCCTCGACCAGCCCGGGGTCGACCGTACGAGTGCTGGGCTCGTTGGCAGCGTTGCTGTCCGTCGGCCGGACGACGACGTCGCCCACGCCGGAGGCTACGAGCGCGGTGAAGCTCCGGCTCAGGGTGTCGCTGAACACGAACGTGCCGACGACGAAGGAGACCCCGATGACGATGGCGAACGTGCTCATCAGGAGGCGCACCTTGCGCCCGAGCAAGCTCTTGAGCGCGGCCCGGAACACGCTCAGACCTCAACGGGTGCAGAGACGCGGACCATCACTTCAAGCACCGAGTCCCGATCAGGGTTGCGCAGCTCGTCGACCACCCGACCGTCAGCGAGGAAGACGACGCGATCGGTGTAGGACGCAGCCACGGGGTCATGAGTGACCATCACGACGGTCTGGTCGTGGTCGCGGGCGCTGCGCCGCAGCAGGTCGAGGACCTCGGCCCCCGAGTGTGAGTCGAGGTTGCCGGTGGGCTCGTCGGCGAAGACGATGGTGGGCCGGCCGACAAGTGCGCGGGCCACGGCGACCCGCTGCTGCTGACCGCCCGAGAGCTGATTGGGCCGGTGCCCGAGACGGTCGCGAATGCCCACCGTGTCGATCACCGTGTCGAACCACTCGGGGTCCGGCTTGCGTCGGGCGATCGACTGCGGCAGCACGATGTTCTCCCGTGCGCTCAGGGTGGGCACGAGGTTGAAGGACTGGAAGACGAAGCCGATCTCGTCGCGCCGCAGCCGCGTGAGCTCCTTGTCCTTGAGCCCGCCCAGCTCGCGATCGCCGATGAAGACCTCGCCTGAGGTCGCGGTGTCGAGGGCTGCGCAGCAGTGCATCAGCGTGGACTTGCCCGAGCCGCTCGGGCCCATGATCGCGGTGAACTCACCCGCCGCCAGCTCGAGCGTGACCCCGTCGAGCGCCCGCACCATCGCGTCGCCCTTGCCGTATGTCTTTCTCAGATCCCGCACCCGCGCGGCAACGGCCGCGTCCCCCACCCCAGTGATCGCCATGGGGCAACGATCCCGCACCCTGCCAAACCACCGCTACCGGGATGTCCCCTAGGGAAGCCCCCGGGGGTTGTCTCGAACGCGTGTTCGATTTAGGCTCGTGCCCGTGGACTTCCAGTCGACCCTCTTCGCGCCCGAGGTCCCCGACGCGCGCGGGACCGATTCCGTGCTCGCGCCCGAGCGGACAACGCTGTCCGACGGCGCGTGGATCGACGTCCAACGCAACTGGCTGGCCGGTGCGGACGACGTCTTGGCGACCATGGTGAGCGACGTGCCCTGGCGTGCCGAGCAGCGCCAGATGTACGACCGCATCGTCGACGTCCCCCGCCTCCTGCACACCTACGTCCTCGGCGAGGCGCTCCCGCACTCGGCCCTCGAGGACGCGCGCGACGCGCTGAGCGCGCACTACCTCCCCGAGCTGGGCGAGCCCTTCGTCAGTGCCGGTTGCTGCTACTACCGCGACGGCCGTGACTCGGTCGCCTGGCACGGCGACACGATCGGTCGGGGCAAGACCCGGGACACGATGGTCGCGATCGTATCGCTCGGCGACCCGCGCAAGCTCGCGCTCCGGCCGCGAGGGGGCGGCGAGGCCATGTCGCTGATGCTGGGGCACGGTGACCTCTTCGTGATGGGCGGTTCGTGCCAGCGCACCTGGGAGCACGCGGTGCCCAAGGTGGCCTCCGCCGGTCCGCGCATCAGCGTGCAGTTCCGCCCGCTCAACGTCTTCTGAGTCCGGCCGACCCGGACGTGGCCCGTCGTCGACCCGGTGACGGTCAGCCTGCGTAGGCCTCCTGGTAGAGACCTTCGAGAAGCTCGTCCTTGGGCCCACTGAGCCCGCAGACCGACACCTCCCCGTCAAGGCTGCTGATGAGGTAGGTCTGCCCCTCCTGGAAGTCCACGGCCAGGATGAGGTCGGACATGTCCTGTCCCGGCACGTCGACCGTCACGGAGGCGGCCGGCGCGCCGGCATACATCTTGGTCACCTCGAGGGTGGCTTCCTGGTCGGTCATGGCGGTGACGGTGCCCTCGAACGCCGTGTCCTGCACGCGGAGGTTCACGACGCTCGGCGGCATGCAGCGACCGCTCGACTCTGCCGGGAGGGTGAGCTCGGTCGCGGTCGCCTCCACCGTCTCTGTCCCAGCTGCCTGGTCATCGGCACCCGGGTCATCGGCGCCTCCGCAGCCAGCGAGCAGTCCACCGGTCGCCACCACAGCTGCCACCCACGTCCAGCGCGACATCTTGTTCCTCCAGCATCGGGTGGAACCACTGTTCCACACGAATCTGACGGCCCGGAGCGCGCCGCCGTTCCACCGCTCAGCGCCGGAGCAGGCGCCTGAGGACTTCGAGGACGATCAAGCCGCCCAGCACGGGCTTCCAGTAGAGCTTGGCCAACACGGGCAACGCCGCTGCGCCGATGTCGAGCGCCTCCGGCTCGGGTCGCGACGGACGCCTCGGCGGAGCGACCCGGTCGGCCGCCGACGCCTGCGGGCCGCCGACCGGGACGTTGGCGGCGTCGGCATCGTGGTGCGCCGTGTCGGACACGTCGTCGACGGGTACGCCGCCACCGGTCAACCGTTCCTCCAGGCAGGCGACGAACTGACCCAGCAGCTTGTCGGAGACGTCCTGCATGACACCACGTCCGAACTGGGCGGGCTTGCCGGTGATCGCCAGGTCCGTGGCCACCGACACGTCGGTCGAGGCGCCCGTCTCGGTCATCGTCACGACGACGTGGGCACCGGCCGTTCCGTTGCCCCGCTTGTCGGTACCCTTCGCCTCGACCACGAAGCGCTTTGCTGCCGCGTCCTTGTCGACGAACGTGCCCGAGCCGTTGTAGACCAGCGCGATGGGGCCGAGCTTGACCTTGACCGAGCCGGCGAACGAGTCCCCTTCGGCTGAGGTCACCTTGGCCCCGGGGAAGCACTCGGCCAGCCCGACTATGTCGTCGAAGTGGCCCCATGTCTCCTCGATGCCGGTCGGCACCGTGAACTGGTGGCTCAGCTCCATCGGCTACGCCCCTGCAGCGGCGAGGACCGCCCGACGGGTCAGGACCTTGGCGAGGTGATGGCGATAGTCGGCGGCGCCGTTGAGGTCGGAGGGCGGGTTGGTGCCGTCGGTCGCGTGCACTGCCGCTCTCCCCACTGCCTCCTCCGTCGCGGGTTGACCGATCAGTGCCTCCTCGACGCTACGGGCGCGGATCGGGATCGAGCCCATGTTGGTCAGCCCGACCCGGGCTTCGCTGATGGTGCCGCCCTCCACCCTCACGGCGGCCGCGACGGCGACGATCGACCACTGGTGAGCGACCCGGACGAACTTCTCGTAGCGCGCTCCCCACCCGGTGTGCTTGGGCACTCTGATCTCGGTCAGCAGCTCGCCCTCGGCGACGGCAGTCTCGAACAGGTCGACGAAGAAGTCGTCTGCCGCCACGGTCCGCGTCCCGCTCTGGCCCGCGATCACGAACTCCGCGCCCAACGCGAGCGCCGGCGCCCCCAGGTCACCCGCAGGGTCCGCGTGTGCCAGTGCCCCTCCGAACGTCCCACGGTGCCGGATCTGCGCATCGGCCACTTCGTGCTCGGCCAAGGACAGCAGCAGTGCGTGTTCCTTGACCAGAGGATCGTGGAGCACGTCGTGGTGCGTGGTCATCGCCCCGATGACGAGCGCGTCGCCGTCCTCGCGGATGCCGCGGAGGTCGGCGATCCCACTCAGGTCCACCACCACTTCTGGCGCATTCAGACGCATGCGAAGCACCGGCAGCAGACTCTGGCCACCGGCCATGACCTTGGCGTCGTCGCCGTGCTCAGCGAGGGCCGCCAAGGCTTCCTGGACCGTGGTGGGAGCGAGGTAGTCGAACTTGACGGGGATCATCAGGACGCTCCATCCGTGCGGTCGGTCTGGCCCTGCATACCGGTTTCCTCACTGAAGTGCGGAGCCGCCGCACCCACGGTCTCGGCCTCGCCGTCGTTGGCATGGATCGCGCGCCACACACGTTCGGGCGTGCACGGCATCTGGATGTCGTTGACACCGAACTGTCGGACGGCGTCGACGACCGCGTTGACCACGGCCGGTGTCGAGGCGATCGTGCCCGCCTCACCGACGCCCTTCGTGCCCAGCGTGTTGGTCGTCGAGGCAGTCGTGGTGTGGCCCACGTCGAAGTTGATGGTGTCCGCGGACGTCGGCAGCAGATAGTCGACGAACGAGCCCGAGACCAGGGTCCCGGAGTCGTCGTACACCGCCTCCTCCCACAACGCCTGCGCGATCCCCTGGGCCAGCCCGCCGTGCACCTGACCCTCGACGATCATCGGATTGATGATGGTGCCGATGTCGTCGACGCAGACGTACTTGCGCATCAGCACGCCGCCCGTCTCCGTGTCGACCTCCATGGCACACAGGTGAGTGCCGTGCGGGTAGTTGAAGTTGACCGGGTCGTACGTCGCATCGCTGTCGAGGCTCGGCTCCACCCCGTCGGGGAGGTTGTGGGCCGCAAACGTGGCCATCGCGATCTCCGCCATCGCCAATCCCTGGTCGGTGCCACGGACGCCGAAGCGACCGGCACTGAACTCGATGTCGTCGACGCTCGCCTCCAGCAGGTGAGCCGCAATCACCTTCGCCTTCTCGATCACCTTGTCGGCCGCCTTGACGATCGCTTCGCCACCGACGACAAGTGACCGCGAGCCGTAGGTGTCCAAGCCCTTCGGGCCGATCTGGGTGTCCCCGTGGAGCACCTCGACGTCCTCGAAGGCGACGCCGAGCCGGTCGGCGACGATCTGGCTGAACGCTGTCTCGTGGCCCTGGCCGTGGGCGGTCGCACCCGTCACGACCTCGACCTTCCCGGTCGCGAGCATCCGCACGCTGGCGTGCTCCCACCCGCCCGCTCCGTAGTTGAGCGAGCCCAACACACGTGAGGGCGCAAGACCGCACATCTCGGTGAAGGTGGAGATGCCGATGCCGAGCTGGACCCGGTCCCCGGACTCACGCCGTCGCTTCTGCTCGGCCCGCAGCTCGTCGTACCCGAAGGTCTCCCTCGCCTTCGCGGTCGCCGCCTCGTAGTTGCCGGAGTCGTACTCCAGCCCGGCCACGGAGGTGAAGGGGAACTCCTCGTGCGTGATCCAGTTCTTCTCGCGGATGGCCAGCGGGTCGGCACCGACCTCGACCGCGATCTCGTCCATCAGTCGTTCGATGGCGTACGTCGCCTCCGGCCGCCCTGCGCCGCGATAGGCGTCGGTCCAGGTCTTGTTCGTGAGGACCGTCTGGCAGCTGAAGTGGTAGGCGGGGAACTTGTAGATCGCGTTGTACATGAACGCGCCCAGCACCGGCACGCCGCCACCGATGATGGCGACGTAGGCCCCCAGGTCCGCCAGCAGCTCGACCTTCAGGCCAGTGACCGTGCCGTCCTTCTCGGCGCTGAGCGTCAGCTTCTGCCACTGGTCGCGGCCATGGTGCCCGGCCATCAGGGACTCGGAGCGGGTCTCGGTGTACTTGATCGGCTTGCCGAGCTTGCGCGCCACCGCGAAGGTAATCATCTCCTCCGGGGTCTGTTGCAGCTTGCCGCCGAAGCCGCCGCCCACGTCGGGTGCGATGACCCGGATCTTCGACTCGGGAACCCCCGTCGTGGCGGCGATGGCGAAGCGCAGGATGTGAGGGATCTGCGTGGCGCTCCACACGGTGATCTGCTCGCCGGTCGGGTCGACCACCGTCGAGCGCGGCTCCATGAAGGCAGGGATCAACCGCTGCTGACGGTATTCGCGTTCGATCACGATGCCGTCGCCGCGGGCCTTCTCGATCGCCTCGTCGGCGCTCGTGCCGGTGCCGGCCTCGGCGGAGTCGAAGACCCACAGGGCGCTCTTGTTGGTGCCGAGGTCGGGGTGCGCGAGGACTGCGTCGGTCGCGGCAGTCTTCAGGTCGAGCGCGGCCGGCAGTTCGGCATACTCGACCTCGACGAGCTCCGTGGCGTCCCGTGCCTCTGCTGCGGTGCGGGCGACGACCACGGCGACTGTCTCGCCGGCAAACGCGACGCGGTCGGTCGGCATGGGCACGTGAGCCGGGGTGACCTGGTCGGTCGTGATGGCCCAGGCGTTGATGCAGGCACCCTGGGCCTCGCCGAGGTCGGAGCCGGTGAACACGGCGACGACGTTGGGCGACTGCTTGGCCGCCTCCGTGTCGATGCTGACGATCGTCGCGTGGGCGTGGGGGCTACGGACCATCGCGAGGTGGAGCATACCCGGCAGGGCCAGGTTGTCTGTCCAACGCGTCCGCCCCGTGATGAGACGCTGGTCCTCCTTGCGGCGGCGGTCGCGACCGATCTCGAGGTCGGGCTTCTCGACGGTCGCGGTCACTTCGTGCCCCCCGCGGCGTGGAGGACCGACTTGACGATGTTGTGGTAGCCCGTGCAGCGGCAGAGGTTGCCCTCCATGCCCTCGCGCACCTCGTGCTCGGTGGGGTGCGGGTTCTCGTTGAGCAGGTCGACGGCCTGCATGATCATCCCCGGCGTGCAGAAGCCGCACTGCAGTCCGTGACACTCGCGGAACGCCTCCTGCACCGGGTGCAGGTCCTCGCCGTCGGCGAGCCCCTCGATCGTGGTGACCTCGCGACTGTTTGCCTGGACCGCCAGCACGTTGCAGCTCTTCACGCTACGGCCGTCCAGGTGCACCGTGCACGCGCCACAGTTGCTGGTGTCGCAACCGATCACGGTGCCGGTCTTGCCGAGCTTCTCGCGGAGATACTGCACCAGCAGCATCCGGGGTTCCACGTCGTCAGAGACCTTTGCTCCGTCAACGGTGAGTTCGATCCTGGCCATCGAGATCCTGCCTTCGCGTCGGAGTCGCTGTGATGTCCGTCACGCTAGGCCGATCAGGTTGGCCGATGGTTGGCGTCGTCACGCGCGTGACGCTGCGAGTCGTCCCTTCAGGAGCGGGACGGCCGGGTGGCTGCTTGCCCCGAGCGCCACGAGGCAGGCCTCGATCACATGCGTGTCGTACGGCGCCAGCTCGCTGTAGCGCAGCACGGCGTCCGGATCGGGGTTGGCCAGGAGGGCCTCTCGCACACTGACGGCGAGGTAGTCGGCCATCTCCACCAGGGCAGGCGCATCGGTCCCGGGCAGCAGATCACCGCCGTACGCCGCCAGCGCCCCGGTCACGTCTCCTGCGCGGAGTCGTCGTTGCACCTTGTCGATGTCGGTGGTCACCGGCAACGTCAGGCGGTAGGGCCGCGAGGACAGCTGACCCTTGAGCGATGCGCGGAGGTGGGAGACCTCGGCCTTGAGGGTGGAGGTGGTGACCGCGGAGTCCCCGTAGAGCAACGAGTGCAGCTGCTCGACCGAGAGCCCTGAGGGGTGCAGCGCCAGCAGGGCCAGGATCTCGGTCTGCCGTCGGTTGAGCAACAGACGCTGACCGTCGAGCCACACCTGCGCCGTCCCCAGCAGGGTCAGGGCCAACCCGGGCTGATCGGTCGCCATCACTCCGGCCGTGGGTGAGCGCTGAGAGGTCGGCAGCGCGGTCTCGACCAGACGGGCCATCAGTCGCGCCGTGGCGAGGCCGATCGGGTGAGTCCGGTCCCAGGTGGTCGACAGATCGATGACCCCGAGGACCAGACCCGAGGCCGGGTCGTGCACCGGCGCCGCCCAGCACACCCAGTTGTGGACGACCTCGGCATAGTGCTCGGCACTGAAGACCATCGACGGCGCGTCCGCGCGGCCGGCGATGGCCAGCGCATTGGTGCCGACGCTGGCTTCGTCCCATCGTCCACCCGGGACGAAGTTGACCGTCTCGGCCTTGCGACGCATCACACGACCGCCGTAGGTCCACAGGATGCGGGTGTCCGCGTCCGTCACGGCGATCACGAGGTCGCCGTCCTCGGCGGTTCGCTTGAGCTCGTCCTGGACCCGGGAGACGGCCCTCTGCAGCGGCGAGTCGCGCCAGAACTCCGCGGTCGCGGCCTCGTCGGCCAGTGGTGCCTCGGTGACCGTCGGAGAGACCCGTCCCGACATCTCCCAGCTGCGTAGGATCTCCGGGCGGACGGCTGGCTCGGCGCCATCGCCGAGCGTGACGAAGCTGGTCCACGCGCGCACGGCGTCGACACGGCGAGAGTGCAGGTCGTCGGTCGTCATGCGCAGCTCCTGGAGTTGCTCGCCACGGTAGCCCCGGGCTGGTCACCGCGACAGGGGTCACTCGCGGACGGTGGCGGTGGTGCCGTCCTCGCCCTGCTGCTCGTCGATGCGCCGCTTGATGCGGCCCAGTCCCGGGAGCTTGGCCAGCATGTCGTTGAGCTCCCGGGAGACGGCAAGCAGGTCATGGAGGTCCGGCGCCACCGAGCCGAGGGTCGCCATCACGGGCAGCACGTCGTTCTCGATCCTGGCGGTGAGCTCCGGGAGGTGATCGACGAGGCGGACCAGTGCGGCGACCTCGTCGGGATGGGTCGTGTCGGCGAGTGCTTGCAGGGTCGGCTGCAGCGTGGTCAGCGGTGGTTCGAGCCCGTCCAGCAGGGGGGTCAGCCGGTCCACCTGCGCCTCGGCGCGATCCACGACCAGGCTCGTCCGCGCCACGACGCCGGCCGCCGCCCCGCTCACCACCTCGACCTGGTCGATCGCCGCCGCAGCGCGGGTCGACACCACCTCCACCTGCCCGATCACTGCCGTGGCCCGCGCCACCAGCTCTTCGGCCTGGTCGAGCAGGGCGATCATGCGGGGGCCGGCGCCGAGCAGCGCGTCGACCTGGTCGGCACCCTTGCCGAGCGCAGCGATCAGGTCACTCGGTCCGGGCACGGGAAGGCGCATGTCCCCTTGCTATCACGCGGTGCCTCACCCGACGTCGTGATGGATCCGTCCGGCCGTGCCGGCCAGTCGCTCGCCGGTGCCGCCCCAACGTCCCGCAATGATCTCCGCCGCGATCGAGACCGCGGTCTCCTCCGGGGTGCGCGCGCCGAGGTCCAGCCCGATCGGGGACGACAGCAGGGCGAGCTCGTCATCGCTCAGGCCGGCCTGCCGCAGGCGCGCCATCCGGTCGTCGTGGGTCCGCCGCGAACCCATCGCGCCGACGTAGGCCGGCTTGGCATCTCCCCTCAGGCGCAGCGCGACCTCCAGGAGGGGTACGTCGAACTTCGGGTCGTGGGTCAGCACGGCCACCACGGTGCGTTGGTCGAGACGGCCGCCGTCGACCTCGGCAGTGAGGTAGCGGTGCGGCCAGTCGACGATGACCTCGTCTGCCTCGGGGAAGCGGCTGGTCGTTGCAAACAGCGGCCTCGCGTCGCAGACGGTGACGCGATAGCCGAGGAAGCTTCCCACCCGGGCCACAGCGGCGGCGAAGTCGATGGCACCGAAGACCAGCATCCGCGGCTTGGGCGCAAACCCCCACACGAAGATCCGCATCCCTTCACCGCGACGCTCCCCGTCGGGACCGTAGGTCAAGGTGGCCGACTGGCCGTGGGCGAGCAGACCCAGGGCGTCGTCGCGGACGGCATCGTCGGCGCGGGCCGAGCCCAGCGATCCGGAGAGGACTGCGTCGGGGCGGATGACGACGCGCCGACCCAGCCAGGCTGGGTCGGGATGCTCGACAACGGTGGCCAGCGCAACCGGGCGACCCGCCTCGACGTCTGCGGCGACCTCGCCCAGCTCGGGGAAGGTCTCGCGCGAGATCTTCTCGACATAGACGTCGAGGATCCCGCCGCACGTCAGTCCGACCGCGAAGGCATCGTCGTCCGAGACGCCGTAGCGCGTGAGCACCGGTGACCCGGACGCCACGACGGCCTGCGCCTCCTCGTAGACCGCTCCCTCGACGCAGCCGCCCGAGACAGAACCGACGGCCCTGCCGTCCGGACCGACGAGCATCGAGGCACCGGCGGGCCGAGGTGCCGACTGGAAGGTCGCGACCACCGTGCCGACGCCTACGGTGTCGCCGGCCTCCCACCACGCCAGGAGCTCCTTCATCACGTCACGCACGACCGACAACCTCCACGAGCTCCTCGAAGGTGGCCAGCGAATGACCGGCGACGAAGTCGTCGACATACGGCAGGGCCGCCGCGATCCCCTGCTGCACCGGCTCGTAGCCGGACTTGCCGCGATGGGGATTGACCCAGATGACGTGATGGGCGATGCGCTGCAGACGGGCCATCTGCTCACCGAGCAGCTCGGCGCCCCCTCGCTCCCATCCGTCGCTGAAGACGACCACCACCGAGCCTCGCGCCATCCCGCGCTGGCCCCAGATGTTGAGGAAGACCAGCAGCGTCTCGCCCAGCCGGGTGCCACCTGACCAGTCGGGCACGGCCTCGCCCGCGGCGATGAGCGCCCGGTCAGCGTCACGGTGTCGCAACGCCCGGGTGACGTGGGTCAGCCGGGTGCCGAGGGTGAACACCTCGGCGCGAGGCTGGGTGACGACGAAGCGGTGCGACAACCGGAGCAACGCATCGGCGTAGTCGCTCATCGAGCCACTGACGTCCACCAGCAGGACCACCCGCCTCGGCCGGACACGCTGTCGACGCCACGCCAGGTCGCCGGGCTCGCCCATCCGGCGCAACGAGTCGCGCATCGTGCGTGAGGCATCGAGACGACCGCGATGCCAGCCCTCGTGTCGAGCAGTACGCCGCACGGGTGCCGTCGGACGCAGGAGCGCGAACATCGCGGCGAGCCGTTGCCGCTCGGCGACGTCCAGGCTCGCCACGTCCCGATGACGAAGCACGTCGGTGGTCGAGGCGGCCGCGCGCAGCACGTCACCGTCGGTGTCGCCCTCGCCATCGGCCTCGCCGTCGACGCTGGACAGGGCAGGCGACGCGGGCATCGGTATGCCTGACTCGCGCCGCCGGGGCAATTCGTCGCGGGGGTCGAACCACGCCTCGAAGACCTGGTCGTAGCGGGCGAGGTCGTCAGGGCTGGCGCACAGCGTGGCACGTCCGGCCCAGTAGGTCGCCTGTTGGTCGTCCAGCCCGACGAGAGAGGTGGCCTCGACGAACCCGTGGGCACGATCCGGTGTCACGGGCACACCCGCCGACCTCAGCGCTCGGGCGAATCCCAGCAGCAGCGGCAACGGGTCGATCGCGCTGGATCCGGGGGTGGTCATGGCGTGAGCATCCGGTCCAGCGCCTGCCGCACCCGGTCGGCGTCCTCGCGATACTTCACCAGCGCACCCAAGGTGGCCGCGGCCGCGGCAAGATCGAGGTCGGTGGTGCCGAGGTGGGTCAGGGCTCGCGCCCAGTCGAGCGTCTCGGCCACCCCGGGCGGCTTGAGCAGGTCGTCGCGATCTCGCAGCTGTTGGACGACGCCGACGACCTGGCGTGCCAACGCGTCCGCCACCTCGGGCGCGCGCGAGCGGAGGATCGCGACCTCGCGGTCGAGCCCGGGGTGCTCGATCCAGTGATAGAGGCAACGTCGCTTGAGCGCGTCGTGAAGCTCCCGGGTGCGATTGGAGGTCAGCACGACGTAGGGCGGCGTCGCTGCGCTCACGGTGCCGAGCTCGGGGATGGTCACCTGCCAGGTCGAGAGCACCTCCAGCAGGAATGCCTCGAACTCGTCGTCGGCGCGGTCAACCTCATCGATCAGCAACACGGCTGGCGACTGCTGCAGCGCGGCCAGCACCGGGCGGGCGAGCAGGAAGCGCTCGTCGTACAAGCTCTTCTCCGCCTCCTCGACCGAGCCGTTCGAGCCGGCGGCCTCGAGTGCGCGCAGGTGGAGGATCTGTCGTGGAAAGTCCCAGTCGTAGAGCGCCTGGGTCGCATCGATGCCCTCATAGCACTGCAGTCGGATCAGGGGCAGGTCGAGACTCTGGGCCAACGCCTCGGCCAGTGCGGTCTTGCCGGTGCCCGGCTCGCCTTCGAGCAGGAGTGGTCTGCCCATCCTCATCGTCAGGAACACCACGGTGGCCAGGGAGTCGTCGATGAGGTAGCCGGTCGCCTCGAGGCGCGCGGTGACGTCCGCGGCGGAATGCATCGCAGGGTCGATCCCGGGGTCCATCCGGTCAGGCTACGACGAGCAACGTTGGTGAGACGTTGGCTTCATCTGTGGTCGATGTCGACCCCGGTCGCAAGGTCTCCGCACTCGACCAGGGTGACGTCGTGGGCATCGAGGTAGGGGCGTGCCCCGACGTCACCGTGGACGGCTGCGATCAACGGCTCGACGTGGCCCTGCCCGATGAGCACGGGGTGGCCCGGTCGCCCGTCGTAGGCCGCGCGGGCCAGTTCGTGCTGCACGGCCAGCACCCTGGCCACCACGTCTGGCCCGACGTCCGGCAGGTCGACGAGTGACACGAGCACGCTGCCGTCGGCACCGACGGCCGACAGGCCTGCCCTCAGGCTGGCTCCCATGCCCTCGGCCCAGTCGATGGCGAGCACGGTCTGGGTCGAGAGACCGTCCAGCAGTGACACCGCCTCTGCAGCCGCAGCGCCCAGGACGACGTACACCTGGTCACAGCCGCCCTCCGTCAGCGCCTGCACCGCCCGACGCAGCCACGAGGTGCCGTCGGCGTCGTGCACCAGTGCCTTCGGGGTGCCCATGCGACGCCCGGCACCGGCGGCAAGGAGGAGTCCGGTCGTGCACACAGAGTCATCATGACCCTCATCCGATCCAGTCGCTGCCCCGATGGCCGTCTTCACAGTCGGCCCGCGGCAACTGGCGGCATACGACCTCGAACCAGCCCACCGAGTTGTCGTCCGCCGCCACTTGAGCCGGCCGAGTTGTCGTCCGCCGCCACTTGAGCCGGCCCGTCTGTCATCCAGCCTCGATACCGATGCAGCGCAGGAAATGCAGCAGGGCCACGGTCGATGACCGGGGCCCTGCGTGTGGTGCGTGGAGCTGGAGGGACTGGACTCAGAAGTCCATGCCGCCCATGCCGCCCATGTCGCCGCCGCCACCCATGGCAGGCGCCTTCTCGGGCTTGTCGGCCACCACGACCTCGGTGGTGAGGAACAACGCCGCGATCGAGGCAGCGTTCTGCAGGGCAGAGCGCGTCACCTTGGCCGGGTCGATGATGCCCTCGGCGATCATGTCGACGTATTCGCCCGTGGCCGCGTTGAGACCGTGGCCCGGGGTCAGGTTGCGCACCTTCTCCGAGACGACGCCACCTTCGAGGCCGGCGTTGATCGCGATCTGCTTGAGCGGGGCCTCGATCGCAACCTTCACGATGTTGGCGCCAGTGGCTTCGTCACCCTCGAGCTCGAGCTTGGCGAAGGCCTCGGTGCCGGCCTGGACCAGCGCGACGCCACCTCCGGCGACGATGCCCTCCTCGACGGCGGCCTTCGCGTTGCGAACGGCGTCCTCGATGCGGTGCTTGCGCTCCTTGAGCTCGACCTCGGTGGCTGCGCCCGCCTTGATGACGGCCACGCCGCCGGCCAGCTTGGCCAGCCGCTCCTGCAGCTTCTCCTTGTCGTAGTCGGAGTCGCTGTTCTCGATCTCGGCGCGGATCTGGTTGACCCGCCCGGAGATGGCGTCGGCGTCGCCGGCGCCCTCGACGATCGTGGCCTCGTCCTTGGTCACGACGACCTTGCGGGCCTTGCCGAGCATGTCGAGCTCGGCGGTCTCCAGCTTCAGGCCGACCTCCTCGGAGATGACCTGGCCGCCGGTGAG
>NZ_DATLWX010000020.1:0-137481 GCF_035576065.1 Nocardioides sp.
CTAGTGCCGAGGATTTGAAGTTGTTGGACGGTTGGCCTTCTTGAGGATCTCCTCGGCGGTCTTGGTCCAGACGAAGGGGTGGGAGCGGTCGTTCCACCCATCGATGAAGGCCCGGATCTTGGTGTTGAGGTCCTTGACGGACTTGAACACTCCTCGGCGGATGGCTTGGCGCTCGACGATGCCGAACCAGACCTCGACCAGGTTCATCCACGAGGCGTGGGTCGGGGTGAAGTGGATCTTGACCCGCGGGTTCGCCTCGAGCCAGGCGCGGACGTTGGTGTGCTTGTGAGCTGCGTAGTTGTCCATCACCAGATGCAGCTCGACGGGGTCGCCGTCGGAGTCGAGGACGTGGCGGTAGGTGCGTTCGATCTGCTTGAGGAACGCCAAGAACTCCTGATGACGATGCCGGGGCTTCAACGCCGCAGTGACCTGACCCGTGGCGATGTCCAGGGCGGCGAACAACGTCGAGGTGCCGTGCCGATAGTAGTCATGCGAGCGGCGCTCGATCCGGCCCTCCTGCATCGGCAGGATCGGCACCGTGCGGTCCAGCGCCTGGATCTGGGACTTCTCATCCACGCACAGCACGATCGCGTTCTCCGGTGGCGCGAGGTACAGCCCGCAGATGTCGGTGACCTTCCCGACGAGCTCGGGGTCGGTGGAGAACCGGAACGACTCCGCCTTCCACGGCTTGACGCCGTAGGCCCGCCACGCCCGCGCGATCGAGGTGTTGGAGATCCCCAGCCGATCGGCGAGCAGCCGGGTCGACCAGTGCGTGACCCCGAGCTTCTTCGGCGGCGGCTTCAACGTCTCGGCCACGATCGCTCGATGGTCCAGCTCGCGCGGGCGCCCAGGGCGATCACGATCAGCAAGACCCGCAAGACCATGCTCGGTGTACCGCTCGCGCCACGCGATCACGGTCGTGGGACTCGCCCCAACGAGCTCAGCGATCCGCCGATTCCCCACCCCGTCGGCGGCGAGCAGCAGGATCCGTGCCCGCTTCGCGGCGCCCGCCCGCACGGTCGAGGAACGCGTCCACCCCTCCAGGACCTCGCGGTCACCAGAGCGCAACACCAGAGCCGGAGCAGGATGATTCGCCATGCCCCCATAATTTCAGACCCATAGCGTTCATCTATTTACGACACGCGACACTAGTGCCGCGTCATAGGGGCGAAGTGGGCGCATCACTCTGGGCGGTACGCCCTCTTCAGATCGGGAACATCTGAACCTACTGCGCGACCGCAGAGGCGTAGTTGAAGAAGTCTGTCGGCAGAGGGCTCTCTAGCTTCCATGTGATCGCGATCGGCCGGTCGCCCGTGTGCGCGACGTACGTCGCGGGACCGAGGAATAGGTACGGCGACGTGCCGAAGTCGTCCTTCTGCTCCTGGCGCACGAAGAGCAGGACGGTAGAGGACCCGTCGAGGTAGCGCCGGCCGGTGGGTGAGTTGACCGAGGTCGTCGACTGTGACTCCCAGTGGAACAGGTCGCGCGAGATCAGGTAGTCGGCGTACATCGTCGTCGGAGAGTAGTCGGCCTCGGACTTCTTCAGCGTGACGAAGAACGCGTCGATGTTGTGCTCGACGAAGTAGAAGACGCCTTCGCGGAAGCTGTTGGGCAGGCGCGGGAAGTCGAGAGCGGCGAGGATCTCCTCCCGCTGGTACCGGGCGTGCACACGCAGCGGCACGCCCTCCAAACGTCCGGAGAGCGCGAGGGGCACGTGACGAGCTGCTTCGAAGCTGAGGTCGACGACGCTCGTGATCTCGGAACGCGCGGCGGTCTCCTTGCGCATGGCCTCGAAACCTTCGGAGACGGTCGCGAAGCCGCCGCCGTCCGACCAGAACGAGTAGTAGAGCATTCGCGCGATCCGCTGCTCGGCAGGGGAGAGCGCGTCATACGTCGGTGCCGACTCGGCGAGCAGCGACCGGTAGGCCTCGGCGCGCAGGGGGTCGTCCACGTGCGCGAAGGCACGGACCCGCTTGAGGAGCTTCTCTTCCAGTTCCGAGCCCGGCAGGGTTTCGAGGCCAGCGTCGTGGCGCAGCTTCGTCCAGGAGTGACTCCCTCTCCGTAGGACGTCGCTGAGCTCTAGTCCCGACGACTCCAGGAAGTCTGCCAGGGACTGGTCCTTGGTCGCGCGGAGCCGCTCAACGATCTGCGCCCAACGGTTGGCGATCTGGGACTTGAGGTTCTCGAGCACGACCTCTTGTGTCTGCTTGTCGAGGCGGACCTGGCACCCGGACGGCAGGAACGGGAAGTCCTCCTTGACCGCCTTCTCCAGATGCTTGCCGCTGAGGCCCGTCAGGACGCCGAACTTCCGGGAGAAGCTGAACTCCTTGCGGTGATAGCCAACGAAGTCGAGCACGGTCAGCACGGCCTTGCGCTCGGTCCGCCTCAGCCCGCGTCCTAGTTGCTGCATGAAGATGGTCGAGCTCTCCGTGGGTCGCAGAAACAGCACGGTGTCTACATCTGGGACGTCGAGACCCTCGTTGAAGACGTCAACGGTGAAGAGCACGTTGATGTCTGCGGACCGCAACTGCCTCAAGGCATCAGAGCGATCCGCAGTCGGGGTTTCTCCGGTGACACTGGCTGCCGGGATCCCTGCCTCATTGAAGACGCGCGTCATGTACTCGGCGTGGGCAACGCTGACGCAGAACCCGAGGGCCCGCATCTCGTGCACGTTGACGATCTTGTCGCGCACCTGCTTGAGCACGACGCGGGCGCGGGCGTCGTTCCCCGTGTAGACGTCGGCGAGTTGTTCCTCGTCGTACCGGCCGCGAGTCCACGTCACCTGTCGCAGGTCCGTTCCGTCGGCGATCCCGAAGTAATGGAAGGGGCACAGCAGATCGGCGCCCAGCGCATCCCAGAGTCGGAGCTCGGCGGCGGTGCGCCCGTCAAAGAAGGAGCGCACATCGGTGCCGTCGGCTCGTTCCGGAGTGGCGGTTAGCCCCAAGAGCTCAGCAGGCTGCAGGTGATCCAGGATCCGCCGATAGGTCTTTGCCTCCGCGTGGTGGAACTCGTCGATGACGACCACTTCATAGGCATCGCGGGGGATGTTGGTGACGCCGTACGACGTCAGCGACTGGACGCTGGCAAAGACGTGTTTCCACCGCTCGGGTCGCTGTCCACCGACGTACAACTCACCGAAGTCGCCGTCGGCGAGAACCTCTCGGTACGTGCGCATCGACTGTTCGAGGATCTCGCGCCGGTGCGCGACAAAGAGGAGACTGGGTGCGCGGCCACCGGCCTTTGCGACCAGGTGTCGGAAGTCCAGGGCAGCGATGACCGTCTTGCCAGTCCCCGTCGCGGCGACGATGAGATTGCGATGGCGATCGTGGAGGACCCGCTCGACCTCGATCGCGTCGAGCATCTCTTGCTGGTACGACCAGGCGCGTACTTCTAGGCCGACAAGGCTGATGGTCACGCGGTCGGAGCTCTTGGCGCCTTTGGCCTCGAGCAGCGCGTCGTCGAGCCGGTCACGATCGCGGTCGGGGTCGTAGGTCTCGAACTCGGGGCTGTTCCAGTAGGCGTCAAACGTCGCGCGGAACTTGTCCATCAGGCTGGGCGTTGCTGCCTTGCTCAACCGGACGTTCCACTCAACGCCTTCGAGCATCGCGGAGGTCGTGAGGTTCGAGGACCCGACGTAGGCGGTGTCGAAACCGGTATCGCGTCCGAAGAGCCACGCCTTGGCGTGGAGGCGAGTGCGCTTGGCGTCGTACTGCACCTTGACCTCAGCGCCAAAGTCGCGGACCAATCGATCGAGTGCCTCGCGCTGGGTGCCGCCGATGTAGGTCGTCGTGACGACTCGGATCGGAATGCCCGCTTCCCGAGCGGTCGCCAGCTCGCCCTCTATGAGTCGCAATCCGTGCCACATCACAAAGGCGCAGAGCAGATCGATCGAGTCGGCTGAGTCGATCTCGGCCCGGAGCTCGGAGGCCAAGCTCGGCTCGCCGTGCGCGTTGGTGAGGAGCGCTACGTCGTTGAGTGGCGTCTTCGGACGGTGCCGGAGCCGAGGCGTGCGACCAGGACCCAGGGGGGCGCGCAACGCGTGGAGTTCACGGACTGGGTCGCTCAGCGGATCCGGAACGGACTCGATGGCGGCCAGCACTGCGTTGGCTGCCTCTAGGCGCGCGCCCGGGTCCTTGATCGCAGCCAGGCGGGAGTGAAGTGCCTTAGCGATGTGACGGGTCAGCACATGTGACTGGTCTGCCTCGTCGACTCTGCTGAGCTCCGACTCGAGACCGTGGAGCGAATCGAGAGATCGCTCAAGGCCTGCCGTGACCACGTGTTCGTACAAGCCTTCGCGCACGGTGCGTACCTTGCCAGTTTGCGGGGCGAGTGTCCGCTAGAGAGGGGGATCGCACGATTAGAGCTCCGAAGTCGGCATTCACCTGACACGCGCGGATCGGGCTCGCACACTCATAAGCGCCGCCACCTTGGCGATGAGTCTGATGTCTACGGGGAAACACACATGAAGAAGAAGCTTGCCGTCGCAGCCGCGTTGTCGCTGCCTTGCCTTGCGTTCACTGCCGTCTCCGCCAACGCTGCGGCCCCTCCCGCTAGGTGGGCCAACTGCACCACCGTCAACGAGCGACTTCCGCACGGCGTGGGCCTCGCCAATGCTCGCGACAGGACGTCCGGGACGCCCGTGACCACATTCCGGCGCGACACTGCGATGTACCGAACCGCTGATGCCGCAAACAGTCGCTTGGACGGCGACAACGATGGCGTCGCCTGCGAGAAGGCGTAGCGGACCGCGTCACCGGCGACGCCAACTTGGACCCAGAAGTCCGCGATTGAGTGGCAAAGCAGGCGCCAGCCTGCGACGCTACGCACGTCGCGACACCGCGCCACAACTTTCACGGGAGAACCATGTCCACACGCATCCTGGTCGCCGCAGCATCCTTCGCGCTGGGCGCCACCCTGCTCGTCGCGCCCGCCACGGCGGCGCCGACGACCGTCGCTTCGTCAGCACCGGCGCAGTACAAGGCTGCCCCTATCGACTGGGGCAAGTGCAAGGACGACTTCCTCATCGACTCCGGCGCGCGGTGCGGGATGCTCACCGTCCCGCTGGATCACGCGGACCCGACCGGCCCCACGATCAAGCTCGCCGTCTCGCGGGTGAAGCACAAGGGGCAGAAGTACCGCGGCGTGATGTTCACCAACCCCGGCGGCCCGGGCGGCAGCGGCACCTTCGTCGCGGGATACGGCCAGTTCGTGCCCAAGGACGTGGGGAAGACCTACGACTGGATCGGCGTGGACCCGCGCGGCGTCGGGGACAGCAGGCCCGCCCTGTCGTGCGACAAGCGGATCCTGAAGATCGGCACGCGTCCGCCGTACGACCCGACGACCGGCGGGATCCTTGCCAGGTGGATCGGGAAGTCCGAGGACTACGCCCGGGACTGCGGCGACTCGGCCGCGGCGAGGCTGCTGCCGCACATGAAGACCACCGACATCGTCGCTGACTTCGAGGTGCTGCGCGAGACGCTCAACGCCGAGAAGGTCAGCTTCTACGGGTTCTCCTACGGCACCTACATCGCTCAGGTCTACGCCACCCTGCACCCCGAGCGCCTGGACAAGCTCGTGCTCGACGGCGTCGTCGACCCGCGCGGCATCTGGTACGAGTCCAACCGAAACCAGAACGTCGCCTTCGAGAAGTCGATCAAGGGCTTCTACCGCTGGGCCGCCCGAGGCAACCGCGACCTGCGGCTCGGCCGGACCGCGGCGGCTGTCGAGAAGACCTACTACCGGGTGCTGCGAAAGGTGACCCGCAACCGGATCAACGGGGTCGGGGCCGCGGAGCTGACCGACGTCGTGCTGGGGGCGGGCTATGCCGCGTTCCTCTACCCCGAGATCGCGTCTGCGCTCTCCGAGATCGCCAACAAGGGGACCGCCAAGCAGGCCCGCATGCTCTATGTGTCGCAGAACCCGGTCGAGCCCCGCGGCGACAACGGCTACGCGGCCTACCTCGCCACGATCTGCACCGACGCCCCCTGGCCGACGGACCTCAACCAGATCCTCGCCGACAACGCGGCCCAGCACGAGCAGTACCCCTTCATCACCTGGGGCAACGGCTGGTTCAACGCCCCGTGCCGCACCTGGCCGGCACCGGCCGCGCCCGCTGCGGTCGAGGTTGCGCCGTACGCCGGATCTGTCCTGCTGATCAACGAGACCTTCGACGGCGCCACGCCGATCGAGGGTGCCAGGGAGGTACGCCGCCGGTTCACCAGCGCCGTGCTCATCGAGGGCGTCAAGGGCACTACCCACTCAGGGAGCCTGAGCGGCGTCGGCTGCGTCGACAACAAGATCGCGAAGTACCTCGCCACGGGCAAGCTGCCCACGCGCAAGTCCGGTGACGTCTCCGACGTCCGCTGCCCGCGCATCCCCGCGCCGCCGACCGGGCTGGCCGGCGACGGGCACGACTTCGAGGCCAACCCCCGGATCACGCCGCTGGGGTAGGCGCTGGGGCGCCGACCAGGGGGTGTGAATTGGGCGGACCGCCCATTGTGGAGCAGCCGGGTCCACTGGCATGGTGCAGGACACACGTAGTTCTCGTCATGGTCCTCGGGGACCCTGCATCAGGAGCCACCATGTCCACAGCCCTCCGTTCACGTCTGGGGGCGGGGCTCTCAGCCCTCGTGCTCAGCGCCTCCCTCCTCGCCCTGCCGGCGCCCAGCTTCGCTGAGACCGAATATCGGCGAGGCCCGGACCCCACCGCAGCAGCGCTCCAGACGACGGGCCCACTCGCCTACGCGTCCGTCACCGTCTCCGATGCGTCGACGCCCGGCTTCGGCGCGGCGACCATCTACTACCCGACGGACACCAGCCAGGGGACGTACGGCGGGGTCGCGATCTCGCCCGGATACACCGAGTCCCAGTCGGCGGTCAGCTGGTTCGGCCCGCGGCTCGCCTCGCACGGCTTCGTGGTCATCACCTTCAACACCAGCTCGCGCTACGACCAGCCCGCTGCCCGGGGCACGCAGCTCCTGGCCGCGCTCGACTACCTGACCACGTCCAGCAGCGTGAGGACCCGCGTCGACGCCAGCCGGCTTGCCGTGATGGGCCACTCGATGGGAGGCGGCGGCTCGCTCGACGCTGCCAAGAAGCGACCGTCGCTGCAGGCGACCATCCCGCTCACGCCCTGGCACACCGACAAGACGTGGCCGGAGATCGTGACCCCGTCGCTCATCATCGGCGCCGAGCGCGACACAGTTGCACCGGTGGGCAGCCACGCCGAGCCGTTCTACGTGAGCGAGTCGGCGACACTTCAAAAGGCCTACGCCGAGCTCAACGAGGCGGGCCACAGCGCGACCAACTCCGCCAATGCGCCGACCTCGCGGCTGTCGGTGGCCTGGCTCAAGCGCTTCGTGGACAACGACACGCGCTACGCGCAGTTCCTCTGCCCGCCGCCCGTCACCCCGAGTGCGGAGCTGCAGGAATATCGCTCCACCTGCCCGTACTGAGAACCGCCTGCCCTCCAGAATCGCACTCAAGGCAACCCGACCACCCTCAGGAAGCGTAAGGAGGGCGACACCCCGCCGGCGACGAGGAGCAGCCCCCGATGCGGAGAGAGCGACGCGAGGCGGAGTTCACCGAGTTCTACCTGACTCGACGGCAGGCACTGCGCAGGACGGCGTACGTGATCGTCCGCGACTGGCACACCGCGGAGGACCTCACCCAGCAGTCGATGATCAAGCTGTACGCCGCATGGCCACGAGTGCGCCGAGACACCGTCGACGCCTTTGCTCGCAAGATCGTGGTGAACGAGTGCATCAGCCACCTGCGACGGCGGCGCGAGGTCACGATGGGGCACCTGCCGGACCGTGCTCAGCGATCGCCGGAGTCGCCTGAGCTCGATGTGGGGGCCGCGCTCGACATGCTGCCTCCGCGCCAGCGGGCGGTCGTGGCGCTGCGCTACCTCGATGACCTGTCGGTGGTCGACGTGGCACTCGCCCTGGCAGTCACGGAGGGCACGGTCAAGAGCCAGACTGCCAAGGCCTTGGCCACGCTCCGCACGCACGTTTCCGCGCTGGTCCTGGCCGAGGAGCCCCGATGACCGAACACGACATCGCCACGCTGCTCCGCCACCACGTCTCCGACGAACCTGCGTACACCCAGACCGCCGCCCCCATCCTGAGCCGCGGACGACGCACCGTGCGCCGTACCCGATTTGCCATCTCGGGCGGGGCCGCGGGTCTCGCCCTCGCCGCCGCATCGGGGCTGAGCCAGTTGCTGGCCGTCGAGACGGGTCCCGAGCGCGCCGTCGACCCCGCGATAGCCCGCCCCGTCGACGCCTACGACGTCACCGCGATGCGCCAGACGATGGACGAGCACGCGCGACCGATCCTGGAAGAGTCGGTGCCGAACCTCGGAACAGCTGACTTCGTGGCGTTCGACGCTCAGCTCCAGCAGCTCCCGGAGCGCTACTGGGAGAAGGCGAGTGGATTGGTGATCCGCTATGGCGCTGGTTCTCCGCACCAGATCAGCGTCACGCTCGGCCACGCGCGCGGCGCTGCTGATGGGGACGTCGACCGCCACTGTGCCGAAGGCCTGGACGGTGGTCGGTTCCTGGAGTGCGCGGTCGACCAAGTCGAGAACGGGGACGTCGCCATCACCACGGTCGGAGCATTGCGACTTGTGCGCGCACGAGGATCGGGGCTGCAGGGATGGCGTGAGGACTTCATCGCGGTGACCGATGAGGAGCTCGGGTCGACACCGGTCGATCGGTTGTGGTTCTACCGCGATGTGAAGGTGGTCAAGTCCAACACGTTCGTGACATTGAGCAGTGAGCTCGTGCAGGCCTCCGACTTGGTGACCGCACGCAAACGGCTGGTCGTGCCGCCCGACGACCTCGTGGCGATCGGTCTTGACTACGCGCTGATGATGCATCAGCCACCGCCGGGCGAAAACGGCTGCGCTCAATGGACGATGCCGACCATGGACGTCACATGCAGCAAGAGGGATTAGGACCGACGGCGCAGTCAGGAGACGTCGGAGGACCGCTCGTCTCCCGGCACAGCACCGCACGGGGAGGGGACGTGGCTATGAAGGGCAAGCGATCCCCGCGCGCAGCGCGATGGTCACCGTTCCGCTTCGCGTGGCGCTCGGCCCTCGGCCACCGGCGCGGGCAGACCCTGGCGCTGGTCGCGGTCTCTGCGCTCATCACCGCCTGCACCGCCTTCGCCCCGGTCTACGACCGGGCCATGCAGCACGCGCTCGTCGACACCCTGCTCGCCAATGCGAGCGCCACGGAGAAGTCGGTCGTGCTCGTCTCGGAGTCCGACGAGCTCTCGAGCGGCGCGACGGAGCCGCGAAGCCCAGGCAAGCTCGAGGAGTTCATCCCGGCAGCCGTGACGGACGGGCTCGAACCGGTCGTGCTCGGTCGCACGGCGAGCGTCACCCCGATCGACTTCGACATCCCACCGACCGGGCCGCTGGTCTGGCGAGGAGGAGCCTGCGAGCACCTGACGCTGCTGAGCGGCAGCTGCCCGAAGGCGCCCGGCGACATCCTGGTCAGCGAGGCAGACGTCGACAACTTCGACCTCTCGCCGGGGTCCGTGCTGAAGGTGGGCGTGGCGGCGGACGAGACGTACCCACCAGTGCGGCTCGAGGTCGTCGGCACCTACGCGCCCCGCGACGAGCTGTGGTGGCAGGGTCAGCAGCTGGTCGGCCTCTCGGGCGTCTTCGGAACCCTGGACCCAACCGCGGCGCACGACGCGTGGGTGACGACCGAGGAGACGTTCGTCGACGCCCCGCCGATGCTGGGGGAGTCCTCCCAAGCCGGGGCCCTGGTGCGTACGTCGCTGGGCGGCGTCGACGAGGTGTTGGCCCTGGGTGCCGCGGTCCAGGAGATGGGCGTCGAGGCCTCGGGCCGGGGTTCGGACATCGAGGTCCACACCGGCCTGGGCGACCTCACCGGCGAGGTCCGGACGCAGGTTCTCCAGGGTGACCGCACCGTGCCGCTCCTGATGGCGCCGGTGGCGGTCCTGGCGCTCTTCGTCCTTTGGCTCGTGCTTGCGGCCGCCACTGAGCAGCGCCGCGGGCAGGTCGCCGTCGCGCGGCTCCGCGGCCGTGGGCCTCGTGGTGCCGTCGACCTGCTGTTGATCGAGCTGATCCCCGTCCTCCTCGCGGGCGTGGTGCCGGGCGCCGTCCTGGCGCTTCTCGGTGGGGCAGTGGCGCGCAGGCTGCTGCCCGGGGCGGCGCCGTTCGAGGTCGGTCCCGAGTTCGCGATCGCGGTCCTGCTGGCCGTGGTCGTGGTGGTCCTGACCACGGTCGCGGCCGCCGTACGCGTCGCCCGCGAGCCGATGGACAGCCTGATGCGGCGTGGACGCGTGAAGTCGATGCGATGGACGCTCGGTGCGCTCGACGCCTTCCTGATCGCCGCGGTGGGGACCGGCGTCCTCGCCTTCGTCACGGGCAGCCTGAAGGGGCCGCTCGCCCTGGCGGGGCCAGCCCTCCTGGCGTTGTTCGCGGGCCTGCTGCTCGGACACCTCGCCGCCCCCACAGCGAGCGCCTGGGGGCGCCGGCTGCTGCGTCGCGGCCGCCTCGCCACCGGCGTGACCCTCCTCGAGATGGGACGCCGGCGAGAGACCCGCACGGTCATCGCCGTCCTCACCGTGGCCAGTGCCCTGGCCGTCTTCGCCGTCGACGCCCTCGTCGTCGGCGAGCGCAACCGCACCAACGCCAGCCAGCACGATGCCGGAGCGCCGGTCGTGCTCAGCGTGGCGGGACGCAACCTCGACGGAGTGCGGGCCGCGCTCAGCGCCGCGGACCCCACCGGTCATCAGGCGACGCCGGTGATGATCTCCCGCACCACCCTCGCCGTGGAGCCCGAGGGCTTCCGCCGCGTCGCGCTCTTCCCGCGCGGGGCACCGACCGACGCGCAGTGGGAAGCCATCGCACCACCGGACACCCCACCGGTGGACCTGACGGGAACTCGGATCTCGGTGACCGCCACGCCCGACAGCGAGTTCACCACGACAGACGCCTTGGGCGACACCACCGACGCCGAGCTGAGGGCCGTGGTGACGACGAGCTCCGGGGATCGCCGCAGCGTCTACATCGGCACCCTTCCGCCACCTGGCACGACTGCCACCCTCGTGGGGAAGGTGTCGGAGTGTGCGGACGGCTGCGTGCTCGCAGCGGTGCAGTTCGTGGCCTCTTTCGGGGTCGAGGTCGAGGGCGGCCTCGAGCTGGCCGACCTGCAGGTCGACGGGCGCGCCACGGCCTGGGGAGGCTCGGCGGAGGACTGGAACACGACCGAGGGCGAGCAGATCCTGATCTTCCCGAACCCCGCGACGTCCGGCGACGTCCTGGACCTCCTGCTGGCCCTGCGGGGGGACTTCCCGGCCGAGCTCACCCCTGCCTGGGTGCCACCGGTGATCCCGGCCCTTCTGCCCACCGACCGCAAGGACGAGCTCGAGCCGGTGGTGTCAGGACCGGACGGCGCCGAGCGGGCGGCCCGGTCCGAGGGTCGGATCCTCCTCGTCCCGACCATGCCCACCCGCTCGGCGATCGTCGACCTCGACGCGATCTCCCGAGGCTCCGAGTTCACCAACAACGCCCACGTCGAAGTCTGGCTCGACGGTGACCCGGAGCTCGAGGCGGCCGTGACCGCGTCGCTGCGGGAGCGCGGGATCCCGGTCACCGACGTACGCCGCCTCCCGGATGTCCGACAGGGGTACGACGAGTCGGTCGCGACCTGGAGCCTCGCCCTCGGCGCCGTGCTGGCACCCGCCGTGATCCTCATCGCCCTGCTGGTCCTGCTCGTGCTCGCCGTCACCGGCTGGCGCGAGCGCGCCCGCGACCTCGCCGTCCTTCGCCTGAACGGTGCCTCGCGCGGCACGACCGGGCGCGTCGCGGTGTGGGCCCAGCTGCCCTCGGTCGTGCTCGGCATCGTCGCCGGGGTGAGCGCGGGGGTGCTCGGCGCAGCGGTGGCGATGCCCGACGTCCCGTTCTTCGCCCGCCAGCCGACGGTCCCGGTCGTCGACCCGTCGACCGCGTGGACCGCGGTCCTGGCCGTCGCTGCGGCCTGCTGCGTCCTGCTGCCCGCAGCCGCAGCGCTGGGTGGACGCGCAGTGGCCCGCCGGGCTCACCTGGAACGCGCGAAGGAGGCTGCCTGATGACGGGGCAAGCGATCCGGACCCGTGGTCTGGTGCACATCTATCACGCCGAGGAGCACGACGTCGCCGCCCTGTCGGGCGTCGACCTGGACGTCGCGCCGGGGGAGATGATCGGTCTGCTGGGACCGTCCGGGTCGGGCAAGTCGACGCTGATGAGCCTGCTGTCCGGCGTCCTGCGACCCAGCGCCGGCAAGGTCTTCGTCGGCGACACCGAGGTGTCCGCGGCTCCCCAGCGTGAGCTCGACCAGCTGCGCGCGACGGAGGTCGGGCTGATGCTGCAGGGCGCCGGCCGCAATCTGCTCCCGGACACCACGCCCGTCGACAACGTCCTCTTCGCGCAGCACCAGGCCCGGCGAGCCGGCCGGGAGCTCACCGACGCGAGGACGGTGCTCGCGGAGCTCGGTCTTGCGGACCACGCCGACCGCCGGCTGGGCGACCTGACACCCGGTGCTCTCCAGCTGGTCGCGGTCGCCGTCGCAATGTCCACCCGACCCGGTCTGCTCCTGTGCGACGAGCCCACCAGCCAGCTCGACCACGCCGCCCGTGACCAGGTCCTGGCCGCGATCGAGCAGGTCAACCGCACGTACGGCACCACCGTCGTCCTGGTGACCCACGACCCGGACGTCGCCCGGGTGCTGCCGCGCACGGTCACCATCCGCGACGGGCGGATCGGCGGTGAGGGACGCAGCGGCGAGGAGTATGCCGTGGTGACCGCTGACGGTTTCCTGCCCCTGCCGGGCCACGCCCGCGACAAGCTGCCGCCCGGGACGCTGGTCCGGCTGCACGAGGTCGGCGACCACTACGAGCTCAGGGTGGAGCGGACATGAGCGAGCTCCGGGCTGACGGACTGGGCGTGCGGTACGGCGAGCTCGTCGCCGTACACCCGCTGGACCTGCACGTGCCTGCCGGCCGGATGCTGTCGGTGACCGGTCCCTCCGGCGCGGGCAAGTCGTCGCTGCTGTGGGCGCTGGCGCGAGCCATCCGCCCCGCAGTGGCCTCCGTGTCCGGCACGGTCAGCGTGGACAACTCCGTGCTGTACGACAGGCTGCAAGCGGCGCGCGCCGGCGTCGTGCTCGTCCCGCAGACCAACGGACTGGCCGCCACCCTGTCGGCCGAGGAGAGCATCCTCGTCCCGCTGCTTGCGCTCGGACTGCCTGCTCCCGAGGCGTTGCTCCGCGTCGAGGAGTCGCTGATGCGGGTCGGGCTGGCCGAGTCCGGCCGTCACCTCATCGACCAGCTCTCCGGTGGCCAGCAGCAGCGGGTGGCGCTGGCCCGGGCCTTCGCCCTCCGCCCGGCGGTGCTGCTCGCCGACGAGTCGACCAGCGACCTCGACGCCGGCAACCGCGGGCTGATGATCGCGGCGCTGCGGGAGGAGACCGCCCGCGGCGCCTCGGTCGTCCTCGCGACGCACGACCCCGAGGCCGCCGCCGAGACCGACGGGACGCTAGCCCTCGACGAGGGCGTCGCCACCTGGGTCCGCCCGCTCTGAAAGCGGGGACTACAGCTCGAGCTCGTAGGCCAGCATCAGCGGACCGCCCTCGCCTTCGGTGCGACGAAAGCCAGCCGCCTCGTAGAGGCGTTGGGCCAGCTGGTCTTCCTCGCTCGTCACCAGGAACGCGTAGTCGGCGCCGCGCTCACGTGCGACCCGGATGGCCTGCGTGATCAGCTCTCGGCCGTACCCCCGACCGCGCTCGCTCGCGACGACGTACAGCTCCGCGAGGTAGGCCTCGTACGCCGCACTCCAGACCGACGGTTGCACCCTCATCAACGCCACGCCAACAGCTGCCGCGGTCTCGGTGGCCCGGGCGAGCAGGACCGTCACGTGGTCGCCGTCGATCAGCTCGGTCAGCCGAGCCGCCAACTCGTGCGGCGGAGGGCTGGGCTCGTCGTACTCCACGTTGAAGTCGTGCAGGAGCTGCGCGGCGTCGGCGATCCCGTCAGCCGAGCCCCCGGTCACCGTCTCGATCATGAGCGCCAGTTTGTCAGGACAGGAATGGGCCGTCGATGACACGTGCCGGCGCACCCACGAGCGGGTGCGCCGGCACGATGAGTCAAGCGGCAGGGTCACTGGCCGCTGCGGTGCGTCACCGCCTTGAGGGCGTTGATCTGCCCGTTGCCGTACCACGAGTTGTAGCCGGCACCGCCCTGGCACTCCTGCACCTGGCCGTCGGGGCGCAGAGCGGTGGCGTAGGGCCTCGTGGCGCGGCTGCTCCCGGGGGCGCCGGTCAACGGCAGCTCGGTCGGGCACGGCTGCGAGTCGGCCGTCTGCTGGAGGTAGGCGGCCACCGAGCCCGGGCGCATCTTGCCGTTCTGCGGGTTGTCGAGGTCGCCGTAGCGGCTGATGATCAGCGCCGCGACCCCCGAGGCGTGCGGTGCAGCCATCGAGGTCCCCTGTGCGTAGCAGTAGGTCGTGGAGCCGGCTGCCGTGTCCTCCTTGACCGAGCGCCCGCACGGAGCATCGCTGGGCCAGGTGGAGAGGATCAGGCCGAACGGCTGACCCTCGGTGCCCCGACCGTAGAAGAAGTCGCCGCCGGGAGCAGTGACCTCCGCGACCCCGACGCCGTACGCCGAGTAGTAGGCCTTGAGGTAGTCGTTGGGGTCGTCGTCACCGTCGACCTGGCGGGTGTTGCCCACCGAGGTCACGCCGACCACGCCGGGCAGCTCCAGCGGCACGACGACGCAGGCGTTGGTGATGTCCCGCTCGGTCGCTGCGTCCGGCGGGAAGTTCGGGCTGGAGTCGTCGAACGTCGGGTGGGCCCGGTCGTCGCTGTCGTTGCCCTGGGCCGCGACGTGCAGGACCCCCTGGTTCTGGGCGTACAGCGCAGCGCGCTGGGTCGCCTTCCACAGGACGCGCTGATCGGCGTTGTTGCGGCAGTTGTAGAGGTAGGGATCCATGTAGTAGCTGTTGTTGGTCACGTCCATCTGCTGGGAGCCCGCCCACATGAAGGCGCAGACGACCATGTGGGAAAAGAAGTAGCCGTCGTCGTTGGAGGCCTTGATGCCGGCCACCTTGACGTTGGGTGCCACCCCGGTGATGCCGAACCCGTTGTCGGCGGCGGCGATGGTGCCGGCCGTGTGGGTGCCGTGACCGTGGTGGTCGTCCCAGGCGGCCGGGTCCTGGTTGGGCACACCGCTCTCGCACGACGCGCTGCGTGCGAAGTCGATGTTCTGCTGGAGGTCGGGGTGGTCCTTGTCCAGCCCGGTGTCGATGTCGCCCACGACCACGGAGGGACTGCCGCCGGTGATGGCGTGCGCCTGCGGTGCGGAAATCTGGCGCATGTCCCACTGCAGCGCCGCCAGCGAGTCGGGAGTGGCGGGGGAGTTGGGCAGCTCGGACGGCTGGTCGTGGGAGTCCGACATCTGCGCCCCCGAGGGCGCCACGGAGGCAATGGCCCGCGATGCGGCGACGCCGGAGACGCGACCGTCTGAGCGCATCTGGGTGGCGAACGACGTGCTGGTGGACCGGGCGATGGCGACGCCAATGGCGTCGTACCCGGCCACGAGGGTGCCGTCGGCTCGACCGACGCGGGCGGAGAGGTCAGCCGGGAGGGACTTCTGGTTGTACAGGACGATGTAGGTGGTGTTCTCACCTGTCGCTGCCGCCGTGGATGACGACGGAGAGCTGTTGGACAGGGCCGGTTGGGCCCCAGCCAGGACGAGAGCGCCTACTGCCGCGAGTGATGTCGCGATCTTGTGGACGAGTTGCATGTGTGCACGCTCCTCTGCACCGATGCCTCTGCCACCGATGGCAGCACCGAGAAGGCAGCCGGATGCCCGCAGTTTTGCACTACGCGCGGTGCATGACCAGACCCTCGCGGGACGCTACCGTCCGGTCATGGAGATCCCCTTCGTCCTCAACGGTGTGGCTGGCCGAGTGCTCGTCGACTACCGCCGCAACGTCGACCCGGATCTTTTCGGGTGCGAGCCGGACACCGTCGACTACCCCATCTGCACCGCGACCGTTGACCGACCGCTCCGCGGCTACGACTCGTTGATGGGCTGGGTCCAGCTGGTGCGCTCGGACGACAACGACAGCGGCGGCGAGCGTTTCGAGATGGACCCGCTCGCGTTCCTGGGCCACCTGCCGCACCCCTACTGCTGGCTCGGTCTCAACCCGACGCTCTTCGACGCCCCGTCCCGCTCACCGCGCGTCGACATGGACTGGATGGCCCACAGCTTCCTGTGCTTCCCCGACGACATCGGCAACGGTCTCGAGGCGCGGCCGATGCTCGGCTTCTCGTGGGGGTTCGTCGCCCGGGGCGGCGAGATCACGCTCGTGCCGCCGCAGGTGCTCGACGGCGCCGCCTGGGACGAGCACCTCGACACGCTGCGCGCACTTCACCCCGGCTGGCACTTCTCGCCGGGTCTCGCCGACCTGGCGTGATTCCGGGTCAACTGGCGGCAAACGGCTCTAGGGTTCGACCATGCGCCCCTCTGTGCCTCGCACCGCACCCGCCGTCGCCGTCATGGCCGTCGTTGCTCTCCTGGCTGGGACCGGTGGTGCCGTCGCCGGGACCATGATCACCAGCTCCCAGATCAAGAACGACACCATCCGCAGCGTCGACGTCAGGAACGGCACGCTGAAGACTCGTGACCTCTCGGCAACCGCCAGGGCCACTCTGGCCGGATCCGGGGGCCCCATCGGCGCAACTGGCCCGCGTGGACCTGTCGGGCCAGTCGGACCGAGGGGTGCGCCGGGGGACACGGGTGCCCAGGGCGTCCCGGGCGTCACTGGGGCGCCAGGACGAGCAGGAGAACCGGGAGTGGCCGGTACGCCGGGCGCTGATGGGGCTGATGGCGTCGATGGAGCCCCCGGGCTCGTACCGGACGCTGCCTGTCCTCTGGGCGAGATGCCGGTCAGTGTCGTCGCGGGTGCGTTGGACTGTCAGGTGACGAACGTCCTGCGGGAACTCGACCCCAACCCCGATGCCGTGTCAGTGCAGTTCCTGCGCGGCCACATCAGCGGGTCCGTCCTCGCCTTCAGCGGGGGCGCCCAGGACGGCGACGAGTACAGGTTCTTCCTGCCCGAGACCCGCGTCGTCAACGTGCAGATGATCAGCCCCTGCGACCAGCCACGGCAGGCCTTCCTAGAGATCAGGACGCCGTTCGGCTCCGAGCAGCCAACAACGGATCAGAACGGGTGCCTCACGATCACCAGGGAGCTCGGCCCTGGTACCTACAGCATCCGCGTGAACCCGGGCGTTGCGAACCAGGTCATCCGCTACGAGCTGGTCTTCGACGCCCGCTGATCCGTCGAGACAGGCAGGCCTCGAGCGACTGCTCCCGCGGTCCAGCGGACGCCTGAAGGATGGCGGCCCACGGTGTGGTTGAGCGCCGCCGCGATGTCCTGGGTCGACGAACCAGCAGCGTGCATCTCGGCGATGAGAGTGGCGTCATCGCACGAGACGCCGTCAGCGACTCGTGGCAGGCGCGACTGTCGCTCCGCCACCGGGACCCGTTCGGAGGCGGCGATGGCGTCCTCGAGCTGGTCGATGGGGACCGCTGGTGACCACAGCCAGCCCTGACCTCGCTGGCACCCCATGGAACGAAGGACGCCGTACTGTTCTGCTGTCTCGACGCCCTCAGCGACGGTCGAGGCGCTCACGGCCCGAGCCAGACTGATGATGCTGTCGCAGATCGCTTCGTCGTCGGCGCTCGCCCCGATGCCGGCGACCACCGCACGGTCGATCTTGAGAGCGTTGATCGGGTAGAGGCGCAGGCGCAGCAGAGAGCTGAAGCTCGTCCCGAAGTCGTCGATGGCGAACTTGACACCCAGGGACGACAAGGCGGCGTACGTCGCGGCCGTGATCCCCTCGTCCTTGAGGAAGGCGGACTCCGTCACTTCGACCGTCAGGCGCTCCGGGCGTACATCGTTGGCCTCGAGAGCGTCCTGCACCTTGCCGACCACGTGGTCATCGAGCTGGTGCACCGAGAAGTTGATCGCCATGTCGAGCTCGCGGCCCTCCCGCGTCAGAACTGACGCGTCCCGGATGGCCTGGCCGAGTGCCCAGTCTCCCAGTGGGCCGATGAGGCCTTGGTCCTCCGCGAGCGTGATGAACCGGTTCGGTGCCAGGAGCCCCAGGACGGGGTGCTGCCAGCGCGCCAGGGACTCGACCGCGACCACCCGGCCCGAGGTCAGGTCCACCACGGGTTGGTAGTGCATGACGAACTCGTCCGCAGGGTGCTCCATCGCGAGGTGGAGGTCCGCCTCCAACCCCCTCACCGGCGTCGTCAGCTTGTGCAGCTCCCCGAACGAGGCGCGTTCACGAGGGCTGGGTGTGGGGGACTCGGGTGGCGTGGCCATGGCGACTGGCAGTGGATCGAGCGACGACACTGATGCTGCCTGCTTTCGGTAGTGCCGGGTGGAATGCCACAGTTTCTCCACAAGTGGGCACCTATGGTCAACATTCGGCGAGACATAGTCATAACCGACCATGCGCACCAAGACCTTTGGTGCCCCGTCAGGTCAGATCTCTCGCATCGCCGGGGACGTCGACGGAGTGGGCGCGGAGCGCATCCAGCGGGACGACGTCGAGGGCCCGCTCGGACGTGGCGGCCAGGACGACCGGGCACGCCAGCCCTGCGTCGTACGCCTGCAGCCAGCGGACTGCGACCACGCACCAGCGGTCGCCGGAGACCAGGCCGGGGAAGCCCCATTCGGGCCGGGGAGTGGACAGGTCGTTGCCGACTTCACGCATGTAGGCGAGGAACTCCGCGGTCATGACGGCGCAGACCGCGTGCAGACCCACGTCCTGAGGCCCGACGGTGCACGTTCCGTCGCGGTGGAAGCCGGTGACCGGATCGGTCCCGCAGACCTCCAGCTCACCGCCGAGGACGTTGAGTTCGCTCATGGGCAAAGCATCGCAGGCCAGGCCTCAGGGACTAGCGTGACGGCTGTGCCTGACGACTTCGTGATCGCACACAACCCGGACGGCGACTCCACGCTGCCCTACCTCGTGCGTGTGCCGCTGGGGGAGACCGGAATCGTGCTGAAGAGTCGCGACAAGTGGCCGCGCACCAGCAAGGTCTATTGCCACCGGGTCGACGAGTGGCCCGACGAGCCGGACATCGTCGAACGGGTCGCGACCCGCAGCTGCGTCCGCCGCGGCGCGGCGATCGACCTGGTGCTGGATCGCGGGCGGGAGAATCGCTCACAGTTCGTCATGACGCGGGTCCGGGGCCGCCAGGTCATCTTCTGGCAGAGCTCACGCACGGCCAAGCAGGCACGACCCAACGTCCGCACCCCCACCGCCCGGGCCATGGGGGTGAGGGACCTGGAGATCGTCGTGGACTCCCGCGAGCGCTACGGCTACTCCTTCTCCGATCGGCCCGTCACGACCACGAAGGCCCGACTCGAAGCCGGCGACTACGGACTGGTGCGCCACGGCACGTTGCTTGCCACCGTCGAGCGGAAGAGCCTGGCCGACCTGGTTTCCTCGATGACCACCGGAAAGCTAAAGTTCCAGCTCACCGGCCTGGCGGCCATACCCCGCGCCGCCGTCGTCGTCGAGGACCGCTACTCGGCGGTCTTCAAGCTCGATCGTGTGCGCCCAGCCGTGGTCGCCGACGGCATCGCTGAGTGCCAGGTCGCGTTCCCGACCGTGCCGATCGTCTTCTGCGAGACGCGCAAGCTCGCCCAGGAGTGGACCTACCGGTTCCTCGCCGCAGCGGAGGTTGCCGAGGAGGCGGAGTACGGCGGCGCCAGGCTGGTCGCCGGCCTCGCCCAGGCGCCGCCGCTCGCTCCCGCCCCGCCCACGCCGGCCGAGGTCAGAGCATGGGCGTTGCTCAACGGGCACGCGGTCGCCGAGAAGGGGCGGGTGCCTCTCCGGCTGGTCGAGGCGTTCGAGGAGGCTCGCCGGGGGTGATCAGTCGCGTTCCAACGCGTAGATCTCCTTGATTTCGACGCTCGCCCGGTCGTAGGCGTCGAGAGGTAGATCGAGCACACGGCGGACGCGAAACCTCCCGTGCAGGCAGCCGATGTCCAAGGCATCGAGGTCTTCGGGATCGACGTCACGGAGCGGGATGGTGAACCAGCGCTGGGCGGTGGTCTCGCGTCCATGGATCTCCAGGGATTCGCCGATCGCGTGGTGATCTCCCGCATCGAGCTGACCGGCTCTGCTGAGCGCCAGCAGATCGGCAAGCAGTCGATCGGCGGCTTCGAGCTGCCCCGTCTCGAGGTCGAGGTCGAGCAAGGACGCGAGCGGATGCAGGAAGCTCCGGTGACCGCTCTCCAGCACCTCTTCGAACGCGGATCGAGCCTCGTCGTAACGACCTGTCATCTGGAGGTGGTCGCCCAGGACGGTCAGGTAGCTGCTGCGCGCTTCGCTGCCGACAGGGTGTCGTTGTGCTCTGCTCTGCAGGACAGCGACCTTGTCCTTGGTGCGCCCAAATTCGATGGCCTCGATGTCGTCGAGAATCTCGTCGAGATGGGGTTGGCTCACCAGCACACGCTAGACCGTTGCTCAGCCAGTTCTGGTGACCGCCCGCACGTCGTCCTGCGGGATCGGGCGGATAGCGTCCAGCGTGGCCAGGTGCACGACTTCGCACCCGACATCGGCGAGCCGCGCTGCGGCGTACAAGGTCATCGCCCACAACCGGTCGGTCTCGGTGATCACGTCGAGGCCCGGCCGGGACCGGAGGTCCCAACTACGCCCGGCTGACGCGGGCAGCGGGCTGAGGCTCAGCAGGGGTAGATGTCAACGCCGGGCGGCGCTTCGAGGATGAGCTCGCCGTCGTCGGGATCGAGGTGGTGCGTGCCGGTGTGATCGCGCAGGTAGTAGTGACCGTGCGGCGTGGCCCACAGATATCGTCCCGGTCCGGCCTGGCGGCAGCGGTATCCGCCGAAGGTCTTCCACCGGTGGTGGGTCCGACGGAGGGGGGCTGAGTTGTGGTTGCCGGTCTGTCCCGGTGGCCCGTCCTTGTCGTATGGCGTCGGGTGGTCGTGGTCGACAACGGCACGGTTGGCGGGTGGGGTGTAGGGAAAGGCATCCCCGCCTGAGAGGTGCCAGGCGTGGTCCTTTAGAGCGTCGGGGTGTTCGTACTGGTCGACGCGGATCCGGCCGTTGAGGTCGCGGACCGGCTGAAGGCGGACGTCGGCGTGCCCGAGGAGCTCGGCGAGGCGCTCGACCAGCTGGGGGCCGAGGTCCTCGACTCGGGCGACGCCGCTCCTGGTGCGCAGGGCTTCGTCGGTGAGGTGCACGTGGGCCACGGCCTTGGGACGGAGCGCGGCGAGCTGACGCGGGGTGAGGGCCGCGAGACGAGCCAGGGTGTCCGACGTGTGCGTCGGCTCCCAGACGGGCGCGGTCTCGTCGGCGGACGGCGCGGTGTGGCTGACCAGGAGCTGCAGCAGGTCAGCGGGCCGAACGAGCCAGCCCATGGCCAGGGAGCGAAGCTCGTCACGGTTGTGGTCGCCGCCGGGGGTCAGGGCCAGGATGTCGGCGACTCGGTCGACCATCGCGTCGATCCACACGGCATCGCCATCGGTGACGCGCGCGATGACGTTGCGAAAGCCAGAGGCATCGGAGCGGGAGAGCGCGACGTAGCGACGTCGACGCTCGAAGTCCAGACGGTCCTTCTCGTGCTCGGGATCGGCCTCGATGCTCTTGGCTCGCGTGAGCTCGAGCAAGACGGCGGGGGACTCCCCGGCGATCGCTGGGGCAACGGCTCGATCGACGATGCCGACGCGCTCGCGGTCGAGGTGGCGGGTGATGCTGGCGACCTTGCGGGCGACCCAGGGTTCGCACCGCAGGCCCAGCATGACCTGGAAGGTGAGCGGCAGCCGATGACGAAGATCAAGGATGTCGGCAACTTGGGAGCGCAGGGTCGCGTGGTGGATCTCCTTGGCCCAAGCGAGCTCGGCGAGCGCGAACTCGCGCATGGCGGGAGTGCCGTCTCCTCCCGGCTGGATCATCCGCTCCCGGGCGTGGGCGGGGCGGTCCGGATCCTCGGCCGGCGGATCGGAGTGGAGGTCGGCCCAGTGGGCGACGACCAACAAGTCGTGCACCTCTGCTTCGCGGCGCGCCCGCATCGTCGACTCGGCAACGGCCAAGGTGGCGGCTGCGTCGAGGTCGCCGAAACCGTCAGCGGGGACGAACCCCAGTGGAGGTGCGATGGTGGCGACTGGCATACGTCATTCTATGTCGAACTCACGTTCGAATCAAGGGGAAGTGGGTCGCGGTTTATGAGCGTGTCTCCCACGGATGGGGCAAGTTCATTGCTTCCGCCTCCTTGTAAAGGGACGGGCCCAACAACGCGAGCAGCGGAGACCCTTCTGGGGCAGGGGGCAACATCTCGACGTATCCGACAGCGATGAGGTTCTGGACGACCTCATCGGCTCGGTCGAATCGCCGCTCAAGCCACGTGGACAGCTCTGCCACCCGGCCCGCGTCGTGGCTGACCGCGTCGTGTGCCCAGCGGGCGACCTCTCCCAGGAGGAGATAAGGGAGCAGCTCATCGTGATCGTCAATGTGTTCCGCAAGCACCGGCAGGAACTCGGGAAACTCACGAACCATGTCGTGGATCAGGTCCTCTGATGATGTCATCGGCCCAGCACCTCCTTGAGTTCGTCCAGCAGCGATTGAGCGACCTGTCGATCGGATCGCGAAGCCGCCGGATTCTTGCGAAGCCAGGCCTGCAACCCTCGCATGATCTCGGTCCCCTTCACGAGATGCGCCCTGCCGTGCACGTCCTTGCCAGTCAACAGTTCGTGCCGGATGGCGTCCATCGTCGTGCCGTCCCCCACACGATGGGGGTTGGTCGTCCCCTTGAAGAGATGGTCGATGTAGTTCTTGAGCTTGGTGCTCTCGACCTGCGGAACTGCACGACCGCCGGGGCGAAGTCGTCGATTGCCACCCCCGCCACCCGGCAACCGCACCGACCCTCGCTCGTTGCGGGCGGGCACGCGGGCGAACTTCTCGACCCGGGCCCGAACCGTGGTCAGTCCGTCGCGGACGGTGCGGAGTCGGGTGGCGTTGGCGGCGCCGGCCAGGCGAAGGGTGGTCAGCAGCGCGTGGAAGCGCGGCGCCTGGGCGCTGATCCGGGCGAGCGCAGCCGCGCCGGCGGCTCCGGCGCCGAGTCCGCCGGTGAGGCCTCCGACGATCACGGAGATCGCCGCACCCTCGACGACCATCCGACCGATCTCGGTGAGCAGGGCCCGGGTGCGCTCATGGGCCTCGATGACGGCTTCGGCGTACTGCTCACACGCGGTCCCAAGCGCGGTCAGGGCATCGGCGGTGTCGCCGACGTGTGCGCGGATCTCCGCGAGTGCGTCGAGCGCGAGCGGGATCTCGGGGGAGACCTGGCGCTCGAGGAGACTGACCGCGACCGCGCAGTGCGCGTCGAGGTCAGCGACGGCGCTCGCCGTACGCCGTCAGGTCGCCGCCGCCTCGTGCAGGAGGGCGGCGTCGGCGCCCGGCCACACGAACCCCTCGATGTGGTCGAGGATCCAGGTCTCGACAGCGCCGAGGTGATGAGGGTTCGAGCCGAGGCTCGACGGCGGGGCGGCAGGGGAGACCCGGACGTAGTCGTCCTCGTCGAGCGATCCGCCTGCGTACGCCGAGACTCCAGCCGAGGCTGCCTCGGCGTCGCGATGGTTGGCGCCCGACGCCGAGAGCAGGCGGCCGAGACCGACGAACGCGTGGGTCAGCTCGGCCAGGGTCGCGACCGCTTCGCGTGCTCCTTCGTCGTAGGACGCCGCGAACTCGACGCTGCTGGAGTCGTCGCCGGCCATGCCGACGTAGCCCGCGAGCTTCCCCGCCAGCGACTCGCTCAGCAGGGCGGAGATCTGGTTGGCGGTGCGGCTGGTGTCCGCCGCGGACGCGAAGCCCCCGCAGTCGACGGCAACCCTCATCGCACCTGCTCCCACATGGTGGTGTTGGCGTCGACGGCTGCGGTGTAGTTGGCGCGGGCCGTGTCGCCGAGGGCACGGAGCGCGGCCAGCGCCACGGTCATGTCGGCAAAGGATTCCCGCCATTGGCTGTGCCACCCGCTGTGCGCCGTGCTCGCCTGACCGCCCCACTCCGTGTGGATCGCGCGTTGGGCCGACTCGACCTCCGTCGCGAGATCGACCAGGTCACGCCCGCAGGACGCCATGGACGAGATGACTGCCACCAGCTCGTCGACGTCAACGGCGTATGCAGTCATCCCAGCCGCCGGGACAGCAGATCGTGGGCGTCGGATGACGAGGCGTCGGCCGCGCACAGGTCGTCGCGGGCAGAACGCAGCGCGACGGCACCCGCCGTCAGTCCGGCGATCACGTCGTCGGCGCCCGTGCGCCACTCCTCCCACAGCCGGGCAAAGCGGTCGGCGGCGTCGCCGTGCCAACTCGCGAGGAGCGCGTCGACCGAGGCCTCGATGTGCGTGCGACGAGCGGCCATGTCGGCGGCTCGCGCGTCAACGGCCGCCGCACCGACGGACAAGTGGGCAGGGTCCAGCGTGATGTTCATCGAGTCTCCCGAGGTGTGCCGGCGACGGGCCGGACAAGTACGACGAGACCGACTCTTCCTGTTTCGGGCGCAGCGTGGAACCGGCAGTTCGAGACCTGTGGACAGAAGGCTCGCGGCGCCCGCGGCTACCTGGCCCGAACCTTCTGACGCGCGTCCATCCGCTCGAGGACCCGGAGCAGCACCCTGTCCGCATCGGGCAGCGTCGTCTCCCCGGAGGCCGGAGCGGCAAGCAGCTCGTCGACGTCCTGAGGCGGGGTGGCTCCGGCTGATCGTGCTGCGCCGACGATGACGCGGGCGGCTGCCAGGGCGGCGGATCTGCGCATGGTGATCACTGCTTCGTACGTCGAAGGGCGCCCCTCGGGCGACGGCACCTCCCAGGCCGCCAGCACCGCCGCGAAGGTCTGGCTCAGCACGGCCACGGTCCACTCCCGACGCATCGGAGACCCGTCCGGGAGCTGGCACCGAGCGGGCTTGGCAGCCGGGTCGGCCTCCCGGCCGTCGTCGAAGTCGGCCAGGACGGCCGACCATGTCGCCGTACGCGCAAGCTCGTCCCAGCGGTGACGCGACTGCGCATATTCGTGACCCTCCTGGAAGGTTCCCAGGACCACGGAGCGGTCGGCGCGAGCCAAGCACTCGTCCTCGATGGCGTGGGACGCGGCCAGCAGGACCGACTTGCCGAGTCGTTGTGGTCGGAGGTCCGGGAACTCGCGGACGAGAGTCGCGTGGACGGACTCGCCGCGCTCGTGTCGAGCGCGTTGCAGGACCGCGTCGACGGCGAGGGGGAGCGGCACCCCCCGCTCCCGAGCCGCCAGGACTTCATTGACGAGCAGCACGTCGACCTCGGTGAAGCGGCGGTGACCGGTCGCGGTCCGGCGACCAGTGGGGAAGCCGAAGCGGTTCTCCCAGGTGCGCAGGACGTTGGGGGTGACCCCGGTCCGGTCAGCGAGAGCGCCGATGCTGAAGTCCTGGGTCACGAGGTGAGTCTCCCAAAGTCGGGGGCGGTGGGGGCTATGCAAAAGTTCTACAAACAGTTATACATGTTTGTAGAACTTTTCGCACCTACCGCAGGAGCCCTCATGATCACCATGATTCTCATCAGCTCGGCCGCCATGCTCACCGGCATCGTCGGAAGCTTCGTCATCTGGCGCTTCGACGCCCACCGGGCCGACGAGATCGAGCAGACCGTCGTTCCGATCCGCCCGGCGGCGTCGCCGAAGCCCATCGAGCCCCGACCGGCCGCCTGACTGACGTCAGTCAGGCAGTCGCAACGACCCGGCCTCCCGGGCCGCCCAGTCCTCGAAGGACGTCGCCGGCCGTCCCAGAGCGCGTTGCACGCCGTCGGAGACGTCGGCGTCGTAGCCGTCGCGGATGAGGGTGAACAGCATCCCCAGCATCTCGGCGTAGTCGGCGGGCAGTCCGTTCTGAGCAGCGCCCGCTTTCCAGTCGTCGACCGGGAGATCGACGTGCTTCACCTCGCGCCCTGCGTGCGCCGACAGGATCGCAGCGACCTCGCTGAAGCGGAGGGCCTGCGGTCCGGAGAGGTCGTAGGCCCCCAGCGGCGCCTGCCCGGTGAGCAGCGCGACCGCGACGGCCGCAATGTCCTCGGCGTCGATGAACGCGTGGGCGCCCTCACCGGTCGGCGCGACGATCACGCCGTCGGAGCTGGTGGCGGGAGCGAAGAAGGACTCGGTGAAGTTCTGCGCGAACCACGACGGGCGGACGACGCCGGTGGGCAGCCCGGTCCCGGCCAGCGCCTGCTCCGAGCGGAACGTGGCGTTGTCCGGCGCCTTGTCCACCCCGCGCGCCGAGAGCAGGACCGCCCGGCTGACGCCCAGGTCCAGAGCGAGGGTGCCGAGCGCGGCGATCTGCTCGGCGTGCTCGAGCTGAAGAGCCGGAGGGACGACGTAGACCGCGTCGACGCCTGACAGCGCCGGGGCGTACGTCGATCGGTCGGCCCAGTCGAAGTGGACGGGCTCGACGCCCGGGGACGCCGGGCCGGGGGTGCGCGCCGCTGCGCGCGCAGTGTGGCCGGCGGCGACGAGCTGGGTGAGGACGCGACGGCCGGTCTTGCCGGTGCCGCCGAGGACGAGGTGAGTAGTCATGAGTGGAGTCAACGCGAACTCATGGACGTGCACCATGTCCTGCACGCTCACGCTCTTGCAAGATCGTCTACATTGGGCGACATGGACCCCCTCACCGACATGCTCGCGCGAGCTCGGGCGTCCGGCTCGCTGTTCGCCTCGACCACGCTTCACGGACGAGGCGGCCTGGACATGCAGGGCGACACCTCCCCGCTCGCGCTGCACGTCGTACGCCGAGGCCCGCTGTGGCTGCGGGCAGAGGGCACCACCACCCGGCTGGAGACCGGCGACGTCGTGCTGGTGCGCGGCGGCACCGCACGGAGCTTCAGTGCCGGGCCGGAGGAAGTCCCCGCGCCCCTGTCGGTCCTCCTGGCGGGGCGCACGCCGGAGCCGGGAGTCAACTCGCTCGACGTCCCTGGCCCGGGCCAGGCGAGCGTGCTGCTCTGCGGGGTCTACGCGTTGCACGGATCGGTCTGCGACAGCCTCCTCGAGGTGCTGCCCGGCGTGGCGCTCGTGCCCGCCGGTGACGGTCCGTTGGGGCGGGTCGTGGACGTGCTCTACGACGAGCTCGACGGGGCCGCGCCCGGTCAACAGACCGCTCTGGACAGACTGCTCGACCTGCTGCTCGTCCATGCCCTGCGGGCTCACTTCGCATCCGGAGCCGCGGTCCCTGCGTGGTACGCCGCCCTGGACGACCCCGCCGTCAGCCAGGCGCTGCACGCACTCCACGGCGACCCGACCGCTCGCTGGACCGTCGAGGGGCTGGCCCGGACGGTCGGCCTGTCGCGAGCGGCGCTGGCCCGTCGGTTCACCGCTGCCGTGGGCGAGCCGCCGTTGGCCTACCTCACCGGATGGCGCATCGCCCTGGCCAAGGAGGCGCTGCACCGCGACGGGAGCACGTTGGCGTCGGTGGCGCGCGAGGTCGGGTACGCCAGCGAGTTCGCGCTGTCGGCCGCCTTTCGCCGTACCGTCGGCGAACCCCCGGGACGGTGGCGCGAGCGCACCCGCCCCGCCTGAGAGCGGCTACGCCAAGCGCGCGGCCTTCTTCGCCGCCGCTTCGTCACGCCGCTCGACGAACTTCGAGGCCTCGGAGTCGAGCGCCGAGACAGCAGCCGCGAGCTCGTCGCGGGCCTTCTCGCCGTCCTCGTCGAGCCCCTCGAGCTCCCACACCCCCCACTGGCGGAGGAGGGGAGTGACGATGTCGTCATGGTGGATGCGCAGGTCGTAGATCCCGGCCTTGGCCATCTGGACCGCCTTGCGGGCGAAGCCGGGAATGACGCTGCCCGGCATCTGGAAGTCGACGACCTCCTCGGTGATCGCGCGCATCGTCTGGCTGGGGGTGAGAGCGAGGGCCGCGGTGACGAGGTTGCGGTAGAAGATCATGTGGAGGTTCTCGTCCTTGGCGACCCGGCTCAGCAGCTTCTCGGCGATCGGCTCCTCGGTGAAGCGGCCGGTGTTGCGGTGCGAGACGCGGGTCGCCAGTTCCTGGAACGAGACGTAGGCGCAGACGTTGAGCAGTGACTTGTCGAGCGCCTCGTAGCCCGTCTCCATCGTCTCCATCCGCGCCCGCTCGAGCTCGACGGGATCGACGCCGCGGGTGACGAGGAGGTAGTCGCGGATGCAGAAGGCGTGCCGGCCCTCCTCGGCCGTCCACCGGTTGACCCAGGTGCCCCAGGCGCTGTCCCGGCCGAAGGCGCGGTCGATCTCGCGGTGGTAGCTGGGGAGGTTGTCCTCCGTCAGCAGGTTGACCTCGAGCGCCGTACGCGCGATCGGGGAGAGCTGCGACTGGGCGGCCTCCCACGGGTCGCCGCCGAGGTCGGCGAAGTCCCGGCCCAGGCTCCACGGCACGTATTCGTGCGGCATCCACTCGTCGGCCGTGGCCATGTGCCGGTTGAGGTTCTCCTCGACCACCGGCTCGAGCTCGGCGAGCAGCTGGGCGCTTTCGAGAGGGGCCATGTTCCATGACTACACCTGTCTTGGCCGCGTGCCTAGGGTTTGAGGTATGACGACCCGGTGGCTCTTCGGCGACCAGCTCGGACCGCACTTCGCCGACGACCACAGCGGCCGGCTGCTGATGGTGGAGGCCAGATCGGTCTTCCGGCGCCGGCGCTTCCACCGCGCCAAGGCGCACCTGGTCCTGTCCGCGATGCGCCACCGCGCAGCCGAGCTCGGTGACCGGCTGACCTACGTCCAGGCCGACACCTACACCGAGGTGATCCGGCAGCACGACGACGTCGAGGTCATCCATCCGACGTCGTACGCCGCACTGCGACTCGTCGAGCAGCTGGGGGCGCGCGTCCTGGAGCCGCGCGGGTTCGCCACCGCCAGGGACGACTTCGAGCGGTGGGCAGACGGCCGGGGCGCGAAGCGGCTGCTGATGGAGGACTTCTACCGTCGCGCCCGCCGGGCGCACGGTGTGCTCATGGACGACGGCGAGCCGGCGGGCGGCAGGTGGAACTTCGACCACGACAACCGCCAGCCGCCGCCCAAGGGGGCGACCACCCTCGGGGTGACCGAGCCGTGGTGGCCGACCGAGGACGACATCGACGCCGAGGTGCGCGCCGACCTCGACCGCTGGGAGCGCGACGGTGACGTCACCTTCCTCGGTCGGGACGGGCCGCGACGGTTCGCTGCCACGAGGACCGAGGCGTTGACCGCGCTCGACCACTTCGTCGAGCACCGGTTGCCCGAGTTCGGCGCGCACGAGGACGCGATCCTCGAGGGCGACCCGTGGATGGCCCACAGCCTCGTCAGCGCGCCGATGAACCTCGGACTGCTCGACCCCCTCGAGGTCGTCGAACGTGCCGAGACGGCCTACCGCAGCGAGGCTGCGCCGATCGCCAGTGTGGAGGGGTTCACCCGCCAGGTCATCGGCTGGCGGGACTACGTGTGGCACCTCTACTGGCACCAAGGTGACGACTACCGCCACCAGAACGCGCTGGCGGCGGACAAGGACATCCCCCGGTGGTTCGCCGAGCTCGACCCCGATGCCACCGACGCGAGGTGTCTGTCCCACACGCTGGAGCAGCTGGCGGCGTACGGCTGGACCCACCACATCCCGCGGCTGATGGTGCTCGGTTCCTATGCGCTCCAACGCGGGTGGCAGCCAGCGCAGGTCACTGACTGGTTCCACCGAGCCTTCGTCGACGGCTACGACTGGGTCATGGTGCCCAACGTCGTCGGGATGTCGCAGCACGCCGACGGCGGCGTGATGGCCACGAAGCCCTACACCTCCGGCGGCGCCTACATCAACACGATGAGCGACCACTGCGGCTCGTGCCGCTTCAACCCCAAGGTCCGGGTCGGTGAGGACGCCTGCCCGTTCACGGCCGGCTACTGGTGGTTCCTCGACCGGCACCGCGACGCGTTTGCCGGCAACCACCGGATGTCACGCGCGGTGCAGGGGCTGGATCGGCTCAAGGACCTTGCGGAGCTGATCGAGCAGGAGGATGCACGCGGTTAGACGCCGATCCGGTGCCACGGCCCCCAGATCGCAAACGTCAAACCGCGCGACGCCTGAATGTTGACGAAGAGGGTCTGTCCGTCGGGGCTGAAGGTCGAGCCGGCGAACTCGTCACCGAACCGAGATGCGCCGCTCGGGCTGCGCAGGCGGTTGAGCGCGATGTTCCAGAGCTTGCCGTTCGTCGTGAGCCCACGGACGTAGTTGTCGCCGGAGCCGTCCTCGCACACGACGAGGGTGCCGCGCTTGGACGTGGTGATGTTGTCCGGCAGATCGAGCTCCATCGGCCCGGACGACTGGAAGACGCAGCGCAGCTTGCCCGAGCTGGCGTGGTAGGCCCAGACCTGGCCGGAGCCGCGCCCGAAACCGGCAGGATTCTCCTGGCCGGCCTCCGCGGGGCCCCCGCCCTGGGTGGAGGTGAAGTAGACGACGCCGTGGCGGGCCACCTGACCTTCGAGGCGGGAGAAGTACGCCGCCCCCTGCGCCCAACCCTGCCGGGCGACATACGTGAGCGCCTCGTTGTTGCTCGTGGGAGCGGTCTGGCCGGGCGTGTAGGCAAACTCCGGATCGGGGTCTGCGATCGGCACCCACTCGACGTCGTACGTCGCGTCGGTGCTCTGCGCAGCTTCGAGGTGGGCGTTGTCGAGGCCGACGATCTTGAGCATCTCCAGCGTGCCGCCGTCCTCGAGCCGGCCGACGACACCGGGGTCGCTCGGGGGCTTGTAGCGGTAGAAGCCGGAGGCGAAGGCGAAGTCGTCCTCGGTGAGGTAGAGGTAGCCGCTGTGGGGGTCGTAGGACACGGCCTCGTGCGCAAAGCGGCCGGCCGAGCGGATCGGTGTGCGGGACGACTGCCCCTCGCCCGGGAAGACACTGGCCGGCACCTCGAAGACGTAGCCGTGCGGCTTGGTGAGAGCGACGTTGGACGTGCCGGTGAAGTCGGGACCGACATCTGGTCCGTTGATGGTCTCCTCGCACGTCATCCACGAGCCCCAGGGCATCTCACCGCCCGAGCAGTTCATCATCGTGCCGTTGAGGCTGGTGAACGAGCGGATGACCTCGCCGGTGGTGGTGACCTGGACGGTCGTGGTGCCACCTCCCGCGCGAGAGTCGTAGGGCGTGCCGGGGCCGAAGGCAGCGGCGACCGGGTTGTTGACCTCGTGATTGCGCACGACCACGACCGTGCCGTTCGGGCCGGGGAAGGTGCCCATCCCGTCGTGCCGTCCGGGCAGGCGGGTCCCGTCGGTCAGGGTGACGGGGGACTCGGTGTCGTGGAACGAGCGATAGCGGAAGTCCTGGGGCAGGTGCAGGCGCACGACGCCATCGCGCTCGTCGGGCACAGCCACGAGCGGCATGGACCTGGGGTTGGCGGCTGCGGAAGCGGGCGCGGCCACGAGACCCGCGAAAGGTCCGGCCACCGAGGCGGCAGCGGCGGTCTTGAGAACTGTGCGGCGCTCGACCGATGGGTCTGTGGACATGGTGAAGTCCTCCCGAGATAGAAGTTGATCTCGTGACGATAGGCGGCTCGAACGAGGGTGTAAACGGGCCTGTTGGAGGTCAGAGCCCCACCAGTCGCCGCAGGGCGAGCTGCGCGAGGGGAGAGTAGGGGAGCACGACCAGGGAGGGCGCGTGCACGTCGGCCCAGGCGCTGCAGCCCGACTCCAGGTGGTCGACGCCGTGATCGAGGACGACGGACAGGGGTCCGATCCCGACCCTCCACGTCCAGCGCCGGGCGACATCGTCGATCGCCTCGATGACGAACGGCACCCGCAGCACCAGCAGCCCGTGCACGACTCCGCGAGCCCCCGGGCTGATCGGGTCGGCGACGCCGCGCACGGAGGTGATCTGGGGAGCCCACGTCGGCCAGGTCGACGGGCGCGTGTAGAGACTCCACACCTCGTCGGCGCTCCTCGGTCCGCTGGCCTCGATCCGCATGGCACCTCCTGGCTCGATGGTGCCACGCCGGGCCTGGCTTGCGGTGGCGTGCGATGGTGGAGGTATGACGATCCGCACCGGCACGACCGTGACATGGCAGTGGGGCTCCGGCGAGGCTGAGGGCACCGTCACCCAGGTCCACCACGACAAGGTGACCCGCACGACCAAGGGCCAGCAGGTCACGCGCAACGGCACTCCGGACGACGCTGCCTACGTCATCGAGCAGGAGGACGGCACCATCGTGCTCAAGCTGAACAGCGAGGTCGAACGCGCCTGAGACGCGTGCGAGTCAAGCCCCAACCAGGAGGTCCTGATGCACGACACCCTGTTCCTCGGCCGGATCGAGGTGCGGCCGCCGCTCAACGAGTCCGAACGCGACTACCTGGCCGACCTCGTCCGGTCGACCTCGACGCTGCGGGGCACGCCGACGGGTCGCGGTGACACCAGTGTGCCGTTCGCCCACCTCGCCTGGGAGCCGTGCGAGTCGGGCTGCTGCCTGACGTGGAGCGGCCAGGAGCGGAGCAGCCACATGCAGGTCACGCTCCGCTTCGTCGTCGACCACCTCCTCAGGAGAGGAGCGAAGGCCGGCGGGCACAAGGACTTCGGTGACTTCACCTGCGACCACGTCCTCGACGGGACGGTCATGGGCGCGAGGTACGACGACGAGCAGGTCCACGTCATAGACGTGGTGGGCAACACCGTTGCGGCACGCTCGTTGGACCAGCCCTGCGAAGGGACGGCGCAGTCGCCGCAGGCCAGCATCTGTCCGCAGCCGCTCCCGGACAATGTCTTTGAGCTCCACCCTCGCGAAGCGTGACGCGGAGCGCTCAGTTCCAGATGGGCGTGGCCCACTCCGGGTGGTCGATAAAGGGGTTGCGGTTGCCCTGCCACGTGGAGTGGATGCGGTCGTTGCGGCGCATCTCGAACGCCGAGACCGGGTCCTCGGCGTTCCACGCCAGCAGCACAGACGTCTTGCCGTGCCAGGGCGTCGTGCCGTTGATGGAGTTGTTGAGCTCGAGGTTGACGTAGCCGTCGTCGCCCTCGTAGCGGATCGCCATGTAGAACAGCATCCGCGCCACGTCGCCCTTGACCGCGTCGCGCGGCTCGAAGGAGTCGGAGTCGGTCCAGCAGTCGGAGCACTGGAGGACCGACGACCCACCGAGGTCGAAGTCCTTGTTGCCGCGGGTGGAGTTGACCGTCACGTCCTCGGGGCGCAGGTGGTGGACGTCGGTGCCGGGGCCGGCGGTGGTGCCGAAGCCGCCGTGGCTCTGGGCCCACACGTGCTCGCGGTTCCAGTCGTCGGGGTTGCCGCCGTTGAGGGTCTTGGAGATCGACCGGCCGGAGTAGATCTCGATGACGTTGGCCGTGTTGTTCGGGTCCTGGTCGGTGTCCTTGAGGGCGCTCCACACCTGGTCGTAGGACAGCTTCGTGTGGTTGTCGATGATGTCGTGCAGCGAGGTCCGCAGGGCGGTGCCGGTCTTCCCGATCGCCGGTGCGTAGTAGGTGCTGTCCCACGGGCTCGTCCCGCCGCCCGGGGGAGGGTTGGTGGTCCCGCCGGACAGGGCGAAGGCCGTGGTGCCCGTCATGCCGGGGTGCGAGAAGTACGCCGCCAGCGACCCTGTCACGTCGATCTGCTTGCCCATCAGACCCGGGTTGGTCCTCAACCCCCACTGCGCGCGGAACGCCGTCGGGATCTGGACGTAGAGCATCTGGGTGGTGCTCGACTGGGTCGAGGAGTCCGCGATGGCGAGGGCGTAGTCGTTGGTGAAGCCCGACTTCACCACCGTGTTGGTCGCGGTCGGCTGCCCGACGACGTAGCCCCGGACGGTCTGCGTCGAGCCGTTCTGCTGCCCGATGGCCTGCGAGACCGTGATCGGTGCCGCGGACAGGGCCGGCGGGGCGACAGGTGAAAGGACGACGATGAGGGCGCTGATGAGGGCGAGCGCAAGGGCCCGACCCGTCCCGAGATGACGGTTCATGCTCGGAGCCTGCCGTACTGCAGGCGCTGTGGGAACCCCTACATCTCGGGCTTCAGCACGACCTTGAGGCAGTCGTCGGTCTTCTTCTGGAAGATCTCGTACATCTCGGGTGCCTCGTCGAGCGGCACGCGGTGCGTGGCGAGCGTCTCGAGGCCCAGCACGTCGTCGGACTGCGTGGCGATGTCGAGGAGCTCCTCGGTCCACTGCTTGACGTGGCACTGGCCCATCCGCAGCGTGAGGCCCTTGTCGAACATCGTCATCATCGGCATCGGGTCGGCCATCCCGCCGTACACGCCGCTGATGGAGACCGTGCCGCCGCGACGGACGGCATCGAAGGCTGTGTACAGGGCGTCGAGCCGGTCGATGCCCACCCTCTCGATGGCTGCTCGCGCGATCGGCTTCGGCAGCCGGCTGGCCGCAGAGATCGCCATCTCGGCGATCGGGTTGCCGTGGGCCTCCATGCCGACCGCCTCCAGCACGGAGTCCGGCCCACGCCCGTCGGTCAGGTCGCGCAACGCCCCCGGCACGTCGTCGACCTCGCTCAGGTCGACGGTCTGTGCTCCTGCGGCCCGGGCGGCGGCCAGGCGTTCGGGGACGAGGTCGACGCCGATGACGTCGGTGATGCCGCGATGGCGAGCAGCGCGTACGGCGAGCTGCCCCACCGGCCCCAGCCCCAGCACCGCCAGCGAGCCGCCCTCCGGGACGTCGGCATATTCCAGGCCCTGCCACGCGGTGGGCAGGATGTCGGAGAGGTAGAGGAAGCGTTCGTCGGCCCCGTCGGCGGGCAGCTTCACCGGCCCGAAGTCGGCGTGCGGGACGCGGACGCGCTCGGCCTGTCCGCCCGGCACTGCGCCGTACAGGCTGGTGTATCCGAAGAGGCTGGCGCCCTTGCCCTGGTCACGGTTCTGCGTGGTCTCGCACTGCGCGAACAGGCCACGCTCGCACATCCAGCAGTGACCGCAGGAGATGTTGAACGGCACGACGACACGGTTGCCGACCGCGAGGTTGTCCACGCCTGAGCCGACCTCCTCGACGACGCCCATGAACTCGTGGCCCAGGATGTCTCCGGGCTTGAGGTAGGGCGCCAGCACGCCGTACAGGTGCAGGTCGGAGCCACAGATGGCCGTCGAGGTGACACGGACGACCGCGTCGGTGGGCTGCTCGATGACCGGGTCGGGGACCTCGGTGATCTCGACGCGGTTGAGTCCTTGCCAGGTGAGTGCCTTCATTCCTCGAACGTGTCATCGCGCCCCACGTGCCCGCACCACCCCGAAGTAGAGAGCCGATACGCTGACCCCGATGCCTGACGACTACTGCGACCTGTGTGACCTGCCCCTGTCGACGTGCGTGCACGGGATGCCTGCCGCCCCCACGCCGCCTCCGACGCCGGCGAGAGCAGTGCGGGAGACCACGCGGTCGCCCCGGGCACCGCGATCACCACGAGCGCAGGCCAAGGTCGCGGCCCCAGCTGCCCCGACCCGCCGGGCTCCTCGGCGCTGGACGCGGCCGGAGGACCTGGTGCCCCACATCGTCGCCGTGCTGGAGGAAGCGGGCCGCGAGCTGGACAGCGACGACCTCTTCACCGCGCTCGAGCAACGGCTCGCAGACGAGCTGCTCGAGGGCGACCGGCAGCTGACGCCCGAGGGGGAGCTGCGGTGGCGCTACGCCGCTCGTCGAGCCCGCCAGTCGATGATCAGCGACGGCGTGATGAGCAAGGGCGCGCCCGGGATCTGGTCGCTGCGATAGGGCTCCAGCGAATGTCTGGACCAGAGTTTTTTTCATTCCGCCACGCGGTGCGCTCAGATTCCCTATCTTAGCGATTGCCCGTGAAGGGCAAGTCGCCTCTCCGGGCGGCGCGACGAATGAAAGTCATGGGGTCTCACATGAGCGACCAGAGCCCGTCCATCAAGGGACGCCTCTCCCGCCTCGGCATCGCCGGGTGGCCGCTGCGGCGCAAGGTTGCGCTCGCGCTGGCGGTCCCGCTGCTTCTGGCCGCCGCATTCGGTGGCCTGCGAGTGACCAACGACCTCGAGCAGTCCACCAACGCCTCGGCCAGCGCCGAGCAGGTGACGATCGTCAAGCCGGCCATCGCCTACCTGACCGCTGCCGAGAAGGGCATGGTGGCCGCGCAGTCGACGGTCGGCACCAGCCAGGCCGACCTCGACGATGCACTGGTCGAGCTCAAGGCCGCAGCCAAGGACCTCGAGAAGACCCGTGACGAGTCCAACCTGACCTTCGCGCAGCGCCAGCAGGTCGACGTCATCCTCGACCTCAGCCAGACCTTGCGCGCCGAGGGCAACGACCCGGTCAGCGCCGGCACCTGGATCGCCCAGCTCCGCCAGATGCAGTCCGGTGTCACCAAGCTGATCACCGAGATCATCAACGCGCAGCTCACTCCTGAGCCTCGTCTCGAGCTGCTGTCCCAGGCGCTCGGTGGACGATTCGCCCTCGCGCAGCAGCAGGCCCTGGCCTCCAGGGAAGGCAGCGGCCGCAGCGTCAGCATTGCCCTGTTCGCAGAGTTCGGCGCCGAGCGCGTGGCCCTCGACCGTCTGGCCGGCCAGAACGGTGTGGGTGACTCCTCGATCCAGACCCTGCGTACCAACAACGGTGAGCGTGCGCGGCAGGACAACTCGGGCAATCTCGGCAGCACCGACGCCTACGACGAGTACGACAAGCTGCAGACCTCGCTCCTGGAGGCGGTCGACAAGGACCTCGCCAAGACCGCCGCCGCCGCGCAGAACAGCGCCCTGCTCAACGCGCTCCTGACCCTGGCAGCCCTGGCCGCCGCCATCGGCCTCGCGCTCCTCATCTCCCGCAGCCTCGTCAACCCGATCCGTCGGGTCCGTGAGGGCGCCCTCCAGGTCGCCAACCAGGACCTGCCGGACGCGGTCAACCGGATCCGTGCCGGCGCCGAGCCCGGCCCCATCAGGCGGATCGACGTCACCACGCACGAAGAGGTCGGCCAGCTCGCCCGAGCCGTGGACGACCTTCACCAGCAGGCCGTGACCCTGGCCTCCGGCGAGGCCACCCTGCGTACGCAGGTCGGTGAGATGTTCGTGACGCTCTCGCGCCGCAACACCACGCTGATCAACCAGCAGCTGAACCTCATCGAGGCGCTGGAGAGCGACGAGGAAGACCCGAAGCGGCTCGAGAGCCTCTTCCGCCTCGACCACCTCGCCTCCCGCATGCGCCGTACTGCTGACTCGCTGCTCATCCTCGCCGACGCCCCCACGCGTTCGGCCGGCTGGGAGAGCGTCTCGATCGCGGAGACCCTGCAGGCTGCGACCGCCGGTGTCAGCAACTACCAGCGGGTGCGCGTCGAGTCTGCACTCGCCACGAAGGTCGACGAGTCCGCTGCCGGCGACCTGGTGCACCTCCTCACCGAGCTGGTGGACAACTCGCTGTCCTACTCCTCGCCGAACACGAACGTGACCCTGGCCTCCACGACCGGAGAGAACGGCGTCACGATCACGGTCAGCGACGCCGGGCTCGGCATCCCCCTCGACGAGCTCAAGGTCATCAACGACAACCTGCGTCTCGGCGTCGAGGTCACCCCCGACACCGCCCGTCGCATGGGCCTGTTCGTGGTGAGCCGGCTGGCCAAGCGCCACGGCATCAACGTGTCGCTCAAGACCAACCGAGGCGACGGCATGACCGCCTTCGTCTTCGTGCCCAACGCGATCCTGCCCGAGCGCGCGCACCTCGAGCTGGTGCCCGAGGAGGCCGAGGTCGAAGAGGTCGTCGAGCCCGTCTCGGAGGAGCCGGCCTACGTCGAGCCGATCGTCGAGCCGGAGCCTGTCGCCATCGCCCCGGTCGCCATCGCCCCGCTCACCGTGGTGCCGAACGCGGTCGAGCCGACCGACGACGAGCCCACCGACGGCGAGGACGACGAGACCGACCCGCTCGGCCTGGCCCCGGAGCCGAGCGAGCCCGAGCTGGACACGTCCGACCCGCTGGGGATCGGCGACGCCTACCTGAAGCCGGTGGACCAGGGCCTGCCGACCCGCCAGCGTGGCGCGTCCCTGCCCCACCTCGCCTCCGCCGGCGTCAACATCCCCAAGAAGGACGCCGACGGCAACGACGAGGTCGTGGCGCCCCGCGAGATGAAGCGCGCCACCGGTGCCATGCCGCTCCGGTCCAAGCGAAACCTCGACATCGGAGCGCCTGCCGTCTCCGCCGTCCCGGACCTGCCCTCCGATTCAGAGTCGGCCGAGTCCGAGTCCGCCGAGTCGCCCGAGTCCGACGTCCAGGAAGCCCAAGTCGCGGAAGCGTCCGTGGCCACCGATGTCGACGCACCCGAGGTCTTCGACACCCCCTCAGCCCTGGACGAGCCGGCGGCCTACGTCGTCGACGAGTCCGGTGTCACCGAGTCGGTCGAGACCTACGAGCCGGAGTCGGTCGAGGCCTACGAGCCGGAGTCGGTCGAGACCTACGAGCCGGAGACGTTCGAGTCCGCCGCGCCGGAGCCCATCGAGGCCTACGAGCCCGAGACGTTCGAGCCCGAGACTGTCGAGCCGGCTGCCTATGAGCCCGAGACTGTCGAGCCGGCTGCCTACGAGCCCGAGACTGTCGAGCCCGAGACGTTCGAGCCCGAGACCTTCGAGCCTGAGACGTTCGAGCCTGCTGCCTACGAGCCTGAGACTGTCGAGCCCGACACGTTCGAGCCCGCTGCCTACGAGCCGGCCGAGACCGAGACCCTCCAGCCCGCCATGCTCGGTTCGTTGGACTCGGCGGAAACCGCCGAGACCGTCGAGGTCGAGCTCGCCGAGACCGTCGAGCCTGCCAAGGTCGAGGCGGCCGCTGCGAACATCTCGGCCCTGATGGCCAAGATCCGTCCGCAGCGTGGCCGGTTGCCCATCCCGGACTACGACGATGTCGACCACGCCGAGATCCTGCGCGGAGTGGGCCGGGACCGCAGTGCCCTCAACGGTGCACACGCAGCGCCGGTCGAGACGGCACCGCAGCCCTCCTACACCAGCGAGCCGGCGCCGGCATTCGCCTCCACCGTAGTTGCCGACGCGATCGCGCCGCAGGCCACCGAGGCCAGGCGAGACGAGGAGTCCTCCATCAATGGCGCGACCAAGTCTTCGTGGCTGAGCTCCGACGAACAAGACCACACCTGGACCTCCACTGAGGTGGAGGCCGGATGGCAGCGAGCCGACACGGTCGCTGAGACGCACAGCGAATCGACCAGCGATGCCGGCCTGCCGGTTCGCCAGCCGGGGGCACGCCTCGTGCCAGGAAGTGTTTCAAAGCCCGTGGGGGCAGGTGGCCGCGATCCTGAGGCCATCCGCGCCCGACTCTCCGCACACAAGGCAGGCGTCCGCCGTGGCCGTATCACCCCCGTCTCTGCTGACGACCAGTAAGAAAGAAGAAACTCATGTCTGAGCCCCAAGGCCTCTCGGCCACCGACAACAACCTCAACTGGCTGGTGTCTCGCTTCGTCGACGAGGTGACCGACGCCGCCCACGCCATCCTCGTGTCCGCCGACGGTCTCCTCATGGCGGAGAGCCAGAGCATCCCCGGAGAGCGTGCCGAGCAGGTTGCGGCCGTCTCCTCCGGTCTCGCGAGCCTCGCCGTCGGCGCAGCTCGACTCTTCGACGGCGGGGCAGTGCTCCAGACCGTCGTGGAGATGGAGCACGGCTACCTCATGCTCATGAGCGTGGGCGACGGCTCCAACCTCACCGTCCTTACCGAGGAAGACGCTGACATCGGCCAGGTCGGTTACGAGATGGCGCTGCTCGTTGAGCGCGTCGGTCGGACCGTCCAGGCAGAGGCCCGCGTCCCCACCCCGGGCTGAGGTGTTTGTGGTCGTGTCATCAAAAGAGTCTGACGGTACGGACGAAGAGGTCAGCCGACCTCGCTTCGTCCGGCCGTACACCATCACCTCAGGGCGAACCCACTCCACAGTGGACCTCCCCATGGAGGCGACCTTGAGGCGAGAGAACGCCGAGGTCACGGGAGTGAGCGCCGCTGCGCTCCAGGTGCTCGAGGTGTGCGACAAACGCTCCGTCGCTGAATGCGGAGCCCTCGTCAAGATGCCAATCGGCGTCGTACGCGTCTTGCTCAGCGATCTTGTTGAGCACGGGTTCATCCGCGTGCAAGCAACCATCACTGAGAACTCGTCGAAGGACGAGCGGATAGAACTCATCGAAAGGACCCTCCGTGGACTCCGCACCTACTAGCTCGTCGCGCAAGGCTGCGTCGACCAAGATCGTCATTGCAGGCGGCTTCGGCGTCGGCAAGACGACTCTGGTCGGCTCCGTCTCGGAGATCCAGCCGTTGCGTACCGAAGCCCTTGTCACCAACGAGTCCGAGGGCGTCGACAACCTGGACGCTGTGCCGAGCAAGCACACGACCACCGTCGCCATGGACTTCGGCCGCCTCACCCTGGGAGAGGACCTGATCCTCTACCTGTTCGGTACCCCCGGGCAGCGGCGATTCTGGTTCATGTGGGACGACCTGTGCCTCGGCGCCATCGGCGCCATCGTCATCGTCGACACCAACCGTCTCGACGAGTCGTTCTCCCCGCTCGACTACTTCGAGGCCAAGGGGCTGCCGTTCATCGTGGCGGTCAACCAGTTCGACGGCCTGCAGCAGTACACCCTCGACCAGGTGAAGTCTGCCCTCTCGCTCCCGCCGGAGGTGCCGATCATCGCGATCGACGCCCGCGACCGGGACTCGGCGAAGGCTGCCCTGATCCGCGTCACCGAGTACGCCCTGGAGCACCTGACCCGGAACCTCGCCGTGGGGGCCAGCTGATGAAGCGCTCCAAGGTGCAGATGGTGCGTGCCGCCGTCGCTACCGCTGCTCTGCTCGGTCTGGCCGCCTGCGGCTCGGCCGAGGGCTCGGAGGGCTCGACCAAGAGCACCGCTCCGGACCCGACCCTGCTCCGAGACGGCACCATGACCGTCTGCACGTCGGAGGGACGTGAACCGTTCGTGTTCGAGCGCGGCGGCAAGGTCGTCGGCTTCGACATCGACCTCGTGGGTGAGGTCGCCAAGGAGCTCGACGTCAAGGTGTCCCTCGTCACCGAGGACTTCAACGAGATCGCATCGGGCAAGCCGCTCAACGCGAACTTCTGTGACGTCGCCATCGCCGCGGTCTCGATCGATGGCGACCGTGCCCGAGTCGTGGACTTCTCCAGCCCCTACTTCAACGCCAAGCAGGTGATGGTGGTCCAGAAGGGGAGCGGCATCAAGAGCCTGGAGGACGTGGTCGGCGGTCGTATCGCTGTCCAGGAAGCCTCCACCGGGGAGACCTACGCCAACGACAACAGGCCGCTCGACACCCAGATCCAGTCCTTCACGGACGTCGGGGACCTCGCAGACGCGCTCAGCGGCAGCCAGGTCGACGCGGCCATCTACGACAACAACATCGTGGCCGACGCCATCAAGGACAACCCGAACTTCGAGATCGTCGAGGAGTTCGACACCGGTGAGCAGTACGGCATGTTGGTGAAGAAGGACGGCAACATCGACCTCCTCCGAGTCATCAACGACGTGCTCGCCGACATGCAGGAGGACGGTCGCTACGACACGATCTACGGGGACTGGTTCGCCAACGCGAGCTCCTAGTCACTGCTTGAATGATCGGCCCGACGCCTCGTGCGTCGGGCCGATTGTCGTCTGCGGGCCGCCCTCAGCCAGCGAGCAGTGCGCTCGCGGCGGCATCGACCGCGTCGGGGGACAAGACGTGCTCGACCGCCATCGCCGCGGCGCCCCGGACGCCCGCCTCTGAGCCCGCCAGGCTGGTCTCGATGCGGAGGTGCTCGGTCGCCAGCGGCAGTGATCGCTGGTAGACGACCTCCCGGATGCCGGCCAGCAGATGCTCACCGGCAGCTGAGAGCTGCCCGCCGATGACGACCACCGACGGATTGATGAGGTTGACCATCGTGGCCACCACCTCGCCGATGTCGCGGCCGGCCTGACGGACCACTGCTATCGCGTCGGCGTCCCCCTGGCGGACGAGCTCGACGACGTCGTGCCCCGCGCTCGCTCGGCCGCCCCGCTCGCGGACTGCAGCCGCCAGGGCGGGCCCGGCCGCAACTGCCTCCAGACACCCTTCGTTGCCGCAGCGGCACAGGACGTCGGCAGCCCGGGCGACGCGGACATGGCCCAGGTCGCCGGCCGTGCCCTGGGCGCCTCGCTGCAGGACGCCGCCCGAGACGATGCCCGAGCCGATGCCGGTCGCGACCTTGATCAGCACCAGGTCCTGGACAGCTGAGAGTCGAGCCTGTCGCTCGCCGAGAGCCATGATGTTGACGTCGTTGTCGATCAGGACGGGCACGTCGAAGGAGCGCTGCACGTGACCTGGCACGTCGTAGCGATCCCATCCGGGCATGATGGGCGGGTTCATCGGGCGACCCGTCGAGTGTTCGACGGGGCCCGGGAGGCCGATGCCGATGGCGGCGAGGTCCGCGGTCTTGCGCCGGTGGGTGCGGAGCAGGGAGCGCACGGTGGTCGTCACCCAGCCCAGCACCACGTCGGGTCCTTCCACGATGTCGATCGTGTCAGCCGCTTCACCGAGCACCTGTCCCGCGAGGTCGCTCAGCACTGCCCGAGCATGGGTGGCGCCGATGTCGACGCCGACCACCACTCGCGCGGCCGGGTTCATCGCGAACAGCGCCGGCGGTCGACCACCCGTGGACCGTCCACCACCGAAGGGAGCGATGAGCCCCAACTGCATCAGCACGTCGATCCGAGCGGTGACGGTGGAGCGTGCCAGTCCGGTGGACTCGGCCAGCTCTGCGCGGGTCCAGGGACGGCCGTCGCGAAGCAGGTCGAAGAGGTCACCGGTGCGCACAGCGGAAGTAGATCACCGCAGGACTTGTCTCGTCTAGAGAACAACTTTTGTACGATACTCGACAAAAGTGTGTGACGCGTGCCACCCTCGTTCCGTGGACAACGACACGATGGCGGCCGGGCCCGCAAGCACCCCGGTGCTCACCGTGCGCGGACTCACCAAGAGCTTCGTCGGCAACCTGGTCCTGCAGGACGCGTCCCTCGAGCTGGTGCCAGGACAGGTGCTGGGTCTCGTCGGGGAGAACGGCGCCGGCAAGTCGACCCTGATGAAGATCCTCGCCGGGGTGCACCAGCCGGACGGAGGGACGATCGAGGTCGGCGGTGAGGAAGTGAGCTTCAGCCACCCGGTCCAGGCGCAGCAGGCCGGACTCTCGACGGTCTTCCAGGAGTTCAACCTGCTGCCGGAGCGCTCGGTCGCGGAGAACATCTGGCTCGGCCGCGAACCTCGGCGTCGTGGGCTCGTCGACACCACGGCGATGGCAGCGGCCACGGACGAGCTGTTGTCGGGGCTCGGCATCACCGGGCTCCGCGCGAGCCGGCGCGTCCGTTCGCTCTCGGTCGCCGAGCAGCAGGTCGTGGAGATCGCGAAGGCCGTCAGCTTCGACGCCCGGATCATCCAGATGGACGAGCCGACCGCAGCGCTTGCTGACCACGAGGTGGAGCTGCTCTACACGATCATCCGGCGGCTCGCCGAGCGGGGCGTCGCCATCATCTACGTCTCCCACCGTCTCAAGGAGATCTTCGACCTCTGCGACACCATCACCGTCCTCAAGGACGGGGTGCAGGTCGCCACCCACCCAGTCGCCGAGCTCGACGAGGGGGCTCTCGTGCGGCTGATGGTCGGGCGGTCGATGTCGTCGTTCTTCCCTGATGCCCTCGACGGGACGGCGGCCGGAGAGCCGCGGCTCGAGCTGAGCGGCGTCGGCAACGGGTATGTCGACGGGGTCGACCTCACCCTGCGCGGCGGCGAGATCGTGGGCATCGCTGGGCTCCAGGGCTCCGGACGTACCGAGCTCCTCGAGGGGATCTTCGGGGTCACGCCCTTCACGCGCGGCACGCTGGCCCTGGAGGGCAAGCGCGTCTCCATCCGTACGCCGCGTCAGGCCGTCCGTCATGGGCTCGCCCTGATCACCGAGGACCGCAAGGCGACCGGGCTCGCGCTCCGCCAGTCGATCCTGGACAACGCGCTGGGCGTCGTGCGGGCGGTCTTCCCCAGCCGCGTCGCGGCAGCACGATCCGTCGTCCCGGGCACGTTGTCGACGCTGGCCGTCTCAGCGCGCTCCTTGGCCCAGGAGGCGCAGTTCCTCTCGGGCGGCAACCAGCAGAAGGTGGTGCTGGCCAGGTGGCTGGCCGCGAACCCCGGCGTCGTGCTCATGGACGAGCCGACTCGCGGCATCGATGTCGGCGCCAAGCACGCGATCTACGAGGTCATGCGCAGCCTGGCCGCCGAGGGCGTCGCCGTACTCATGGTCTCCAGCGAGCTTCCGGAGGTGATCGGCATGTCCGATCGCATCGTGGTCATGAAGGACGGACGGATCGCCGGCGAGCTGCCCGGCGGGTCGTCCGAGGAAGACGTCCTCACCATGGCGACGGGCGCGTCGAGCCCTGAGCAGGTGGCCTCATGAGGTCCCGACTCGGCCCCATCACCTCGACCACCATCGTCTACGGCGTGCTGGTCGTGGCGATCGTCGTCGGCGCCGGCCTCACGGCTGCCAACGGCCGCAACTTCTTCAGCATCGGCAACGTCGACAACATCCTCACGGCCACCAGCATCCTGGGCTTCATCGCCATCGGGCAGACCCTGGTGATCCTCGGCGGCTCGCTCGACCTCTCGGTGCCGTTCGTCGTGAGCCTGGCCAGCGTGGTCGGTGGCGGAGTCATGGCCGGTGAGTCGGGCAACATCGTGCCTGCGGTGCTGGTGACGCTGCTGCTGGGCCTGGCCATCGGCCTGGTCAACGGGCTGATCGTCACGTTCCTCCACGTGCACGGCTTCATCGCCACCCTCGGCACCGGGCTGATCATCTCCGGCTACCTCGCGAGCAACTACAAGGGCAGCCACGGCAGTGCTCCTCGCGACTTCCGGCTGCTCGACGCGACGCGGATCGGGCCGGTGCCCATCTCGACGCTGATCATGCTCGGGTGCGCGGTGCTCGTCATCGTGATGCTGCGCCGCAGTCGCCTGGGGCACCACCTGTACGCCGTCGGCGGCAACGCCGACGTCGCGCGGCTCTCCGGCCTGCGGACCTCCGTGCCCGTGATCGCCGCCCACGTGATCTGCTCCGCGCTGGCTGCCGTCGCCGGGCTGCTGCTGCTCGCCCGACTCAGCGTCGGGAACCCGACGATCGGCTCCCAGGGTGGCTACGACCTGATGTCCATCGCGGCCGTGGTCCTCGGCGGCACCCTGCTGGCCGGCGGCAAGGGCAACATCGCCGGCACCCTGGCCGGCGTCGCGATCTTCGCCGTCATCGACAACGTCATGGGCGTGATGGAGGTCAACCCGTTCCTGCGCGACGTGGTCCGCGGGCTCGTCATCGTCGCTGCCGTCGCGGTCTACGCGCGCCGGGAGATCGACGCCCGACCCCCGCGGTTCGACCGGCCCAGCCCGCTCGACGCCGCCCTCCAGGAGGCACGATGAGCACCCCCACCACGGGCATCACGGCCATCACCACGACCGAGACGGCAGCCCGGCCCGAGATCCCGCGGCACCAGGGCGGGTTCGGCGCCCGGTTCGCGGCCGGGATGGCCACGCCGGGCGGGGCGGTCTTCGTCCTCGTTGCGGTGCTCCTCGTCTCGATCATGATCTCCAACCCCAACTTCACCGACCCGGGTGCGCTCATCCGGTTCGCCGGTCGCACGGCACCGATCGCGATCGCGGCGATGGGGCAGTACTACGTCATCGTCAGCGGCGAGTTCGACCTGTCCATGGGCGCCGTCGTCGCGACCCAAGTGGTCCTCGCCGGCAACTTCATCGGCGACGACCAGTCGCGGATCGTCCCCGGGATCGCGCTGATGCTGGCCGTCGGCGCCCTGATCGGGATCGTCAACGGCCTGGTCACGACGCTGCTCAAGGTGCCGAGCTTCATCGTCACGCTCGGCATGATGCTGGCGCTGTCCGGGCTCGTCCGCTACATCACCGGTGGGGCGGCCAGCGGCAACCCGGTGGACGACTTCCGCCAGATCGGCCGAGGCGGCATCGAGGACGTCCCGGTCGTCGACATCATCCCGTACCCCCTCATCATCCTGGTCGTGCTGGCGGCGGCCTCGGTCTGGCTCATGCGCCGGCCCTTCGGTCGCACGCTGGTGGCCATCGGTGACAACCCGGAGGCGACGAACTACTCGGGGGCTCCGCTGTGGTCCTACAAGACCCGTGCTTTCGTGCTGTCGTCCCTCTCGGCCACGGTCGCCGGCATCCTGCTCGTCGGCTATGCCGGTGTGCACCCGTCCGTTGGCGCCGGCTACGAGTTCACCGCGATCACCGCGGTCGTCCTCGGCGGCGTGCTGCTCGGCGGCGGTCGCGGCTGGGTGCTCTCCGCGGCGGCAGGCGCGTTCGCCCTCGAGCTGCTGTTCACCCTGCTCAGCTCGCTCGGCGTGCCGTCCACGTGGCGCGACACGGTGCAGGGGCTGATCATCATCGTCGCCGTCGCGGTCTCCGCGCGCGCCTGGCAGGTGGGTCGGCGCCCGCGGCGTACGACCGCCCCCACAGATCTCTCGAGCAACTCCACACCCAACCAGCCCACTGCGGGCGCAACCACAGGAGAACACTGATGCGCACACCCATCAGGAGGACGTTCGCGTCCACCTCGTCAGCACTGCTAGTGCTGGCGGTGCTGGCTGGCTGCAGCACCGATGACGTCGACGACCCGGCCGACACCACGGCGACGGAGACGACCACCGAGACGGCCACGGAGGAACCGACCTCCGAGGAGTCGAGCCCGGAGAGCGGCAGCGACAGCGAATGGTTCGTGCAGGCCGACTACGACGAGCAGGACGCCCAGCGGTCCGCCACCTTCGAGGGCGACGAGTCCGAGCCCTGGCTGCAGTACATCGACGGCGAGATGACCGACACGGCCAAGTTCGCGTCGGAGGGTGCCAAGAAGGTCTGCTTCGCCAACGCCTCCGTCAGCAACCCGTGGCGCCAGACCGGCTTCATCACGATGAACCAGCAGCTCGAGGCGCTCCAGGACAAGGGCGTCATCTCCGAGATGGAGGTGCGCGACGCCCAGGACGACGACAACAGGCAGCTCGCGGACATCGACTACTTCATCTCCGAGGGCAACTGCGACGCCTTCGTGATCTCGCCCAACTCCACGGCTGCGCTGACGCCAGGTGTGGAGCGTGCCTGCGAGACCGGCAAGCCCGTCATCGTCTTCGACCGTGGGGTCGAGACCGACTGCGCCACCACCTTCATCCACCCGATCGGCGGCTACGCGTGGGGGATCGACACCGCTGAGTTCCTCGTCGACAACCTCGAGGAGGGCGACAAGGTCATCGCGCTGCGCATCCTGCCCGGCGTCGACGTCCTGGAGACCCGCTGGGCCGCGGCCCAGAAGATCTTCGAGGAGAACGGCATCGAGGCCGACGACTTCTTCACCGGTGCCGACCCGACCGAGATCAAGAGCTACATCACCGACGCGCTCAACCAGGGCGAGGTCCACGGTGTCTGGATGGACGCCGGCGACGGCGCCGTCGCTGCGATCGAGGCCTTCGAGGACGCCGGGGTCGACTACCCGGTGATGACCGGCGAGGACGAGATGAGCTTCCTGCGCAAGTGGGAGGACACCGGGCTCACCGGCCTGGCGCCCGTCTACTCCAACTTCCAGTGGCGCACGCCGCTCCTCGCCGTCGAGAAGATCTTCGCCGGCGAGGAGGTCCCGAAGGAGTGGGTGCTCCCGCAGACCCCGATCACCGAGGACGAGCGTGCCGACTTCCTCGAGGCCAACGACGGCATGCCTGACGGCCACTACGCCAAGTTCGGCGGCGAGGACCTCCCGGGCTTCCCGGAGGCCTGGCAGGACCGCTGAGCCGTGCCCGCCATCGGCATCAACACGTGGGTCTGGGTCTCTCCCCTGACCGACGCCGTGGTCGGCGACGTGCTCATCCACGTCGCCGACCTGGGGTTCGACGCGGTCGAGCTCCCGCTGGAGAACGTCGGCGACCTGAGCGTCGACGTGGTCGGGGCCGCTCTCGAGCGGACCGGGCTGGCGGCCTACGTCGTGGGCGCGATGGCTCCAGGTCGCGACCTCGTCGCCACGGGGCCGACGAGCATCGCGGCCACACAGGACTATCTGCGCGCGTGCATCGATCTCGCTCACGGCGTGGGCGCCCCAGCAGTGTGCGGCCCGTTCTATGCCTCGACCGGCCGTGTCTGGCGGATGTCGGCCGAGGAGCGGCTCGAGGCGTACGCCGAATGGCGGGCCAACATCGCCCCCGTCGCCGACCACGCGGGGGAGCGGGGCGTGGTGATCGGCATCGAGCCGCTCAACCGCTACGAGACGTCACTGGTCAACACGGTGGCGCAAGGCCTCGACCTGCTCGACGGAGTGCCGAGCACGGTGGGCCTGGCGCTGGACAGCTATCACCTCAACATCGAGGAGCGCTCGACTCCTGCGGCCATCCACGCGGCCGGTGAGCGTCTGGTGCACGTCCAGGTGTGCGGCTCCGACCGCGGGGCGCCGGGTGGCGACCAGACGGACTGGCCGGCGCTGGTCGCAGCGCTCGATGACGTCGGCTACGAGGGCCCGCTGAACATCGAGAGCTTCACTGCCGACAACGCCGCCATCGCCATGGCGGCGTCGATCTGGCGGCCGCTGGCCGCCACCCAGGACGACCTGGCCCGCGACGGGCTGGCCTTCCTGAGGTCCCTGACCGCACGAGACGAGGACTGACATGAATGAGGCGCCGGCCGACTCGGTGGGCGTGGCCGTGATCGGCTACGCCTTCATGGGCAAGGCCCACTCCAACGCCTGGCGAAATGTGGGCGCCTTCCACCCCGGGGTGCCGACCGTCCGCCAGGAGGTGCTCGTCGGCCGGGACCCGGCGCAGGTGGCCGAGGCCGCCTCCCGCTACGGCTGGTCGCGCGCGGCCACGGACTGGCGGTCCGTGATCGAGGACGACAGCGTCGACATCGTGGACATCTGTGTGCCCGGCCACCTCCACTGTGAGATCGCGATCGCCGCGCTGGCCGCCGGCAAGCACGTGCTGGTCGAGAAGCCGCTCGCGAACTCGATCAGCGAGGCCGAGGCGATGGTGGCGGCGGCCGCACAGGCCGCGACGCGTGGCGTCCTCGCCATGGTGGGGTTCAACTACCGGCGAGTGCCCGCACTGGCGATGGCACGCGACCTGATCGCGGGCGGCCGGCTCGGGACGGTACGCCAGGTGCGGGTGTCCTACCTCCAGGACTGGCTCGTCGACGACTCAGCACCGATGACCTGGCGGATGCGCAAGGATGCGGCCGGCTCCGGCGCGCTGGGTGACCTCGGCTCGCACGCGGTCGACCAGGTGCGCTACCTGCTCGGTGCCGACATCGCCACCGCGTCGGGGCTGCTCGAGACGTTCGTCGGCGAGCGGGTCGGCGACGGCGGGCCCGAGGCCGTGACCGTCGACGACGCCGCTTGGGCAACGTTGTGGACCACGACCGGCACCGTGGCCAGCATCGAGGTCAGCCGCATGGCGACAGGGCAGAAGAACGCACTGACGATCGAGGTGTACGGCAGCCTCGGTGCGCTTCGCTTCTCCCTCGAGTCGCTCAACGAGCTCCACGTCTGCCTCGACGGCAGCGCCGGCTTCACCCGGGTCCTGGCCACCGAGGCGCACCATCCCTACGTCGAATCCTGGTGGCCACCGGGTCACGTCCTGGGGTGGGACAGCACCTTCACCAACCAGGCAGCCGACTTCCTCGCGGCGATCGCTGTCGGGACGGAGCCCTCCCCGAGCTTCGCCGACGGCCTCGCCGTACAACGCGTGCTGGCGGCCATCGAGGACAGTGCGGCACGCTCGGGGGCAACCGTCTCGCTGGAGGAGCCGTCATGAGCCGTCCCTACACCCTGTTCACCGGCCAGTGGGCCGACCTCACGCTGGAGGAGGTGGCGGCCCACGCCGCCGGCTGGGGCTACGACGGGCTGGAGATCGCCGTCTCCGGCGAGCACCTCGACGCTTGGCGCTGGGACGACGACGACTACGTCGCCGACCGGCTCTCCGTCCTCGAACGCCACGGGCTGAAGGTGTGGGCCATCTCCAACCACCTCACCGGTCAGGCCGTGTGCGACGACCCGATCGACTTCCGGCACCAGGCCATCGTCGGCCCTCGGGTGTGGGGCGACGGGACGCCGGACGGAGTCCGCGCTCGCGCGGCGGAGGAGATGCAGCACACGGCGAGACTGGCGCAGCGTCTCGGCGTCGACACCGTGGTCGGTTTCACCGGTTCCGCGATCTGGCAGTACGTCGCCATGTTCCCACCGGTGCCGGCCAGTGTGATCGAGGCGGGATACACCGACTTCGCCGACCGGTGGAACCCGATCCTCGACGTCTTCGACGAGTGTGGGGTCCGCTTCGCCCACGAGGTGCACCCCTCGGAGATCGCCTACGACTACTGGTCGACGACGCGGACGCTGGAGGCGATCGGCCACCGTCCCGCCTTCGGCCTCAACTGGGACCCCAGCCACATGATGTGGCAGGACCTGGACCCCGTCGCGTTCATCACCGACTTCGCCGACCGGATCTACCACGTCGACTGCAAGGACACCCGGATGCGCCTCGGTGGCGGCCGCAACGGCGTGCTGTCGTCCCACCTCCCGTGGGGCGACCAGCGCCGCGGCTGGGACTTCGTCACCGCCGGGCGTGGCGACGTGCCCTGGGAGGACTGCTTCCGGGCGTTGGGCGCGATCGGCTACGACGGCCCGATCTCGGTCGAGTGGGAGGACGCCGGCATGGACCGGCTGCACGGTGCCCCCGAGGCGCTGGCCCACCTCAAGCAGTTCGACTTCGACCGGCCGACCCGGGCCTTTGACGCTGCCTTCACCCAGGACTGAGCCGCTCAGCGGTAGGCGAGCGCGATGCCGATCGCGGACGGGACCAGGCCGAGCACCAGCCAGGGTGAGATCGGCCGCTTGCCGTGGATCATCAGGGCGAGGGCGACCGCGATGACGCCGAAGGCGCCGGCGATGAGGCAGAGCCCGACCCGGGCGCCGGGACGAGGGTCGTCCAGGAACAGCGCGGCGATGATCAGGCCCATCACCAGGTGGAAGATCGTGGTGACGACGAGCGCCGACATGACCCAGCGCTGCACGCGGGTCAGGTTCTTGTCCTCCGCGGCCCGGTCGCGCACGGGGCGCGGTGCGTCGGGGTCCATCAGGTGACGCCGGCGGGGAGGCTGTGCGGGCTCGGTCATGAGTCGTCCGCGGCGTGCATCGTCTCCAGCCGAGCGGTGAGCTTGGCCACGCGGTGGGAGTTGCCCCGCAGGTCGACGTACTGCTGGCCGAAGATCGCGAGCAGCGCGTCGTCGAGGCGCCGCACGGCGCCGGCGGGATAGCGGTAGCCCATGCGCCGGATGATGGCGTCGGGGTCGACCGAGGTCAGGAGCGCGCCGAGCTCGTCGAGCGAGGTGATGCCGAGCTCGAGGAGCAGTCCGCCGATCCACTCGTAGTGATCGGTGTGCGACCACCCAGCGTCGGCATACTGCCCGGCAAGGAAGGCTGCGAGCTCCTTGCCGCTGATCCGCGGATCGCTGGGATCGGAGTCCTCCGGCGAGACCGGCCCGACGGCCTGGAGACGCTCGCGGATGGTGGAGAACTCTCGGTCGGCCAGCTCGAGCAGGCCGGCGGCCAGGGTGAAGCGGCGGTCCAGGTCGGGGACGTATTCCTCCGGGACGGTGCCCTTGTAGCGGATGTCGTGCTCGAACTCGGCCCACGCGTGCTGCAGCACGGTGCGGACCTGCACGCTGGCGCGGTGGCCCCGCACTGCGGCGTACGGCGCCTGGTGATCCTCGCCGCCGTCGGGGTCATCGGGGTCAGGTGTCACCAGCAGGTGGCGGCTGGCGTAGCCGAAGCCGCCGGCGCTGGCCGTCTCCTGGCCCATGTCGCGGTCGTCGAGGATCGTCAGCTCGTCGTCGAGCAGCTCGGCGACGGCGGCCACGTCCGCGTGGACGTAGGTGATGACCCGGACCCCGATCTGGTCCGTGACCTGGTTGAGCGGATCGGGGTACAGCAGCTGGTCGTCGACGACGCGTGCCGCCTTGGCAGCGAAGGAGGCCACGCTCTTGGTCCGGCCGGTGACGCTGAGGTAGTTGATGCCCGCGTCGTCGAGCAGGGTGGTGATCAGCTCGACGAAGCGCTCGGTCGGCGCGACCAGCCCCGGTTGGCGAGTGGCGTAGGCGCGCACGGCCTCCCGCACCGGCCGGGCGGCCGGCGCCGGAACGAGAAGCTGGGCGGGTTGGTCGGATGACGGCACAGGCACAGCCTGCCGTGTCTGGCCCCGCTTCGCACCCGGCGGTGCCTCGTGGCGGTGGGCGCGGTCCCTCCACAGCCGCGATCGCGGGGGATTGGCCAAGGCCCCGAACAGGAAGGAGGGAGGTCACGGCACCCTCACCAAGGAGCACCCCGATGCAACGACTACGGCTCCGCGTCATGCCGGCCATCGACGCCAGCGACGTGGTCTTCCTGTCCGGCTTCTGCCGTCACTCGGTCCCCGAGCACGGGGAGCTGCCCGCGCTGGCGGAGGGCGGCGTCACCCGGATGTGGCCCGGGCAACCGGCGGTGGCGTCGCCGTGGGTGCCGTGCGCCGACGGCTGTTGCCTCGTGCTGGCTCCGAGCCGAGCCCGGGTGGATGCGGCCGGTCAGTGGCTGCGCTTCCTCATCGCGGAGTTCCTCGGCGCGCCGCACCGCCTCGACGGGTGCGTCGAGGTGCCCGGATCGAGGGGCAGGGGGCCGGTGCTGCTCATCGTCGACGGCGACGAGGTGTTCGAGGGTGAGCTCATCGAGCTGCCAGGGCTCAGTCCAGGGCTCAGTCCAGGACCCCCGCGGCCCGCGCGGGCTCGGCGTACGCCGCCGCCAGCGAGGTGACCGTGTGATGGGCGTTGAGGCCACTGGGGTTGGGCACGACCCACAGGACGGCCCCGCCGAACGGCTCCGGCTGGCGCCCGAGGGCGGCCTTCGGCACCCCGAACGCCCGGCGGTAGGCAGTGATGCCGGCCACCGCGACGACATGCGGTGCTCGCTCGGTGACCAGTGCGACCAGCCGCTCTCCGCCGGCGCGCAGCTCCTCGGCGCCCAGCTCGTCGGCACGTGCGGTCGCTCGCGGCGCGAGATTGGTGATGCCGAGCCCACGTGAACGGAAGTAGTCGCGGTCCGCCTCGTCCATACCGTCGGCTGCGTCGATCGGCCGGTCGATGACGCCCGCCTGCAGGAGCGCGGGATAGAAGCGGTTCGCCGGGTGCGCGAAGTGGGTCTGCGTGGCCGCCGTCCACAGGCCTGGGTTGATGCCGACGAACAACAGGCGCAGGTCCGGGCCGAGCAGGTCGGGGACCACTGCGTCGCGGAAGGACTCGAGCTGTGCGCGGGTGAAGCGGGCCATAGCCGCTCAGCCTAGGCGTCGGCCCAGAGACCCATCCCGGTGTCACCATCGGCCGCGCCGTGGCCACCAGGGGCGTCCTGGCCGGATCATGGGAGGACACCCACCTCGACATCTGGGGACCCCGCACCGGCAAAACCACCTCACGCGCCATCCCGGCGTTGCTCAACGCCCCCGGAGCCGTACTCGTCACCTCGAACAAGCGTGACATCGTCGACGCGACCCGCGACGTGACCGCCGAGACTCTTGCCGACCTGTTCGCCTCGTCGTCGCGCCCAGCGGACGCCAAGAGCGACGCCTACTTCGAACCCGAGGGGCAAGGACCTGCTGACCGGGCTGCTGCTGGCGGCCGTCCTGGACGGTCGACCTGTCACTGGCGTGTACCGGTGGACCACGCGACCGACCGAGGAAGCACCCGTCGAGATCCTCCGCGCCCACGGCTACGACCTGATCGCGGACGGTCTCTCCGACGTCATCGACGCCCCCGACGAGCAACGCGACGGCGTATATGGCACCGCTAAGCAGATGGCGCGGTGCCCGCGATCACGCAGCGTCGAACCCTGGATCACCGAGACCGGTGGACCCGCCAGCCGGCGTCACTTCGACCCCGAGAAGTTCGTCCGCAACGGCGGCACCCTCTACAGCCTCTCCAAGGAGGGCAAGGGCTCCGCCGGAGGCCTGGTCGCCGCACTCACTGTCGCCGTCGTCGAGGCCGCCGAGGCCTACGCCGTCGACCAGGGCGGCCGACTGAAAGTCCCGCTGCTGGCCGTGCTCGACGAGGCAGCGAATGTCTGCCGGTGGCGCGACCTGCCCGACCTCTACAGCCACTTCGGCTCCCGCGGGATCGTGCTCATGACGATCTTGCAGTCCTACTCGCAAGGCGTGGAGGTCTCCGGCGAACGCGGAATGAAGAAGCTGTGGTCGAGCGCCAACGTGAAGGTCTACGGCGGCGGCGTGAGCGAGGTCGCGTTCCTCGACGACCTCTCCAAGCTGGTCGGCTACGACAAGCTCACCCGCTCCACGTCTTCCAAGGCGGGCGCTGGTGGGGTCTTCGGGTCGTCTGGGGTCACTACCAGCCGGCAACTGCAGCGCGACCTGATCATGGAGGTCGACGACCTCGCGGCACTGCCCAAGGGCCGCGCCATCGTGCTCTCCTCCGGCAACCGCGCCACCATCGGGGAGACCATGCCCTGGATGACCGGCCCCCACGCTGACGCAATCCGCGACTCGATCAAGGCCCACGACCCCGAGGCCCAGAAGACGTTGCGTGAAGCCGACGAGGAACTCCTCCGGGTCCAGGAGGACCTGGCCACCCTCTCGGGGATGCAGGAGGTGTCGAGATGAACGCGATCGGCGAATGGGCCGACGACCCCGACGACTGGACCCCTGACCCCGACCTCCCTGCCGCTGACGCGGCCCCCGCGGCCGAGGCCACACCGGAGCTCCAGTACGGCTCCGTCGACGAGTTCGTCCGCGAGATCATCGTCCCGGTCTTCCGCCGCAAGGTTGCTGCACGCAACGCTTCGCGATGGGATGCCGAGTGGTGGCGCTACCCCGAAGCAGTGATCCGTCTCGAAGCGCTGTGGCGGGCATGGGAGCACCTACGCCTGGACCCAGCCACCGGCATGAGCGTCTGGCTGCGTGATCACGCTGACCACCACCTCACGGTCTTGTTCTCTGACGAAGGACGATTCGGCAAGTCCTCGGACACCTCCGATCACGGATCCCCGCTGCCCTACACACCACCCCCCGAAAGCCTGTTCCCCGACGTGCGGGCACGATCTATCGAATGATGGATAGATCCCCAAGTACGCCGTCGATCACACCTCGACATCGGGCCGTTCGTCCGGGCGGTAGGTCATGACGGGGTGGCGTCCGGTCAGCGACGACGAAGCTGGCGAATCTTGGCGCGAAGCCGCTTGAGGGTGTCGCCGCGCCGTTCGGCAACCTGCTCGGCGGCAGCGACGTCGACTCGCAGATCAGCCACGGTGGCGTCGAGGGTGGCGACTGTTGTGCGGAGGCTGACCGCGCTGGCCTCGAGTGAGGTGACGTTCGCGCGGAGGGCGGCGCTCTTGGCCCACTCGGCGCGAAGAGTGTCCATAGCGAGCCCGAGGTTGTGGTCGGTGATGACGAACTTGCCTTCCCAGAACGTGGCCCGGTCGCGCCACTCCTGGACTGCCTGGTCGCATTCGGGTGGGGTGGTGGGGTCGGCGGCCTGCGCTGGTGCGACGAGCCCGCCAAAGATGAGGGCGCTGGTGACGGTGGCGATCGCGACGATCTTCTTCATGGTTTCCCCCGCTAGGTGTGTGGTCGGAACATACATTGATTTCGGCGTGGGTAAAGGTGAGCGTCCCGGCCGACCGTTATCCAGACACCGATTGCCGATGCGGATAATCCAGGCGCGCGCTGGGGAATCGCACCTTCTCGTCCTATCAGCCGCCGCCGCAGTGCGTTGCTGCCGTGAACATCTCTAGCGGGCGCCAGGCGGGAAACAGCTCGGTGGGCAGCACCCGCGGACCTGAACCCTGGCCGGACGGACCTGTAGCAGACGCCGCATGATTGCGCCATAGCCCCACCGGCCCATTGACCGTAGTCAGGGCGTAGAGCCATGGTTTGCGCAGCGGCCGCGTGGGGCCGCTTTTCTGCGTCTCGGGAGAACTGAATGAAGCTTCGTTTGCTGTCCGCATGCATCAGTGGGGTGGTTGCGGTCACGCTCCTGCAAACGGTAGCGGTTGCACCAGCCGTGGCGGCCGATAGCGACGCCGAGGCGCACGCCAAGTTCAAGGCCAGAGCTGATCGCTTCCTCGAAGACATGGGGTTGCCGGCCGGTGTCCCGGAGGTTGCGGCTGTGCCGCTGCCTGTTGCGCCTGCAGAGGAGCAGGGGCAGTCTCTCGAACGGTTGCCTGGTCCGAGCTGGCGCGACGTGGACATGGCTGGCACCGGCACCGTGGTGCCGGCTGCTGTGTGGCGCAAGGTCCCCGGCACGCCGGTAGAGGTACGCCAGTCCGCTCTTGTCGAGGCCTCCCGTCGGGTTCCGGTCCAGATCTCCACGCGGTGGGCGCCCGAGCTAGGCACGGGGGTTGTCGCAGTCGAGGTCTCCTCCCTGCCCGCCGACATCGGCGAGGTCGCTCCCGGCGTCCCAGCCCAGATGCCCGAAGTCGTGGTCCCGGCATTGGACATCCGCGTATCCATGGGCGCTGCGGCGAACGCGTTCGGTGGGGTGTGGACCGACTCCCTGGAGGTGACTGAGCTCGGGTCCGACTTGTGCGGCGATGAGCTTGCAGATTGTCAGTTGGCGGTCCTGACCGCTCCAGGCCAGACACCAGAGCTGATCGGCAAGGACCGTCCGGGCGTCGTTACCTTCGAGACGTCACCGATGACGGCCGCCCTTCAGGCGGCACCGCCGACGCGGGTGGACGAGCAGGGTGTTGCGCAGGAGCAACCGGCAACTGCCGAGGGCCCAACGGAAACTCAATCGACCTCCATGACCTACGCCGTGGCAGGCAGTGAAGGCTCCTACAAGGCCAACCCGTTGCCGGTCTCAGCGGGGTGGCAGGTCGGCGTCGGTTCCGGCGAGTTCAGTTACAGCTACGACTTCGAGTTGCCGGACCCCCAGCTGACGGGGGCACCGTCGCTGGGGTTGGCGTACTCGTCGGGCTCTGTTGATGCGATGACTCTCAACACCAATGGGCAGGGCTCCGCCGAAGGCTTGGGCTGGTCGATGGGCCATAGTTTCGTCACCCGGTCCTATGCGTCGTGCGGCGACGATGGCGAGAACTCTGGGGACTTGTGCTGGAAGACCAACGGGCCACATCTGGTCGAGGACCTACGCCTGGTCCTCAACGGTCAATCCTCCGAGTTGATCCCGATCAACGGCCAGCCGAACGAGTTCCGGTTGCGAATCGACCCCGGCTGGCAGGTCACCCGCAACACCACCGGCAACCCGCGACCCAACAACTCCGACAACGACGGCGAGTCGTTCACCGTCCGCACACCTGACGGCACGACCTACAGGTTCGGCGCTGCGACCCAGTCCGAGTCCGTGTGGACGGTGCCGGTCTTCGGCAACAACTCGGGCGAACCATGCGCGGACGGGACCTTCGCCACCAGCTGGTGCAATCAAGGGTGGCGCTGGAACCTTGACGAGGTCACCGATCGCCACGGCAACAGAGTCATCTACGACTACGCCGTCGAGACCAACCACTACAAGCGAGGCCCTGCTCAGGTCCTCACGCCCTATCACCGCGCCGGGCGCCTGACGCGTCTTCGCTACGCCTTCGACGACGGCATTGCACGCGCCGAAGTCCTGCTCGACTCGGTGCAGCGTTGCGCCGCCGCGAGGATGGATCCGTCTGTCAACTGCCCGGCACCGACCGCCGACACCGCACAGGCATATCCAGACGTGCCGACCACACTGATCTGCGGGCCCGACAGCCCATGCGCCAACAACTCGCCGACATTTTTCTCTACGAATCGGTACAACAAGGTCACCACCCAGGTCCGGCCCTCAGGCCAAGGCGAGCGCGTCGTCGACGTCTACGAACTGAACCACGACTTTCCCAGGGCGACCGACGGCGTCGAGGAACCCCACCTGTGGCTTGACTCCATCAGGCGTGAAGGCCGCAACGGCCAAGGCGCCGAGACGATGCCCAAAGTCGAATTCAACTGGGTGATGGACCAGAACCGAGTCGTGGTCCCAGACGGGCAGCGGTCACTGCACAAGCCCCGGATCCAGGCGATCCTCACCGAGTACGGCGGCCGGATCCAGGTCTCTTACGGCCAAGCAGGAGACAACACGCCGAACGTCGCTGGCGATGACGCGGATCCTGGCAACCACCGCTGCACCCCGAATGAGGTCACTGGCCGGGATCGTTGGGAGATGAAGCAGGACTGCTTCGCGCAACGGATCAACGGCCCCTCGTGGGAGTGGTTTCACAAGTACTTGGTGCGCCGGGTCGCGTTGAGCGACCGCGCTTTGGGCTACGACAACCCGCCGCACTACCCGGGCAACGGCGCCCCCGAAGGGCCCTCGGTGCTGGGGGAGTGGCAGGTCACCGACTACCACTACCTGGGCGCACCCGCGTGGCGGTTCAGCAACAACCTCAACGCCGGTGTCGACGACGAGACCTGGGACGACTGGCGCGGCTATGAGACCACCAAGGTCACCAACTTGGAATCCGACCAACGACACCTGACCGGCGAGACACTCGCCGAGCAGCGGGTCACTCGCTTCCGCGGCATGCACGGCTCACGCCTCAACCTCGCAGGCGACCCCGTAGTAGCAAGGCTCGACTCTGAGGAGTACACCCAGGCGGAGAATGAGCCCCTGGACCAGTACTGGCTGGCGGGGCGCACAGCGGAGACGCAAACCTTGTCCGGCACCCGCGACTTCAATACACCCGTCGCGGGACCGGACCGGGCGAGCACCCCGCTCGAGACGACGTATCACGAGTACGGCAACTTTGAGACCGCCAGCCCAGCCTCGACCGGCGCGCGCTCAGCGCATCTGGTGTACCCGAAACTGACCCGCACCCATACCCGACTCATTGGCACTGGTACCGACCGGACCCGCAGTCAGGTGTACACCGTGGCCAGCAGCGGGACATCGAACCGCGGCGTCACGACGGGTGCCATCACCTCAACGGTGGACGACGGCGCCGGGCTGGCACCCGTGTGCACCACAGCTACCTGGAAGAGCTCCGACGAACTCTGGCTCCTTGTGCCTGGCCGCACCCAGGTCTGGGACGGTGCCTGTAACACGGGAACACTGACCGCGCAGACAGACCGGCTCTACGACAACGAGGTGGCCGGCACGAACCCGGCCGTCACGATCGGCAACCTGGTCCGTGAAGACGTCAAGCTCAACGCCACCGAAACCGCCCGTCACGGCTACGCCTACGACAGCCTCGGACGCATAAAGCATTCTACGAACGCGCGCGGCCACACCAGCAAGACGCTCTACCAGACAGCCGGCACCATGCGTGACGTCGTCACAGAACTCTTCGAGACCAATGCGCTCGCGCACGCCTCCACGACGACCCTTGATCCCGGACGCGGACAGGCCATCAAGGTCCTTGATCCCAACGGCGCCATCACCACAATGACCCACGACGGACTCGGCCGCCTGACCACAGTCCGTCTCCCCGGCAACGCTGGCGACCCCACCCCGTCGATGCAGATGACGTACGCCAACCTGCGGGACGCCCAGCAGAACCCCATCGTCCCGCGGGTGACGACGACCATTCAACGCTATGACGCCAAAGTTGACCGGGTCTGGCAGTTCTACGACGCGTGGGGGCGAAGCATCGAAACCCACGTCACCCAGGGCGACGGCAAGGACAGCACCGGCACGGCCACGACCACCAACCCGGGGCGTGTTGTCACGGTTACTGGCTACGACAGCCTCGGCCGCGTCCGTTACTCCATGCCCGCCGTACCCAACGGCGTGACCCCGAACGCCGATGTCGAGCCGCTGAACCCCAACCCAGCTGATGTCGCCAACGTCGTCGAAACCATGTACGACGGCGCTGGCAGGGTGGTGCGCACCAAGCGAACCGTCCCCACCGGTTTCAGCAGCCACCGCACCGACTACTTCGGCGACCGCATCCTGACCAAGCCGGCGCGCGGTGGCTGGTCCCGCACCGAGATCAACGGCCGCGGCCAGACCACCCGTGTGGCCCAGTTCACCTCGGCGTCTGAAGCCACACTCGGCCAGGCGGCCCGGTACGCCTACACCGCAGCCGGCCAGCTCAAGACCATCCACTCCGCAGTGGGGTCCACGACCGAGTCCGCGTGGACGTACACCTATGACCTCGCCGGACGCCGAACCGCAGCCACTGACCCTGACACCGGCACCTCCACCATCCGTTACGACCTCAACGGCAACGTCATCGAAAGTACTGACGCCGGCGGCCGGACCTTTGCCACTGCCTACGACTTCCTTGACCGCCCCACTCAGAGCACCTCTGGCGGCAACGTCCTGACCGAGTGGGGTTACGACGTCGGCGTCGCGAACTCGATCGGGCGATTGGTCTTCACTCGAACCCACACCCGCGCCGACGGCACCGATCGTGTCTTCACCCGCAAGGTCGGCGGCTACGACGCAAGAGGCAATGCAGCGTCGACCACCATCGAGTACCCGAACGCCTTGCTGGGCATCACATCACCAGAGACCGGCAGTACCACCACCAACCACTTCTACAACCACGCAGACATGCCAGTCGCGACCTCCTACACCGCGACCGCAAACGTCCCATCGATGAAGCTGACGCACCATTACAACCCTGACGCCCCGCTCCTCGACAGCACCCAGATTTTTGGTGGCCGGATCATCGGGCAGTCGTCCTTCGCCAACGACAACAAGCTCATTGCCACCACCGCGGGACTCGCCAACGTGATGGCCGCAACGACCTACGGGTACGAAGACGCGACCGGTCGAGCCAGCAGGGTCAAGCACGCCACCCGCTGGAGCACCTACGACTACCGGCTCAGTTGGGACGACACCGACAACCTCACCCACACCCAACTGACGGCGACGAACACCCAAGCCAAGCCCAACACGGTCCAGAACGAAGTCCAATGCAACGCCTACGACGGCCTCAACCGGCTCGTAGCGGCCTGGTCCAGGGTCCCCGACGCTAACGGGACCTGCTCAGCCCCCACGCCATCGAGCGAAAACCTACTGCTTGGCGAGGACTTGAACTACGCCTATGAAGGCAATCGGCTGACCACCGAGTCCAACAAGCATTGGATCGCCAAGTACAACCGTTTCGGCACGACAACTCGTCGTTGGAACTACGGCCGACCAGGCTCACCGCACGCGGCGACGGACGTCACCAGCCAGTACAACGATGGCACCTTCCCAACCCGGCCGGTGGTCGCGGCAGCCACCCTGTCTTACGACGCCGCCGGAAACATCACGAAGTCCGTGCGCAACGGTCGTCCCACCATCGACTACACCTACGACCCACAGGGCCGCATCGCCACCATGACGTCCGGCACGACGACCCGGTCCCGGGCCTACGACGCTGACGGAGCGCTGCTCGCCGAGTACGGAGCTGGCAGCACGACGCTGACACTCGACGACCTCACGATTTCAGTGACGCCGGGCACGGCACCGACAGCGGTTCGCACTTTCTCGCACGCCGGCCAAGCAGCCGCCTCGATCACCGGGACCGCCTGGACGTACCTGATGGCTGACCAACAAGGCAGCGTCCGCCTCACTGCCGCCGAAGACATCCCGGCAGGGGCCACCAGAAGCCCCGAGGTCTACTCCAACTACGAGCCCTTCGGGAAACGGCTCGGCGGAACCCCGGCCCCTGGAGACCGCGGCTACCTGAACAAGAGATCACTGGCAGGATTCGACCCCAACACGATCCAGCTCGGGCACCGGATCTACTCCAGCGACCTCAACGTGTTCGTGAACCCAGACCCAGTTCTGGTCGCCTATGACCCACAAAATCTCAACCCCTACTCCTACTCACGCAACAACCCAACCACCCTCAGCGACCCGTCCGGGCTCAACGTCGACGACGGCGAAGGTAGCGCCGGCGTTTCTGCAAACATCCCCGACGAGGACGGGATAACACACGAAGAAGAGGCGCAGAACACGGAGTGCTACGGGGACGAAAGCTGCGCGATCGCCTACGACCCCTTTCCTATCGCCAACTACTCCCCGACGCGCGACATCGGAAACTACCGCGACTGGGCTGGCGGATTGGCCTCTGGAGCGGGCTCGACCTTCGACTTCTTCGCCAGCAACGCGAACCCGGTTATGACGGTGGCCACACTGAGCGGCGCCATCGACATCAACGTCGGCTCATCAGCTTCCGACAGCATCAACGACCGCCTCGGCACAAACCGACAATCTGGCTTGTACCTACTTGGTGAATGGGGAGGGGTTCCTGGCGTCACCGGGGCCGTCGGAGCACTAATCAAAGCAGGACGAATCCTCGGGAAGTCCAGACGGCTAGCAGGCCCCTGCTCGTTCGGGGGCTCAACCGTCGTGCTCATGGCAGATGGGACCAAAAAGGCGATCGAGGACGTGGAAGTTGGCGACAAGGTAATCGCCACCAACCCGGTGACCGGCGTACAAAAGTCCAAGACGGTCACTCATGTGTGGGTTCACGACGACACCGTCACGGACCTGCTCGTCGACGGCGAGGTCATCACGACCACAGAAGATCACCCATTCTGGTCTGTCACCGACCAGGAGTTCGAGCGCGCTGACCAGCTCTCCGCCGGCGAACGGGTCCTCAGCGCAGACGGCCGAACCATCGAGGTCTCCGGCTTGGCCCTGGCAACCGAGCGCGAAGGTTTGGCTTACAACCTGAGTGTGCAAGGCATACACACGTACCATGTAGGTGCGGCAGAGATTCTCGTCCACAATACGAACGAGTGCGGCTGGCCAAAGCCGACTGACGACAACTGTCTGGCGTGTGCCCGGGAAATCCAAGACATGATCGGCGGCGATATTGTGCCCATCCGGCCCGCTGGCGGACCGCGGATGGGTCCGTCGACGAACAACCCTAGTGGGCTCTGGGCTGAGCACTACGTCGTGGTTCGCGATGGTCGCGTGTACGACGGTTTCACGGGAACATCGGGGATGTCGATCCCCGACTTCAAGGCTCAGTTCAAGTACGCAGACGACATCAACTTCGGGTTCTAGTCATGCAGGAATCGGAGCTGGTCGAGGTACTGCGGGCATTGGATGCACGCCCGGGGATGCTTCTTCCTGAGCAGTGCTACGGAGCTCTCGTCGCCTACATCGAAGGTTTCGTGGCGGGCGCTGGTAGCAACGAGCTCGACGGTTTCAAGGACTGGGTAGCGTCCCAGGTCCTTGGCCGAGAGTCTTCGTTTCATTGGTCGACCATCGTGGCTCTCGCACAGAGTGAGCAGGCGGGGCGGGCAGGACTCTCGGTACTATCGCCCGAGCAATCTGACCGTGCGTCCAAGAATCTGATCGAGCTCCTGCTCCGCTATCTGGGAGCAGAGGCAACAGCGGAGCGCTGATTCAGCCCAGCCTGGCGTGACCGGAGGAATTTCATTCTGCCTCCCATGACGGGTCGGCCGTCAGTGCCGGCGTTCGGTGCCACGCCTCGGCGCACGAGAGTGTCCAACATGCCTCTGACCTGCTCGAACGCTCTCCACGTCCCGGGGAGGGAGTTCTTGCATCTATTGCTACTCCCGTCCCTTTTCAACCGATAACTATCGTTCTGTCAGGGGACACGGCACTGCAAGGCGGAAGGAGGGGTACAGACAGGCGTAGCCCACAATTGCTCCCCGTTCAGCCTGGAACGAGCAGCTCGAACGATCCTCTCCTCCTCGGCACGAGCCTCAGGGCGCCGGACGGAACCTTCGCGGTGGCACTATCGTCCAACTGCCATCGAGTCCGACCCTTCTCACCCAGTGAGGTCCACGTGAGCCCACGACCAGACCGCCGCCTGAACGCCGCCACTCTTGCCTCCTGCGTGTTGTTGCTGACGGCCCTCGGGGCGTGTGGCAGCAGTGAGAGCGAGGAGCCGACGAGCGCGACCGACTCCTCGGCCAGCAGCTCCGAGTCCACCTCCGAGTCCGCCTCGGAGTCCGCAAGCCCCACCGACTCCGAGGACAGCTCGTCGGAAGGATCGGGGGCAAGCATGCCGGTCGGTGACACGGTCGAGCCCGGGCAGGCGCTCATCGTCAGCACCTCCAACGTCGACGAAGACACCTCGCAGCTCGCCAGCGCGCTGGTCGACGCTCAGGCTGTCGACACCTTCCTCGCCGGGTTCGACCCCAGGCTGGCCGCCGACGTGCGGGCAGCGGTCAAGGACGTGCAGGTCCCGGCCGGCAGCACGCTCTTCGGTTCGGTCGTGGCCGTGGGCTGTGACAGGCCGACGACAGTGGACTGGGAGAAGACGTTCGACGGCATCCAGGCCTCCGCCCCGATGCCCAAGTCCAGCGTCCAGTGCCTGGTGCCGGTCACGTCGGTGGCGTTGTTCCTCGTCGAGGACGTCTGATCAACGGGCGGGCGTCGGTGTCGGCGTAGGCACCGGCGTCGGGGTCGGCGTCGGGGTCGGCGTCGGCGTCGGAGTCGGCGTGGGAGTCGGTGCGGGCGGTGGTGGCGGCGGTGGCGGCGGCACGATCGGCGGGAAGGCCGCGTGGTAGTAGATCGCGACCCCGTTGGGCACCTTGCGCTCCACCAACCCGTCGGAGGGCTCGTTGATCACGCCCATCTCGCCGGTCACCTTGCGTGAGTACAGCGTCGAGGACCCGCCACCGTCGAAGTTCAAGGCGCTCTCGGCGCCCAGCGCCTGCATCATGTTGGCGAGCTCGACCATGGTGTAGCCGCGGCTCACGGTGGAGCGCCCGTCGATGACCAGGAAGAGCAGCTTGCGGCCGTCGACGTCGATGCCGACGGCGGTGCGCGGATGCATGAGCCGATCGTTGATGACCGTCCGGACGCCGTTCAGCAGCAGCGGTCGGTCTCCCGACACGGCCACCAGGGCGCCCGGCTTGGCCTTGAACTTGAAGGTCGCCTTGCGGCCCACCTCGAGTGTCTTGAGCAGCTTGGCGGCCGACCCACGGCCGATCATCACCTGGCCCTTGACCTTGCGGCCCTTGGACAACGCGCCCTTGTTGGAGACGATCTTGCCGTCGACGACGACCACCTCGCGGACCTGCTTGGTGTCACCGTCGGTCACCGAGTAGCCCTTGGTCCAGCCCCAGTCGGTCGTGTAGAGACCGATCGAGTTGTCGGCGACGGTCGGGGCGTTGAGGCCACTGAACTGCCAGCGCGGCCGCTGCCGCAGCTTGGTCTTGGTCGCCATCGGTCCGATCTGCGGGGTGCCGGCAGCGTCGAGGTAGAAGGAGGCGTTCTCCGGGATCCAGCCCGCGGTCGAGCCGTGGAGCACCCCGCGCTCGCGGTCCACCCCGACCCCAAGCGCTGCGCCGGTGTCGGAGATGTCGAAGAAGTCACCGTTGACGGCGCCGATCACGCCTTCGGCCGCCCCCATCTGGCTGACGGTCTGGCGGCGGACGGCATAGGGAGGGCCGAGGTAGTCGACGGCGATGTTGGGGGCGTTGAGGTCGATGGTCAGCAGGTTGGCGCGGATCGGGCCGCGCGCGTCCGACTGGTCCCACTCGCGGATCGTCATGCCGGGGGCGATCTCGTAGGTGGCGTCGCTCGTGACGGTCGGCGGCGTGGCGCGGGCGTTGCGGGGGAGCCGGGGGGCCACCAGTCCCGGGACGCCGTCGGACGTCTGCCCCGGTTCGCTCATGACTGTGCCGCGCTCGCGCAGCGCACGCCGTTGTAGTGGACCCAGGCCACGGCGGTCCAAGCGATCGTCGCCGCTGACGAGGTCGTTGGCAGTCGTCGACCGGGACACACCGGCAGAGACCGACACCGGGACAGCGACGAGACAGCACGCCAGGGCGCCGCCGAGCAGGGACGAGGTCAATCGGTTCGAGGCAAACACACGCTCCACAGTAGGTCGGCACCGGTGGCGGATCGCGCAGTCACGGGGTGTGTCGTCGCCCGGTCGTCCGCCCGGACGTTCGCAGGGTCGTTCGGATGTCGTCACAAGGAGGGAGACGATCCGTCCCGCCCGTTGGTTGTCGCACTAGGCTGCCCGCCGTGGACCAGCGCGTGGACAACGTCTTCATCGAGGGCGACAACCTCGACGTGCTGGCCACGATCCAGCCCGGGAGTGTCGACCTCATCTACACCGACCCGCCCTACAACACCGGCAACGACTTCGCCTATGCCGACTCCTTCCGCACCGATCGCGGGGGCCCGGCCGGCCGGCACGCGGCCTGGGTGGACATGATGCGCCCCCGGCTCGTGGCGATGCGCGAGGTCCTGTCGGCCCGGGGCGCGATCTACGTCAGCATCGACGACAACGAGGCGGCGTACCTGCGGCTGCTGCTCGACGAGGTCTTCGGCGAGGCCAACTTCCGGGCCCAGGTCGTGGTGAACCTCAACCCCAAGGGGCGACAGCTGGGCGGGGGGTTCGCGACGAGCCACGAATACGTCATGGTCTACGCCCGCGACGCGAAGCAGTGCGTCCTGGACGCGAGCAGCCACGACACCGTCGACGCGGCCGACTTCGGACAGAGCACCGAGGACGGCCGGGCGTTCCGGCACCTTCCGCTGCGCAACACCAACAAGAAGTTCAACCCGGTCACCGCTCCGACCCTGCACTTCCCCGTGTACGGCGACCCGGTGACCGGTCAGGTGGCCTCGACCGCCTTCGAGGGTGCCGTCGAGGTGCTGCCCGTCTTCGGCGACGGGCGACCGGCGGTGTGGCGTTGGTCCCGGCCACGCATCGACCAACGTCCCGACGACCTGGTGTGCCGCGAGATCGCCGGTCGGACCGGGACCCGGGTCGACGTCTTCCAGCGGGACTGGCTGCACCGCGAGGGCGGTCGACGCAAGAAGCTGCCCACGATCTGGCTCTCCGAGGAGATCGGCTCCACCGACACCGCAGTGGCCGAGCTCAAGGCCCTGGTCGGTCACGTCTTCGAGTCACCCAAGCCGACCGGCCTGGTCAGGCGGATCCTGGGCACGATGCCGGCCGATGCGGTGGTGCTCGACCCCTTCGCAGGAAGCGGGACGACCGGCCACGCAGTGGTGATCGCCAACACGGGAGACGGCGGGACTCGCACGTGCCTCAGCATCAACTCCGCCGAGCCGACCCGGCCGGGCTCCAACGCTGCGAACGCCGGGCTCGCCACGGTCGCCGACATCACCCGCGCCCGGCTGGCCGCGGTGAGTGAGCTCCACGGTGGTGGGCTCGAGCTCCGCTGAGCCCGGCCCACTCAGATGCCGGCGGCCGACTCCAGCGCGCGGAGCTCGTCGTCGAGGTAGGTCAGCAACCGCTGAAGGTGCGGCACGGTCCGGCGACAGCCCGTGATCCCGAAGCACATCTTGTCGGCGTACGAGTTGCAGGTGATGTTGAGGGCCATGCCGTTGATCGGGATCGACAGCGGGTAGGTCCCGACCATCTCGGCGCCGTTGTAGTACTGCGTGGAGCTGGGGCCGGGGACGTTGCTGATGATCACGTTGAACGGCGGTCGCACGAGGCCGTGCATCCCCATCACGGACGTCAGGAGCGTCGGCGACATGCCCAGCGCACTCATGGCGATGATCTGCGTGGGCGTCATCGACGACAGGGCGGCCTTGCCCTGGCCCATCGAGCGGTGAACGGCCTCGAGCCGGTCGCCCGCGTCGGGGAGATGGGTGCCGAGCTGCACCATCACCGCACCGACGGCGTTGCCGCCCTCGGCCGAGGCGACCTGCGACTTCTTGGCGTTGAGCCCGATCGGCACCATCGAGACCAGTGACGTCTCGGGCAGGGCGTCGAGGTCGAGCAGGTAGGAACGCAGCGCGCCGCTGCACATCGCCATCACGACGTCGTTGAGTGTCGTGCCGGTCGCCTTGCCGACTGCCTGCATCCGCTCGATCGGCCAGTCCTGGGCGGCGAAGCGCCGCGAGCCGGTGATCCCTTGGTTGAACATCGTCCTGGGGGCGTACAGCGACAGGGCCGAGGTCTCGTTGCGCACGCCCGCGCTGAGGGTCCGGACCAAAGCCCCCGGCAGGCCGGCGGCCTCGGCGCTGATGCCGAGTGCCATGCGCAAGGCAGCGATCGGCACCTCCGAGAGAGGCGTCTCAACCGGACCGGGTCGCTCGGTCCTGGTGCGGGGGCGAGCGCCCCAGGGAGGTGGCATGTCGCGCTGGTCGGGGTCGGTGCTCAGGACGCTCTGCATCAGACGCATGGCCGAGACCCCGTCGACCAGACCGTGGTGGACCTTGGTGTAGAGCGCGACCCTGCCATCACGCAGTCCCTCGATGACGTGGGCCTCCCACAGTGGCCGCTCGCGCCCGAGCCGCGTCGAGTGCAGGCGCGAGCAGAGATCGAGCAGCTCGCGGACGCGACCAGGCTTCGGGAGTGCGCTGTGGCGCACGTGGTGCTCGATGTCGAACTGCGCGTCAGGCTCCCAGACGTACTGCCCAGCAGTCGCGATGGAGCGTCTTGGGTGCTTGAGGAACAGCGGCGAGATCTCCTGCGTGGAGGACATCGAGGCATACATGTCCTTGACGTAGTTGCGACCTGCACCCTCCGGCTTCTTGAAGAGCTGGAGACCGCCGACGTGCATCGGCTGCCTGCGGTTCTCGGCATACAGGAAAGCAACGGACGTCGGGTCGATCGGTGTGACCACGTTGGTGGGCCCTCCCTCGAAGAGGCCCTGATCCTGCCGTGCTGCACGCTCGCTCACAAGGGCAACGCCGGACCGGGCCCAGCCTTTCGCTCTGGCAGGATCGCCGACATGGAGGCGAGTCCCTTGGACCGCGTGTGGTCGCGCAGTCGTACGTCGCTTCGCGCGCGCATCGACAGGTTGCGCTCGAAGTCCTTCGCGATCGGACAGTGCGCGATCGCTGCCGCAGTGGCGTGGCTGATCGCCCACGACCTCCTCGGTCACGAGATGCCGTTCTTCGCGCCGATCGCAGCTGTCGTCAGTCTGGGGACCTCCTACGGCCAGCGCCTTCGCCGGGTCGCAGAGGTGACGGTGGGCGTCGCGGTGGGCGTCCTGCTCGGCGACCTGCTCGTGATCTGGCTCGGCTCGGGCTGGTGGCAGATCGCCGTCGTGGTGGTCCTGGCGATGTCGTTGGCCTTCCTCCTCGACGGTGGCCAGCTCATCGTGATGCAGGCTGCGGTGCAGTCGATCGTGGTGACGACGCTCGTCGTCAGCCCGGGCGGCGCCCTGGTCCGGTGGACCGATGCGCTCATCGGCGGCGCGGTCGCGCTCGTCGCGGCGACCGTCGTGCCGGCCGCCGCGCTCCGGAGGCCGCGCGAACAGGCGGCGAGGGTGCTGCGCAAGGAGGCCGAGATGCTGCGGGCCGCGGCCGACGTGATGGACAACGGTGAGCTCGATCGCGCTCTGGATCTCCTCGCCGACGCCCGCGACACCGACTACCTGATCCACGAGCTGCGCAGCGCGGCCGACGAGGGCCTCGCGGTGGTGGCCTCGTCTCCGTTCCGGGTGCGGCACAAGGGCGGTCTGCGGCGCATGTCCGAGCTGGTGGAGCCGCTGGACCGGTCACTGCGCAGCACGCGCGTTCTGGTGAGGTACGTCGCCATGGCGGCATACCGCAGTCGGGCCGTGCCCGCGGGCTACCCGCTCGTCGCCCGCGAGCTTGCCGCCGCGGTCGAGCTCGTCGCCGACGAGCTTCAGGCCGATCGTCTGGCCGAGGCCGCGAGACCAGCCCTCATCGCCGTTGGCGTGGCGACCTCCGAGCTGCCCCGGGAGGATGCGCTCTCGGTCGAGGTGGTGCTTGCGCAGCTGCGGGCAGTGGTCACCGATCTGTTGATGCTGACCGGGATGGGACAGCTGGAGTCGACCGACGCGATCCCGCCGCCGCGGGCGTGAGGCGACCACGCTCACGGGGTGTGGCCCTGGTGGTCCGGTATGCGCAACTGCCGGATCGGTCGATATCCGGATGAGTCCCTGAGACGGTTTTGTCTCGGGCTCAGCGTTCGCAGCGCCTAGGATCCCCGACGTGAACCTTGTCCGCTTCGCCCTGTCAGCTGCATTGGTTCTCAGCGCGACGGTTGTCCTTGTTTCGCCAGCGACGGCAGACAGCGAACGTCTGCGGGACCGCTCTCACGATGTCGTGCGAGTGAGGTGCGAACGACCACAGCAGGACAGCTGCGTCGCGCAATCTTTCACCGAACCCACGGCGGCGTTCGCCGACATCGTCTGGGCACGACACACCTACTCCGATCGTCGCCTTGTCCTGCGCATGAGGCTTCGCGACGTGCTGGAGCGACGCGATGTCGGCACCTATCTGAGCTGGGACGTGCGTGGCCCTCGCGGGTCCGGCCTCAGTGCCCAATGGCTGTGGGACCCCGCTGGCCCTTCCCCCGACCTCACTTCCGTCGACCTCACTGACAAGAACGGCGACTACGAGTGCGCAGGTGCACGAACCACGATCAGCTCTCGCACCGCGACCTTCACCCTGGCGATTCCGACGCGGTGCTTACCCCGTGCGCCTTGGGTTCGCGTAGCTGCGGGAGTCATGGTCCAGGACTTCGCTAGGGGCGGCATCTGGCACGACGACCCGCGTGTCGGTGACGACCTGAAGATCAAGTATCAAGTCGCCGACCATCCCGAGGGCCCGAGACTGTATCGGGGCTGAGCCGCAAGGCGGGGCGACCGACATGTCCGCACATGCCGCGACCCGTGACCTGAACGCGGCCGGTCCGGGAGGCCTTCCTCTGTCCATGGCTGGAGGCGTGGTGTGCCTCAGCCCGCGAGGACGTAGTCGACGCGCAGCGCGGGTACTTGACGACTCCGAATCGTGACGAGGGGTGGTGGGCGGGTGCGGTGTTGGTGTCCGGTGGGCAGAGTCACGGCGACGGACCCGTCCGGTTGAGGTCGGGTCCGCCATCGCGGGGCGTCCTTGGCGTAGTTGCAGGACTCGCACAGTCCCTGGCCGTTGCGGGCACTGGTGGGACCGCCGTCGGCGTGCGTCTGGAGGTGGTCGACGTGCCGGACGGGTGCGTCGCACCACGGGGTGCGGCACACCTGGTCGCGGAGCCGGATGAATCTGGCCAGGCTGCCCCGGAAGAACCGGCCGGTGGCGTCCATCGCGACCAGCTCACCGGTGGTGGGGCTGGTGTAGAGCCGGCGGAGCCAGATCACCTCGTCGCTCGTGCACGCGTCGGCCATGATTTCTCGGGCAAGCTCCGCGGGGATCGGTCCGAACCCCTCCAGGTGTGCGGGGTCGTCCGAGCCGCTGAGTAGTGCGGTGTCGCTCATGATCAGCCCGAGCGACACCTGTGGCGCACCGGCCTCGCCGTCGGCGGCGCCGAGGACCTTGCCGACCAGGGTGTCAGCCATCACCTGTCCCTTGGCCCGCTCGTCGCCGGCCGCTCGTGCACTGTCGGCGGCGGCGGTGAGGGCGGCGAGCACCGCTACTCCGTCCTTCACCGGAAGCAGTGCTGTCAGGTACGTCCATCGTGTCGGGAGCGGGTCGCAGGGTCACGCGTCGATCGGACTCCGCTCGGCGTCGCCGGGCGACCAGCGCAGCGGCATCGAGGCGCGCGACCTCCCTGAGGCAGGCGCCTGCCAGCTCCCGCTCCCCGATCGACTCGACGACGTCGGGGCTCCCCGACACGATCTCGTCGACGGTGAGGCGGTCCTCGAGGGACAGGCAGGCGGTCTCGCGGGCAACGATCGTCGCCTTCCACTCGGTGATCCGCCCGGTCCGCCAAGCGGTCCACGTGTGTGGCAGCTCCGACTGGACGATCTTCGCCAGGCCCAGATGCTGCCGCCCGCGATGGGGGGACTCGCGACGAGCCAACGCCACCTGTTCGACAACACCCCGGCCGCGGCGCGCCGCCAGAACTCCTGCGGCCTCCTGTTCGGCTCGTTGTGAGACGTCGAAATCGGAGGCGAGGCGGGCCTGGGCGGCGGTGACGACACAGGCCAGCCGCTCCAAGGCCCGCAGGGCGCCGATCCGCTCAGCGTCACTCAGGTCACTGACGCCCTCGATCGCCGAGGACAGTCCTTCTGCCCATGACTCGAGGTCGCTCGCGCTCAGCACGCCCGCAGCGCCGCCTGAGGGCGGTGCAGCTGAGGAGGCGGGCAGCGTGTCGAACATGTGTTCGATTCTACCAACGCTGGGGCAATTTGGAAAGAGAAGATCGGGACCTCGTGGACTTCATTTATCCGCTTGGCGGGCCTCATCCCGGGCGTCGACTTCGGAGCCGCCAGCACCCTGCGCATCATCTACACCTACACCTACGACGGGGCGTGGCACGTGGACAGCTTGCGCGGCCGAAGCGCGGGTAGTGCCTCTCCCCGCTCACCAGCGGCGTGCCTGGCTCCCCACGATCACCCGCGACCGCTCAGAGCGAGGCGCGGAGCTCCGCGACGACGGAGTCCACCACTGCGACGAGGTCGCCCCCGGTGGCGGCGGCAACTGCGCGCTGGCGCTGGTAGGAGGCGCCACGGCGAGGTATGTCGGCCACGGACCGCAGCTCGGTCTCGCAGTCGAGTCGCCGGGCGACGGGCGTCAACCGCTCCAGCAGGTCGTCCAGGTCGTCGGTGACGAGACGCTCTCGCGACTTCTCGTCCAGGATCACGATCGCGTCGAGGCCGTAGCGCGCCGCTCGCCACTTGTTCTCCTGCACGTGCCAGGGCGGCATCGTTGGCAGGGTCTCGCCGGCGGCGAGACGGGTGTCCAGGTCGACGACGAGACAGTGGATCAGCGCCGTCAGTGCGGCGAGCTCGTTGATGTCGGACATGCCGTCGCACACGCGGTTCTCCAGCGTGCCGAGGTGGGGCGCTGGTCGGAGGTCCCAGCGCACGTCGGCCATCGAGTCGATGACGCCGGTCGTGGTCTGGTCGGCGATACAGGCCTCGAACTGCTCCCAGGTGTCGAACTGGAAGGGCAACCCGGCCGTCGGCAGCTGCTGGAACATCTGCGACCGGTTGGAGGCATAGCCGGTGTCCTGCCCGGCCCACACCGGTGAGCTGGCCGACAGGGCGAGCAGGTGCGGGTAGGTGTTGAGCAGCGAGGACAGGACGGGCATCACGCGGTCGCGCTCGGGCAGCCCGACGTGCACGTGCACGCCCCAGATCAGCATCTGGCGGCCCCACCACTGCGTCCGGTTGATCAGCTCCTCGTAGCGCGGTCCCTCGGTCAGCTGCTGCGCCGACCAGCTCGCGAAGGGGTGCGTGCCCGAGCCGAGCAGGTCGACCCCGAGCTCGTCGGCGACAGGCACCACGACACCGAGCGTGGTCCGCAGGTCCTCGACGGCCTCTGACACGGAGCCGCAGATGCCCGTGACCACCTCGACGGTGTTGCGCAGCAGCTCCTTGTGGAGCCGCGAGGCATCGGTGAGCCGTGGGCTCGCGGCGGCGAAGAGGTCGGCTGCGGTGTTGGACAGGTCGCGCGTCTCGCGGTCGATGAGCCCGAACTCCCACTCCACCCCGATCGTCGGCTCGGGTGAAGCCTTGAAGTCGATGCGCACGGGACCATCGTAGGGAGGCGGTGGTGCGTGTGCGTCACCCCGACGAGCGGGTCAGCTCGGCCAGCCGCTCGAGCCACACGACATGACTTCCGTCGTACGGCGCACGGCGCTCCACGACGCCCACCTTGACCTCGTCCGCGCTGGCGCGGGCTGCGGCGATGACCTCCGCCGGATAGCCGAACGCGGCCTGGTGCTCGAGGAACTCGTCCTCGTCGTCGATGATGACGGTCCCGTTGAAGCCGCGGACGACGTCGAGGTCCAGGTCCACGGCGCGCAGGAGGTCGCCCTCCCAGACGGCGGGCGTCGTCACGTCGACGTACACTGCGACGGCGGAATCACCCAGCGACGGCCATCGGTGCCCACCCGAGCGCCAGAACGTCGCGAGGTGCCACGGCTGCCGACCGTCGACCGGCGCCGGGACGAGGCCGACATGGTCGCGATCACCGACGTAGTGATGACCCGGTCGGGTGTACTCCGTGCCCGCCGGAAAGCCGAGCCACTCGCCGTGCTCGTCGGCGCCGAGGAACGTCGCTTCGTACTCCCAGTGCGGCCGGTCGCCCCACTTGCTCATCTGACAACGGACACGGGTGCCGGGTGCACGGGTCATGCGGCCACGCTAGCGAGTGAAGCGGGGGGCGACGCGGGCGACCACGTCCTGGTAGCGGGAGCCGGTGAGCTTGGCGAAGTGGTGCATCAGGTGGGCGTCGGCGCCGACGAGGACCCGTGCCTTGCCCGCGACGGTCCCCTTCAGGATGATCTCGGCGGCCTTGTCGGCCGACATCCTGGCCAGCTTCTCCTCGAAGAGCGACGTCAGCTTCGCGTGGTCCTCACCGGCCGTGGTGCGGCCGTGTCGGGCGATGCCGGTCTTGATCCCGCCCGGGTGGACGCAGGTGACGGTCACCGGCCGGCCGTTGATGAGCATCTCCTCGCGGAGCGCCTCGGTGAAGCCGCGCACGGCGTACTTCGTCGCGTTGTAGGCGCTCTGGCCGGGCATCGAGATCAGCCCGAAGAGCGAGGAGATGTTGACCAGGGCCCCGTTGCCGGAGGCGATCAGGTGCGGCAGGAACTCCTTGGTGCCGTGGATGACGCCGTGCAGGTTGACCCCGACGATCCAGTCGAAGTCGTCGTAGGTCATCTCCTCGAAGTCCCCGGTGACCGAGACCCCGGCGTTGTTGACGACGAGGTTGACGCGGCCGAACTGACCGACCACGTCGGTGGCCCACTGCGCCACGGCGGCCCGGTCGGAGACGTCGACGACGTCGCTGCGGACCTCCGCGCCGTGCGCCTTGACGATCTCGACGGTCTCGGCGAGCCCGTCGGGGTTCCAGTCGGAGAGGGCGAGCAGGGCGCCCTGCTCGGCGGCCTGGCGGGCAAGCGCGCGGCCGATGCCGGAGCCGGCGCCGCTGATGACGACGACCTTGTCGTGGAGGCTCTCGAGGCTCATGCGTTGGCTCCTTCATTCCTGCGGGCGGGTTGGAGGTCATAGTGCTCCGCGTCAAAACGGGCCAGGAGCCGGCGGAACGAGATGGTGCTGCGCGGCCACAGCGTGGTGTTCTTGCCGTGCGCGTCGAGATACCAGCTCGAGCAGCCGCCCGCCGACCACACGGTGCGCCTCATCCGGCTCTGGAGGGTGGCGTTCCACTCGTCCTGGGCCTGCTGCCGCGGCTCGACGGCGGCGTACTGCTGCGTCTTCATCGTCGCCAGCGCGTCGAGGACGTAGGCGATCTGCGACTCGATGATGAAGACCATGGAGGAGTGGCCCAGGCCGGTGTTGGCGCCGACCAGCTGGAAGAGGTTGGGGAAGCCGTGCGTCGTGGTGCCCTTGTAGGACGCCATGCCGCGCTCCGCCCAGACCTGTGCCAGTGCTCGGCCGCCGCGACCGTGGATGTGCTCGGCGATCGGCTGCTCGGTGGTCTGGAAGCCGGTGGCGACGACCAGGACGTCGATGGGTCGCTCAGTGCCGTCGGCGGTGACGACGGCGTCGCCGGTCACCTTGACGATCGGATCGGTCACCAGGTCGACGTTGTCGGCGGCGAGCGCGGGGTAGTAGGTGTTGGAGATCAGGATCCGCTTGCAGCCGATCTCGTAGCTCGGCGTGACCTTGGCGCGGAGCTCCGGGTCGTCGATGGCCTTGGTCATGTGGGCCAGCGCGATCTTCTTGGCCGGCGTCATCAGCTTCGGGTTCCAGACGAAGCCGGGCACGTAGAGCTCTCGGCCGAGGTAGATGCCGGTCCGGTAGGCGCGCCGGACTGCCGGGACGGCCTTGAACAGCAGGCGCTCGACGCGGGTGTAGCGCCGGTCGTTGCGTGGCATGACGTAGGGCGCGGTGCGCTGGTAGACGTCGAGGTGCGCCACGTCGGGAGCGATCTCCGGGACGATCTGGATGCTGGACGCGCCGGTGCCGATGACCGCCACCCGCTTGCCGGTGAGGTCGACGTCGTGGCGCCAGCGCGCCGAGTGGAAGACCTCGCCCTGGAAGGTGTCGATGCCCTCGATGTCCGGCAGCTTGGGGGCCGAGAGGCCTCCGGATCCGGAGATGAGGGTCTTCGAGGTGACCTCGCCCCGAGTGGTGGTGACGTGCCAGCGCTGGTCGGCCTCGTCCCACCGGGCGTGAGTCAGCTCGGTGTCGAACGAGAACCGGTCGAGCGTGCCTGACTTCTCCGCGACCTTGCGCAGGTAGGCCTCGATCTCCGGCTGCGGGGAGAACGACTTCGACCAGTCCGGGTTGGGCGCGAACGAGAACGAGTAGAGCTGGCTGGGGACGTCGCACGCCGCGCCGGGGTAGGTGTTGGCGCGCCACGTGCCGCCGACGCCGCCGTCCTTCTCGATGACGAGGAAGTCGTCCTCCCCGGCCTCGGCCAGCCTGATCGCCATACCGAGACCGGCGAAGCCCGCGCCGACGATGAGGTGGTCGACCGTTGCCGGGAGCGCCTGCTGCTGAGTCATGGCCCGAGGTTATTGCCATTATTGAATATCCGTCAATAAGATGTGGCCGTGACCACGTCCGCTCGCACCAGGCTTGCCCCAGAGGCCAGGCGTCTCCAGCTGCTCGACCTCGGCGCGCGCCTGTTCGCGACGCACTCGGTCGAGGAGATCTCGATCGACCTGCTGGCAGAGGAAGCGGGCGTCTCCCGGGGCTTGCTGTACCACTACTTCGGCTCCAAGCAGGACTTCCGTGAGGCCGTCATCAGGCACGCGGTCGAGGACCTGGTCGCCCAGACCGCGCCGCCCGCGACCGGGGAGCCGATCGAGCGACTGGTCGTCTCGCTGGGGGTGTACGTCGACTACGTGCTCGCCAACCTGACCTGCTATCGCTCCCTCGTGCGCGCTGCCGCCGGTGGCACCGGCGAGATGCAGGCGCTCTACGAGGAGGGGCGCGCAGCGCTGACCGACCGCATCTTCCGTGAGGACAGCCAGGGCGAGGTCATCACCGACACCCCCCAGTCGCGGCTGATCGTCCGCGGTTGGGCGGCAATGACCGAGGAGCTGGTGCTGGCCTGGGCCGACGAACCCTCGGGGATGACCCGCGACGAGCTCGTCGGGGTGCTGGCGTTGTCGTTGCCGGCGCTGGTCGACCTGGTCTGAGGGCGTACGCCGCACACGTTGTCGGACGTCAGGCGGGACGTTCGACGACCTGGTGGTCTGGGCAGCCGCCTCGTCGGACGTCAGCGGGACGTCCGACGACCTGGCGGCCCGGGCAGCCGCCTCGTCGGACGTCCGGGCGGTCGGCCACAAGGGCGAGACGCAAAGCGAGTTGCGGCGTAGGCGAGAATGGTGGGCGTTGTGCACATCTCCTACCCGCCCGCGCTGCCTGTCTCGGCACGACGCGAGGACATCGCGGCCGCCATCCGGGACCACCAGGTGGTCATCGTCGCGGGTGAGACCGGGTCGGGGAAGACCACCCAGCTGCCCAAGATCTGCCTCGAGCTGGGCCGAGGCGCAGGACCGGCCGCAGGCGGCAAGCTCATCGGCCACACCCAGCCCCGCCGGATCGCCGCGCGAAGCGTCGCCGAGCGCATCGCTGAGGAGCTGGGCACCGAGCTCGGGGACGTCGTGGGCTACCAGGTGCGGTTCCTGGACAGGACGTCGAGGAGCAGCCGGGTCAAGCTGATGACCGACGGCATCCTGCTGGCCGAGCTGCAGCGCGATCGCCAGCTGGAGAAGTACGACACGATCATCATCGACGAGGCCCACGAGCGCTCGCTCAACATCGACTTCCTGCTGGGCTACCTCAAGCGGCTGCTGCCCCGCAGGCCGGACCTCAAGATCATCATCACCAGCGCCACGATCGACGTCGAACGGTTCGCCGAGCACTTCGCCGCACCCGTGGTGGAGGTGTCAGGGCGCACCTTCCCGGTGGAGATCCGATACCGCCCGCTGCTGGAGCTGCCCGAGGACGATGAGGAGGGCGAGCCGGTCCAGCGCGACCAGACCGAGGCGATCCTGGCGGCCGTCCGGGAGCTGTCGGGTGAGGGCCCCGGGGACGTGTTGGTCTTCCTGCCCGGCGAGCGCGAGATCCGCGACACCGCCGACGCCCTCGAAGCGCTCAAGAGCGATCGGCTGGAGGTCGTGCCGCTCTACTCCCGCCTCTCCGCGGCCGAGCAGCACCGCGTCTTCTCCAGCCATCCGATGTCCGTACGCCGCGTGGTGCTGTCCACGAACGTCGCCGAGACGTCGCTGACCGTGCCCGGCATCCGTTACGTCGTCGACACCGGCGTCGCGAGGATCTCGCGCTACTCGCTGCGCACCAAGGTGCAGCGCCTGCCGATCGAACCGATCAGCCAGGCCAGCGCCAACCAACGGTCGGGTCGCTGCGGGCGCGTCGAGGCCGGCATCGCGATCCGGCTCTACGCCGAGGAGGACTTCGAGGGGCGACCGGAGTTCACCGACCCGGAGATCCTGCGGACCAACCTCGCCAGCGTCATCTTGCAGATGACCTCGCTCGGACTGGGCGACATCGCCAGGTTCCCGTTCGTCGAGCCGCCCGACAAGCGCAACGTGCGCGCCGGCGTCGAGCTGCTCGAGGAGTTGGGCGCCGTGCAGGGGCCGACCCTGACCAAGCTCGGGCGACGGCTGGCGCGACTCCCGATCGACCCGCGGCTGGGCCGGATGATCCTGGAGGCGGACCGGCTCGGCTGCGTCCGCGAGGTGATCGTCATCGCTGCTGCCCTCAGCCTCCAGGACCCGCGCGAACGCCCGGCGGAGAAGCAGGCCCAGGCCGACCAGCAGCATGCCCGCTTCAAGGACGAGACGTCCGACTTCCTCACCTGGCTCAACCTGTGGCGGCACATCAAGGAGCAGCAGCGCGAGCTGAGCTCCAGCGCCTTCCGGCGCATGTGCAAGCGCGAGTTCCTCAACTACCTGCGCGTGCGCGAGTGGCAGGACTTCGAGTCGCAGCTCCGCCAGGTCTGCAAGGAGATGAAGGTGGAGGTCGGGCAACCGGCGGACCTTCCTGACACCGACGGCATCCATCAGGCGCTGCTCTCCGGACTGCTCAGCCACATCGGTGCGCTGGAGGAGCGGGAGCGGTCCCGTCCGGGCGAGCGCAAGGCGATGCGCGAATACGTCGGCGCTCGAGGCGCTAGGTTCGCCATTTTCCCCGGCAGCGTCCTGAAGGGCAGCAACCCCGCCTTCGTGATGGCCGGCGAGCTCGTCGAGACCGGCCGCCTGTGGGGTCGGCAGAACGCCGCGATCAAGCCGGAGTGGGCTGAGCGGCTCGGCAGCCACGTGGTCAAGCGCAGCTACTCGGAGCCACACTGGTCGGCCAAGCGGGTCGCGGTGATGGCCTACGAGAAGGTGACGCTGTACGGCGTACCCCTCATCGCCGATCGGTTGATCACCTACGGCCGGGTCGACCCGGCCCTGTCGCGCGAGCTCTTCATCAGGCACGCGCTCGTGCAGGGGGAGTGGCGCACGAGGCACGCCTTCTACCACACCAACCGGGCGCTGGTGGAGGAGGCCGAGGAGCTCGAGCACCGGGCCCGCCGGCGCGACATCGTCGTGGACGAGGAGACCCTCTTCGACTTCTACGACGCGCGGGTCGGTGCCGACGTCGTCAGCGGCGCGCATTTCGACCAGTGGTGGAAGCGAGAGCGTCGCGAGCGCCCCGACCTGCTCACCTTCGACCCCCAGATGCTCACCCACGCAGGAGCCGGGGAGATCCGGGCCGCGGACTTCCCGATGAGCTGGCACGACTCCGACGAAGCCGGGCTGACCTTCCCGATCAGCTATCACTTCGAGCCGGGCGCGGCCGAGGACGGACTCACCATCGAGGTGCCGGTGGCGACGCTCAACCGGGTCGAGGCCGCCGACTTCTCGTGGCTGGTGCCAGGGCTGCGCGAGGAGCTGGTCACCGAGCTCATCCGCAGCCTGCCCAAGAACCTGCGGGTCAACTTCGTCCCAGCCCCCAACACAGCCCGGGAGTTCCTCGCCGCCGTGCCAGCGGGGGCCGAGCCCCTGCTCGACGCCCTCGAGCGCTACCTCCTCTCCACCAAGGGCGTGGTGGTCCCGCGTGAGGCCTGGGACTGGAGCCGGGTCCCCTCACACCTCCAGCCGACCTTCCGCGTGGTCGACGACGAGGGTCAGGAGGCTGCGAAGGGCAAGGACCTGGAGTCGTTGAAGGCACCGCTGCGACCCAGCCTCGAGCGCGCGATCGCCGACGTCGCCGCCGACTCCGGCATCTCTGCGACCGGACAGACGTCGTGGACCTTCGACACGCTGGAGGAGTCCTTCGTCCAACGACGGGCGGGCCACGAGGTGCGCGGCTTCCCGGCGCTCATCGACGAAGGCAGCACCGTTGGGGTACGCGTCTGTGCCTCTGCCGAGGAGGCCGCGGCGTGGCACCGGTCGGGAGTGAGCCGCCTGCTGCTGCTCGCGCTCGGACCGGCACCGACCCTTGACTCGCTGGAGCTCGACCAGCGCAGCAGGCTCGCGCTGGTCGCGTCTCCCTATCCGACCGTTCTCGAGCTGCTCGACGACGTCCGCGCAGCCGTGGTGGGCGACCTGGTGGATGCACGACCGCCCGTGCGTGACGAGGCGGCGTACGCCGCACTGCTGGACGTCGCCCACCAGCAGCACGACGCCTCGGTGCTGGCGACCACCCACGACGTGCTGCGCGTCCTCGAGGAATGGCGGGCATGCGACAAGGTCCTGTCCGGGCGAGCCGAGCTCACGACCCTGCCGGCGCTGACGGACATGAAGTCGCAGGTCGAGCGGCTCATGTCGCGCGGGTTCATCGGCCAGGCCGGGGCGGCGCAGCTGAGGGAGTATCCGCGCTACCTCAAGGCGGTCCGGCACCGCCGCGAGCGGCTCGACGAGCAGGTCGCGCGCGACCGTCAGCTGATGGACCAGATGGCGCATCTGCAGGACGCATGGCTGCACCAGGTCGCCGCTCTCCCTGCGGGTCGGCCACTGAGTGCCGCGCAGCGAGCAGTGCGCTGGCTGCTGGAGGAATACCGGGTGTCGCTGTGGGCGCAGCACCTGGGGACGTCAGGGACGGTCAGCGACCAGCGGATCCGCAAGGCCCTCGCCGCCGCCCAGTGAGAGGACTCGCGGGACTGTGGAAACTCGCCGGACCGGGAGCGCCTCACGGCGCGTGGCCGCTCGTAGCGGCTTATTTTGGGACCCGGGGCTGCCGCGGTCCGGCGAGCTCCAGGGGAGAGTTTACGTCGCTTTCGTGCTCACGCCAGTGAATCGCGGAGCTCGAGGTGTCCCGCGGCCTCGAGCTGCTCGGCGAGCGTGAGCATCCTGACGGTCTCGACGTGGTTCGAGCCGGCCAGCACGGCCCGCCCCGCAGCGACCACCCGCGCGAAGGCAGCGGCGCGCAGCAGGGTGACCGCGAAGTCGCCTCCGGCGATGCCGCGCAGCACCTGGTCGACCATCGCCTTGAGCTCCTCGGGTCCCGGCGGGTCGGCGACTCCGGCGACCACGCGCGCGACCTGGGCGCGTTCGTACCCGGCGTCATACTCTTCTGCAACGACGGACGGCGCGCGGTGCACCCACGCGCGGAGCACGTAGAGCCGCCACAGGCAGCCGGCGATGGTGTCCGCCGGGGCGCCGGACCAGACGTCGGCGAGCGTCTCGAGGCCCTCGGTGTCGGCGAGGTGCAGCACCCGCTCCGCGAGCCCGTCGTCATGGACGCCCTGGGCGCCTCGGACCAGGAGCGTCGCCGCCAGGTCGCCAGCCTCCCGGATCGCAGCCGGGTCGGCCCCGCCGGTGATGTCCTCGAAGAACGCGGCGCCGGGCACGGCGGGGCGGTGGTGTCGCGGAGCGGGGGAGTCGGCCACCCGTCCACTGTAGGAGCAGCTCCTATGCTCGGCGTCATGCAGAAGCTCAGGCAACGCATCGCCCGCCTCCTCTCCAGCCGAACCACGACCCCGGCGTCTTCGGGGACCGACATCTACGCCCCTGAGGTCGACGGCGAGCCGGACCCGGGGGAGGTCGTCTGGGCGTGGGTGCCCTACGAGGACGACCCTTCGCAGGGCAAGGACCGGCCGGTGCTGGTGCTGCGGGCCGAGGGGGAGGGCTGGACCGGGCTCTACCTCAGCAGTCAGGACCACGACCGCGACGCGGCGGACGAGGCGCGCCACGGTCGCTACTGGATGGACGTGGGCACCGGCGGCTGGGACTCGCAGGGCCGGCCGAGCGAGGTCCGCCTCGACCGTCGGATCGCGCTGACGCGAGATGGCGTACGCCGCGAGGGTGCCGCGCTCGACGCGGCCCTCTTCGCCCGGGTGGTCGACGCCGCTGGACGCTACGGCGGGGCCTGAGGTCGAGCCGACTAGGGTTTGACCGGCAATCACAACGTCGACGAGAGCGGAGCGGGATGAGACGGGGGCTGGCAGCGACGACGGCAGGCGTGGTGCTGAGCCTGTTCCTGGCAGCCTGCACGGTGGACGACCCGAAACCCCCGAAGGCCCCTCCGTCGACGTCCAAGCCCAGCGACGGGCCGCGCAAGCTGACCTTCGGTGCCTTCGGACATCCCGACGAGCTCGTGGCCTTCGAGCAGGTCGTCGACTCCTTCAACGCCTCGTCCCAGACCCGCAAGGTCGAGCTGATCACCTGGCGCGACCACCAGGAGGCGCTCGACGCCGTCCTCGCCGGCGATGTCCCTGACGTCTTCATGACGTCGCGGGGCGACCTGTACGAGATCGGGGGGAGCGAGTCGACCCGTCCGGTGAGCCTGCTGCTCGACGAGCGCGGAGTCGACTTCGGTGACCGCTACTCCCGCGACGCGCTCGAGGCGTTCTCCTACGACGACGACCTCCAATGCATGCCCTACTCCGTCTCGCCGATGGTCCTCTACTACAACGACGAGCTGATCGACTTCGCCAAGATGGAACGACGCGAGCTCGACGTGCCCATCGACTCCGAAGGCGAGCTCATGGATCGCTGGACGATCACCGAGTTCGCTGCGGCAGCCGAGTTCGCGACGCGCAGACGCAACGTGGACGCGGTGTGGATCGAGCCGACCCTGAGCGGGTTGGCGCCCTTCATCTACTCCGGCGAGGGTCAGGTCTTCGACGACGAGACGGAGCCGACCTCGCTCGCCCTCTCCGACGACGGCACGCGCGCTGCGCTCGAGCAGACCTTGGCGATCCTGCGCGACGCGACCCTGACGCCGAGTCCCGATGAACTGCGCAAGGCCACCGCCCTGCAGCTGTTCAAGCGCGGCAAGCTCGCGATGGTGGCCGGCTTCCGCGACCTGGTCCCTGAGCTGCGCGAGGTCGAGAGCCTGTCCTTCGACACGATCTCGATGCCCGTCATCGAGACTCCCGCGACGGTGGGCGACGCCGACGGGCTGTGCATCAGCGCCGAGACCGAGCACGTCAACGACGCGGCGGACTTCTTGGCCTATGCAGTCTCCGACGCCGCCCTGGACATCGTCACCCGGACCGGCTTCATCGTGCCGGCCAACACCGAGGTCGCCGGCTCGGAGGCGTTCCTGTGGCCCGGCCGCGAGCCGGCCCACTCGTCGGTCTTCAACGCAGCCATCCGCGGCATGGTGGTCCCGCCGCTCCTCCCCGACCGGCCAGAGCTCGACGAGGCCGTCGCGCCCCTGGTCGAGGACCTGGTCATGAGCCCGGGGATCCTCGACCTGGAAGCCGCGACCGAGGAGATCGATCTCGTCTCGCAGACGATCCTGGACCCCGAGTCGGTGACGGAGTCACCCTCGGAGTCCGCGACCGAGTAGGCCTCAGTCCGACTCGGTCGCTGCTTCGACCTCGGGTTCGACCTCGGGTTCGACCTCGGGTTCGACATCGCCGGCCAGCACTGCTCCGGTCAGGGCACCCGTGACCAGGGCGACCTGCCACGGACGGGCGCCGTACGACTGGAGCTGCTTGCGCAGCTCGTCGGCCAGCTCGGCCGGCTCGCGCGTCTCGGGTGGGGTCCACATCGCGCGGCGTACGTAGTCGGGCGTCAGGAGGTTCTCCACCGGCAGGTGGTGGTCCTGGGCCAGCAGGAGCATGGAGGCGCGGGCGGCCTTGAACCGGCGATCCGCCGCGACGTCCCGCTCCGCCCACATGCGCGGGTGCGGTGGGCCGTCCTGGCGGGGTGCGCGGGAGGGAAGGTCCTCCTCGGGCATCGCGAGCACGGCCTCCAGCGCCGAGAGCCAGGTGCGTGAGTAGCGGTCGGCGCCGCGGCCGTGGAAGCCCGGGGTGCTCATCAGGGCCGCCTTGTCGAGAGGCAGGGCACTGGCTGCGGCGACGATGGCGGCATCAGGGATGACTCGACCGGGGGTCACGTCGCGCCGAGCTGCGATCTCGTCGCGGGCCTCCCACAGGGCCTTGGCGGCGGCCAGCGAACGCCGGCTCCGCAGACGATGGACGCCGGAGGTACGCCGCCAGGCGTCCTGCCGGACCGCGGGTTCGAAGTCCAGCAGGTGCTCGAACTCCTGGCGGGCCCACTCGTCCTTGCCGGCCGCTGCCAGCTCGGTGATCATCAGGGAGCGGAGCTCGAGCAGCACCTCGACGTCGAGGGCGGCGTAGTCGAGCCAGGCCTTCGGCAGGGGGCGCGTCGACCAGTCGGCAGCCGAGTGCTCCTTGCGCATGCGTTGGCCCAGCAGGGTCTCGACGAGCGTCGCCAGGCCCACCCGGGGATAGCCGAGGAGCCGACCGGCGAGCTCGGTGTCGAAGAGGGCTGCCGGCTTGAGGCCGACCTCGCGCAGGCACACGAGGTCCTGGGATGCCGCGTGCAGGATCCACTCGGTGTCGGCCAGCGCCTCCTGCAGGGGGGCGAGGTCGTCGAAGGCGATCGGGTCGATGAGCCAGGTCCCGGCGCCCTCGCGTCGCAGCTGGATCAGGTAGGCCCGCGCGGAGTAGCGGTAGCCCGAGGCGCGCTCGGCATCGATGGCGACCGGCCCGGATGCGGCGCCGAGCGCGGCGCACGCCGCCGCGAGGCCGTCCTCGGTGTCGACGATCGTCGGCAGCCCGTCGCGCAGGATGAGCAGCGGAGCAGGCGGTGCCTCGACGGTCTCCTCGGGGGTCTCGTCTGGGGACTCGCTGGCGGCCCCGGTCTCGTCGGTCGTCGTCGTGCCCATCGTCAGGAGCCGCGCTGGCCGCGCCGGCTCGGGATCGCGGTGACACCCTCCGGCACCGGCGGCAGCCCGGCGGCCGTGCACAACAGCTCGGCCCACGCCTCGACGTGCGGGGCGAGGTCGAGGCCGGCGTCCGGGTCGGTGGCGAGGGGGGTCCAGGACGCCCGGACCTCGATCTGGGCGGACGAGTCCTCCTCGGCCATCCCGCCGAAGCTCTCGGTGGCCACGCACGTGACGGTCCCCGAGGCTGCGCCGTAGGACGCACCGTGCGCTGCCAGCGCCTCGGTCAGCCAGGACCACCCGACGGCGGCGAGCATGGGATCGGTCGCCAGCTCCGGGTCGATCTCGGCTCGCGCATAGGCCACGCAGCGGAAGGTGCCGTCCCAGGCGTCGTTGCCCGCCGGGTCGTGCAGCAGGATGATCCGCCCGGTGCCGAGGTCTTCGTCATCGACGGTGACGTCGGCGGAGAGCGCCGAGGAGAAGGGCGCGATGCGCTGTGGCGCGGGCATCTCCTCGCAGAAGACCTCGGGGCGCAGCGCCGCCGCTTTCATGCTCTCGACGGCTGCGCGGAACTCCGCGGGGCCGGCGGCACCCGTCCCCGGGTGCGTCTCGTGACGCGCCACCATGGCTCCACAGTAGGTCAGGGCCGGTCAATGGCGATGCGCCGCCACGCCGCCTGACCTGCGAAGATTCGACGCGTGACTTCTCCCGCCGACGCTCGGCTCGACGACTCGGCGTTCCTGGCCGCCGCCCGTGGTCAGGAGCCGACCCACACGCCGGTGTGGTTCATGCGCCAGGCGGGCCGCTCGCTGCCCGAATACCTGAAGCTCCGCGAGGGCGTCGGAATGCTCGAGTCCTGCATGGACGCCGACCTCGTCACCGAGATCACCCTGCAACCCGTACGCCGCTACGGCGTCGACGCGGCCATCTTCTTCTCCGACATCGTGCTGCCGTTGAAGGCGGTAGGAGTCGACCTGGACATCGTCGCGGGTGTCGGTCCCGTCGTGGCGTCCCCGGTGCGCACCCTGGCCGATGTCGCCGCGATCCCCGACCTGACCCCCGAGCACGTCCCCTTCATCACCCGCGCCGTGCAGCAGTTGGCGGCCGAGCTCGGCGGCACGCCGCTGATCGGTTTCGCCGGGGCTCCCTTCACCGTGGCGTCCTACCTCGTCGAGGGCGGGCCGTCCAAGGAGCACGCGAAGACCAAGGCCATGATGTTCGGCGCGCCCGACGTCTGGGACGCCCTCATGCGCAAGATCGCCGGGCTCGCGGAGGAATACCTCCGCGTCCAGGTCGAGGCCGGCGCCAGCGCCGTACAACTCTTCGACTCCTGGGCCGGCGCCCTCACCCCGGCCGACTACCAGCAGCACGTGATGCGCCACTCGGCGCGCGTGCTGGCGGCCGCGGGCGAGCTCGGTGTCCCTCGGATCCACTTCGGGGTCGGCACCACCAACCTGCTCTCGCTCATGGGCGAGGCAGGCGCCGACGTCGTGGGCATCGACTGGCGCACCCCGCTCGCGGACGGCATCGCCCGCGTCGGCGACCGTGCCGTCCAGGGCAACCTCGACCCGACGCTGGTCTTCGCCCCCACCGCCGTGATGACCTCCCGAGCAGCCGAGATCATCGAGGCGGGCCGGGCTGCCAAGGGGCACATCTTCAACCTGGGTCACGGGGTCATCCCGTCCACCGATCCCGGTCAGCTCAAGGCACTCACCGAGTTCGTGCAGGCGTATCCCCGCTAGTCCTTGGGCGCGACCTTCTTGGCACCTCGAGTCCGGGTGGTGACGGTGACCGTCGGCTTGGCAGGCGTGGCAGGGGGCTGTGGCTCCTCCTGGGGCGGCGCGGTCGGCTCCACCGCGGGCTTGGCCGCCCGGGCGGACCTGGTCGTCCTCTTCACCGCCGGGGCCTTCTCGGCCGGCGCGGCAGACTTCGCCGTCTTCTTCACAGCGGGGGCGGCCGCCTTCGCTGCCTTCTTCTCGGCAGGGGCGGCGGACTTCGTCGCCTTCCTCGCCGACTGCTTGCCCTTGAGCTGGATCAGGGTGTCGTTGCCCTCGCCCGTCGTGAGGAGGTAGGGCAGCTCCTTGACCAGCGAGCTGAGGTTCTCGTGCCCGAACGACCGCGTGTTGAACGACGGGTGGGTACGCCGAAGGTGCTGACCCAGGGGCCCGAGCCGGGCCCAGCCGTCGTCGCCCGACTGTGCGTTGACTGCCTTGGTGAGTGCACTCTGCAGGTTGATGGTGGGCAGGGCGCCGGGCTCCTCCTCGGCTGCTTCCGCGTCCACGGGCTCGGCAGCGACCTCGTCCTCGCCCAGCGTCTCGAGATGGACGAACTTGTCGCACGCGTTGGCGAACCCGGCCGGGGTCTTGGCCTCGCCCATGCCGTGCACGAACTTCCCGCCGGCACGCAGGCGCATCGCCAGGCTTGCGAAGTCGCAGTCGCTCGACACCAGCGCGAAGCCCTCGACGTTGTCGGCGTAGAGCAGGTCCATCGCGTCGATGATCATCGCGGAGTCGGTGGAGTTCTTCCGGGTTGTCAGCGCGTGCTGGTGCATGGCCTGGAGCCCGAGCGGGTTGAGCTTGCGGGTCCAGCCGGCGAGGTGGGTCGAGGACCAGTCGCCGTACACACGTCTGATCGTGGGGTTGCCGTCCCGGGCGATCTCGTCGAGCAGCGCCTCGGCGAACTTGGGTGAGGTGTTGTCGGCGTCGATGAGGACGGCGATCCGGACCGAGGAGGGAGAGTCTGCCTGCACGCCCCGACCCTAGCGGCGAGCGCCGCTGCGTCACGACGTGGCGGGCTGCTTCGTCTGCCGACGCCGCGCGGTACGGCGGACGAGGAGCCACATCGGCACCCCGAAGACCGCGAGCACGATCGCGAAGGGGAGCAGGGCGCCGACGATGGTGGCCATCGCGGAGGCGAACGCGCCGAGCGCCTTCATGCCGCCCTTGAGTCCGACGAGGAAGCCGGCCGGCTCATCCTTCTTCTCCTTCTTCACCTCGGCTTCTCGCTTGCGCTCGATGTCGATGGTGATCGTCGAGTCGCTGGTCTGGTCGGCGAGCCACGCCTGCTGCGACTTCAACGAGTCGAGCTCGGCCTGACGTCGCGTGAGCTGGGACTCGATCCAGATGATGTCCCTGAGCGACTCGGCGCGGGCCAGCAGCTGCTCGACGCGACGCAGGCTGCCCTCCTGTGCGCGGACGCGGACGTCGGTGTCGATCACCTGGGTGGTGACGTCCTCGCTCGAGACCTGAGACGTCCGCAGCTCGGCAGCCTTCTCCAACGAGAGCACCGTCGCTGCGAACGAGCTCGACGGCACCCGGATGACCAGCCGCGAGTATGTCGCAACGCCCTCGTCGTCGGTCTCGGTGTTCTCCTGCGTGACCGTGCCCTGCTGGGCGTCGACGATGCGCTGCACGTCGCGCCGTGCCTCGGCCACGTCCTCGCTGACCAGAGAGACCGTGCCGGTGGAGATCACGTGCCGCTCGATCGCGGGTGTCTGGAGGGCGGTGCGCGTCACCGAGGCCGAGCCCGCCTTGTCGGCCGGGGCGGCGGCGTCTCCTTCGGACTGGGCTCCGAAGGAGCGGTCGGTGTCCTCGGCCGACTGCTCGGACATGGTGCCGCCACTGGCACCGCTGCTCTCGTCGCTGTCGGAGGAGGAACAGGCGGCCAGGCTGGCCGTCATGGTGAGGGCGACGATCAGGCCGGCCGTGCGGCCGCCTGGCAGGAACTGGGTGAGTGTCATGAACCCTCGGACGGCGCCGCTGCAGCATGTGGTTCCCCACCGTGCGCCGCCGTGACCGAACCGTGATGGCGGGGCGTGCCAGAGTTGTCACCGTGAGGCATGACGTCGTGGTGGTCGGGGCCGGGATCGCGGGGCTGACGGCCGCCCGGTGCCTGTCGGCCACCCACGACGTGCTCGTCCTCGAAGGCTCACCTGCCATCGGCGGCAAGCTGCGGCTCGCGAGGGTCGCCGGTGTGAGCGTCGACGTGGGAGCCGAGGCGATGCTGAACCGGCGCCCCGAGGGCGTGGCGCTGGCGCGCGAGCTGGGCCTCGAGGTGGTGCACCCGTCCTCGGCGACGTCGCGTATCTTCTCGCGCGGGGCCTTGCGGTCGCTGCCGCGCTCGCTGATGGGAGTGCCCTTCAACCTCGACGAGGTTGCGGCGTCCGGGGTCCTGTCCGAGGCCGGGCTTGCACGACTCAGCGCCGAGGTCGTGCGTGCGGTCCACCAGGACGTCTCCGTGGGCGACCTCGTGGCAGAGCGGCTGGGGGACGAGGTCGTGGACCGCCTGGTCGAGCCGTTGCTCGGTGGCGTCTATGCCGGGCGGGCCCGGCACCTGTCCGCGGCGGCGACGGTCCCGCAGCTGCTCGCGATGGCGCGTCGCGGTTCGCTGCTCGAGCAGGCAGGCGCCATACCCCCCAGCGACGTGCCTGTCTTCGCAGGGCTGCCCGGGGGGATGGGCCGACTGCCTGCTGCCGTCGCGGCCGGCCTGCAGGTCCGCACGGATGCCCCCGTGCGCGAGATCCGACGCGATGGCTCCGGGTGGGCGCTCACGATCGGTTCTGCCCATGCCGCCGAGACCGTGCTGGCGCGCCACGTCGTGCTGGCCACCCCGGCCGCCCCGACGGCGCGGCTGCTCGCAGAGACGTCACCCGAGGCGGCGGGCGAGATCGCCGGCATCGAGTCGGCCAGCGTGGCCGTCGTGACGCTCGCGTTCCCGCTCGCGGCGGTCGCCGGACTCGCGGACCGGTCCGGATTCCTGGTGCCGCCCGTCGAGCAGCGTGGCATCAAGGCCAGCACGTTCTCCTTCGCCAAGTGGGACTGGGTGCGCGCGGCCGGTGGCGATCACGCGATCGTCCGCACGTCGCTGGGACGGATGGGGGAGGAGCGCACCCTTCAGGCGACCGACGAGGCGCTGGTCGCCCGGTCCCTGGCCGAGCTCGCGGAGCTGGCCGGCATCAGCGCCATACCGGTCGACACGCATGTGCAGCGCTGGGGCGGCGGGCTGCCGCAGTACTCCGTCGGCCATCTGGACCGGATGGAGCGGGTGCGCTCGTCGCTGCCGGTGGGTTTGGCCGTCTGCGGGGCCTGGTGTGACGGAGTCGGCATCCCGGCGGTGATCGCCTCGGCCCGTCGGGCAGCCGCCGAGGTCGTCCGGGCACAATGAGCGGTATGGCGACGAAGGCAGCGCAGCTCAAGGAGCTCAACGACACCATCCGCTACACGATGTGGTCGGTCTTCAAGCTCCGAGACGTCCTGGGCGACGCGGATCGCGCCGCCGAGGCCACCGACGTGGAGGCTCTCTTCGAGGTGCTGGCCGAGCAGGACGTGGTGGTCCGTGGGGTCTACGACGTCAGCGGTCTGAGGGCTGACGCCGACCTGATGGTCTGGTGGCACGCGGAGGACTCCGAGGCCCTGCAGGCCGCCTACAACGCGTTCCGGCGCACGTCCTTCGGTCGCCGTCTCGAGCCGGTCTGGTCGCAGATGGCGCTGCACCGACCCGCCGAGTTCAACAAGTCGCACATCCCGGCGTTCCTGGCCGACGAGGAGCCACGCGCCCACATCTGCGTCTACCCCTTCGTCCGCTCCTATGAGTGGTACCTCCTCGAGGACTCCGAGCGCCGCGCCATGTTGTCCGAGCACGGTCAGATGGCCCGCGGCTACGCCGACGTCCGCGCCAACACCGTCGCCTCGTTCGCTCTCGGTGACTACGAGTGGATGCTCGCGTTCGAGGCCGACGAGCTGCACCGGATCGTCGACCTGATGCGCGACCTGCGTGCCTCGACCGCTCGACGCCACGTGCGTGAAGAGGTGCCCTTCTACACCGGCGCGCGTGTCTCGCCCGCGGATCTGATCACCCGGCTGCCCTGAGCGGGCATAGTGGGCCGTGTCCGACCCGGAGACGGCAGAACCAGGGGAACCAGCGTTGCGCACAGATCGTCGTACCCCCATGAAAAGAACCTTCGTCGCGCTCGCTGCACTGCTCGCACTCTCCGCCTGCAGCACCGAGGAGCAGATGCTCGGTGTCGACAGCGACGCTGACCCGTCCGCCGGCGCCGAGCCTGCGGCCGCGACGGCGGGCAAGCCCACCGCGGTGCCGGCTGCCGACGGCCCCGTCACCACGGACGGTCTCGTGACGGTGCTCGACGACGGCGACGGGCCCGAGCTCTGCACCTTCGTGGCCGAGTCGTTCCCGCCGCAGTGTTCTGGCCCGCCGTTGGCCGGCTGGGACTGGGCGGCGCACCCCGAGCACGAGGACGCTTCCGGCACCAAGTGGGGATCCTTCGCGCTCACGGGCACGTTCGACGGCACGACGTTCACCGTCACCGACGCGATCCCCGCCGCGTTGTACGACGCGGTGAGCGAGCCGGCGGAGCCGGACTTCGAGACTCCTTGCGACGAACCGTCCGGCGGCTGGACGATGATCGATCCGGCCACCACGACCCAGGAGGGGATGGACGCCACCTTCGCCGCGGCCGGCCGACTGCCGGGCTACGCCGGGGCCTGGATCGACCAGTCCATCAACGAGGCCGACCAACCCGCTCCGGGGGAGGCCGCGGTGAACGACCCCACGTCCATGATCATCAACGTCGCCGTCACCGAGGACGTCGCCGGGGCCGAGGCCACGCTGCGCGAGACCTGGGGTGGTGCCCTGTGCGTCAGCGAGGCCGCCTACACCGAGGCCGAGCTCAACGAGATCGCGATGGAGCTCCAGGAGCTCCCCGGCGTGACGACGTCCTCGGCTGCCGACGACGTCGTGCAGATCGGCGTGCTCCACGACGACGGCTCGTTGCAGGCCTGGGCGGACGAGACGTACGGCGAGGGCCGCGTCGAGATCAGCGCGACGCTCGTCCCGGCGAGCTGAGAGCTCTCAGCTGTCGCAGACGGTGAACGGCGTGCCGGGCGGCAGGTCGATGAGGAGCTCCAGGTCCGGGGCGACCACGCCCACGTAGACCTCGGCGCCGGCGCCGTCGCCGAGGATCAACGGCACGCGGGCGCCCGAGACGCCGCTGTCGCGCAGCCGGACCGTCGTCCGGTCCGTCCCGGAGAGGATGAGGCGGACCTCGCCGCCCACCTCCTCGGACGGGACCACCACCATGGCGCCCTCGGCCCCGAGGCCGATCACGCAGTCTCCGGACGGGGTCGTCGGCGTCCCCACGACCGACACCTCCTGATTGGTCAGCAAACCCCAAGCGGAGGGTGATGCGTCGACCTGGAGGGCCGCGCGGGCGGTGAGCATGTCGCGGGCGGAGAACGGATCGTCGGCCAGCGCGTCCGACACGGCCTCGGACCGCAGGGCCGCGACCGTGACGTTGGGGTTCCAGACGGGGTCGACCTGCTCCCGAAGCAGCAGCTCGCCGGATCGGGCGAGCTCTCGGGCCGCCAGGACCTGCCCGCGGAGGTCGGGGTTCTGCGCATCTCGGACGACGCGCCACTCGACCACCTGGAAGGCACCGGGCACCACGAGCAGCCCGAGCAGGACGGTGGTGGTGAGCCAGCCCTCGATCGGCCGTTCCCGCAGGCGCTCACGGAACGTGTCCAGCACCAGGGCCAGCGAGGGCAGGGTGAGCAGCGCGCCGAAGTAGGCGTAGCGCGACTCCGTGGCGGCGTCCGGGCCGAACTCCCCACGGGAATGGGCGATGATCAGGTAGGTCGTGAAGACGGCCGCCCAGGCCGAGAGGGCCAGCCTGCGCCCGTCGGTGCCTGGGTGCAGCACGAGCGCGGCCACCAGCAGGCCGACGACGAGTGCCGGCCCGGCACCGGTGAAGCCGGACATGGTGTCCCAGGTGGCGCTCAGCCCCCGCCACGCCATCGGGATCACGTCGGCCGGTGCGGCGGTGGCGATGCCGGTGTCGGCGTCGCGTCCCCAGACGACGAACCAGGCGGCCCAGACGAGGGCAGGGGGCACGGTCAGGACGAGTGCGCGACGCAGGCCGTCGCGCAGCAGCGTGAACGCACCCAGCCAGAGCACCATCGGGATCGCCGTGCTGGCCGTCATCAAGGAGAGCACGAGCAGGAGCCAGACCACGCCCACGGACCGTCTCCGGGGGCTGGTGATGGAGACCAGCAGGGCGCCCAGGCCCAGGACGGCAGAGCCGATCATCCCGACCTGGAAGGCCCACAGCAGGTTCTCCGCGCCGGCGCCCAGGAAGACCAGAACCGTGGTGACGCCCGCCGCGATCCAGGGGTGCACGGTGCACCGGCGCAGAAGCAGGAAGAACAGGAAGCACACGCCCGCGTGGGCCAGGATCGGCAGCACGGCGAACACCGGGAAGTGGTCCACGCCGACCACGGAGAACAGCGCTCGGTAGAGCAGCACCGGGAGCGCACTCCAGTGCTCGTTGTGCGGCGTCATCAGGTCCTCGAGCGGCCGCTCCGAGAGGTCGCGCTCGAGCAGGAACATCCAGTCGTCGCCGAAGAAGTAGAGATGGCGAGCCTGGGTCAGCAGGAAGACCGACCCCACGAGGATCACCAGCAGGGTGGTGACGAGCGGCAACCGCTCCCTCAGCGTCGGCACGAGTGAGCCGCGGTCACAGACGGCCGTCCGAGACAGCCTGGGTCACCCACGGGATGACCTCGTCGAGCATGACGTCGAGCGTGGTGGTGCACTCGAAGCCCAGCACGTCCTTGGCCTTCTGCACGTCAGGCACCCGCTTCTGCACGTCGTACTCGTAGGCCTCGTCACTGACCAGGCTGAAGGGGGCGTCGCCCTTGATCTTGCGCCAGATGACCTCGGCGAGCTCGCGGACGGTCGTGGACTCGGGGGTGGAGATGTTGAAGTCCTCGTTGTAGGCCGCCTCCTGGCTCATGCACTCCACGATCCCCTTGGCGAGGTCGCCGCCATAGGTGTAGTGGCGGACCTGGTTGCCCTCGCCGAGGATGTGCAGCGGGTCCTGGCCCTTGACGACCTTCTGGACCAGGTCGGGCACGACGTGGCTCATCGCGAGCTTGACGTTGCCCGAGGACACCTCGACGTCACCGAGCGCCCGGCCCTCGCCGACGCCGACGCAGTTGAAGGGACGCACGATCGTGTAGGGCAGCTTGTACTGGTCGAAGGCGGCCTTGGCGAAGTACTCGACGGCGAGCTTCTGGAAGCCGTACGACGACAGCGGCGGCGGGATCTTGCGCTCGTCGCCCTCCTTGGAGGGCCACGTCTGGGTGGATTCGAAGACCATCGAGCTCGACAGGTAGGTGACCTTCTTCAGCTTGCCGTGCTGGAACGCCTCGATGGCGGCGTCGCACTGCGAGGCCATGATCCGCTCGTTCTGCGCCAACAGGTCGTAGGCGTAGGCGTGGAAGTAGGAGATGCCACCGATGAGGGCTGCGCCGGCGACGAAGTGGTCGCAGTCGGCCAGCAGCTTCTTCATCACGTCCACGTTGCGGCAGTCGTCCTCGTGGAAGTGGTAGTTGGGGTGGTTGTCGTAGGACTTCTCCACCTTGCCGTACTTGGAGTAGTTGTCGATCCCGACGACCGTGTAGCCGCGCTGGAGGAGCTCCTCGACGACGTAGCCGCCGATGAATCCTGCCGAGCCTGAGACGAGGACCTTCTGTTCCTGGGTCACGATGACTTCCCGTTCTTCGTGGCGGAGCGTTGGTTGAGGGTGGCGATGCGCGCGGCCTGGGTCGAGACGTCTTCCAGGCTCAGAGCCCGGCCGAAGGCGAACCTGTACCACCGGAGATATTTGGGTATCCACGCGCGCATGTCGAAGTTGGAGTCGCCGATGGTGCGGTCGAGCCAGATGGTGGGCAGCTCGGCCACCGGCCGACGCAGGCGTCGGGCCTTGGCGGTCAGCTCCAGCCCGATCTCGAAGCCGCTGGTGCTGTGGATGCCGACCTCACGGACGAACTCGGTCGAGTAGGCCTTGAAGCTGTTGGTGGCGTCCTGCGTGCCGACGCGGGCCAGCAGGCCCAGCGAACGGCCGGCGCTGTAGGAGATCAGGCCCTTGAGCAGCGGGCCGCCGACCTGCTGACCGCCGGATGAGTAGCGCGAGGCGGCGGCGACGACCACGCCTCGTTCCACGAGTCGGGCCAGCGGATCGATCTGACGAGGGTCGTCGGACCCGTCGGCCATCGTGACGACGACGACGTCATGGCTGGCACGGTCGATGCCGTAGCGGATGGCATGGGCCGGACCGCGGCCGTAGGTGTTGACCAACAGCTGCAGACCCTCGCCGAACTTCGGGTGGGCCCGGACCACCGGCACCGTGGAGTCCTCCGGGAAGTCCACCACCACGAGCACCTCGAGGGTCGACTCGACGGCGGGGAAGAGCCGGTCCAGCACGGCGACGATGCCGTCGCCCTCGTTGTAGGCGGGGATCACCACCGAGACGCCCAGGGTCATACGGTCGTTCCGTTGCCGAGGAGGTTCCAGACGTCCACGACGGGCTTGTCGATCACCAGGTCGGCGTATGCCCGGTGCGGTGCTCCGATGACGAGGATGTCGGCCTGCTCGAGCACGTCCTCGAGCGGCATCAGGTTGTCGTCGACCGTGACGTAGGGGTCGGTGCAGAGCACCCCGCCCGAGCGGAACTCGAGGATCCGCTTGAGCTTGTAGGACAGGCTCGACCGGATGTCGTCGCTCTCGGCCTTGAAGGCCATCCCGAGGATGCCGACGCGGAGCCGTGGCAGGTCGTGGGCCTGCTCCATCCGGGTGACCAGATAGAGCGGGAGGCCCTCGTTGACCAGCATGGCGGAGTGACCCAGGACGTAGGAGTTGTCGGTGAAGGCAGCGAGCTGCATCGTGTCCTTGAACAGGCACGGTCCGGCGGCGAAGCCGGCGCCGGGCATGTCGGCAGCGCGGGGGTAGTCGTGCGCCAGCGCGTTGCGGATGCGGTCGTAGTCGAGCCCGTGGTCGTTGGCCATCCGGTAGAACTGGTTGGCGGCAGCGAACTTGATGTAGCGCCAGTTGTTGGTGAAGAGCTTCGCCAGCTCGGCCTCTTCGGGCTCGAGCTCCACGATGCTCGCCGTGAGGCTGCCGAACAGCTTGGCCGCGCGGTCGCGCGCATGCTGGGTGCGGGCGGACACGATCTGCGGGAGCGAGAACAGCTCCTCCATCGCTCGACCCTCGGCGATCCGCTCGGGGCAGAAGGCGACGTCGACGGCGAGTCCCGCCTCCTCGAAGAGGTTTTCGATGTGCTTGGTGACGCCCGGATAGACGGTGCTGCGGAGGACGACCAGCTGGCCGTCACGGAAGGAGCCCAGGGACTCGCGCAGCGCCTTGGTCACCGCGTGCGGGTCAGGGTTGAGGTGCTCGTCGACGGGTGTGCCGATCACCACGACGACAGCCTCGCTGCGCCCGAGCACGTCGGGGTCGGTCGTGGCGGTGAGCAGGCCGTCGGCCAGGGCCCGCTGGAGCACCGGCTCGGCGCTGTCCTCCATGAAGGGCAGGGTCCCGCTGAGAACCAGCTCGACGGCGTCAGCGTCGATGTCCTGGATGGCGACGCGGAGACCACGCGAGGCCAGGGCGATGGCCAGCGGGAGGCCGACGTGACCGCAGCCACCCACCACGACCACGTCGTGGTCGTATTGCGCGCCAGACAAGGGCGAGTCCTCCTGAGGTCGACGTTCTGGCCTCAACCTATAGGTCGTGCGCCCCGTGCGCAGACGGCAGTGTCGATCCACCCCGCCCGCTGGTGCCTACTGCTGCTCGGCCGGGCGGAGGGTGAGACTGATCGAGTTGATGCAGTAGCGGTCGCCGGTGGGCGTGCCGTGGCCGTCGGGAAACACGTGCCCGAGGTGGGAGCCGCAGTTCGCGCAACGCACCTCGACGCGGTCCATGCCGTGGGAGACGTCCTTGATGTATTCGACCGTGTCCGTCATGGGCTCGTAGAAGCTCGGCCAGCCGCACCCGGAGTGGAACTTCGTGGAGCTGGTGAACAGCTCGTGGCCGCACGCCTTGCACGCGTAGGTGCCTTCGGTCTCAGTGTCGGTGTAGGCGCCGACGAAGGCAGCCTCGGTGCCGGCTCGGCGAAGCACGGCGTATTCCTCCGCGCTCAGCTCAGCGCGCCACTCGTCGTCGGTCTTCTCCACCTGGTAGCCCATGACACCACGCTACTTGCCACCCGGCTGGGTGAGGCGAGCGACACAGGCTCTTGACGCGGATGAGTGGACAGTTGTTCACTGAGCCTCGACAGTGAGGAGCTTGACCGTGGCAGCCATCGATCGTCTGTCCTGGGCCCGCAAGGCGGGTTCAGGTCTCACCACCCCTCTCCAGCCTGACGACTACCTGAGGCTGCTGCACCCGCTCTGGACCGCGCGCGAGCTGCGCGGACGGATCGAGAAGGTCATCCCCGAAACCGAGGACGCCGCCACCGTGGTGATCCGCCCGGGCTGGGGGTGGAGCTTCGACCACAAGCCGGGGCAGTACGTCGGCATCGGCATCGAGGTCGACGGCAAGTTCCACTGGCGCTCCTACTCACTGTCGTCGCCGCCGAGGCGGCAGGGCCGCACCATCGCCATCACGGTCCGGGCGATGCCGGAGGGGTTCCTCTCCAAGCACCTCGTCGAGGGCCTCGAGCCCGGCTCCATCGTGAGGCTCGCCCTGCCCGCTGGTGACTTCGTGCTCCCAAGTCCGCCCCCGGCCACGATGCTCTGCCTCGTCGGCGGATCGGGCATCACCCCCGTCATGTCGATGCTCCGCACCCTGGACCGGCGCGGGACGATGCCGGACGTCGTCCTGCACTACTCCTCGACGACTCCGGAGCGGATGATCTTCCGCGACGAGCTCACCGAGTTGGCCGCCAAGAACGACGGGCTCACGCTGCACACGCTGCACACCGACCACGACGGGCTGCTCGACCTGGCCGACCTCGACTCGATCTGCCCCGACTGGCGTCAGCGCGAGACCTGGGCCTGCGGTCCGGCGCCGATGCTGGACGCCATCACCGAGCACTTCGAGAAGGCCGGCGTCGTCGAGCACCTGCACGTGGAGCGGTTCTCGCTCGACCTGGACGGTGACGGCGGCGAGGGCGGCACACTCACCTTCATCAACTCAGGCAAGACCATCGAGGTCGACGGAGCCACGACGGTCCTCGAGGCCGGCGAGCAGGCAGGCGTCGGGATGCCCTACGGCTGCCGGATGGGCATGTGCCACACCTGCACGCTCACCCTGGTCAGCGGCACCGTCCGCGACCTGCGCAACGGCGACGAGTACTCCGACGCCAACGACCGGGTGCAGACCTGCGTGACCGTCCCCGTGGGCGAGTGCACGCTCGACATCTGAGAGCCCCGGAGGCTCGACCACCACCACCCGAGAAGGGACAGTTTCATGGCCATCAGTGACGTCAAGGAATACACGCACCTCACCCCCGAGGAGGTCGACCAGTTCGGACGCGAGCTCGACGCGCTCCGCAAGGAGATCGAGGAGTCTCGCGGTGAGGCCGACGCGGCTTACATCAACCGGATGATCAAGATCCAGCGCGGCCTCGCGGCCGCTGGCCGGGTGACACTGTTCGCCAGTCGTCGCAAGGAAGCCTGGATCGCCGGTGCGACCATGCTGGGCATCGCCAAGATCCTGGAGAACATGGAGATCGGTCACAACGTCATGCACGGCCAGTGGGACTGGATGAACGATCCCGAGATCCACTCCTCGACGTGGGAGTGGGACACCGCGCAGCCGGCTGAGCAGTGGAAGCACAGCCACAACTACATCCACCACCAGTTCACCAACGTGCTGGGCCACGACAACGACATCGGCTACGGCATCCTGCGGATGTCGCGCGACCAGAAGTGGCACCCGGTCAACCTCGGGCAGCCGGTCTACAACGCCCTCCTGGCCAGCCTGTTCCAGTGGGGCGTCGCGCTGCACGACCTCGACCTCGAGGCGATCCGCAAGCGCGAGAAGGACCCGAAGGTCCTCGCCAAGCAGCTGCGCCAGATCAAGCGCAAGATCAGTCGACAGATCGGCAAGGACTACGTCTTCTTCCCGCTGCTCACGGCTGTGACGGGTCCGGCCAACGTCGTGCCGACGATGACCGCCAACGCCAGCGCCAACCTCGCGCGCAACCTGTGGGCGTACATGATCATCTTCTGCGGCCACTTCCCCGACGGGGCGCTGCACTTCACCGAGGAGGAGCTGGAGGACGAGACGCGCGCGGAGTGGTACCTGCGCCAGATGCTCGGCTCGGCCAACTTCGAGGGCGGCAAGCTGCTGCACATCATGAGCGGCCAGCTCGGCTACCAGATCGAGCACCACCTGTTCCCCGACCTGCCCTCCAACCGCTATGCCGACATGTCGGTGCGCGTGCGTGAGCTCGCGGCGAAGTACGACATCCCCTACACGACCGGGCCGCTCTACAAGCAGTACGGCCAGGTGCTGCGCACGATCATGAAGCTGTCGCTACCCAACAAGTTCACCTCCTCCGACCAGCCCGAGCCGCCTTCGCCTCCTCGCGACGACGCGCCGTTGGCAAGGCGTCGCCGTACGGACGCCGAACGTCCCAACCGCCGGCAGGAGACCGGTGGCTGGTCGAGAGCGACGGCATGAAGGAGGACCTGCGCAGCGGCGCGACCGCACTCCGGGAGCCCACGCGCGCCTGGGTGACCCAGTGCGCCCTGTCGAGGATCTGCGGGGTGTGCGAGGGCGGCCTGGGTCGGCCGATCGCCTTCGTCGGCTCGGTCACCGAGCGTGACCGCAACCAGTTCCACCAGCCGCCGATGCACCTGTCGTGTGCCGAGGACGTGCGTGTGGACGGCCAGGTGATCGTTGCGACGGCGGGCTTCGACTTCATCCGCCCGGACCGCGAGGACGTCGACCAGTCACCGAGGTTCGAGCCCAACTCCACCCTGTGACCCCGGCTCCTCGCCGTACCCGCCGACTGGCACGCTGTCGGAATGGACAGCACCCAGATCTGCCTCGCCCAGCGACCCGTCGGTGAGCCCGACGCCAGCACCTTCACCACGCACATCCAGCCCCTGCCCGACCTCCAGGACGGTCAGGTGGCGCTGGCGATCCGCTACCTGTCCCTGGACCCCTACATGCGCGGGCGGCTGAGCGCGGCGAAGTCCTACGCCGACCCGGTCGAGATCGGCGCCGTGATGGTGGGCGGGACCGTCGGCGAAGTGGTCGAGTCCCGCTTCGAGGGTCTCGCCCCCGGTGACGTCGTCCTGTCCTACTCGGGGTGGCAGTCCGCTGCGATCGCTGAGGGATCCCAGGTCCGCAAGCTGGACCCGTCCCTCGCGCCGGTCACCACCGCCCTCGGTGTGCTCGGGATGCCGGGCTTCACGGCCTACGCCGGGCTGCTGGAGATCGGGCGCCCGCAGGAGGGGGAGACCGTCGTCGTGGCGGCTGCCACCGGTCCGGTCGGCAGCGCGGTGGGGCAGATCGCCCGCATCAAGGGCGCCCGCGCCGTCGGCATCGCGGGTGGTCCCGACAAGGTGCGCGCGCTCACCGAGCAGTTCGGCTTCGACGCCGCGGTCGATCATCGCGCCCCCGACTTCGTCGACCAGCTGAAGGCCGCGACCCCCGACGGGATCGACGTCTACTTCGAGAACGTCGGTGGTCACGTCTTCGACGGCGTACGCCGCCAGCTCAACAACCGCGCCCGGATGCCGGTCTGCGGACTGGTCGCCAACTACAACCTCACCTCGCAACCGGTTGGGCCCGACCAGCTCGCGGGATTCCTGGGACAGGTGCTCACCAAGAGCCTGACCGTCCGCGGCTTCATCCAGGACGAGTTCACCCGTAGCCACGGGCGCGACTTCGTCCGCGACATGGGTGCCTGGCTCGCCGACGGGCGAGTGCGCTACCTCGAGGACATCGTCGAGGGCCTCGAGAACGCGCCGGCAGCCTTCGCCGGGATGCTGCGCGGGGACAACTTCGGCAAGTTGGTCATCAAGGTCTGAGAGCCGCGCTCGGTTAGGTTGGGGCCATGGCAGCAGCGAAGGCGGCGATGGTCCGGGCGGGCGAGCGGGAGGTCCGTGTCTCCTCGCCGGACCGGGTGATCTACGAGGCCACCGGCTCGTCGCCCGAGGTCACCAAGCTGATGGTGGCGGAGTACTTCGCCTCGGTCGAGGACGGGCTCATGCGCGCCCTCCGAGACCGGCCCACGGCCCTCGAGCGATGGACCTCTGGCGTCCGCGAAGGGTTCAAGCTCGCGACCGGGCCGGCCGACAAGGACGCCGAGGCGTTCTATCAGAAGCGGGTGCCCAAGGGCGCGCCCGACTACCTCGAGTCGGTCCAGATCACCTTCCCGTCGGGCCGCGTCGCCGACGAGATCTGCCCGACCGAGATCGCGGTGCCCGTCTGGTGTGCCCACATGGGGACCCTGACCTTCCACCCCTGGCCGGTCCGCCGTGACGACGTGGACCACCCCGACGAGCTGCGCATCGACCTCGACCCGCAGCCGGGGACGGGGTTCTCCGACGCGGTGCGGGTCGCAGGGGTCGCCCACGAGCTGCTGGCCGACCTGGGGATGACCGGATATGCGAAGACGTCCGGCAACCGGGGCATCCACATCTATGTGCGGATCTCTCCTGACTGGGAGTTCGCGGACGTACGCCACGCGGCCATCGCCTTCGGCCGTGAGCTGGAGAAGCGCGACTCCGGTGTCACCACCGCGTGGTGGAAGGAGGAGCGGGGGAGCCGGATCTTCGTGGACTACAACCAGAACACCCGCGACCGGACCATCGCGTCGGCATACTCGCTGCGACCCCTCCCCGGCGCCCCGGTGTCCACGCCGGTGACGTGGGACGAGCTGGCCTCGCTGCCGTCGCCCGCGGGGTTCAACCTCTTCACGGTGCCCGAGCGACTGGCTGACGGGGACCCCTGGGCGGCGATCGACGACGTCGCGCACTCCCTCCAGCCGCTGCTCGACCTGTGGGAGGAGCACCCCGTCGAGCTCAACTACCCACCGGACCACCCGAAGATGCCCGGGGAGCCGCCTCGGGTCCAGCCGTCGAAGAAGGTCGCCGCCCACTGGGACCCGGAGGGCAACAGAGTCGAGCGAGGAACGAGCGAGCGACCGCGCCCGACCGGAGGACCCGACGGCAACCGGGTCGAGGGCACGTGAGCGAGGACCAGCGCGTCGCACGCTTCACCAAAGAGCCGCCCAAGGGCGGACCGGTCGGTGCCGAGCGGTGGGCGGGATACCTGGACTGGGTCCGCGGTGACCTCGCGACCCAGGTCCTTGCTCTGTCGTACGTCGACCAGCGCACCTCGCTGGTGCCGTCGGGCTGGACGCCGCTGGAGCTGCTCAGCCACGTGCTGCACATGGAGCAGCGTTGGTTCGTCTGGGGCTTCCTCGGCGAGCAGGTCGACGAGCCGTGGGGCGACTGGAACACCAACGAGCCGTGGTTGTCCGACGACTCGGACGAGACCCGCCCGGCCGCCCGGTGGGTGGTCGCCGAGGACCTGACGGCCGAGTCGTTGGCGGGTCGGCTCGATGCGGTCGGCGCTCGCACCCGCGGCATACTCCGGCAGTTCCGGCTAGACGCGACGGCCGCGCCTGGTGGTCGCTTCGCCGAGGACCCGCCGACGCTCGAGTGGATCTGCTTTCACGTGCTGGCTGACTACGCCCGCCATGCCGGGCACCTCGACATTGTTGCTGAACTCGCTGAGCCGAGCGGTCTGCCTGACTGAGCGCCACCCAGTGCTGGATCCTCGGCGGTATGCGGGGGACGATCCAGCACGGTCACGGGTGGGGCCGTCGATCCACTAGCCTCGCCTGCGTGAATCCCCACCTGCTTCTCGTCACCGGCTCCGGCCGGTCCGGCACGTCGAGCGTCGCCGGGGCGCTGAAGCGGCTGGGACTGCACGTGCCCCAGCCGGAGGTCCCCGCCGACGAGAAGAACCCGCGCGGCTACTACGAGCCGGAGTGGGTCACCGAGTTCCACAAGCGCGTGCTCAACCCGGTGCCGGTGCGCACCATCGACACCCGCCCCGACGCGGGGTCGATCGCGGCCGAGGCAGGGGGTCGGCCTGAGGTCGAGGCGGAGCTCCGAGACTGGCTGTCCGGTCAGCTCGAGGCCGAGCAGATCCTGGTGAAGGACCCGCGCGCGTTCTGGATACTTCCGGTGTGGACGCGAGTCGCGGCAGAGCTCGGCGCCGACGTGAGCACCCTGACGATGCTGCGGCACCCCACCGAAGTGGTGCGGTCGCGTGATTCGGCATACCTCACCGAGCAGACGCCGACCTTCCGCCGTCAGCGCGAGACGGCCAACGTCGCGGCCTGGGTCAACGCAGCCTTCGAGACCGAGCGCTCCACGCGGTCGCTGCCGCGAGCCTTCGTGCGGTATGCCGACCTGCTGGCCGACTGGCGCACGGCTCTCCACCGGGCAGGCGAGCAGACTCAGATCCGCTACAACGCCGACCTGAGCACGCGCGAACCGCACGCCGTCGACGATTTCATCGACGCCGGGCTCAACCGCTCCGCGATCACCTGGGACGACATCGCAGTGCCGCCGCACCTTCGGGAGATCGCCGAGCAGACGTGGCAGGCGATCAACGCGCTGGTCGACGACCCGGCCGATGCCGCCGCGATCGAGGAGCTGGCCGGCCTGGAGCGGGAGTACGGCGAGCTGTTCGACTTCTCCGAGGCAATCGCCATGGACGCCACGACCGCTCGTGTCACTGCGGGCCGCCGCGACGTCCGACGCAAGAAGGACGCCCAGCTCGAGGAGCTGCGCCGTGAGCTCGACGAGGTGAAGGCGGAGCTCACCGCGCGTGGGAAGCCGGGCTTCTTCCGGCGGTGAGTCGGCGTCGTCGAGCTCAGTGCTCCCAGGGCGCCGGTAGCGGGAAGTAGTCGGCCAGGAATCCGGCCAGCATCGCGTCCACAGCGGCCGCGTCGACAGCGAACTCATGGTGGTCGCCGACGCAGAAGAAGTCGTGGTCGCGGGCGCGCAGCTGCTTGAGCTGGCGTTCGACCCGCGCGTTGCTCAGGTCGACGAACGCCTGCTTGGCGGTGGCGGGGAAGGCCGTGCCGGTGAGCAGCCCGTAGTGCTGGGCCAGGCTCGACAGCAGCGACACGTCGGTCTCGCTGCGGAAGGGTGCCCGGGCGGTCCGCGCGACGGCGTCGGGGAAGCGCGTCTCGATCTCGGCCAGGACCGAGACCCGCTGCGGGTGCGGGGAGTGCGCCATCACCTGGGTGATCTGCACCCCGAAGGCGTCCTCGAGCAGGGCCCGGTTGTTGAGCGCTGCCTGCAGGAACGGTTTGTCGGAGGTGCCGGGTAGACCGATCGGAGCCTCCCCGACGAACGCCGCGGCAGCACCTCCCGGCGAGAAGAACCGCTCGGGTCGGCTCGGCCGGGCGAGGAAGACGTCGTCGTTGACATAGATGAAGTGCTCGGCCAGGCCCGGGATCTTGTGCAACGCGGTCTCGATGGCCTGCGAGTTGAAGGTCGGGAGCGCGTCGGGCGGCAGGATGTCGCGGTGGTCAACGAGGGTGATGCCCGGGTGGTCGGCCAGCCAGGACGGGCGCTGACCGGCGGTGACGATGTGGATGTGGCGCACCCAGGGGGCGAAGAGGTGCAGGCTCCGCAAGGAGTAGCGCAGCTCGTCACGGCTCCGGAACCGCGCCCGGCCGGCGACTTCCCGGCGCGTGTCGGCGTCCTCGCGAGCAGCACGCGCGGCGTTCCAGCCGGGGTCGTCGCCGTCCACCCAGGTGTAGACGGCATCGACCGGGAAGGTCACGTCGAAGGGGGTCGGCGCAGCCATCAGCTCCAGCGTGGGCACCTTGACGTCCGCGACGGTGACCTCGGTCGCCTGGGTGCCGGGAGGCACCGTCCGCACCCATCGGTTGGGTCGCGGTGGCACGAGGGTGCCGTCCGGCAGCCGGTCCCAGAACTCGATCTCGACGCCGGCGTCCTCGCCCAGCACCGACCGCACGCCCTGGCTGCGCGGCCACGGCTCCAGGACGACGCGGTTGGGGGCTGCGCCGTGGAGTGCCTCGACGAGGCTCCGAGCAGGCAGGCGGCGTACGGGCCAACCGCGATCGCCGGGGTCGAGCAGCGAGAAGTGGTCGGGCACGTCGGCCAGCCCGGCCAGGACGGCCGGGCGATGGGCCGCGGGCACGACGACCGTCGGCGCAGGGTTGTCGTGCGTCGGGATGACGAACCAACCGGGACCAGCAGCATCGGCTGCAGCGATCGCCAGGGACAGGGCCTCCTGCCGCGCCTCGCGCGGAGTGATGGGTGGCACCGCGAGCGGCATGCTGTCGCGGGTGAAGGGGCCAGAGGCCGCTGCCGGGGTGCGTTGGTCGGCGCAGAGCCGGCTGAAGATCGTCTCCCACTCGGCCGCGATGGCATCGGCGTCGTAGCGGCGTGAGGCGGCGAGGGCCCCGGCGCCCAACCTCGCGCGCAGCTCCGGGTCGCGGGCGACATCGTGGAGCGCGGCAGCGAGGCCCGCCTTGGAGCCAGCGCCCACGAGGAGTCCGCTGACACCGTGCTCGACGAGCTCGCGCGGGCCCGAGGGGCAGTCGTAGGTCACCACTGGGACACCCGCCGACATCGCTTCCTGCGCGACGAGCGGGAAGCCCTCGGTCTTGGAGGACAGCGCACAGATGGCGGCCGCTGCCCACTCGGGCGCCATGTCTGGTACGGCGCCTGGCAGCTCCACGCGATCGGCCAGTCCGACCTTGGCGGCATGCGCAGCCAGCTCGGCACGCAGCGGCCCGTCGCCGAGGATGCGCAGCCGCCAGTCCGGTAGGTCCGCTGCGACCTGCTCGAAGGCGCGCAGCAGGTGGATGAACTGCTTCTCCGCCACGATCCGACCGGCCGCCACGATCGTCTTGGAGTCCAGCGACGAGGCAGGCTGCTCAGTCACAGGGAGCGGGTTGGGCATCACGACGATCTCAGGGGCTGCGGAGCCCAGCTCGGAGCCCAGCCAAGCAGCAGTCGACCTGGTCAGCAGCGCGACGGCAGCGACGCGTGGAGCGAATGCGAGCAGCGGCTCCATCCCGCCGACCCGGTCCGCGGAGCTGCGGTGCTCCTGGTGGAGCACCTTGGTGTCTGCGGGGAGAAGCTGGACGGCAGCCGCCATCAGGGCCGGGGTGACGGTGACCACCAGATCGACATCCAGGGACTTCAGGGCGTTGAGACCGTCGTCGGTCAGCTCGGAGAACTGCCCGTCCCAGCGTGCGGGTATCAGTCGCGAGGGCCGGGTCGCGCGCGGGTCCTCGTCACGCGCATCGACGAGGTAGTGCACACCGACGGCCGGGTCGATCGCATAGTGGGGCGTCGCCGCGCTGCGGGTCACCGAGACCAGGCGCACCTCGACGTTGCCCCGTCGCGCCAGGGCGTTCGCCTGGGTGACGGTCGATCGGGACGTGCCGCCCATGCCGTCCAGGTTGAAGACGAGGAACGCCACCGACACTCGGGTCGACCGGCGCAGGCGTGGGGCGAGTTTCACCCGCTCACCCTATGTGCGGCCCGGCTCAGAATCCGGTGACGCCTTCGCCGCCACCGGCCTGTTCGTCGAAGTTCTCCTGCTCGAGCAGGTGCAGGACGGGCACACCGATCTTGCGGCGCGCACGGGACGTCCAGTCGACGTGGAAGAACTCGGCGACCAGGTGGGGGCGGGTCAGCACGATCACCTCGCGGGCATCGACCGCGCTCACCTTGGACGCCAACGCGTCCACCGGGGGTTCGGAGGTCACCTCGCCCACAGCCTGGCCGCCCGCCGCGTGGATCGCCTGGAGGGTGAGGGCCAGGTCGCGGTGCGAGCGCTCTCGGCACTCCTCGCGCACCGCGTCGAGATCGACGTCGCTCATCACCATCGCTGGCGCGGCCATCACGTCGCCTGCCCCCAGGGTGCCCAGCGACGCCTCGATGCGGGCTGAGGCGTCCTCGATGGGGAGGAGCACGTGGTAGACGACCGTGTCGGAGATGTCCTCGTGCAGCGACCGGACCTGCGTCGCGTCACCCGCTGACATCGCTGCCTCGACGAGAAGCACGACGTCGTACGTCCCGGCGCCGTCGTGGATGTTGTCAGTCAAACTCATTCGCCCCTTTGTTGGTTGTCGGCCCCGCTCAGGACTCTAGCGAGGTCGTAGGTCACTGGCTCCTCCAGTTGGTCATACCCGCAGGACTCCGGATCGCGGTCGTCGCGCCAGCGCTTGAAGTGTGCGGTGTGACGGAAGCGCCGACCCTCCATGTGGTCGTACTTCACCTCCAGCACCCGCTCGGGGCGCAGCGGGGTGAAGCCGAGGTCCTTGCCGGCACTCCAGCGGCTCTGGGTCCCAGGGATCCGATCGGGGTTGGCGGTCAGGAACTCCTGCCACTTGCCCCAGGGGTGGTCCTCGATCGGGCAGACGAGCATTTGCAGCTCCTCGATGAGCTCGGCCCGTCGGGCGGCCGTGAAGCTCGCGCTGACGCCGATGTGCTGCAGCTCGCCATCGGCGTACAACCCGAGGAGGAGGCTGCCGAGCAGCGGCTTCTCGGGCGTGGACGTCTTGTGCTCCCGATATCCCGCGACGACCACGTCTGCCGTGCGCTCGTGCTTGATCTTCAGCATCGTGCGGGCGTTGGGCTCGTATGCCGCAGCGACCGGCTTCGCCATGACGCCGTCCAGCCCAGCGCCCTCGAAGTCGTCGAACCACTCCTCGGCCTCGGCGACGTCCAGGGTGGTGCGGGTGAGGAAACAGGGCCCGGTCAGGCCGACCAGGGCGTCGGCCATCGCCGCGCGGCGCTCGTGGAAGGGCCGGCCGAGGTAGGACTCGTCGCCCAGAGCGAGGAGGTCGAAGGCGACGAAACCGGCCGGGGTCTTCTCCGCCAGCATCGTGACGCGGCTCTGCGCCGGGTGGATGCGCTCCTGGAGGACCTCGAACTCGAGGCGCTCGCCGATCGCCACGAAGAGCTCGCCGTCCAGCACGATCCGCTCGGGCAGCTGTTCCTTGATCGCGGCCACGACCTCCGGGAAGTAGCGCGTCAGTGGCTTGGTGTTGCGGCTCGTCAGCTCAACCTCGTCGCCGTCGCGGAAGACCAGACAGCGGAAACCGTCCCACTTCGGCTCGAACGAGTAGCCGCCGCCCGCAGGCACGGTCTTGACCGACTTCGCGAGCATCGGCTGGACGGGTGGCATCACTGGCAGGTCCACACCGTTGACCCTCGTCCTGAGACGGGGCTCTAGGCTTGTGCGCACATTCCCCGGTTGGTCTGCCGGCAGGGCCCGCCTGACTTTGAATCAGGATTAGCGACGATGGTTCGACTCCATCCCGGGGAGCAAGTTCACCAAGCGGGGCCGAAGTAACGCCCGTCTGCCCCTAGCACATCTGGGCCGATGGTGCTTGACTTTGCCAAAATTCGAGCACTCGGCTCGGAATTCCGGGAGGAAAACGTGAGAACAACTTCTGTGCGCCGTCGATTTGTCGGCGCGGGCTTCGTCACCATCACCATGGTGACCGGCATCGTGGTCGCCGCACCCACAGCCAGCGGCGACGACATCAACGAAACCAGGGGGCTGCGCAACGCCGTCACCCTGGAGGGCGTTCGCGAGCACCAACAGGCGCTCCAGACCATCGCCGACAACAACGGCGGCAACCGTTTCGCTGGCACATCCGGCTACGACGCGTCCGCCGACTACGTGGTGGGCAAGCTGCAGGCGGCCGGCTACACCGTCACCCGCGATCCCTTCACGTTCGACTACAGCGCGGACCGGACTCCACCTGCCTTCGAGCAGATCAGCCCAACGGCCGTGACCTACACGCCTGATGTCCAGTTCTCGTCGTTCACGTTCTCGCCCAGCGGCGACGTGACCGCGCCGCTCACGGCTGTGGACTTGGTGATCCCCGCTACGGGACCGGCCAACACCAGCACCAGCGGCTGTCAGGCCACTGACTTCGCCGGCTTCCCCGCCGGGACGATTGCACTGATCCAGCGGGGCACCTGTCCGTTCGGGACCAAGGCGGCCAACGCGGCGGCCGCGGGTGCTTCCGCGGTCGTCATCTTCAACGAGGGTCAGGCCGGACGGACGGCGACGATCGCGGGCACCCTCGGCGGGAAGCAGTCCCACAGCGCGCCCGTGATCGGGACGAGCTTCGCGATCGGTGACGACCTCAGCAACGGGGTGCTCAACGGTCCGACCGGCAGCACCGTGCGCGTCAGGGTCGACCGGCTCAACGAGACCCGCACCACCCAGAACATCATCGCGGAGACCGCCGCCGGTGACCCCAACAACGTCGTGGTCGTCGGAGCGCACCTCGACAGCGTGTCCAGTGGACCGGGGATCAACGACAACGGCTCCGGCTCGGCCGGCATCCTGGAGATCGCCGAACAGTTCGCCGCTCGAGGCATTGTGCCGCGCAACAAGGTGCGCTTCATCTGGTTCGGAGCAGAGGAGCTGGGACTGCTGGGCTCAACCTCGTATGTCAGCAGGCTCTCTCCTGCCCAGCTCGCGCAGATCAGGCTCAACCTGAACTTCGACATGATCGGGTCGCCGAACTTCGTGCGCTTCGTCTACGACGGCGACAACTCCAAGTTCCCTGTCGGTCCTGGCTCGGCTGACGGACCGCAAGGCTCGGGCGAGATCGAGCGGGTCTTCCACGACTACTTCGCCTCCCAGGGCCTTGCGTCGTCGGAGACCGCGTTCAGCGGACGGTCCGACTACGGTCCGTTCATCGCGAAGGGCATCCCGGCCGGTGGCCTGTTCACCGGCGCCGAGGGAGTCAAGTCGGCCCAGGAAGCGGCGATCTACGGCGGGACGGCAGGCATGGCCTACGACCCGTGCTACCACCTCGCCTGCGACAACTACGCCAACAACTCCGACACCGGCCTGGACCAGATGGTCGACGCTGCCGCCCAGGCAACGCTGATCTTCGCCAAGCGCAACTACGCGAAGAGCCCGCTCGTCGACCCCGCTGGGCCGGTGAGCGGCTCGACCAGCACCCCTGGTGGTGGTGGTCTGCACGACGACCACGACCACGAGGAGCTCGAGAGCTGACCGAGTCTCGGTCATTGAACGAGGTCGTCGGCCGGACTCACCTGTCCGGCCGACGACCTCGAACGATGGTGGGTCGAGGCCCGGTAGCCGCTACTCGTCGCCCGTCAACGCGAACGATCGCAGCCGGTCGCCGGCGAACCAGACCCCACCGACCGTGACGACGAGGCTGGCGATCAGCGCCCACGGCAGGTTGGCCGGGTCGTCGAGCAGCGACGAGACCTCATGGCCGACGCGGATGCCCCACTGCCCGACGCTGAGCCACGCCACACCGCTGAGGAAGCCGCCGGCGAGGCCTTCCCAGATCAGCACGAAGATCAGGCCGGCCACCACGGCGTGGCGGGTGAAGGCGGACAGGGCGAGGAAGAGCGCCGAGTAGGTCGTCCCGGCCACCAGGGAGGCGATCCACCAGCCGAGAGCCTGATCCCCGCCGCCGGCGATGAGGCTGGCCACGAGCACGCCCAGCGAGCCCACCACCAGCGTCGCCGCCCAGGCGACCAGCCACTTGGACACGGCGATGGCATGGCGGCTGACCGGCTTGGACAGCAGGTAGACGATCGACCCGTCGTCGACCTCCGGACCCAGCACCGATGAGGCCGCAAGGATCGCCACCAGCGGCAGCACCAGGGGATAGCCGAGGAACGAGACCATCGGCCACGCCGCCTCGCTGTCGGACGACAGGGAGCTGATCAGCACCGTCAGTCCGATCAGTGCGAGCGGCAGGCCCAGCAGCAGCCAGAAGCGCCGTCGACCCAGCAGTGCCTGCAACGCGAGCTTGACGATCGTGGCGTTCATCCAGGCACCTTCATCGGTCGACCAAGTAGGCAAAGACGCTCTCCAGCGACTCGTCGCTGGGGGAGAGCTCGAACAGCGACAGGTCGTGGCTGCGTGTCAGCGCGGGAAGCTCGGTGGCGAACGTCCCGAGGTCGTTCACCCGCACCTCCAGGCCCCCACGGGGATCCAGGCTGACGGCCTGCACGGAGGGACGCGCCACGAGTACGGCGGCGAGTGCTCGGTCGTCGCTCGACGTGATCGAGTAGCGGACCGGCCGATCGGTCATCAGCTTCCGAATCGCACCGAAGTCACCGGAGGCCGCATGCCGACCCGAGACGACCACCTCGATGTGGCGTGCCAGCCGCTCGACCTCCTCGAGGATGTGGGAGCTGAAGAGCACGGTGCGGCCCTCCTCGCCCAGCTGGCGGAGCAGCTCCATCAGGTGCATCCGCTGTCGCGGGTCGACACCGTTGAAGGGCTCGTCGAGCAGCAGCACGGCGGGGTCGTGGACGAGAGCGGCCGCGATCTTGACCCGTTGCCGCATGCCCTTGGAGTAGGTGTCGAGCCGCCGCGCTGCCGGCTCGACCATGTCGACGACGCCGAGGATCCGCTCGGTGGCTGCTGCCGCGTCGGGCAGTCGGTGCAGGTCGGCGTTGGCCCGGACGAACTGCCGTCCGGTGAGGTAGCCGAAGCTCAGCTCGCGCTCCGGCACCAAGCCGATCAGCTTGTAGGCGTCCGTGTGCCGCCAGACGGGCTCGCCGTCCAGGGTCACGGTCCCCGAAGAAGGCGGCAGGAAGCCGGCCATCATCGCCATCAGGGTGGTCTTGCCGGCACCGTTGGGCCCGAGGAGCCCGGTGACACCCGGCCCGATGGTCATGACGACGTCGTTGACTGCCACGACGTTGCCGAACCAGCGCGACACCTTGTCCAGGACGATCGTGCTCATCTCGAGCCCACCTTCACGAAGCGGCGTACGAGCAGGGCCAGGCAGGCGGCACACACGACGAGCGCCGTGCCGAGGTAGGCCAACGGCCACGCGCCGCTGAGCTCGATGGTGGAGGTGCCACCCGCGTCCCACGCCTCGGCCAGGCCGTTGTGGGTGGCCCACGGGGAGAAGAGGCCGGCGATCTCCCCGACCTTCTCGATCCCCTCGAAGGCGGCGATCTCCTGCACGATCAGCACCACCCCGGCGACCACGATGAGCGCGACGATCGAGGCCACCACCGCGAATCCTCGCCGGAGCGCCACCGAGGAGATGAGTCCGGCAATGCCGGCGAGGAGCGCGGCAAGCAGGAGCTGCAGTGCGACCGACCGGAGGAAGACGGGCGTCTCCTCGCCCGTGTCGAGACCGGCCAGCAACCCGCCGACGTACAACAGGAACGTCGGCAGGAGGGTGAAGACGAGGATCGCGGTCGCCAGGGAGGCCCACCGGGTCAGTGCGAACAGGGCCGGCGGCAGGGGCCGGGCGAGGTAGAGCACGATCGATCGATGGCGCAGGTCCCGGGAGAAGAGAACCGGCGCCTGCGCTGCGGCGAAGAGCGTCACCAGCATCTGGATCTGGTTGAGGTAGGCGGCGTACGAGAGGGGCAGGCTGTCCAACCCGATCATCGTCACGACGCCCACGACGATGACTGAAGGAACGACGGCCAGGCCGAGGAGCAGGAACGGCAGCACCTTGGACCGGCCCGAGCGGCCGAGCCCGAAGGCGTGTCGCAGGCCGGTGACGTAGAGGGTCAACGCGAGCGAGCCCATGCCTTCACGCGGCCCGTCGTAGCCGCGGTAGCCGATGTCGTGGATGACGCCGGTGCGCTCAGCCATGAAGGACTCCGTCGGTGAGGAACACGTCTTCGAGGTGCGCCTGGTCTGGCTGGATCCGGACCAGGCCGAGGCCCAGGTCGGCGGCCGTGTCGCGCACGAGCGCGTGGAGGGAGAGGTGCTGGGGCGGGGGGTCGACGGCGACGAGCTGACCCCGCGGACGACAGCTCAGCCCCGTCCTGGCCAGCGCCTCACCGAAGGCGTCGCGCTCGGCGTCCCCGCCCAGCACCTCGACCAGCAGTCCGCCGGTGTGCTCGGTGAAGTCGGACGTGGCGGAGGAGCGGAGCAGCTTCCCACCGTCAAGGACGATGACGTGGTCGCTCACCTTCTCGAGCTCGCCGAGCAGGTGCGAGGTGACGAGCACCGCAATGCCGAAGTCACGGCCGATCCGCTGCACGAGCTGCAGCATGTCGATGCGCGCCGCGGGGTCGAGGCCGTTGGTGGGCTCGTCGAGGAACACCAGGCTCGGGTCGTGCACGAGTGCCTGGGCGAGCTTGGCGCGCTGCTTCATGCCGGTGGAGTAGCCGCCCATCTGGCGGTAGCGCTCCTCGTCCAGCCCGACGTGCCGCAAGGTGTCGGCAGCGCGCTCGCGGGCGGCGGTCGCGGGGAGGCCCGACATCCGAGCCATGTGCACCACGAAGTCGCTGGCGCTGACATCGGGCGGCAGGCAGTCGTGCTCGGGCATGTAGCCGACGAGGCGACGGATCTCCGCACTCTCGGTCGCGATGTCGTGCCCGAGGACCTGCGCGGTCCCGCTCGTGGGCTCCAGCAGGCCGAGCAGGATCTTGATCAGCGTCGACTTGCCCGCGCCGTTGGCGCCGACGAGCCCGGTCACACCGTCGCCGACGGAGATGTCGAGAGCGGTCAGCGCCTCGACCGTACCGAAGCGCATGGTGATGCCGCTGGTGTCGATCACGCGTCCCTCGGTCCCTGTCACGGGGATGACGCTAACGGTCCGAGGTGTCCCCGCCCATCGGGGATCCCCCCGGCTCGCACCTGACAGACTGCCGCCATGGACAACCTCACCGTGATCGTGCTCGCCGCGGGCGGCGGCACCCGCATGAAGTCGAAGACGATGAAGGTGCTGCACCCCGTCTGTGGCCTGTCGATGATCGGCCACGTCCTGCGGGCCGTGCAGGCGGTGGAGCCGTCACGGATCGTGGCGGTCGTGGGGCACCAGCGCGAACAGGTCGGCGCGCACATCACCGACCTGCTGCCCGACGTGCTCCTCGCCGTCCAGGAGACCCAGGAGGGGACCGCCCATGCGGTGCGCGTCGCCGTCGAGGCGGCGGGGACGACCACGGGGACGGTCGTCGTCACGGCCGGTGACACCCCCATGTTGCAGGGGGAGAGCCTGCGCGCGTTCGTGGCGGAGCACGAGGCGGCTCAGCGGGCCGTCTCGATCCTCAGCGGTGACGTCGCCAAGCCCTTCGGCTACGGCCGCATCCTCCGCAACGCCGAGGGCGACGTCGAGGCGATCGTGGAGGAGAAGGACGCGACGCCGGAGCAGCGGGAGATCAGCGAGATCAGCTCGGGGATCTTCGCCTTCGACGCGGAGTTCCTCGTCGACGCGCTGCCCCGCATCTCCAACGACAACGCCAACGGGGAGTACTACCTGCCCGACACCGTCCACCTCGCCCGCGACGCCGGGCTGACGGTGGGCGCCCACCTCATCGACGACGTCACCCAGACCGAGGGTGCCAACGACCGCGCCCAGCTCGCCGAGCTCGGCCGCAAGATGAACCAGCGCATCGTCACCGGGTGGATGAAGGAGGGCGTCACGGTCATGGACCCGGCGACCACCTGGATCGAGGCCGACGTGGTGCTCGAGCGCGACGTGACGATCCTGCCCGGGACCCAGCTCCTCGGCGCGACCCTGGTGCGTGAGGACGCCGTGGTCGGCCCGGACACCACGCTCAAGGACTGCGAGATCGGCGTCGAGGCACGCGTCGTACGCACGCACGGCGAGCTCGCCGTCGTGGGGGACGGCGCCACCGTGGGGCCGTTCGCCTACCTGCGCCCGGGCACCCAGCTCGGCGCGAAGGGCAAGATCGGCACCTTCGTCGAGACCAAGAACGCCCAGATCGGCGACGGCGCCAAGGTCCCGCACCTGTCCTACGTGGGCGACGCCGACATCGGCGAGGGCACCAACATCGGTGCCGGCACGATCTTCGCCAACTACGACGGGGTCAACAAGCACCGCACCGTCGTCGGCCGCCACGCGAAGACCGGCTCCAACAACACCTTCGTCGCGCCCGTGAGCATCGGCGATGGCGCAGGGACCGCTGGCGGCACGACGGTGCGCCGCGACGTACCCCCCGGTGCCCTTGCCGTGAGCAGCGGACCGCAGCGCAACCTCGAGGGCTGGGCCCAGTCCAAACGCCCCGGCACCGCGCAGGCAGACGCCGCGACACGCGCGGGTGAACAGCAGGTGTCTCACGCAGGCGACCCCGCCGTTAGGGAAGACGGCTCCGGTACGTCAGAATCCTGACGTCGACACCCACCCCTGATCGAGGAGTCGCAGCTCGTGAGCGGAATGAAGAAGACCACCGAGAAGAACCTGATGGTCTTCAGTGGGCGGGCGCACCCCACGCTGGCCAACGAGGTCGTCGAGCTCCTCGACTGCGAGCTCGTCCCGCAGTCCGCCTACGAGTTCGCCAACGGCGAGATCTACGTGCGCTACGAAGAGTCGGTCCGCGGGTGTGACGCCTTCGTGATCCAGAGCCACACCTCGCCGATCAACGAGTGGATCATGGAGCACCTGCTCATGGTCGACGCGCTGAAGCGGGCCAGCGCCAAGCGCATCACCGTGGTCATGCCCTTCTACGGCTACGCCCGCCAGGACAAGAAGCACCGCGGCCGCGAGCCGATCTCGGCCCGGCTCGTCGCGGACCTCTTCAAGACCGCCGGCGCCGACCGGCTCATCACCGTCGACCTGCACGCCGACCAGATCCAGGGCTTCTTCGACGGCCCCGTCGACCACCTGATGGCCCTGCCGATCCTGACCGACTACGTCAAGCAGAAGTACGGCGACCAGCAGCTCGCCGTGGTCTCGCCCGACGCCGGCCGGATCAAGGTCGCCGAGCGCTGGTCGGCGCGCCTGGGCGGCGTACCCCTCGCCTTCATCCACAAGACACGCCGCACGGACGTCGCCAACGAGGTCGTCGCCAACCGGGTCGTCGGAGACGTGGCGGGGCGTATGGCGATCCTCACCGACGACATGATCGACACCGGCGGCACCATCGTGAAGGCCGCGGAGGCATGCGTCGCAGCCGGGGCGGCCGGCGTGATCATCGCGGCCACCCACCCCATCCTCAGCGACCCGGCCGTCGACCGCCTGAAGAACTCCAGCGCGACCGAGATCGTGGTCACCAACACCTTGCCGGTGCCTGACGACAAGCAGTTCGACAAGCTCACGACGCTCTCGATCGCCCCATTGATCGCCCGCGCGATCCGCGAGGTCTTCGAGGACGGCTCGGTCACCAGCATGTTCGACGGCCACGCGTGAACGCGGTGTGAGGACGGCCTGACCCTGCTGTAGCCTCCCTTCGGTGTTGGTCACCGGGGGAACTGCAGCTGTCGAAGCGCGCGATCTGCGCCGTACGTTCAAGACCAAGCAGGGCAGCGTCCTGCGACCGACCCGGTCGACGGTCGAGGCGGTCAAGGGCGTCAGCTTCGAGATCGCCCCGGGCGAGCTGTTCGGACTGCTCGGTCCCAATGGGGCCGGCAAGACGACGACGATCAAGATGCTGATCACGTTGCTGATCCCGACCTCGGGCAGCGCCACGGTGCTCGGGCACGACGTCGTCACCGACGTGCGGGAGGTACGCCGCCGCATCGGCTACGTCTTCGGCGGCGACCGCGGGCTCTACGAGCGACTCAGCGGGCTCGACAACCTGCGCTACTTCTCCGAGCTGTACGGCGTCGCGCCGCGCGAGCAGAAGGCCCGCATCGGGTCGCTGCTCGAGCTGGTCGGGCTGACCGGCCGCGAGGGGGAGAAGGTCGAGGGCTACTCGCGCGGCATGCGCCAGCGGCTCCACATCGCCCGTGGGCTGCTCCACGACCCGGACGTCCTCTTCCTCGACGAGCCGTCGATCGGCATCGACCCGGTCGGCGCGCGCGAGCTGCGGGCGACCATCGCCGGGTTGCGGGAGCAGGGCAAGACCGTGCTGCTGACGACCCACTACATGTTCGAGGCCGACGAGCTGTGCGACCGGATCGCGGTCATCCGGGCGGGCGAGATCGTCGCGGAAGGGACGCCCGCCGAGCTCAAGCGCCTGGTCACGTCCGGACGGGTCCTCGAGGTCGAGACGTACGGCGTCGCCGACGACGTCCTCGCCTCGGTGCGCGGTGTCGCCGGGGTCCGCACGGTCGTGGTCGAGGACCGCGGCCAGGTCCAGGTGCTGGTCGTGGTCGCCGAGCCCGACACCGAGGTGACCCAGTCCGTGCTCGCGCAGATGGGCGACACCCGGGTCGGTCGGGTGAGCCACCGCGACCCGTCCCTGGAGGACGCCTACGTCGAGCTGGTCACGGGAGCCGGCGCGTGAGTCGGCTGCGTCAGCTCTGGGTCTGTTACCGGCTGCAGCTGAAGGTCATGATGTTCTCGCCGTTCGAAGGCTTCCTGGCAGTCGTCTTCCCGCTGATGTTCGCGACCGCGGCGCTCCTGGTCTACCGCGTCAACAACGACCCGGAGGCGATGCTCTTCGCGGGCATCGGCGCGGCGGCCATGGGCATCTTCACCTCGCAGACCACCAGCGCCGCAATGCTCGTCCAGCGAGAGCGACGGGCCGGGACCCTGGAGCTCGTCGTCGCCGCTCCGACCCCGTTCGCCTACGTCCTCCTGCCGAGCACCTTCGCGATGGCCACCCTCGGTCTCTACAGCGTGGTCGCGGTGATCCTGTGGGACTGGTGGCTCTTCGACCTGCCGCTGCAGGTCGAGAACTGGCCGGGTTTCGTGCTGAGCATCCTGATGGCGACGTTCACCATCGCCCTCTTCGGCTTCCTGCTGTCGGTGACCGTGGTGCGCTACCGCACCGCGTGGGCGCTCGGCTCGGCGCTGGAGTACCCCGGCTGGCTGCTGTGCGGCTTCGTCGTCCCCTTGTCGCTGCTGCCGGGCTGGGCGCTGCCTCTGTCGTGGGCGCTCGCGCCGACGTGGGGGGTGGCTGCGATGCGCGCCTCGGCCGCGGGGGAGAGCCCGTGGTTCGAGCTGGCGGTCTGCCTGGGTGTCGGCCTGGCCTACGCCGTTCTGGCGGCGTGGCTCGGCGTACGCCTCATTGACTCCGCCCGTCGCAACGCCACGCTGGCGCTGACGTGAGGGGCCCGCGATGACGAGCGTGCGCATCTTCTTCATCGGTGGCCTGATGAGCTTCCGTGCGCTCTTCAACTGGATGAACCCCTGGATCTTCGTCCCGACCACCCTCCTGGGCCCGATCACGCAGATCCTGCTGTTCGCCTATGTCGGACGTGCGGCGGGCGTGGGTGACGATGAGTTCTTCATCATCGGCAACGCGCTCAACTACGCCGCGATCCCGGGCATGTTCGCTATGACCTTCACCATCGCCGGCGAGCGCTTTGCCCAGACCCTCGGGCTGGTGCTCGTCAGCCCGGCCCGGAGGATCCCGCTCTTCCTGGGACGCGCGCTGCCCGTGATCGTCAACGGCTGGGGCACGGCGATGATCGGCATCGTTTCCGGGGTGTGGCTGCTCGACGCGCACATCCCCGCCGGCTCGTGGCCGCTGATCGCCCTGGTCGTCGCAGTCGGGTGCCTGTCCACCGCAGGCATCGGGTTGGTGATGGGCGCGGTCAATCTCGTCTATCGCGACGGCGCCACCTTGGGCAACGTCGTGTTCCTCGTGCTGCTGATCTTCACCGGCACCAACGTCGCGCTCGACGACCTGCCCAGCTGGATGGCCGCGATCGGGCGCTTCCTGCCGCTCAGCCACGCGATCGAGGCCAGCCGGATGGTCGCCGACGGGGCGACGTGGGGCGCCGTCCAAGGACTCGTCGGGCGGGAGCTGCTGATCGGCCTGGTGTACGCCGTGCTGGGCCTGCTCGCTCTGCGTTGGTTGGAGCACCTCAGCCGCACGCACGCCACCCTCGACCGCGTTTAGTTCGACCCGTCGTGAGCGCCGCGCCGATTCGACCCAGCCGCCAGCGAGGTCTAGTCTTCTCAGGTTGCCTCGGCGAGGGAGCTTCGCACTCCGTGATCGACAGGGCCGGCCATGATCCTCAACGCCGCGCGCCCGCGATCGGGAGCGTGGCGTTCTGCGTCTCCGGGGCCCCCACGATCCGAACGCACTTGGCCGAACGTATGAGGAGTGAACATGTCTGAAGCAGAAAAGATCATCACGGAGAACCGCGCCGAGTTCGGCAAGGGCGCCGCCCGCCGCATCCGTCGCGACAACAAGATCCCGGCGGTCATCTACGGCCACGGCAACAACCCCGTCCACGTGATCCTCCCCGGTCACCAGACGATGATGGCGCTCAAGCACGGTGGCGCCAACGCGTTGCTGGCGCTCGACATCGACGGGTCCGAGCAGCTCGCGATCCCCAAGGACGTCCAGGTCGACCCGATCCGTCGCGTCATCGAGCACATCGACTTCGTCGCGGTCCGTCGCGGCGAGAAGGTGACTGTCGACGTGCCGATCCACGTCGTGGGCGACGCCGCTCCTGACACGCTCGTCGTCAACGAGAACAACGTCGTCTCGGTCGAGGCCGAGGCCACCCACATCCCCGAGTTCTTCGAGGTCTCGGTCGAGGGTCTGCCCGACGGCACCCAGATCCTGGCCAAGGACCTCAACCTGCCCGAGGGCACCACGCTGCTCGCCGACGAGGACCTCCTCATCGTCAACATCACGCAGCAGATCTCCGCCGAGGCCCTCGAGGCCGAGCTGGAAGAGGCCGAGGCCGACCTCGGCATCGAGCACGACCCGTCCGACGCAGAGATCGCCGAGGCCCAGGAAGAGGCCGTCGCGATCGAGGCAGGCGACGACGACGCCGCCAAGGGCGACTCCACGGAGTGATCCACCGCTTCGTTCGCCTGCGCCGCATCGGGATCCCCGGTGCGGCGCAGTCGCGTTGGAGGCGCGGCATCACAGGCTGGGAGGATGAGCACATGAGTGAGGACGTCTGGCTGGTCGTCGGCCTGGGCAACCCGGGGCCGACCTATGCCGGACACCGGCACAACATTGGCTACCTCGTCACCGACGAGCTCGCCGACCGGATGGCCAGCAAGTTCCGCGCGCACAAGACCGGCAGGGCTGACGTCGTCGAGGGACGTCTCGGTCCCGCCGGCACGCCGGGACCGCGCGTCGTGCTTGCGCGCCCGCGGAGCTACATGAACGAGCTGGGCGGCCCGGTGAAGGCCCTGGCGACGTTCTACAAGGTGCCCCCGGAGCGGATCATCGCCATCCACGACGAGCTCGACATCGCCTTCAACACCCTGCGGGTCAAGCTCGGGGGAGGCGACAACGGCCACAATGGCCTGCGCTCCATGCGCGGCAGCTTGGGCACCGGAGACTTCTACCGCGTGCGGGCGGGCATCGGACGTCCACCGGGGCGCCAGGACGTGGCCGACTTCGTCCTGTCCAACTACTCGAAGACCGAGCTGAAGGACGTCCCCTTCCATGCGATGGATGCCGCGGACGCCGTCGAGTCGCTGATCACCGACGGCCTGGAGAAGACGCAGCAACGTTTCAACAGCTGAGGTGCCCGCTCACCGTTGGCCTTGCGTGCTGGTCGGCGGCGGTTCGGCAGAGGCCGCTTCCAGGCCTCCGATGACGCAGAGGGCGGCCAGCAGTGCGGCGGCGACCCTCATAGCGTCGCCTCGCACAGGTTGTGGTTCGGGTGGGAGCGGCCGTCATAGTCGAAGGTGAAGGTGTAGGTCTCGCCGTTCGAGGTGTACACCACGGTGCCGTTGCCGTCGGAGTCAGCACTGTTGGTCGAGGAGACGGTGCGGACGTGCACGGTGCTGCCCGAGATGAGGATCCTGGCCACGTCGAACTCCACCCCGGCGACGAACAGGCTGGTCACGGTGAACGTGTCCGGCGTGCCGGTCAGCGTGAACGAGAAGACGTAGCTGTAATCCGCGCCACCCACCGACCGGCCGGGGCACTTCGTGACGTCCGGCACCGAGTCGGGGACGATCACAGGCGGGTGACTCGTGGCGAACGCCGGGCTGGCCGCCACCACCATCACGACGGGCGTGGTCCAGGCCGCAGCGCGGATGAAGGTACGGCGGGTGGGTGCGACGGTGTGGGTCATCAGGCGTCCTTCTCGGTGCGTTGTCCCTCAGGCATGAAACACGTTCCGGCGCGCCGACGACCCGGTCGTGGTGCGAGCTGGCGGGCGGGGGGCATCGCCAGGCCGCCGACCAGATCGCCGGCCGGGGACACCGTGCTGTGCGCCATGGTGTCCCCGTTTTCCGACTGTTCGAGCTGTGCCTCGAGCCTAGGCAGGTCCCGCCGACACGGCATGCCGCAAATAGGGCAAAAGCGGTGCGGATCAGGCGCCGTGCTGCCAGCTGGCGTGGTGGGCGAGACTGACCGCCGCCAGCTGCGAGGACACCTCGAGCTTGGAGAGGATCGACTTGACCTGGGTGCGCACCGTCGCCTCCGAGACGACTGCCGTCCGAGCGATCTGTCGGACGTTGCGTCCCTCGACCAGGCAGGCCAGGATCTGCCGCTCTCGTGGCGTGAGGAGCTCGAGTCGCCGCCGCATGTCGTCGGTGACGATCCGGTGGCTGCGCCAGGCCTCGAGGAGTGACTCGAGCTCGACATTGGTCATCACCGGCAGACCGAGATGCAGCCTGCGCACCGTGCTGAGGGTCTCCTGGAGCGGTCCTGCCTTGGAAAGGACCTTGCGGGCGCCCTGGTTCAGGCAAGCGCCCCAGCGTCCCCGGTCGGTGGACGCCGTCACCACGACGACGTTGGTGCCGACCTGGGCCAACGGAGCGATCAGGGACATGCTGTCGCCGAACCGGCCGAGGTCCAGGTCCAGCAGTGCGATCCTGGCGTTGGACCGCAAGGCCAACGATCGCAACGTGGACATCGAGCCGCCGACGTCGGGCAGCGCCAAGCGGCGTACGTCATAGCCCTCGAGCGACAAGGTGAGCTCGAGCGACTGGGCGAACAGCAGGTGGTCGTCGATGATGAGGATGCGGGTGTTCGGCCGCGGATCAGGAGTCGACGACATCGTTCTCCTCGGAACGGCGAGCCGCCGGGAGACGGATGACGAAGGACGCACCTCGCGTGCCCGGCTCGGCAAGACGCAGTGATCCGCCCTGCTCGGAGATGAGGCGGCGGGCGAGGTTGAGCCCGATGCCGTCGCCCAGGGACTGGTTGCCGCGTACGCCCCAGTCGAAAATCCGTTCACGGGACTCGAACGGAACCCCGGGTCCCGCGTCGCTGACCGCGATCTCCACGAGGTCGTCGCCCTGGGTGACGTCGATCCGGCTGACAGTGCCCCCGTGGACCGCAGCGTTGTCGATCAGGATGTTGAGCGCCTCCGCCACGTCGTCAGGTCGGCCTTGCACGGCCGCGCCGTTCGGCTCCCAGTCGATGGCGCGTCCGCGCGCGCGGTGCGATGTCAGGAGGACGTCGAGGGTCGCGTCGACGTCGACCGGTTCCGGCGCGGCGGGTGCTCGCCCGGACACCAGGCGCTCGAGGCGGTCGAGCTCCGTGCGGATCGACACCTCCATCCCGGCGCGGGTATCGGCGTCGAGGGTGGGATCGCTGAGAAGGCCGGATGCGCGGGACACCCCCGCAAGCGTGCCGCGGATCTCGTGGAGCTGTTCGCGGGTCCCGCGCCAGGTGCTCTCCAGCTCGAGCAGGCTGTCCTCGAGCCCCGCGGATCGCTGGTGCTCGTTGTGCAGGGTCTCGCGGAGGATGAGGGACGTGGCGCTGGTCCACAGTGCCGTCGCGGCGGCGAGCGCCACGACGGCAGCGAGGTCGCTCGCCCAGGCGTCGAGCCCACCAACGCGGGTGACGTGGACTGCCCCGATCAGGCAGACCACCGCCATCAGCCGTCGTCGAACCCATCGTGGCAGGGCGCGCTCTTGCCGCATCACCAGGAACAGCGCAGCGGCGGTCACCGACAGGTCAACCAGGGTCAACCACCACGCGGTGCCGTTCCAGCTGTCCATCTCGACCAGCCGTAGACCCGAGCTGACGGTCAGCTGGGACGCCAGCAGCACCATCGCGACGGGGATCCAGCCCCGATTTGTACCGGGTGATGCCAGCCCTCGCAGGTGGAAGGAGAGGGTGGCCATCAACAGCAGGGCGCCTGCCACCACGCCGGCTGCGAGGCCCGCCGCCGCTGACCCTTGGTCGCCCGGCAGCGACGCCCACAGCACACCTGCAGGGACGGTGGTGAGTGCAGCGGCAAGCAGACCCTCCTGCCACCCGCCCATGAACTTGTTCATCGTGGAAAGTTGCATGGCCCCCCGGCCTCTCTTTCAACCAGGCACTGCAACTTGCCCAGCTCCTTGCGAAGCAGCGGGTCGGAACCCGCTGCGTTGCGCATCCCCGAGGGTGCTCTCTCGAGAGTAGGCCGCTTGCCCGAGATTGCAATTGAACGGCTGTCAGAATCTCGGGTCGTCCGAGTGGGCTAGACCGGCGTGTCGAATTGACAAGTACACGAAATGTCCCCAGTTCGGCGCATTTCGGCGACGCGCGAGGGGCCCGATCCACATCGCTGGTGCACCGTGGGCGACTCAGATCGCGCGCAGGTCCTCAGGAGGTTCCATGGGAGCAGCCAGTCACGCCAACCCGACGTCTCGTCCCACGCCAGACCCTCAGGGAGTGGTGGTCGTGCTGTCGCCTCTGCAGTTGATGTCGCACACGGTGGCCGCCGCCCTTCAGAGCAGAGGACTGGACGCGCAGGGCATGTCGTGGGCGCCGGGCGTGCGTCGCGCGCTGCACGAGCTGAGCGGGAGGGACACGGTCCTCCTCCTCGACGACCTCGAGAATCGAGACTCCGTGCTGGCTACCCGCGACCTGGTCAAGCAGTCGGCTGCCCGGTTCCTGGTCCTCACGCATTGCCCCGAGGGTCCGGCGTGGGGGGCGGTGCTGGCGAGTGGAGCTGTCGGGGTGGTGCCGGTCGAGTCGTCACTCGCCGAGGTGGCTGCGGCGGTCGCCCTTGTCGGTCGCGGCGAGCCGATCACGGCCGAGGCGAGGCGGTCCCACCTGGAGCGCGAATGGTTCGAGTGGTTGGCCGAGGACACCCACCTGCGCATGTGCCTAGAGCTGGTGTCCGTGCACGACCAGGCACTCGTCCACCCGCCGCGGGAAGCGGTCAGCGACCAGGGGCCGATCGTGCCCAGGCCCAGGCAGGCCGAGCGGGACACCGTGCGGCACTAGGCTGACGCCGTGACTGAGCTGACCCCGGATCCCCATGCCCTCGACGACCACGCCTTCGCTGTCTGGGCTGCCGAGCGGGCGGGGGACGTGCTCCTCCGCGTCCGCTCCGAGAGCGGCCTGACGGGCAAGGAGCTCAAGGATGCCGGCGACGCCGCGGCCCAGGAGCTGCTCGCGCGGTTGCTCGCCGAGCACCGCCCGGGCGACGCGATCCTCAGCGAGGAGGCAGAAGACGACCGGGCCCGGCTCGACGCCGACCGCGTGTGGATCATCGACCCGCTCGACGGCACCCGCGAGTTCTCCGAGCCGCCCCGCGACGACTGGGCCGTGCACGTCGCCCTCTGGCAGGCCACGGCTGCGGATGGCGGCGAGCTCACGGCCGGTGCCGTGGCCCAGCCGGCGCTGGGCGAGACGTTCAGCACCGGCGCGCCCATCGCCGTACCCCCCCGCACCTCGGACCGGCCGCGGATCGCGGTCTCGCGCACCCGGCCCCCGGCCTTCGTGGAGGCGCTCGCTGCCGAGATCGACGCCGAGCTGGTCCCGATGGGTTCCGCGGGCGTGAAGGTCATGAGCGTGGTCCGCGACCTGGCCGACGCCTACGTCCACGCAGGCGGGCAGTACCAGTGGGACAACGCAGCGCCGGTGGCCGTGGCGCGCGCGGCGGGGCTGCACTGCTCGCGGGTGGACGGCTCTCCGTTGGTCTACAACGAGGCCGACACCTCCCTGCCCGATCTCGTCGTCTGCCGCCCCGAGCTCGCCGAACGGATCCTCGACTTCGTCAGGCGCAACGGGACGAGCTGATGCCGGGCTACCTGAGCGCCTCGGGGTGCTTCTCCAAGTAGCGGTCAACCGGGATGGGTCGTCGAGCCGCGTAGCCCTCGTCCAGCCACACCCCGCCGCGTTGCGTCAGGTAGTAGACCTGCCAGGCGTGGAATCCGAGGAACGCACGCGGTCGCCTCTGCATCACCCGTGCGTGCAGGCTGACGCCGCGGACGTATGCCGATGAGTTGTTGTAGCGGTAGAGAGCGCCGGCCTTGTCGCGGCCGAACCCGTTGGCCCGCAGCAGCCGCCCGGCCGCCAGGATCGCATCGTGCGGATCATTGATGTCGCCACCGTTGCCGTAGATGTCCCAGGTCGTCGGCATGAACTGCATCGGCCCCTGGGCGCCGGCCACGGAGGTCCCCCGGATGCGCCCGAAGGCCGTCTCGACGTGGTGGATCGCGGCGAGATACTCCCAATCGATGCCGTAGCGACGCTCCGCCTCCAGGTAGAAGCCCTTCAGGGTGCGCGCCGGCGGGGGAGCCAGGATCCGCCATGCGGGCAGCTCGTCCGCGAGCTCGGAGGGGGCGCTCGGGTGCATGGACCGGAAGGCCAGCCGGGCGGCCACGTTGTCGCGGGTCTGTGGCCTCATCGAGGCGTCGAGGTCGTCCAGGACGCGTGACAGCCAGCGTGGGTGGGCGACGATCTGCCGCACCGCCAGCTGCTCGGCGTGACCGGCCCAGGCGATCTGGTCCGCCGTCGCGTCCGCGTCCTCGACGATCAGCAGCGCGGCCTCGATCTGGCGCGCGGCGGCGGCTGCGCTGGTTGGCCGACGGGGGATCTCGGCGGGCGACTCGGTCGCCCGGGTCGTGGTCGGCGAACGACTCGAGGCGGTGGGAGCCGTTGCCCGGTCCTCCGCGCACGCCGGAGCCCCGGTCAGGACCAGGAGGAGGGCGAGGGGGACGGCGCGACTCACGTACTCCAGCCTACGGCCGTGCAAAGGCGTCGCTGGAAGTTCTGGGGGTGCCAGCCTGACGGCATGACCTCACTCATCTCGCACACGCGTCCATCGACTGCTCCAACGCCTACGAGCTCTCCGAGTGGTGGAAGCAGCTGCTCGGGTACGTCGACATCGACGGTGACCCCAACCTGCCCGGCCACGACGAGTGCATGATCCGCGACCCCGACAGCGATCACGAGATCCTCTTCATCGAGGTGTCCGAGCCCAAGTCGGGCAAGAACCGGATTCACTTCGACCTGCGTCCGCGGCACGGCACGCGCGACGACGAGATCGAGCGCGTGCGAGCGCTCGGCGCGACCGAGGTGGGTGACCATCGCGGCCAGAACGGCACCGGCTGGGTGGTCCTGGCCGACCCCGAGGGCAACGAGTTCTGCATCCTGCGCCCCTAGGCGGTGGCGAAGCCGGATCCGCAGTCGGCCGGCACGGAGCAATGAGTCGACCCCCGGAGCCTGGGCTCCGGGGGTCGGGTGAGTCTCGTTCGGGTGGTGCCGAGCCGTCAGTAGCGGATCGTGTAGAAGCCGGCCGCCAGGCCGGTCATCTCGCTGCTGCCCTTGACGATCACGCGGAAGAAGACCTTCTTGCCGCGCTTGCCGGTGGGCAGCTTGACGCGGAAGGCGCTCTTGTTGTTGGTGCGCACGGTGCGGTACTTCTTGTAGGTCTTGCCGACCTTGCGCTGGATGATGACCTTCTTCTTCTTGTATGAAGGCTTGATCTTGCCGACGATGCTGGTGCCCGGCGTCTTGGCGTTCAGCACGTACGTGACGGGGACGACGAGCGGCGCAGACTCGCCGGCGAGGTAGCTGTCGTCAAACTGGCTCGTCGCGGTGTAGCCGGTGTAGACGACCTTGAGCTGCGTGTTGGACAGGAACTTGAAGTCGCCGGTGAAGTAGAGGAAGCCCGGGCTGTCGTCGACCGCGATGGTGGTCCACACCGGGTTGGCCGGCGTCAACATCTGGAGCTGGGCCTGGCCCCCGGTGGGGGTGTCGACAGCGGTGGGACCCGTCACGGAGCCGCTGACGTAGAAGTCGTCGCCGTAGCTGTAGAGGCTCTGGGCCGGGCTGATCTCGAAGGCGATGTTGGACGTGTAGGTCTGGCCGTCTGCGTTGGCCGGTGCCGAGACGGCGAGCGGTGTGAGCCCGAGCAGCCCAGCGGCCGTCAGGCCAGTGATGATTCGACTGAAGCGCATCGCTTCATTCCCCCTTCGAAGGGGCGCTCCAAGCGCCCGGATGTTCGTCGGGCCAGAAGCGGCCCCCGCAGGCGGAAGGCTACCCCCAGCCGGGGGTAGCAAACATCCCGGATCGACATATGGTTGTGCCCTACCCCCATCCGCAGCGGCTGGGGGTCTGTCCGCGTGCGCCGGACGCCAACTGATCGCGATGGAGGTCGCCGTGCCACACCCCGAGACTCCGCTGACCGCGGTGGCCGACGCCGTGCTGGGCGGACCGGTGCTGGCAGACGCGATGGCGGCGGCCGGTCACGTCCGGGCCCTCGACCTCACGGGTCCGGCAGCGGTCCGACCCCTCGTGGTCAAGGGCCTGGTCGATGCCGGCCGGACCGTCCTCGCGGTGGCCGCCACGGCCCGCGAGGCCGAGGACCTCGTCCTTGAGCTGGCCGACCTCGTCGACCCGGACACCGTGGCCTACTACCCGTCGTGGGAGACGCTGCCCCACGAGCGGCTGAGCCCGCGCAGCGACACGGTGGGCCGGCGGCTGGCTGTCCTGCGTCGGCTCAAGCACCCGGGCACCAATGCGACCAACGGTCCGCTGCGGGTGATCGTGGCGCCGGTGCGCTCCATCCTGCAGCCGCAGGTGAAGGGGCTGGCCGACCTCGAGCCGGTCGAGCTCACGCCTGGCACGGCGGTGTCGCTGGACGACGTCGTCCGTGGGCTGGCGGATGCGGCGTACTCGCGGGTCGACATGGTCGAACGACGAGGCGAGTTCGCCGTGCGCGGCGGCATCGTCGACGTCTTCCCGCCCACCGAGGAGCACCCCCTGCGCGTGGAGTTCTGGGGCGACGAGGTCGAGGAGATCCGCTCCTTCGCCGTGGCCGACCAGCGCACGCTGGACTCGTTGGACCGGTTGTGGGCGCCGCCGTGTCGCGAGCTGCTGCTGACCGAGGACGTACGCCGACGCGCGGCCGCGCTCGGCACGGCGCACCCCCAGCTCCTCGAGCTCACCGACAAGATCGCCGCCGGCATCGCGGTCGAGGGCATGGAGTCCCTCGCGCCGGTGTTGGTGGAGGAGATGGAGCTCCTCGTGGACCTCCTCCCCGACGACACGACCGTGCTGGTGCTCGACCCCGAGCGCGCCCGCACGCGTGCTCACGACCTGGTGGCGACGAGCGAGGAGTTCCTCGGCGCCAGCTGGGCGGCCGCCGCGGGCGGTGGCCAGTCACCGGTCGACCTCGGCGCAGCGTCCTACCGCAACGTGGCCGACGTCCGCATGGCCGCCCTCGAGCGCAACCTCGGCTGGTGGACCGTCAGCCCCTTCGGGATCGAGAGCGAGGTCGAGCAGGTCACCGACGTCGATGCGTTGACCGGTGCCGTCACGTCGCGTGCGCTCGCCGTCACTGCGGCAGAGGCCTACCGCGGTGACATGGACAGGGCGATCGCCGACATCCGCGGCTGGTTGGCCGGCGGCTTCCGCGTCACTGTCGTGCACCAGGGGCACGGTCCGGCCGAGCGGATGGTCGAGGTGCTCGCTGAGCACGACATCGCGGCCGCGCTCGTCGAGGGCGAGGTCACGCTCGACGCCAGCGTCGTCACGGTGACGACGGGGTGTCTCGTCAACGGCTTCGTCGATGCCGACGCGCGGGTCGCGGTGCTCACCGGGGAGGACCTGTCGGGGCAGAAGGCCTCGACCCGGGACATGCGCAAGATGCCGGCGCGTCGCAAGAAGCAGATCGACCCGCTCGAGCTGAAGGCGGGCGACTACGTCGTGCACGAGCAGCACGGTGTCGGCCGCTTCGTGGAGATGAAGCAGCGCGAGATGCAGGGCGCCACCCGCGAATACCTCGTCCTGGAATACGGCTCCTCCAAGCGCGGCGCCCCCGCCGACCGGCTGTTCGTGCCGGCGGACTCCCTCGACCAGGTCACCCGTTACGTCGGTGGCGAGCAGCCGAGCCTCGACCGTCTCGGCGGGGGCGACTGGACCAAGCGCAAGAACCGCGCCCGCAAGGCGGTCCGGGAGATCGCGGCCGAGCTGATCAAGCTGTATGCCGCGCGGCAGGCCACCAAGGGGCATGCGTTCGGCGCCGACACGCCGTGGCAGCGGGAGCTGGAGGACGCGTTCCCCTTCCACGAGACCCCCGACCAGCTGACCACCGTCGACGAGGTCAAGGCCGACATGCGACGGACCGTGCCGATGGACCGGCTCGTCTGCGGCGACGTCGGCTACGGCAAGACCGAGATCGCGGTCCGTGCTGCGTTCAAGGCGGTCCAGGACGGCAAGCAGGTCGCCGTGCTCGTGCCCACGACCCTGCTCGTGACCCAGCACCTCTCGACGTTCGCCGAGCGGATGAGCGGGTTCCCGGTGGTGCTGAAGGGGCTCTCCCGCTTCCAGACCGACAAGGAGGCGCGCGAGGTCATCGCCGGCCTCGGCACGGGCGAGGTGGACATCGTCGTCGGCACGCACCGCCTGCTCAACCCCGACATCCGCGTGAAGGACCTCGGGTTGATCATCGTCGACGAGGAGCAGAGGTTCGGGGTGGAGCACAAGGAGCAGATGAAGCGGCTCCGTACCTCGGTCGACGTGCTCTCGATGAGCGCCACGCCGATCCCGCGCACCCTCGAGATGGCGGTCACCGGCATCCGGGAGATGTCGACGATCACCACGCCGCCCGAGGAGCGGCACCCCGTGCTGACGTACGTCGGCGCCTACGAGGACCGACAGGTGGTGGCCGCCATCCGGCGCGAGCTGCTGCGTGAGGGCCAGGTCTTCTTCATCCACAACCGGGTCAACTCGATCGAGAAGGCGGCGGCCCACATCCGCGAGCTCGTCCCGGAGGCGCGGGTGGCGACCGCGCACGGCCAGATGGGCGAGCACCAGCTGGAGCAGGTCATGCTCGACTTCTGGGAGAAGCGGTTCGACGTGCTGGTCTGCACGACCATCGTGGAGTCCGGTCTCGATGTCTCCAACGCCAACACGATGATCATCGAGCGGGCCGACACCTTGGGGCTCTCCCAGCTCCACCAGCTGCGTGGTCGCGTCGGCCGCTCCCGCGAGCGGGCCTACGCCTACTTCCTCTACCCGGCCGACAAGCCGCTCACCGAGACGGCCCACGAGCGGTTGGCGACGCTCGCCCAGCACTCCGACCTCGGCGGCGGTATGGCGATCGCGATGAAGGACCTCGAGATCCGAGGAGCCGGCAACCTCTTGGGTGGCGAGCAGTCGGGACACATCGCCGACGTGGGGTTCGATCTCTACGTCCGGCTCGTCGGCGAGGCCGTGCAGGACTTCAAGGGGGAGGGGGAGGCCGAAGCCAGGGAGGTCCGGATCGAGCTGCCCGTCGACGCCCACCTGCCGCACGGTTACATCCCCTCGGAGCGGCTGCGGCTGGAGATGTACAAGCGGCTCGCAGAGGTCCGGGCCGACGAGGACGTCGACCGGCTGCGCGAGGAGATGGCCGACCGCTACGGAGAGCCACCGATCGAGGTGGAGTCGTTGTTGATCGTCGCCCGCTTCCGGGCCCGCGCCCGACAGGCCGGGGTCACCGAGATCACCCTGGCCGGGAAGTTCGTCCGGTTCGCACCGGTCGACCTGCCCGACTCCCGGGTCGTCCGCCTCAACCGGGTCTATCCCAAGAGCATCGTCAAGGCACCGGTCAGCGCCATCCTGGTCCCGCGCCCGGTGACCGGTGTGCTCGGGGCGAAGCCGATCGACGGGATCGCCCTGCTTGAATGGGCCCGACATGTGATCGACGACATCATCGATCCATCCACCACCTCGCCGTGATCCGGAGTGAATTCGTGAGCAAGCACCGCCCCCTGACCGCCGTTGCCGTGGGCCTGTCCGCCCTGATGCTGAGCGGTTGTGCCGGCAGCGCCTCGCCGGGCGTCGGTGCCAGCGTCGGTGACGAGACGATCAGCACGTCGCGCATCAACGACGTGACCCAAAACCTCTGCACGGCGTTCTCCGACCAGATCGAGGCGGAGAGCGCGGACGTCGCGCTGAGCGAGATTCGCCAGATCGCTGTTCAACTGATGGTCGAGGGTGCGCAAGCAGAGCAGATCGCGGAGGACTACGACGTCACCACGTCCGGGACCTATCAGAATGCCGTCGGGGAGAGCACCCGCGCTGCGGCCCTGATGCCGGAGGACGTCCGTCAGGACTACATCGAGCTGGCCAGCACGCCGGCGCTGGTCGCCGACGTCGAGGCACAGGTCGGGCGCGCGAAGCTGATGGACGAGGGCATCGCAGAGCCCACCGAGGAGCAGGCTGCGCAAGCTGGCGCCGATGTCTTCACCACGTGGACAGGCGCCAACGACATCGAGCTGGACCCGAAGTACGGCCTGGAGGTCCGCGACGGAACGCTGACCCCGGTCGACACCAGCCTGTCCTTCGCCGTCAGCGACGAGGCGCGCGCCGGCCTGGCCAACCTCGCAGCCGAGCCCGATCCGGAAGCCACGTCCGCCTACGCTCGCTCCCTGCCCGCCAGCCAGCGCTGCGGTGACTGAGGGCCAGCCGCTCGTCGACTTCATCGAGGTGATGCGGCGACTGCGGGCGGAGTGTCCGTGGAAGGCCGAGCAGACCCACCGGTCGCTCGCTCGCTACCTCCTCGAAGAGACCCACGAGACGCTGGAGGCCATCGACCTCGGTGACCCCGAACACCTGCGCGAAGAGCTCGGGGACGTCCTCCTCCAGATCTACTTCCACGCTGCGATCGCCAGCGAGGCCGGCCACTTCACCATCGACGACGTCGCCGCTGGGCTCACCGAGAAGATGGTGCGGCGCAACCCCCACGTCTTCGCTCCCGGTCCTGACGGGCCCGGGGCGCTCTCGGCCGCCGAGGTCAACGAGCAGTGGCAACACGCGAAGGCCGGCGAGAAGCACCGCTCCTCCGTCACCGACGGACTGCCTCCGGGGTTGCCGGCCCTGCTGTACGCCGACAAGGTGCTCGAGCGGCTGGAACGCTCCGGTCTCAGCGCCGCCTCCGAGCCGGGCCGTGCGGCCTCGAGCGGGACGTCCGACGACCCGGTCGTCGGGGCGGCCGGGTCGTCGGACGTCCCCGACACTCCCGACGAACGGTCGGCGGAGCGACTGGGGAAGCGGCTGCTGGACCTCGTCCGGCAGGCCCGGGCGGAGGACGTCGATCCGGAGCAGGCTCTGCGCGACGCCGTACGCCGCGAAATCGACGCGGCGAGCGACGGCTAGGGTGATCTCACTCGACTCTTGACCCACTTCTCGACCCCAGGAGCACCTGAACATGGCTTCCATCGCAGCTGTCGGCGCCCGCGAGATCCTCGACTCCAGAGGCAACCCCACTGTCGAGGTCGAGGTCCTCCTCGACGACGGTGCCTTCGGTCGGGCGGCAGTCCCCAGCGGGGCGTCGACTGGCGCCTTCGAGGCCGTCGAGCTGCGCGACGGCGGGAAGCGCTACCTCGGCAAGGGTGTCCAGAAGGCCGTCAAGTCGGTCGCTGTCGGCATCTCGGGTGCCATCGTCGGTCTCGAGGCCGACGACCAGCGCCTCGTCGACCAGACGATGCTCGACCTCGACGCCACCCCCAACAAGGCCAAGCTCGGCGCCAACGCGATCCTGGGTGCCTCGCTGGCCACGGCCCGCGCCGCCTCGGAGTCGGCCGGGCTGCCGTTGTTCCGCTACGTCGGCGGACCCAACGCCCACCTGCTGCCGGTGCCGATGATGAACATCCTCAACGGTGGCGCGCACGCCGACACCAACGTGGACGTGCAGGAGTTCATGATCGCCCCCATCGGTGCCGCGACCTTCTCCGAAGCGCTGCAGCAGGGCGCCGAGGTCTACCACGCCCTCAAGGCCGTGCTGAAGAAGAAGGGGCTCGCCACGGGCGTCGGCGACGAGGGCGGGTTCGCCCCGGACCTTGCCTCCAACCGGGCTGCGCTCGACCTGATCGCCGACGCCATCAAGAGCGCCGGGTTCAAGCTGGGCAAGGACTTCGGGCTGGCTCTCGACGTCGCCGCCTCGGAGTTCCACGACAAGAAGAAGTACTCCTTCGAGGGCAAGAAGCAGTCCTCCGAGGCGATGATCGACTACTACACCGCACTGGTCGCGGACTACCCCATCGTCTCCCTCGAGGACCCGCTCGACGAGGACGACTGGGAGGGCTGGCAGACCCTCACCGCCCTGCTGGGCGACAAGACGCAGATCGTCGGCGACGACCTGTTCGTCACCAACGTGGAACGCCTGGGCCGCGGCATCGCGGAGAAGTCGGCCAATGCGCTGCTGGTCAAGGTCAACCAGATCGGCTCGCTCACCGAGACGCTCGACTCGGTCGACCTGGCCCACCGCAACGGCTTCCGCTGCATGATGAGCCACCGCTCCGGCGAGACCGAGGACACCACCATCGCCGACCTGGCGGTCGCCACCAACTGCGGCCAGATCAAGACCGGGGCGCCGGCGCGTTCCGAGCGCGTCGCGAAGTACAACCAGCTGCTCCGCATCGAGGACGAGCTCGGCGACGCTGCGCGGTATGCCGGGGCGGCCGCATTCCCACGCTTCACCGGCTGACCTCGGCGCGTTCCCCACGGATTCGCGCGGCGGTCGAGGCAGACTGCTGGACATGTCTTCCCAGCGCCGTACTCCCGGGGCCGGGCCCGGCGGCAGCAAGCGGCCGGGCTCGCGCACGAGCCGTTCCGACCGGCGTTCGTCGCGCGCTCGTACCACCACCCCGGAGGAGACCGGCGCGGATGCGGGACCCCGTGGCCCGCGGGGTCCGCAAGGTCCGCTGGCGTCGCCGGGCCCCCAGGGCCCGCGGCGCCCGCGGTTCACCGGACGCGCGGCCGTGCTGGTGCTCGTGCTGGCGGTGCTGACCGTGTCGTACGCCTCGTCGTTGCGCGCCTACCTCCAGCAGCGTGCCCACATCGGCGACCTCAAGCAGTCCATCGCCGAGCGGGAGACGGCGATCAACGCCCTTGAGCGTGAGAAGCAGCGCTGGCAGGACCCCGCATTCAACAAGGCGCAGGCCCGGGCGCGCTTCGGCTACCTGATGCCAGGTGAGACCGGGTTGATCGTCCTCGACGAGGCCGGCAACCCTCTGGAGAGCCAGGCGTCGCTGAGCGATCCCGACGAGGTGATCAAGACCGTCCCCACCGCGTGGTGGTCGGAGGCCTGGGCCTCGGTCGAGCTCGCCGGCAACCCGCCGGTCCCCAGCGAGGGTCCGGCCACCGAGATCGATGGCGTGGCCAAGAGCGGATGATCGATCCCGCTGACGAGAGCGCCATCGCCGCGCAGCTCGGCCGCGAGCCGCGGGCGATCCACGACATCGGTCACCGCTGCCCCTGCGGCAACCCCGACGTCGTGACGACCGAGCCGCGGCTGCCGAACGGCACTCCCTTCCCGACGACCTTCTACCTCACCTGTCCGCGGGCGGCGTCGCGGATCGGCACCCTGGAGGGATCGGGGCTGATGAAGGAGATGCAGGACCGGCTGAGCGAGGACCCGGAGCTGGCTGCCGCCTACGCGGCGGCGCACGAGGCCTACCTCGAGTTCCGCGCGAAGCTGGGTGACGTGCCCGAGGTCGAGGGCATCTCCGCCGGCGGCATGCCCGACCGGGTCAAGTGCCTGCACGTCCTCGCCGGCCAGTCGCTGGCGCAGGGGCGGGGCGTCAACCCGCTCGGCGACGAGGTGCTGGACCTCCTCGGCGACTGGTGGGAGGCCGGCCCGTGCGTCGAGCCGTCGGGTCCACCCGGCAGGTCACAATGTGACCCATGACGACCGTGGCCGCCATCGACTGCGGCACCAACACCATCAAGCTGCTGATCGGCACCCACACAGACGCCGGCCTCGAGGTCGCCGCTCGTGAGTCCGCCATGGTCCGGCTCGGACAGGGTGTCGACGCCACCGGTCGCCTCGCCGGTGAGGCGCTGGTGCGGGCGTTCGCCGCGATCGACTCGTACGCCGCGCTGATCGGTCAGCACCGAGTGGACCGGATCCGCTTCTGCGCGACGTCCGCGACCCGCGATGCCAGCAACGCCGCCGAGTTCAGGGCAGGCGTGCTCTCGCGACTGGGCGTCGAACCCGAGGTGTTGTCGGGCGAGGAGGAGGCAGCAGTCGCCTTCGCCGGCGCGATGAGCAACATCACCGACGACACACCCCGGCCGGTGCTGGTCATCGACATCGGCGGCGGTTCGACCGAGGTGGTCCTGGGGGACGACACCGCGCCGGGCAGTGACACCGTCCTGGCGTCGAGGTCGATGGACATCGGCTCGGTCCGGCTCCACGAGCGTCACGTCCGGCACGACCCGGCAACCCGCGAGGAGATCGGTGCCGTGGTGCGCGACATCGACGACCAGCTGGACGCCTGCGGGGTCGACCTCGGGGCCGCGTCCACGGTGGTCGGCATCGCCGGCACGATGACCACGATCGCGGCCGGCGTGCTCGACCTCCCCACCTACGACCCCGAGGCGATCGACCGGTCGGTGCACCGGGTGGACGACGTCCTGGCGTACGTCGACCGGCTGGTGGCTCTGACCGTCGCGGAGCGACTGGCTCTGGGCTACATGCACCCGGGCCGTGCAGACGTGATCGACGCCGGGGCCCTGATCGCGTCGAGGGTGCTGCGGCGTACCAACCTCGAGACCCTGCTCGTGAGCGAGGCCGACATCCTGGAGGGGATCGCGTGGTCGATGCGCCCATGATCCGGCACCCCCACCCGCTGACCGGGGAGCTGTTCGCCTCGCCTGTGCCGCCCGGCACGGGTTGGCCGGACGACCCAGCGCGGCCGGACACGTCGGTGGCCCGCACGGCTGCGCAAGTACGCCGCCTGGCCGATGCCGACTCGTTGGGTGACATCGAGGCCCGGGTGAGCGTCTGTTCGGCGTGTCCGCGACTCGTGCGCTGGCGCGAGGACGTCGCCCACGTCAAAAGGGCATCGTTCGCGGACCAGCCCTACTGGGGGCGACCGATCGCCGGCTGGGGCGAGCCCGAGCCCGGCCTCCTGATCGTGGGACTCGCGCCGGCTGCCAACGGCGGCAACCGCACCGGTCGGGTCTTCACCGGCGACAGCAGCGGCGACTGGCTGTTCGCCAGCCTGCACCGGGTCGGCCTCGCGGCGCAGGCCACCAGCACCCACGCCGGTGACGGCCAGCGACTGATCGGCGCCCGGATGGTCGCAGCGGTCCGGTGCGCGCCACCGGCCAACATGCCCACCACCGCTGAGCGGGACACGTGCGAACCGTGGCTCCGTGCCGAGATCGACATGGTGCTTCCCCACCTGAAGGTCGTCGTCGCCCTGGGCGGCTACGGCTGGGCGGCGGCGCTGCGCGCGCTCGCCAGCGTCGGCCTCGAGGTGCCCCGGCCGCGGCCGAAGTTCGGCCACGCGGCCGAGGTGGAGATCGGCCCGCTCACGCTGCTGGGGTGCTACCACCCGAGCCAGCAGAACACCTTCACCGGTCGGCTGACCCCCGACATGCTGGACGAGGTCTTCCTGCGGGCGAAGGAACTGGCCGCACTGCGAGACTGAGCCGCAGCAGGTCACGCCCCGGTATCCCAATCGGCAGAGGAATTCGCCTTAAAAGCGACTCAGTCTGGGTTCGAGTCCCAGCCGGGGCACCATTCCTACCAGCGGGAGATCCGGGCGCCCTACCTCGTGGCGCGATTCGCTGGTGTGTCGTCGTCACATCGATAGACGTCGAGGGTTCGCACCTACAGCGAGAGCGTTCCGTCAGGGCGCGCACGCGCCGGTGAGGAGTGTTAGGTCAGTCCTTGGTGAGCTGGATGCCAAATGCCACGGCGCCTGCCACCATGAAATAGAGGCCGCTTGCCACGAGCGCCACGCCGAGCGTGTAGGCGTCGTCCGGGCCCAGCGATCCACTCCTTGACCTTCGCGTGGCGTCTTCCACGATGGGTGCGCCCAGTACCAAGAGGACGCCTCCGATCAAGCCGTAGACGAGTCCACTCCAGGATTGATAGCCGTCCGGCTTCGCAGTTCGCACGCCGTCAGTATGGGACACACGTTGTGCCGACCCCTGCCCTTGCCCCGCGAAGGACCCTCCTGTGACTGTCTGAAGTGACATCGGCACATGGCATGAGCGGACGAGCGCATCGAGGCATGAGCGGATGCACTCGCAGTCCTTGACCGAGCGCCTATCCTCGACGGACGAGGTCGAAGGCACGGTAAGGGGTCGGCTAGCCTGCGGTGCTCAGCACCGGCCCACCTCGCTTACACCTTCGTTGGTCGCGGCTGTGAAGACAAGTGGCCGCTGGCACACGCTCATCGGCTAGATCCGGACGGTTGCACGTGTGTCCAGCCTCATGAACGCCCCCGGGAGCCCCGGCCCCGGGCCGATCCAACACACATTGCGAGCCCTCTAGAGGGTCTGCTGCACGATCAGGTGACAGGTTGGGTCACGCGGCCTGGGTGGCCGGTGGGGTCATGATGGTCTCGAACTCGATGGGGGTCAATCGGCCCAGCGAGTCCTGCCTGCGGCGGCGGTGGTAGGTCCTTTCGATCCAGGTCACAATCGCGATCCGCAGTTCCTCGCGAGTGGCCCAGGTCTTCTTGTTGAGGACGTTCTTCTGGAGCAGGCTGAAGAAGCTCTCCATGGCGGCGTTGTCACCGGCGGCACCGACTCTGCCCATGGATCCGACCATGTCGTGGTGGCCCAGAGCGCGGACGAACTTCCGGCTTCGAAATTGGGCGAGTTCAACTGGTCGATGCAACACCGGGTTGTTGAAGGGAGCGTAGTTGCTCCTCGAAGACCTCAGCAGGTGTCTTCCACCCGAGGACCTTGCGGGGCCGATTGTTGAGCGCATAGGCGACAGCCTCGAGGTC